>SFHC01000023.1 GCA_004555725.1 [Eubacterium] saphenum
ATCGCAGCGGTCAGTGTGGTCTTGCCGTGGTCAACGTGTCCGATTGTTCCGATGTTGATATGCGGCTTGGTTCTTTCATATTTCTGCTTTGCCATTTCTATATCCTCCTTATAACCGCAGCATATGCACGTTGTTGCATACACTGCGGCAAAAATACATCAGGCTTAATTATTTATTAATGACTTTCTCTGTCAGTGAAGCAGGCAGCTTGTCAAAGTGGTCGAACTGCATGACGTAAGTTCCACGGCCCTGCGTTCTGGAACGCAAATCTGTCGCATATCCGAACATCTCGGACAGCGGTACCATGGCTCTGATTTCAACAGCTCCCTTATCCATCTCGGATCCCTCAATGCGGCCTCTTCTTCCGGACAGGTCTCCGATAACATCTCCCATGTACTCATCAGGAACAGTTACCTCAACCTTGAAGATCGGCTCGAGCAGAACAGGATCTGCCTTCTGAGCAGCCTCGCGGAATGCCATGGATGCGGCAACCTTAAATGCCATCTCAGAGGAGTCGACTTCATGGTAAGATCCGTCGTACAGCTCTACGCCGACATCGACAACCTGATATCCGGCAACCGGACCATTCTGCATAGCTTCCTGGATACCTTCCTGAATCGCGTTGAAATATTCCTTAGGAATAGCTCCTCCGACGATGGAGTTCTTGAACTCGTATCCTTCACCCGGCTCTCTCGGATAAACCTTGATCTTAACATGACCGTACTGACCATGACCACCGGACTGCTTCGCATACTTATGATCAACATCAACAGCCTTGGTGATTGTCTCCTTATAGGAAACCTGCGGCTTTCCGACATTCGCCTCAACCTTGAACTCACGCAGCAGACGGTCTACGATGATCTCCAGATGGAGCTCTCCCATTCCTGCGATGATGGTCTGACCAGTGTCCTCGTTCGTGTATGTTCTGAACGTCGGGTCCTCTTCTGCCAGCTTTGCCAGCGCGATGCCCATCTTCTCCTGGCCGGCCTTGGTTCTCGGCTCGATCGCGATCTCGATAACCGGATCCGGGAACTCCATGGACTCCAGCAGAATCTCATGGTTCTCGTCACACAGTGTATCACCGGTCGTTGTATTCTTCAGGCCTACAGCTGCAGCAATATCACCGGCGTAAACCTTATCGATCTCATTACGCTTGTTTGCGTGCATCTGCAGAATTCTTCCGATTCTTTCCTTCTGGCCCTTGTTCGCGTTATAAACGTAGGAACCGGACTCCAGTGTACCGGAGTAAACTCTGAAGAATGCCAGCTTACCAACATAAGGGTCCGTCATGATCTTAAATGCCAGAGCTGCAAACGGAGCCTTGTCATCGGAAGGTCTATCTTCCTCTTCCTCGGTATCCGGGTTCACACCCTTAATCGGCGGTACGTCGATCGGGGATGGCATGTAATCAATGATGCCGTCCAGCAGCGGCTGAACGCCCTTATTTTTATATGCGGAACCGCACATTACAGGAACCATCTCATTTGCGATAGTCTGCTTTCTGATTGTGTCCTTGATCTCCTTCTCTGTCAGTTCCTCGCCCTCCAGATACTTCATCATGAGATCCTCGTCACACTCAGCAACCTGCTCCAGCAGCTTGTCGTGCCATTCCTTAGCCTCGTCAACCATATCGTCCGGAATTGCTTCCTCGTCGATCTTGGTTCCGAGCTTATCCTCATAAATCTCAGCCTTCATGGTGATCAGGTCGATGATTCCGCGGAAACTGTCCTCAGCGCCGATCGGCAGCTGAACAGCTACCGGGTTGGCCTGAAGTCTTTCCTTAATCTGATCAATGACGCGGTAGAAGTCCGCACCCAGAACGTCCATCTTATTAACAAAGACCATTCTTGGTACGTTGTACTTCTCAGCCTGTCTCCATACAGTCTCAGACTGCGGCTCTACACCACCCTTGGCAGCCAGAACCGTAACAGCTCCATCCAGTACACGCAGGGAACGCTCAACCTCTACAGTAAAGTCTACGTGTCCCGGCGTATCGATGATGTTGATACGGTTGCCCTTCCAATGAGCAGTAGTCGCCGCAGAAGTGATTGTGATTCCACGCTCACGCTCTTCTTCCATCCAGTCCATCTGAGAAGCTCCATCGTGAGTTTCTCCGATCTTATGAGTTTTACCTGTATAGAAGAGGATACGCTCTGTGACAGTAGTCTTTCCGGCATCGATATGAGCCATGATTCCAATGTTTCTGGTTTTCTCTAACGGAAATTCTCTACCAGCCATTTTTCCTCCATTCTGCGTTTCACTAGGAAACTACTACCATCTGAAGTGAGCAAACGCCTTGTTTGCCTCTGCCATCTTATGAGTATCTTCTTTTCTCTTTACGGTTGCTCCGGTGTTGTTGGAAGCATCGATGAGTTCCTTGGCAAGTCTCTCTGCCATAGTTCTCTCACCTCTTGCTCTTGTGAACATCGTGAGCCATCTCAGAGCCAGTGTCTGTCTTCTTGCAGGTCTTACCTCTACAGGAACCTGATAGTTCGCACCGCCGACTCTTCTAGCCTTAACTTCAAGTACAGGCATGATGTTGTTCATAGCCTTCTCAAATACGTCCAAAGGCTCCTCGCCAGTCTGCTCCTTAATCTGATCAAACGCGCCGTAAACGATCTTCTGAGCGGTGCTCTTCTTTCCGTCCAGCATAATGCTGTTGATCAGTTTGGAAACTACGACATTGCCGTAAACTGGATCTGGAAGCACTTCACGCTTTGGTGTTTTACCTTTCCTTGGCACTTCTCTTCCTCCCTTATCTGCGTTTCTCCCGGACAAAATCCGACTGCCCAAGAGGTCCGCTGTACAATTACAGCTTCGATTGCACTTTTTCTCTTCACCCTTTGTCCCGAAACGATGCGCTCCGCGCAGAGGATTACTCTGAACAGCCCGGCAATACTGTAAAAATGTGACTGCCCAGTCTTACGGGGGTACTCGACACCGGTTCCCGACTATGCGGACGCGGCGCCGCGGTGCTCAATATATTGCAAATAATGCCTATATATTCCGAGCACAACAATCCCGATTACTCGAAATAGATTTCTTACTTTTTCTTAGGTCTCTTGACGCCGTACTTGGAACGAGCCTTGTTTCTGTCAGCTACACCGGCAGTATCGAGAGTTCCTCTGATGATGTGGTATCTTACACCAGGGAGGTCCTTAACTCTTCCGCCTCTGATCAGTACCACGCTGTGCTCCTGCAGGTTGTGGCCGATTCCAGGGATGTAGGCTGAAACCTCAATGCCGTTCGTAAGACGTACTCTGGCAACTTTTCTAAGAGCGGAATTCGGCTTCTTAGGTGTTACCGTCTTTACTGACGTGCAGACGCCTCTCTTCTGTGGTGAGTTGTTGTCTGTGAACTCACGCTTCAGGGAATTCATTCCCTTACCGAGAGCCGGTGCACCAGACTTCTTGACGGAACTGTGTCTGCCCTGACGTACTAACTGGTTAATTGTAGGCATTATTTTCTCCTTTCCTGAGTAATTTGGTATATGGGACCGGATACAGATTCATGCGCCTCCGCACAGCGAATTTACATTTCTCTGATCTGTCCAGACAGTCAAAGCGACTCTGAAGCGTACTTCAGAGTCATCGAGACTGAACCAATCATAAGTGTATCACAAGCATTTTCTTTTTGCAACTGACAAAAATCAATTCACAAGGAAAAATTTGGAAACTACGAAAAAAGGAGACTCTCCGCATTCGCCTTCCTGCTGAATGTGGAAAATCTCCTTCTTGATTATTTCAATCTCTTGCAGAACCGTTTCCGGTTCCGCGGCGTAAAAACGCCTTTACTTTACCGTTACGGCAACCTTGGCTCTGACGCCGTTGGTGCCCAGAACGTAAACATTGCACTTCCCGGCTTTCTTAGCCTTTACGATTCCTGTGCTGGAAACGCTGATGTTCTTTCCGTCTTTGATGTAAACGTAACGGAACATTGCCGCGTGACCCTTCTGCAGAATCGCGCAGTTCGAGTAAACGCCCTTTACCGACGGCTGAATGCGGGAAGTCTTTCCAACTTTCAGAGTGACAGCGTTCTTATTTACACTGACCTTCTTCACGTTCGTGTAGCTTACGCGTTTTCTCATGAAGTTTCCGGCGATCGAGTGAACGGACAGGCTCTTCTTTACAACCTTCTTCTTTCCGTTCTTAATCTGGTATGCCGCGACATAATATTTATACGCAACACCCTTCTTCAGTCTGGACTGCTTATACACTCTAGGCGCGGATGCCTTGACATCAGCCACCTTCTTGAAGTGATAGGTCTTCTTCGGTGTGTTGCAGTTTGCCTCATAGACGTAGTATCCGTCCACATTGGTCAGCGGCGTCCAGGTCACCGTCTGGCGGCTGCTTCCGCTGGCGATGGCCTTCGGCAGCAGAATTCCTGTCACTTTACTTGCCGTCTGCGGCTTTACGTTCTTGTTCCACTTAGCATAAATGTGGATGTCTCCGGTAATCGGCTTGCTGAAGTCGAACGGAATCGTGCACTCCGGATCGGAATACCATCCGTCAAACGTATATCCCGGGCGAACCGGATCCTGAGCCGGCTTCTCCACCTTACCCTGATCGTCAACAGTGATCTTGGTGGTTGTCTCCGGCTTATCCGTGGTCGGGTTATCCTCATGGATCGTGACCTCATGCTTCTGCGGCTGCTGCGGCTCCGTCGGAGTAGACGGCACGTACGGCGTGTCCGGTGTGGACGGCTTGCTGACCTTGAAGCTATAGGAGATCTGTTTCGGTTTGTCTTCTCCTGCCAGTTTATCCGCGCCTTCACTGTTCTGCTGTCCTGCAAAATAGAACAGATTGCGCCAATATATATTCTTGAACTCTGGTACCTCTTGATTCAGTTCTACTGACAGATCACTGAATCCGGACACTGTTCCGCGGATGTGCTTTACGCCTTCTGCCGCATCCTGTGCAATGTCCAATCCCTTAATGTCAATACTGACTGATCCTTTGTCCGTGCTCACTGCTCTGTTCAGATCTTCACGATACGCCTTCAACTGCTGCGACTGCACGTTGTCGATACCAACCTTAACAACCAGCTTTCCCTGTTTATTTTCCGTCTGCTCATCCTCTTTAAGCGGGCTGGGTGTAACACTTTTAATCTTAAGAATTCCGGACGGATCATGAAGAGTGATATTATCGGCAGTGATTTTGCTGGCATCAACGCCCTTAGGAATATCCAGCGTAAAGACCAGTCCCTCATCTGAGTAGGTATTCGAAACCATTTTTATCAAAGGATAAGAAGACGGAGTAGCGCCAATCGCTTCCATAATCCAGGTATTCATGTACCGTGCAAACCATGGTGCGCTGATTGTAAATTTCAATCCAAGATCCTTGTCTCCCGGCGCACAGACGTCTTCATTTTTATCAATGCGGCTGAGATCACCATATATCTTGAGGGTCTTTGTCCTGTTTGCTACTTCACCTTCATTCAGCAGGTCATACCTGCCAGCATCTGGATCTAATCCCCAATACGCTTTATACAGATCTGGGACAACTGTTTCCAGCTTTTTTTTCATCTCCTCATCTGCAATCTCAGGTACTTTACCCTTTGTAACTGCTTGGATATATTGCCATTCTGTTTCATACCCGGCATTCGCTTCAGGACCCCACCATGCGAACACTGAGTACGGATCAAATGTCAACATTGTATTCGCATCTTTATCATCAATACCATTTGTATTTATCTGATGAAAGCGGTACTGGTTCAATTCTGAATTGAAATCTTCGGGAATTTTTTCGGATACCTTTGTATCAAACTGCCGTGGGTTGCCAGACAGCAGATCTGACGGAACAGCAAGTTCTTGACCATTCATGGTGCATGCTGTAAGGTCTGTCCAGTAATCATTCTGTATGGTCTCTGCAACCTTTGCATCAACAGACGAGGCGGAATCCCCCGTATTGTTACTATCATCAGCAGCAAATACTGGAAGCATCATTGCTGCCGCCATTGCTGCAGACAGACCCAGAACTCCGATTTTCTTTATTATTTTATTCATTTGAACTATTTCGCCTGCCTTTTGTTAAAATGTCCATGTCGTTTTCGGAGAAGTAATATTAACAATTGGATCCTTTACCGGATGAGTTCCGTTTTTATACAGCTGACAGGATCCGCTTCCCGTAACCGTTCCGTTTGCCAGACTGCCGGATAACGGAATGGTTACCTGAATCGGATGTGTCTGACCGTCTTTCTGTTCGCTTTCAACATGACTGAAAAATTCCGCATAGTCCCACCAGCTGCCTAAATAGAACGTAAAGGCAAGGGTGTTTGCATTTACATTCTTAACTGTGATATTACTGATTGTTGAAGTACTTGCTGAGTGAGTTACACTCTCAGCATCAACAGTTACTCCTTCTGGGAACTGAACGGTATACGTAAAAGTCGGGAAACCGCTGTTTTCGCCATACATGACAATATGAGTATAGTAGCTGGCAAAAAGATCACTCTTATAATTATCCCGATACTCTTGATCAGCTTCATTGAATAAGTCAATGGCATCTACATTCAATTCAATCTGATTCTTCGTCGAATCGTAAGTAAACGCGCTCTTGTCGATTGTCATAGTTCCAGTCAGCCTACGGCCTCTGAATATACCAGACGTATTAAATGTACCTGTGATTTTCTGTGCTGATCCTGTACTCGTCTCCGCAAACACCGCGGAAGCAGACAGCAGAAATACCACTGCAACGGATAGGGCCAGCACCAGACACAGCAGTGCCTTTGCCGGTGTTCGTCTTTCTGAAGACATAACGTTCTCCTTTCTGAAACAATCCGATGCGTCACGTTCTGCCTTCCCGCGCAGTTATAATTTCTGCCGATTGAAAGAATCTTGTTCAAAATGTGGAACGACCCCCCCCCAATTTGCCTGAAATTCAGCCGTTTCTGGAGGAAGGCCAGTTCATGATGATCTTATTAAAAATAGCTCGCGTACGGAAATCCGTACGTTCTATATACAATACTAGTACGAAGTCAGTATGATTTCAACCATTATTAGTATTAGCAAAAATTAAGTTCTCCTCCTTGCGCATGTGTTTTGTCGAACGGGGATGAATCTGGCCCCGAAAGTAAGAAAACGCGCAGCCTGCAACTCATGGAAATCCACGAACTGCCTGCTGCGCGGTCTGTTTATTCATATGGAAGGGAAAACGGATGGCTGTTTCTCCTTATTTCAGCGGCGGATTACTCCTGCTCAGCGCCGGAGCTCTCCGGTGTCTCTGCAGCGGCCGGCTCGGTCGGAGCGGCTGCTGTTTCCGGAGTATCTGCACCTTCTGCCGGTTCTCCGCTTGCCACGGAGTCAAAGGTCGTATCGACATGGAACTCACGAACTTTGTCGCCTTTCTCGGAAGAACGGTCTGCCTTATCAGAGGCGTCGCCGTTCTTATTGAAGGAATTCATGTAATCCGTGTTCTTTCCGTAGTCGATCTGAATGTCGCGGTATCTGCGCATTCCGGTTCCTGCCGGGATCAGCTTACCGATGATGACGTTCTCCTTCAGACCTTCCAGATGGTCGGTCTTGCCCTTAATTGCCGCATCGGTCAGGACTCTTGTGGTCTCCTGGAAAGATGCCGCGGACAGGAAGGAGTTGGTCGCCAGGGAAGCCTTGGTGATTCCCAGGAGCATTCTCTTATACTCAGCAGGATGCTCGACGTCGGCATTGGCCTCCTCGATCTCGCCGATGCTGTACATGCTTCCCGGCAGGAGGTCGGTGTCGCCCGGATCCTCGACGCGGTACTTGGACAGCATCTGGCTGACGATGATCTCGATGTGTTTATCGTTGATATCTACACCCTGGTTTCTGTATACGCGCTGGCACTCACGGAGCAGGTAATCGTAAACACCTTCGACACCGCAGTATTTATAAATATCATGCGGGTTCAGAGGTCCTGCAGTCAGATTGTGTCCGGCCTGTACACGGTCGCCGACCTTGACGACGATTCTCGCGCCGTAAGGAACGATGTATTTCTTCTCGAGTTCGCCCTTCTCATCCGGCTCGTCACAGTCAACGATGATCTCGGACTTGTTGTCGGTTCTCGGATTGATCTCGCGGACGACTCCGTCTGCTTCGCAGATCTCCGCAAGTCCCTTAGGCTTGCGGGCCTCAAACAGCTCCTCTACTCTCGGAAGACCCTGAGTGATGTCGCTTCCGGCAACTCCGCCGGAGTGGAATGTTCTCATGGTCAGCTGTGTACCCGGTTCTCCGATGGACTGCGCCGCGATAATTCCGACAGCCTCTCCGATGTTTACCTCGTGTCTGGTTGCCAGGTTTCTGCCGTAGCACTTTGCGCAGACGCCGCTCTTGCTCTTGCAGGTCATGACGGAACGGATCTTGACTTCCTTGATTCCGGAATCCTCGATCTCATGCGCTTCCTCATCCGTGATCTCATCGCCGCTGTGCGTGATGATCTCTCCGGTCTGCGGGTGCTTGATGTCCTCAGCGGCTGTTCTTCCGGCGATACGGTCGTACAGCGTCTCCAGGACTTCCTTTCCGTCGATGAACGCGCGGACGACTACACCGTCGGTGGTGCCGCAGTCCAGCTCGCGGACGATCATGTTATGGGATACGTCAACCAGACGTCTGGTCAGGTATCCGGAGTCGGCGGTACGCAGCGCGGTGTCCGCCAGTCCCTTTCTCGCTCCGTTGGAGGAAATGAAGTACTCCAGGATGGACAGACCTTCACGGAAGTTCGCCTTGATCGGGATTTCTACGGTTTTACCAGTAGCCGTTCCCATCAGTCCACGCATTCCGCCGATCTGACGAATCTGGTTCTTACTGCCTCGCGCACCGGATGTCGCCATGATGTTCAGGTTGTTGCTCGGAGCCAGGGAATCCATCAGCGCGTCAGCAACGTCGTCGGTCGCCTTGTTCCAGATGGCTTCCTGCTTGTCCCAGCGCTCAGAGTTGGACATGAGTCCGCGTCTGTACGCCTTCTCATATTTATCAACTTCTTTCTGCGCCGCATTGACGATCTCCCACTTATTATCCGGAATCTTCATGTCGTCGATACCGATGGTGATCGCAGCCAGCGTAGAATATTTATATCCCATGCCCTTGATGTAGTCCAGCATCAGGACTGTTCCTGTGTTCTCATGTACATGGAAGCACTTATCAATGATCTTTCCGAGCTGTTTCTTTCCGCAGAGGAAATCAACCTCAAGGGAGTATGGATCCTTGGAGCGGTCGATGAATCCCAGATCCTGCGGAATTCCGCGGTTGTAGAGGAATCTTCCGACGGTGGACTCAACCAGCGCGCCTCTCGTATCCTTCTCATCCTTATACAGTCTGACCTTAACCTTGGCGTGAATGTCCACCACGTGGTTCTGGAAGGCCATGATCATCTCATTCAGATCCGTAAATACCTTGCCGTCGCCCTTTTCAGGAACACGTCTGAATCCGTTGTCGCGGTTGTACTTTGCCTTTTCCGGATCGTTGAACTCATCGAGTGAGTACTCCGTGTGCTCCTTGCCGTCTTCATCTTTGACGACCTTGGTGGCATCTCCAGGATAGGTCAAATAATACGCGCCAAGGATCATGTCCTGTGTCGGCGTGGTAATCGGGGAGCCGTCCTTAGGAGCCAGGATGTTGTTTACGGACAGCATCAGGAATCTGGCTTCTGCCTGCGCCTCTACGGTCAGAGGGACGTGGATCGCCATCTGGTCTCCGTCGAAGTCTGCGTTGAACGGTGTGCAGACCAGCGGATGCAGCTTGATGGCCTTACCCTCTACCAGGACCGGCTCAAACGCCTGAATTCCCAGTCTGTGCAGCGTCGGGGCACGGTTCAGCATAACCGGATGCTCCTTAATAACGCCTTCCAGAACGTCCCAGACTTCCGGACGGGCTTTCTCTACCATTCTCTTGGCATTCTTGATGTTGTGCGCATAGTTCTGCTCGACGAGCTCTTTCATGATGAACGGCTTGAACAGTTCCAGCGCCATGGTCTTAGGAACTCCGCACTGATAGAACTTCAGCTCAGGTCCTACGACGATTACGGAACGTCCGGAATAGTCGACACGCTTTCCGAGCAGGTTCTGTCTGAAACGTCCCTGCTTACCTTTCAGCAGATCGGACAGAGATTTCAGCGCACGTCCGCCAGGACCGGTGACCGGCTTTCCTCTTCTGCCGTTATCGATCAGAGAGTCTACGGCTTCCTGCAGCATTCTCTTCTCGTTTCTGACGATGATGTCAGGAGCGCCCAGCTCCAGCAGTCTCTTCAGACGGTTGTTTCTGTTGATGACTCTTCTGTACAAATCGTTCAGGTCAGAAGTCGCAAAACGTCCTCCGTCGAGCTGTACCATCGGGCGCAGATCAGGCGGAATAACCGGAACGACTTCCATGACCATCCACTCCGGACGGTTGCCAGAAAGACGCAGGGCCTCTACAACTTCCAGTCTTCTGATGATCTTAACCTTTTTCTGTCCGGAGGCAGTGCTCAGCTCTGCGCGCAGCTTCTTAGACAGGTCGTCCAGATCGATCTTTTCCAAAAGCTCACGGACAGCCTCAGCGCCCATTCCGGCGCGGAACTGCATGCCGTTATCCTTGAGGTCGCGGTACTGCTGCTCGGAGATGATCTGCTTCTCTACGAGTCCGGTCTGGTTCTCATCGCCCGGATCCAGAACGACGTATGCCGCAAAGTACAGCACGCGCTCCAGGTTTCTCGGCGTAATGTCCAGGATCAGGCCCATTCTGGACGGGATTCCCTTGAAATACCAGATATGGGACACTGGCGCTGCCAGCTTGATATGTCCCATTCTTTCTCTTCTTACCTTTGCCTTGGTAACTTCTACACCGCAGCGGTCGCAAACGATCCCCTTATAACGGATGCGCTTGTACTTTCCGCAGTGGCACTCCCAGTCTTTAATCGGTCCAAAGATTCTTTCGCAGAAAAGACCGTCTTTCTCCGGTTTGAGAGTTCTGTAATTGATTGTTTCCGGCTTTGTTACTTCTCCATGAGACCATTCCAGGATCTTGTCCGTGGATGCCAGTCTGATCTGAAGGGAGTCAAAATTGTTCGATTCAATGTATCCGCTATTTTCAGCCACAGATGTACTCTCCTTTCCTACTGCTCGTCATCTGACGTTTCTGCATCCGCATGAGCTTCTGTCTGCGCAGAATCTGCGCCTGTGTTCTCCTCGCTGAATCCGCTGTTCATCAGTCCGTCTTCACTCTCTCTTGAGTTCATGCGGATGACGCTCTCGTATCCGTTCGGAGTATCATCATCGATTTGTTCTTTCAGCTCGATTTCCTCACCGTTGTCATCCAGAACGCGGACGTCCAGAGCCAGACTCTGCAGTTCCTTAATCAGTACCTTGAAGGACTCCGGAATTCCCGGCTCAGGGATGTTCTCACCCTTGACGATCGCCTCATAAGTCTTGACACGTCCGACGATATCATCGGACTTAACCGTCAGAATCTCCTGCAGGGTGTATGCGGCGCCGTATGCTTCCAGCGCCCAGACCTCCATCTCTCCGAAACGCTGGCCTCCGAACTGCGCTTTTCCGCCCAGTGGCTGCTGCGTTACCAGGGAGTACGGGCCCGTACTTCTCGCGTGGATCTTATCGTCAACCATGTGATGCAGTTTCAGCATGTACATGTATCCGACCGTTACCGGGTTGGCAAAGTATTCTCCGGTTCTTCCGTCGCGAAGACGCAGTTTTCCGTTTTCCGGATACCCGCTCTTAACGAGGAGTTCACGGATGTCGCTTTCCTTGGCTCCGTCAAATACAGGGGTCGCAATGTACCACTCCTGCTTCTTGGCAGCCAGACCCAGGTGAACCTCCAGGACCTGTCCTACGTTCATTCGGGACGGTACACCCAGCGGGTTCAGCATGATCTGCAGCGGAGTTCCGTCTTCCAGGAACGGCATATCCTCCTCCGGCAGAATTCTGGAAACGACACCCTTGTTTCCGTGACGTCCGGACATCTTATCTCCGACCTGGATCTTTCTCTTGGACGCGATATATACGCGGACCAGTTTGGTGACTCCAGGCGGCAGCTCGTCGCCGTTGGCTCTCGTGAACACACGAACCTGTACGACGATTCCGTGCTCTCCGTGCGGCACACGCAGGGAGGTATCTCTTACTTCTCTTGCCTTCTCGCCAAAGATTGCGCGGAGCAGACGCTCTTCTGCGCTCAGGTCATTCTCTCCCTTAGGAGTTACCTTTCCGACCAGAATATCGGTAGAGTCAACTTCTGCACCGACTCTGATGATTCCTTCTTCATCCAGATCCTTCAGAGCGTCATCGCCGACGTTCGGAATATCTCTGGTGATCTCTTCCGGTCCGAGCTTGGTGTCTCTGGCTTCAGACTCATATTCTACGATATGAATGGACGTCAGAACGTCATTCATAATCACTTTTTCGTTCAGGATTACCGCGTCCTCGTAGTTGTAGCCTTCCCAGGTCATGAATCCGACCAGAAGGTTCTTTCCGAGGGAAATCTCTCCCATGTTGGTGGAAGGACCATCTGCGATAACTTCTCCTTCTTCAATATGCTCGCCGTGGCTGACGATCGGGCGCTGGTTGATGCAGGCTCCCTGGTTGGAACGCTTGAACTTCAGCAGGGTGTACTCATCCTGTCCCTGTGCGTCATCCCTTGCGATTACGATATTATCCGCGTCGACAAATTCAACGGTTCCGGAGTGTTTTGCCAGAATAACGGCGCCGGAATCTCTTGCCGCCTTATACTCCATGCCTGTTCCGATATACGGCGCTTCTGTAACCATCAGAGGCACAGCCTGACGCTGCATGTTGGAGCCCATCAGCGCACGGTTCGCATCGTCGTTCTCCAGGAACGGGATCATCGCGGAAGCAACGGATACTACCTGCTTAGGAGAGACATCCATCATATCGACAGAGTTCTTCTTAAACAGAGAAATTTCTCCGCCTACGCCGCGGCCGGCAACTTCGTCGCTGATGAAGTAACCGTCATCATCCAGCGGCTCGTTCGCGTTGGCAATAATCAGACGCTCTTCTTCATCGGCGGTAACGTAGCGGACCTCATCGGTAACGCGGGCATTTTCTTTATCGACAATGCGGTACGGCGTCTCGATGAATCCGTATTTATTGACCACTCCATAGATGGTCAGAGATCCGATCAGACCGATGTTCGGACCTTCCGGGGTCTCAATCGGGCACATTCTTCCATAGTGAGAATGGTGAATGTCTCGTACTTCCAGTCCGGCACGCTCTCTGGACAGTCCTCCAGGTCCCAGAGCAGACAGTCTTCTTCTGTGTGTCAGCTCAGACAGCGGATTGTTCTGGTCCATAAACTGGGACAGCTGGGAACTTCCGAAGAACTCCTTGATCGCTGCCGTTACCGGACGAATATTAATCAGCGCCTGCGGAGTAGTGACGTCGATATCCTGAATCGACATCCTCTCTCTGACGACACGCTCCATTCTGGCCAGTCCGATGCGGAACTGGTTCTGGAGCAGCTCGCCTACAGTACGCAGTCTTCTGTTTCCTAAATGGTCAATGTCGTCGATGCCTCCGATTCCGTAGTTCAAGTTCAGAATGTAGCTGACCGACGCAATGACATCTGCCAGGATGATATGCTTTGGAGAAAGTTCATCTCTTCTCTCGCGGATGCGGTTTTTCAGTTCCTGATCATCCAGATCCTCTTTCAGGATTTCCTTCAGAACAGGATAATAAACCTTATCCTCCTGGAACTTCATATCGCTCAGGTCGATGTCTCTGCCTTCCAGATATTTCTTAATATCTACAAAACGGTTTCCGATGACCTTGGTCTTGACGCTGTCATCTGTCTTTCCGACAACCATGACAAAGTCAACGCCGGCATCCTCGATCGTCATCGCCATCTCTCTGGAGATGGTCTCGCCTGCCGACACCAGGATCTCTCCGGTGTTCGGATCGATTACATCCTGTGCGGAAACAGCGTTTTCCAGTCTGTCGTGAATACCAAGTTTCTTGTTATATTTATATCTTCCTACGTTAGAAAGATCGTATCTCTTAGAATCGTAAAAGAGTGAATTCAGCAGGGATCTCGCACTCTCCACTGTCGGCGGCTCACCCGGACGGAGTTTCTTATACAGCTCTTTCAGAGCGCTCTCTGTGTCCGTCGTTGTGTCCTTCTCGAACGTCTTCATCAGACGCTCATCCGCGCCGAAGATGCTGAGGATCTCTTCATTGCTGCTGATTCCGAGTGCACGGAGCAGAACCGTCAGCGGCTGCTTTCTGGTACGGTCTACACGGACGTAAATGATTCCGTTGGAATCCGTATCGTACTCAATCCAGGCACCTCTGTTCGGGATAATCTGAGAAGCATACAGCTTCTGGTTGGACTTATCCGTTTCTACACTGTAGTACGGTCCCGGCGAACGTACGAGCTGCGTAACGATAACACGCTCAGCACCGTTGTAAATGAACGTTCCGCGCTCTGTCATCAGCGGGAAATCGCCCATGAACACTTCCTGTTCCTTTACTTCTCCGGTCTCCCTGTTTACGAGACGAACCTTGACTTTCAGCGGAGCTGCATATGTAACATCCCTCTCCTTGCACTCCTCCTGATCATATTTCGGAGGATCGTTCAGAGAGTAATCAATGAAGTCCAGACTGAGCTTGCCGGCATAGTCGCTGATCGGCGATATGTCTTCAAAAACCTCCTGAAGGCCTTCCTTAAGGAACCATTCATAGGACTTCGTCTGAATGTCCACCAGGTTCGGCATAGGCAAGACTTCTTTGATTTTTCCGAATGACATACGTGTTTTTCTACCAACTTTAATTGGCTTTGGCATTACTATCACTCCTTACAATCTATCTCTTAGTACTCGCATGGCAGTCTAATATTATACAATAGAACCGTCAAAACTGCAAGGGCCTCCGGTCAATTTCTTCCACATATTGTAAAATTAAGGAAGGCTCCGGAAAGCAGAAAAAAGCTGACGCGTCCGCAATGTCTCTGCACTGCATCACGCGTCAGCTTCTCAGTATTTACAAGGAACTGCAGCTGAAGCGGCAGTTCCTCATGGCCGTTTTCCGTAACAGACTGTCGTCGATTACTTGAACTCTACTGTAGCGCCAACTTCCTCGAGTTTAGCCTTGATGTCGTCAGCCTCAGCCTTCTCAACGCCTTCCTTGATGTTGTCAGGAGCTCCGTCAACCAGAGCCTTTGCGTCTTTCAGGCCAAGTCCTGTGATCTCACGAACAACCTTGATAACCTTGATCTTCTGGTCGCCGACTTCCTTCAGAACTACTGTGAATTCTGTCTGCTCTTCAGCTCCGCCCTCAGCGCCAGCTGCAGCAACAGCTACCGGAGCAGCTGCGGATACACCAAACTCTTCTTCGCATGCTTTTACGAGCTCGTTCAGCTCGAGTACGGACATTCCCTTAATGGCTTCAATGATCTGATCCTTATCCATTTTCGTTTCCTTTCTAAATGATTATGCGGCGCAGCTCACGCGGCCGCCTCTATAATGCTTTCTGATATTCCGATAATCGGATGAATTACTCTGCCGGAGCAGCCTCTGCTGCCGGAGCGTCTCCGCCCTCCTGCTTTGCGTCTGCAATAGCAGCCAGTGTTCTGACAAACTTTCCAACCGGGCTCTGAATGCTTCCCAGGAATTTTGCCAGGAGTTCTTCTCTGGACGGAATGCTGGCAATCTGCTCGATACCGTCCTTATCGTAGAACTGACCCTCAACAACGCCGGCCTTGAACTCCATCTTGTTGAACTTCTTAATGGAAGCTCTCAGAACTCTTGCCGGAGCAGTTGCGTCTGTTTTACTGATCGCAATAGCGCTTGGTCCCTTCAGAGAGTCAGCGAGAGGAGCAAACTCCGTTCCTTCAATTGCTCTCTTCATCAGCGTATTCTTATATACGCCGTAATCGATGTCCGCTTCGCGGAGATTCTTTCTGAGCTCATCAGCCTCGGCAACAGTCGTTCCCATGTAGTCGATGACTACTGCAGACTGAGCTCCATCAAGTTTCTCCTTGATTTCATCGATGACGACCTGTTTCTGCTTCTTTGCTTCTTCAGACATCGCTTCTCCTTTCTGTAACCGAAACGAGTTCGATTCACGAATGTGGTACTCAATAAAACAGCCCCGCTCTAAGCGAGGCCAATACGTTTATATATCGTACCTCGGCGGGAAATTAAGCCTTATGCAGGCACCCGCTGTCTTAGGTGATTAATTTCAATTTTATGTCTGCACGCCCTGCTTCTGATGCTGACATTGTCAGCCTCTTTCTGCAGCGCATGCTGCTAAAACAGCTCTTCCCGATTAGCCGAGAATAGCCGGATTAACCTTTACTCCAGGGCCCATCGTTGGTGTTACTGTAACACTTCTGAGGTACTGTCCCTTGGCAGATGCCGGTTTAGCCTTTACGATTGCTGCCATCAGAGCATCAAAGTTCTGCTGCAGCTTCTCCGGACCGAAGGACTTCTTGCCGATTACTGTGTGGACGATGTTCTGTTTATCCAGACGGTACTCAACTTTTCCGGCTTTAATCTCAGCCAGCGCCTTCTCCAGATCCATCGTAACTGTACCGGACTTCGGGTTCGGCATCAGACCCTTAGGTCCGAGCAGACGTCCCAGACGTCCTACAACACCCATCATATCCGGGGTTGCAACTACAACGTCAAAGTCAAACCAGTTTTCCTGCTGGATCTTCTGTGCAAGCTCTTCCGCACCGACATAGTCAGCTCCGGCTTTCTCTGCTTCTTCAGCCTTAGGGCCCTTAGCAAATACCAGAACTTTTACTTCCTTACCGGTTCCGTTCGGAAGAACGATTGCGCCTCTGACCTGCTGGTCAGCGTGTCTTCCATCTACACCCAGCTTAATGTGCGCTTCGATGGTCTCATCAAATTTTGCCTTACCTACCTCTGTGACAATTTTCATTGCCTCAGCCGGATCATAAAGCTTGGACTTGTCGAAGGACTCGACAGCCGCTCTGTAATTTTTTCCGTGCTTAGCCATTTTTTCCTCCTCGTGGTTCTGACGAGCGAAGTCTATGCTTCAGCTCTCCCACAATGCACTATTCTTCTACTACGATGCCCATGCTGCGAGCAGTACCCTTGATCATGGATGTAGCTGCCTCAAGGCTTGCTGCATTCAGATCCGGCATCTTAGTCTTAGCGATCTCCTGAACCTGTTCAAGAGTAACCGTAGCAACCTTATTCTTGTTCGGCTCACCAGAAGCTGTATCAATGCCTGCTGCCTTCTTCAGAAGAACTGCTGCCGGCGGAGTCTTGGTGATGAACGTGAATGATCTGTCTGCGTAAACGGTGATTACTACAGGAATAACCATTCCCGGCTGATCCTGAGTCTTGGCATTGAACTGCTTGCAGAAGTCCATAATGTTGACTCCGTGCTGTCCTAATGCAGGTCCTACAGGAGGTGCTGGGTTCGCCTTTCCGGCTTCAATCTGGAGTTTAATGTAACCCTCGATTTTCTTTGCCATAAATCGTTTCCTCCTTCCCTACTGTATTTTTTCCACCTGATCGAACTCAAGCTCGACAGGGGTATCTCTACCGAACATTGAAATGCGTACGGTCATGACCTGCTTCTCCGGACTGATTTCAAGAATCTCACCCATGAAACTCTCGAACGGCCCGTTGATTACACGTACCTGATCTCCGACTTCAACATCCAGATGGATATCTATCTTCTCGATTCCCATGCGCGCCACTTCTTCCGGCGACAGTGGAATCGGTTCAGATCCATGTCCTACAAATCCGGTAACACCCTGCGTATTCCGCACAAGGTACCAGGACTCATTGGTGACGACCATCTTGACGATGACATATCCCGGGAACATCTTTCTGGTTTTGATCTTCCTCTGGCCGTCTTTAACTTCAACCACGCTTTCGGTCGGTACTCGAACGTCCATGATCAGGTCCTGCAGATTTCGGTTCTCGACCATTTTCAGGAGGCTGTCCCTCACCTTATTCTCATGTCCGGAATACACGTGAACGACATACCATTTCGCCTGTCCATCGCCGCGGACACCCTCACCCTCAAGCGGGGAGACGATGTTACCTGTATTCTTCATCTCTGTGTCTGACATCTGATGTACCTTCTTCTATTTCTTATTGACTTATTGACAGGTGTTCAAGAACAATCGATTAGCCCAGTGTAATACCGAGCGCTGCTTTCAGCGCACTCAGCCATCCGGTATCAATCAGCCAGAATCCCAGCGCGAAAAGTGCACACGTAGCAATTACGACTACTGTGTAGCTGCCGAGTTCCTTGCGTGTTGGCCAGACAACCTTGCCCATCTCACGTCTTACACCTCTCCAGTAATCACGGCGGGAATGCGGGTTCTTCTTGCGTGCGTTGCGCTCGCGCGTAGCACGGGCAGCAGCCTTATGACGCTCTTCCTTGATCTCCTCTTTCGTGACCTGCTTCGGTTTTTGATTCTTATTCTTGTTCGACATTTCCTGTGCCTCTTAACTACTTTGTTTCCTTATGAACTGTCTCTTTCTTGCAGAACGGGCAGTACTTCTTCAGTTCCATACGATCAGGATTGTTTTTCTTATTCTTCATCGTATTGTAGTTTCTCTGCTTGCACTCTGTGCATGCCAATGTTACCTTTACTCTCATTACCTCGGCCTCCGTTTTTTAACTAAAATTCAGAGCCGGGTTTCCAGCTCTGCAATAATTTCTCATAAAGTCACTCATTAACTATACAATGTTACCCTGTCAAAGTCAACCAGTTTTTTACATCAAATTTGATTTTTTCCTGATGTTTTACCGCGCTTCTTCCAGGCTCATGATCTTATTCACGGCTTTTTCCACGCTTTTCTCATCCGGACGCATTGCATAAACCTGATAGTTTCCGGTGGAATAGCACTGTGTAAACTCGCCTTTTCCATCCATCCCCTGCTTCTTGATGGTCCAGTGGTAGCCGCCGTTCAGCTGCATGCGAATCAGGCTGCTGATCTCTTGCTGCGACATGTTGATCTGCATGTAGTTTTTGCAGGAATCCAGGATGCTTGCATAATGGGTCAGAAGCGTTTTACTGCTGCTGACTTTCTTGATCATTGCTTCTACCACTTTGGCCTGATCGCGGTTCCGCTGCAGATCACCGTCTTCAAACGCGTGTCTTTCACGGGCAAATGCCAGCGCTCTGGCTCCGTTCAGATGGTTCTTTCCCTTCTTGAATGTAAAATATCTCTGCCCGTGCGTGACAAACGCCTGATCGGAATACACATCTACGCCCCCGATGGCGTTGATCACACGGCTGACAGTAGAATAATTGACCTTGATGTAGTAGTTCATATCAAGACCGGTCAGATCCTCCACAGATTCCATCGTCTGCTGGATGCCGTAAATGCCCGTATGCGTCAATTTATCTTCTGCATTATCCTTTTCTGTCAGCTTGACGATATAGTCACGCGGGATCGATGTCAGCAGGATCGTGTGCGTTCTCGGATTGACGGTTACAATCATGTTAACATCTGAACGGGAAACCGTGTCGATCGTACCCGCCGTGTCCAGTCCACTGAGATAGATGTTGAACGGAGTGTTTGTAACGGACACGTTTTTAGACAGGTCTGCAGATGCCCGGACTTTGATTTTTTCAATCACGCGCGTCTTCCCCTTGAACGATTTATCTTTTTCCGAAATACCCTCATAGTGGCCTGCACTGAGAAGCGCAGCGCTTTCATTGTCATCCTCCAGTTTCTTCCCGATTTTACTCAGGCTCGGTTTATACAGGAAGGTGACATCCGCATTCTTCTCCAGCTTTTTCCTGGCTGCCGCATCGCCGCTGCTCGCCTTGGAATACGCCAGCACATCGCTGCCGTCTAAATCGGTGACAGTTACATAATCGCTGTCCTTATTCACGACCACATAGTACTCTTGTGTCTGCGTTGTGACATCAGTCGTTACCGAAGAAAGGAACTGGGTCGTCTTGTCCATATTCCGGACAGCATAAACACCGGTAAACGCAATCAGAAGCGACAGGACAAAGCTGATCAGCCTCCTGGAACGTTTAAATGCCCGGAAAAACATCGGAATAAAAAGCAGGACGCCGACAACAGCGACAGCGGCAAGAATTCCGGCCATCCACTTTCCCGGAAGGACGCCGAATGTAAACACCGTCTTCCCGGTCCACACCAGGACTGCAGCAAACACCAGAGACCAGATCCGGATGATCCAGAAGAGCGGAGAACGGTCCTGGCGTTTTCTGTGCGCACGTTTCTGCGCTCTTTCTGAATAATTGCGCTGCTGTTCAGCTCCCGATTCCCGTCTCGCCGAGCCGTTCTGGTTATTCCTTCTCGCGGCATTCCCCTGCACGGCGCTTCTGGCACCCGGGCCGCGCTGACTGTCCTGCGCCGTTTTCTTTCTGTCCGTTCCACGGCCGGATTCGCCGCCGCGGTCGCGTTCTGCTTCATGAGCACGTGCTTCCGCCGCCTTTCTTCTCCGATCGATCTCGCGGCGGCGCTCCATAGCTTCCTTCCGCAGCTGATCCGCATTTTTTCTACGCTGATCTGTCATTCACACAGTCTCCTTATATGATTCATGCACGCACAGCCATCGAACCCGCTGAAAGCAGCATTCGCTCAACAGGCATTACAGATGACCGGCAGACACAATTTACTTTTATTGGAAAAAGTTAACGATTGCATTATATCAACATGAGTGTACTGTTTCAACAACAGATGTTGCACTTGATTCTTAAAAAAGCTTAAAAGAAGCCATACTCCCGGCATCTCTGCCGGAAGCACAGCTCCTTACGTCAATCAGTTCTCCAGGCTTCTCTGCCCTTCCTCCTGACTTCTATTACTCAATAATCTCCGTTACAACGCCGGATCCTACTGTTCTTCCACCTTCACGAATAGCGAATCTCAGT
>SFHC01000024.1 GCA_004555725.1 [Eubacterium] saphenum
AACTCTTTTAACAAGGAGTGGATGTCAGCGAAAGCGATGTATGCAATACCTATATTAGTTATTGTTCCAGGTTGGGGAGTTTTCGGACGGTCTCCCCAGATTGGGTCTGCTGCTCTGTTTCTGCCCTCGCGTGCATCGGCATCAAACCGGCAGCTGTAATCATGCAGAGCAGGAGGATCACCAGCTCTCGAAATCGACGTTTTTTTCTGACATTATTGATTCTCATGTTCTCACATCCTCTCGAAATTCATTTCTGTTGTCAGCGATAATGTTTTATCAGCAATAACGGATAAATAAAACTTGTTTATACGGTTAAAGAAGTCTTCTCGAATTAATATTCGGAATTATCTGCTATTTAAGCGATCAGAAGATCAATAATCGCCACTTGAATTGACTCCCTTTCGTTTCTCATATTCTAACATTGCTATCAAAATTAGTAAAACAATATTTAATCACAAATGCGTAATTGGTGCAATAGTCGTAATATTAACCCACCACAACGGTCGGGTATTCATTCGGAGTTCTAGCCCGACCGCCTGATCATTTGTATTGTTGTTTATATTTGAAAAAGCATAACAGTTTCTGTATATTTATGTTAAACATTTTCCATTTGGATCTGATGATACACTTCTCCGCTTTCAAGATCTATCCATTTGAATGCGCCATCTTCCAAGGTCATATAACTATGCGCACTCTCTTCTTTCGGAAGAGAAACAGATCCTGGATTCAGATATATATTTCCGTTTCCGAAGCTCTCCCACGCCGGAACATGAGTGTGGCCACAGAGCATGAGGTCTCCCGGCTGCAGCGGAAGGGTCTGATGCTGGTTGTAATGATGTCCGTGGGACGCGTAAATTAACCGGTCTCTGACAGGGAAAACGGCGTACTCCGCCATAATCGGAAATTCCAGCACCATCTGATCGACTTCCGTGTCGCAGTTTCCACGGACACAGAAAACGCGGTCTTTCTTTTCATTCAGCATGGCCAGAACTTCCTTAGGTGCATAGTCTCTTGGGAGATCATTTCGCGGTCCGTGATACAGAAGATCTCCCAGGAGAATCAGCCTGTCGGCATGTTCTGACTGGAAAGCATCCATCATCATTCTGCAGTAATATGCGGAGCCGTGAATATCTGAAGCAATCATCCATTTCATACGATTTTATTTCCTTTCATTTAATTTCCTTGAATGTAACCTTTGCCGGAAGACTTAACCCGGTACAGATTCTCATCCGCCCGCTGAATACAGTGTCGGATATCCTGCTCCTCCAATGCCTCTGCCTGGGCATATCCAATGCTTACAGTGATAACGGGATCGCTGCGCATGCAGGAAAATCTCTTCTGTACTTCACAGAGATACGTATGGAAGGCTTCTGCCGGCTGACGGACTGAAATGATCAGAAACTCATCGCCTCCGTAACGGTAGCAGTGTGTGTCCGTGTTTCCATAAACAGTTTCCATACAGCTCCCCAGATCCTTCAGCACCTGATCGCCAAACAGATGCCCATAAGTATCATTGATCTGTTTGAAGGAATCGATGTCCAGCATAGCCGCCGTGATTGTGTTCCCAAGAAAGCGAGGGAAGTCTCCTCTGAGCGCCGTCCGGTTCCTGAGACCGGTCATCGCATCCGTGCGGCTTTCATGATAGACCGCTTCCCTGCTCTTTTTCAGACTGTACGCAGTTAACGCATGTTTTTCATACTCTATCCAACGGTAAATCACACAGGCAATACAAGCAAAGTAAAAGACTGCCAGATCGCAGATGTCCTGCCAGGCAATCGGAACGTAGACATCCGATGATGTCAGTGTGAAAACCGCGCCTCCTGCAGAAGCGAGCATTTCACTCCAGATGGTTTTTGGATTGTAGATCGGAAACATAAAAATTAGCATCGTGATCAGCACAAATTCAAAAAACAGGCTGCTCCCTCGCTGAGTACTGTAAAACGTCAGGCTCGCCAGTAAAGCATCTATCAGGACAAAGCTCCTCATGCCCCATCGCATAAGTAACCAGTGCTTTCTGATCGATGTAATATGGATGATAAAAAGAATAAAATAGAAAAGATTCACGGACAGGAGAATCAAATATACCGTAAGCCCCTTTATCTCCGGCATCACTTCTCTGGAAGACCATGGTGACTGCTTCGCCAGGCATCCGCTTAATGAAATCAGACAGACCAAAAGTGAAATTGTCGCGCATGCATATGCATTGATCGTTCTAAGGCGAACAGTAAAATCCGGGTCCTGCATAAGCAGTGCCCGTTCTCTCGATGAAATCTTTGTTCCTGCTATAAACTTTCGGACGTGAAAACCCCATCCATTTTTATCCATATAGTCTCTCCTAAATAAATATCCCAAAAAGCACAGTATCGCAGCCACTCTGTCTGGATACGGAATGACTGTCTGTTTTTATTCTCTATGGCACAGCTATTATACCACTTTTATAGTAAAAGTATAATGCAGGAAGTCAAATAACCAATCACAATCATATGATAGATATTGTTTATTGCACAGGCTTTATTGTAAATACGCAGGATTCTTGTGAGCATTCGGTATTCATGATATATTGGCTGCAGATTGTTTACATTTGATTCGCTCCCGAGGAGGTGGACATGATCCGGTATATTCTCGCCGTTTTTGCAGGAGGCTGCAGTTATGGCGTTTTATCTACATTTATAAAGACGGCATACAGCCTGGGATTCTCTGAGGCTGAGGTGATCAGCACCCAGTATCTCCTTGGTGTAATGATCCTTTGGCTGGCTTTCTTATTTACCAGGAAAGCTCGTATTGAGAAGGGCTTGGCGCTGAAGCTTCTGCTCTGCGGAATACCGACGGCGATGACATCACTTTGCTACTATAAATGTTTGGAGACGCTTCCGGCGTCGCTGGCCGTTGTGTTCCTGTTTCAGTTTATCTGGATCGACACTGTGTTTGAAACCATTCTGTACAGAAAGCTGCCTTCTGCACGAAAACTGGCGGCTGTGGCCATCCTGATCGCCGGCTCTATTCTTGCAGCGGGCGTTTTGAATGGCGGAACGGATCTGCATTTCAGCCGCGGAATGATCTGGGGAGTGCTTTCTGCAGTTTCTTACGCAGCGATGATTTTGTTCAGCGGAACCGTCGGGGTTCATCTGCCTCCGATTGAGCGCAGCACGATTATGACCACGGGCGGTTTTCTGGTGATCATGCTCTGTTTTCCTCCGCATGTACTTGCGTCCCCGGATCGTATAGTCCCCCTGCTCCCGGTTATTATCCCTCTGGGCATCCTCGGAATCGCTCTTCCTCCGTTTCTGTACGCGGTCGGCATGCCGCACACCGGTCCGGCACTGGGAAGCATTCTCTCTTCCTCTGAACTTCCGGTATCTATGCTGATGGCGTTTTTTATCCTGCACGAACAAGTCTCTCTGATCCAGTGGGTCGGCATGGCGATGATTCTTCTCGGCATTGTCTTACCAAACACGGATGCGGTCATACAAACATTTAGAAAAAAGACCCCTTAATTACAGGAAGCCGGCAGATCTGTGCCGGCTTTCTGATTTTTAGGTACGGATATTTCATGCTGCGTGAGAAACGGCTAATAATATTTTGCGGATTCCTTATCTGCTAGCGGTCGTATACGCCTGAGATTTGGATTATGCTTTCACAGTAACGACAACTTTATCGCGAATGCCATTGATTCCTAGTACATAAATGGTCGTCTTCCCCGCTTTCTTTGCACGTACAATTCCACCTGCGTATTCGACAGACGCTGTCCCGGAGTCTCGTGACAGAAACCGGAGTTTTCCGCAGTGTGTGGAGTCGAGAAGCGCGCGGTTCTTAGCGAACTTGGAAATCGATGCTTTGATTGTATACCGCTGTCCCTTCTTAAGTGTCACTGCATGTTTCTTAACTTTTACAGATCTCACATTGGTGCTGCGGGAGCTGGTGTTTCCGCATACAGAGTGCACCGTCACACTGTTTCTGACAATCACTTTCTTTCCGTTCCTGATCTTATACGCCGCAACATAATACTTGTAGTTATGATACGTCTTTAAATTCCTGCGGACATATACACGCTTCTGCAAAGCTTTATAATCTGCAACTTTTTTAAACGGGTGCAGTTTCTTGCCTTCATCACAGTGATTCATGTAGATAAAGTACCCATCCACATTGGTCAGCGCCGTCCAGGTGAACGTCTGTTTATGTTTTCCTGATGCAATAACCTTTGGCAGAAGAATTCCGCTGACTTTCCTTGGTTTCGGCTTTGCCGGTTTTACCGGCACATTCGTTTTACTCCACTTTCCGTAAAGTTCCAGATTCGACTTCACCGGCGCTGTGAAATCATAAACTTTTGTGAAGTTACTGTCTGTGTACCATCCGTCAAAGGAATAGCCGCTCCTCAGAGGATCTTCCGGCCTGACTGCTTTTCCACCGTCCGGAACAGTCTGTGTGAAATCACTCTGTCCGTTATTTGGGTGGAAGGTCACCGTATGCTCTTCCGGTCTAGTCGGCTCTGCAGGCGGTATATAAGGGCTCTGAATGGTGTAGCTGACAGTCGGCCTCGGGAAATACTGTCGGATACCCTCGTCGAATTGGCCGTCCATAACGGAGCTCCTTGCCGTTCTCAGCTCCGCATATCCATAGTACGGGTTTGCAAGGATATAGGCTTCGTCATTGGTGTGCAGCCCGTTATAGTTCTTTGAACCGTCGCGGTCGTATTCTCCATACGTGCCCGGCGCCGACTTTGGATTGCTCAGTTTGACGTCGTAAATCAGACTGACATGTTCAAAATTAGTGATCGGAACATCAATATTCCATTCGAAATATTCTCTTTTTTCTGCCTCTGTTCCTTTCTCGTGGTAAGTGACCACAAATTCATACCAGTCCTGCCGGCCGTTTTCGTCCGGTTTGAATCCGAAGCGATTGTCGCCGAGCGCAACAGCAGGATAATCCGTTACTCCATTTGTCGTCTCCACCCGAAGAATCATTTTTTCCGGATCGATAAGATCAAAATCTGCTCCGTCTCCCGTTCCCATAACATCGATTACTTTGCTGCCAGGGCCGACAAGATAGAGAACTTCATTTCTGATCTGGGAAAAATCGACATCTGCGCTGTTTCCGGACAGGTTATTCAGTGCACCAAGAAAAGCATATCCGAATCCGGATGTTCCGACATTGACGGCATAGCACCGATAACCGCTGTCAACCAGGGTTTCATAGGTTTTATAGGCCTCATATACAGCGCGGTCTACAACCATCGCATGTTTATCTGCACTGTCCTCTCCTTCATCTGTCAGATGTTTAAACGACTCAAGATCGGTTACTTTTGTACCCTCATCATCACTGGCGTTGTTTCCATAAACCGTATAGTTTTGAACATACGCATCTCCGTCATTTATTACCCACTGTTGAATCTGGTTCCAGTACGTCGTCCAGTTCCAGTCTGCAGGCGGATTAAACGCTTCATTGCCAAATCTCAGAGTTGACCATTCCCCAATCATTCCATAAAGCTGATTGTTTGAATGAGCTCCCCGATAGTAGATATCCTTCACATCCCCGTCACTTCCTGTGAAGAGACGCGTCAGTCCGTCTGAAACCATAACCATGTGTTTTCTGCCGGCCTTAACGGATGAATCGCCGTCCAGAATCTCTTTTGCTGCGAGCAGCCCGGCATGCATATTGGTTCCGCCGATTTTTTCATCTTGCGGAATGCTGTTTGCCCCTGCAAGTGCGGTAATCTGACTGATCTGTTCCTCGGTTCCAGTGAATTCCTTCAGCGGATAGAGTACATGCCCTGTTCCGTCAAAGGCGACCATGGCAATTTTGACACTGGATCCGGTTTCTGCAAGGGCCTGCCTGAGCGAAGATAATAAATCCTCTGTTTTACTGGCGGTTTCTTCTCTGCAGCTGGACTTGTCCATGACAAAGACGATGTCTGATGTCAACGTTTCTTCTTCCGATGGAAGTGTCAGCGCAATTTCAGACGTCCAGTCTCCATTGCTGTCTTTTTTCAGGTTAGTCGCTGTTTTGGATTTTGATACATCCAGCTGCCGTCCGGTCTGCACCTGCGGCGGATCATCCAAAGATACTTTCCTTCCCACGGATGCAGCCAATGATACATCCGTGATACTGAAAGCAAGGATTAACGCGACCGACATAATCACTGCAGACAATCGCCGGATAAATTTAAGTGAATTTTCTCTCGATTTCATGTGTAACACTCCTTTCCTATGAGTTCCTTTGTCACATGACGCAGCTCTCCTTTCCCATTGTGATCTGTCTTCTAACCTGATTATTTCACGGCATATAAACGGAGTCAACGCCGTTTTTCTGCAACGCAGGCGCACATGTTCTGAAACATGTACACTTTGCCAGAACAAAAATACCCCCGGCTTACTGCAATTTCAACGATTTGAAAAAGCAGCCGCCGGGTTTCAGTTCCCAATGTCTATGTATTCTGTTTTCGAAAAATCACCCCTGGGGTACCGATGTTTGGAACCCCAAAGGTGTTTTGAAGAAGCGGGTGAAGATATTATATGTATGGAGATTTCCTCTTATCGAGCACTTTCTGTTGTCCGGGAAACCGCAAGCTGCCGCAGACTCATGCCGCGCCTGGAGGATTCCAGATAGCACTTGGTGCAATTCTGAAACGGATGAAACTTTTTCTGCGCTGTTTCCGAATCTCCGTCCCGGGGATTCGGAATTATTCCGCAGGCTGATTTAACGCCGCACACACCCTCTCCCGCAGTTCCGGCACAACCTCTTCTTCAAACCATGGATTCTTTTTCAGCCAGATATTATTCAGCGGGCTCGGATGGACGATCGGAAAATAATCTGGAAGATACTCCTGAAATGCCTTTACCGTTTCGGTCAGATTTTTCTTTTCCCTGCCCTTCAGGTAGTAATGCACGGAGTAACTTCCACTCAGCAGAGTAAGCGACACCTCTGGCATAGCCTCGCGTATCTGTTTATGGTACTCCCTGGCGATGAAAGAACGCGGCGGAAGATCTCCGGTTTTAGCTTTCCCGGGATAGTAGAAATCCATCGGCATAATAGCGATCTGCTCGGAATAAAATGTCTCAGGGCCGATTCCCATCCAGTCCATCAGACGCTCTCCGGACTTGTCATGAAACGGAATCCCGGATTCTTCTACTTTCTTTCCCGGTGCCTGTCCGATAATCAGAACCTTTGCTCCCTTATTGATCTGAAAGATCGGCGGAATTCCGCGTTCCGTATAAGAACGATTCCGTTCATCTGACTTGAGCTCTTCTGTGATTTCTTCAATACTGTCATTTTCCATTTTCCGCTGCCCCTTTCTTTGTTAAACCAGTTTTTTTAAAGCTTCTCTGTCTGCTATATATATACTTTTATTTTCCAGTTCAATCAGTCCATCTTCTTTCATCCGGATCAATTCCCTGGACAGGGAAGGCCGTGCGACATTCAGATACTCCGCCATTCTCTCCCGGCTCATCGTCAGAGGCTCCGCACCGTTTTTTGCCCGGATCAGCATCATTTTCGCAATTTTCTGGCGCATCGACGCACCACTCATAATCTCCATCCGTTCATCCTGCTGCTTGGTTTTCAGCGCAAACACGTACAGCATGTTAGAAATCAGCTTCGCATGATAACTGCATGCGTTCACACAAGTGTGCATTAGAAAATCTCTCGGCATCAGAATCAGCCTGGTCTTCCGCACTGCCTCCGCATAACATGCATACTGCTTCTCCTCAAGAAACAGATCTTCCGCGCCGAGGATATCACCTGTGTCAGAAAGGGTTGCGATTACCTCGCGTCTGCCGCTGGACGAGTTGCGTCCCAGAAGAACAGATCCTTCAAACAGCAGAAACATCTTCTGCGGGCAGTCATTTTCAGAATAAATGATTTCTCCCCTGTCGTAAACCGCCAGTTCGGCTCCGCTGCAGTTAAAACAACTCCAGATATCCTGCGCCGTCATTTCTCTGAACAGCGTACAGACCGTCAGCCTCTCTGCAATTCTCGGATCTGACTTAGCCTGGATTTTCTTCATGCTCATCCTCCACTGACAAAAAGCAGACGGGCAAGGCATCACCCGTCTGCCGTAGCAATTAATAAACGTTTATTACTCTTCTCTCTCCGAGAACCGGAACATAGAATGACGCAGTTCGTTCGTCTGGTCATAGCGCTTTCCGCCCCAGTACAGGCGTCCCTGAATCTCGCATTTCTCATTTGGCGTAACATCTTTCATGATGTATTTCAGGAATTCCTCAAATCCGGTACGGTCCACAATGTAACCAATATGTTCTTTACTCTCTACTGCATCACGATCCAGATACTTGTCCAGGTAATCGTATACATTTACGATGATCTGTCTGACCGTATCATGATCTGCCCATTTCATGAAATCTTCCGCAAGGCGCGGATTCTTCTTTCCTGTACGTCCCATAAGAACGACGCGGAAGTACTCTTCTTTACTTCTGGTCCAGGCTCTGGTCGGACAATAGTTGATACAAACTCCGCATCCGATGCACTTATTGGTATCTCGTTCAATCTTTCCGTTGACCACCTTCAGTGCTCCGACCGAACGCTTCTTACAGTATTTCACACACTGCTCGCACCCGACACAGCGGTCCCTGTTATACTGCGGTTCTGTCTGGCCCATGATTCCAAAATCATTCAGGCGCACATGAGCGCAGTCGTTAGAACATCCGGTAAACGCGATCTTTACATGATGGTCATTCGGGAAGATGGCTTTGTCAATCTCCTGTGCGAATTTCTTGGTGTCATAGCAGCCAAACGGGCACAGAGCCTTTCCCGGACATGCAACGACATTTCTGGTCCCTGATGCCGGATACCCGCCCTCATACGTTTCCTGATTGACATTCCGGTTTTCAATAATCAGCTGAAGCGCCTTATTAACTTCTTCCACATCCTCCAGTGAAATTCCCGGGATCTCAAATCCCTGACGATTGGTAAGGTTGACCATTCCCTTGCCGTACTTCTTTGCAATATCGACTACACGCTGAAGCGATTCCACGTCAATCTCACCGCCCGGGCAGCGGACGCGAGATGCCGTCTCGCCGCGAACCTTAGACTGCCGGAACGCGTTCTTCTTCAGCTTTTTCATATTGAAATCTCTGGTATTCGTATCCATGCCCTAACCGCCTTTCCGTTAATCGACAAGCGCTCTGTGCTCTGTGTATCTGAAAACCGGTCCGTCAATGCAGACGTACTTGTCGTTAATTCTGCAGTGACCGCATTTTCCCATTCCGCAGCACATCTTTCTGGAATCAGAAATCCAGACGTTTTCTTCATTAAATCCGCGCTTTACCAGCTCGATAATGGAATACTTAATCATCGGAGGAGGTCCCACGACGATCGCCTTGCAGGTATTGATGTCACGGATCGGAATGTCCGGAATATACTTTGTCACCATACCGACGTTTCCTTCATAATCTTCCGGAGCACTGTCTACTGTAAGTGTCAGATCAATCTTATCTTTCCATTCTTCAAAATCCTTCTTGAACATGATTTCACCAGGATTCTTGAAACCTGCGATCAGATGTGTATCCTGCGGATGATCCGTCTCACAGAGGTACTGGACAACGCCTCTGACCGGGGAAACCGCTGTTCCTCCGGCAACGATAATCATTTCTCCCTTGGCGTAATCCTCTACGTCAAAGCCGTTTCCGTAAGGTCCGCGGATGAACAGGGAATCTCCTGCATCGTAATTATCGAACAGGTAATCTGTAACTTTTCCGACTCTGCGAATCGTCAGGTCTACAAAATCGTCACCGATTCCACTGACAGAAATCGGGGATTCTCCGACCTTAGGAATAGAGACCTGGAAGAACTGACCCGGTTTTACCGGTCCGACATAGGTAAAGCGGAAGGTCCACTCTTCTGTTGTATGCTTGATAATATCCTGTATTCTGGATGAAATCGGTGTATATTCATTCTTTCCCGGCATCTTACTCCACCTCCAGTTCTTTCACTCTGGCATTCAGCTTATTGATACAATTCGCAAAGGAAATATATTCCGGACAGACAGAATCACAGCGTCCGCATCCGACACACATGTCATATCCGAACCGCTTCCGGAAATCGTAAACCTTATGCAGAACTTTAAAGCGCATACGTTCGCCGTTGGTCTTTCTGAACTGAAGGCCTCCCGCAACATCCGTATATCCGTCCACCATGCATGAAGCATTGACGCGTCGGCGCTCACCGACTTTTCCGTTATCTGTATAGAACAGATCCTGCATCGTGAAGCAGGTGCACGTCGGACAGACAAAATTGCAGCGGCCGCAGTTGATGCAGCGTTTGGAATATTCATCCCACATCTCATCGTGGAAGATACTCAGCGGAACCTCCTCCGGACGCTCTACATGATACTCTGTTTCCTCAACCGACTGAGGGGTGACATCCCGCTCTTCCTGGGCATTCTGTCTAAACACGTCCTGCAGCTCCGGATCCTTTACGTCCACAAAGACGCTCCCATTAATCACATCCAAGGAAAACACATAGTCTTCTGTCTTATTGGATCCCATATCCACACAGAAGCTGTTCTCGCATGGTTTACCACACCCAATCAGTGCAAACTTCACGCGCTCACGCAGACGCTCATAATAGTAATCACTGTTCGGTCCATTGTCCGTGTACATCTGATCCAGACGTTTTACGGCGTGAATATCACAGCTCCGCATCAGAACAATCACCGGTGTATCATCATAGTCTGCTTCGTTGATCTGATCCTCTGTAAAGAAAAACAGCGTCTCTGACAGCGGAAGAAGAATATCCTTAAACGAATAATCTGACCGCATTTCCAGTTCCATGTCCTCAAGGCACTCTGCATCATCATATCGAACGACATCGACATCAGCAAAACGCCCCTCACCGACTTTTCTGACAGGAGCGTAAATCCGATACTTCTTGCGAAGTACAGCGATGGCCTGATTAAAACCATCTTTACTTAATCTATAGCCCATAGAAATTCCTCCCGGTACATTACCATAACTATCAATACCGTCCACTTGCTCTTTGATTGTCATTATTATATCAATGCACATCTGCAGACTTCCGTAACATAAGTTACAGGTTAGCATGTATACAAAATAATATGAAAGTTTTTTTTATGAACCACTCACTTGTCCTCAATTCCAGCCGCTTTCTGGAAAATATTTTAAATAAATCATCGGTCCTGAATAGATCCCTTATATACCATCCCTCATAAGAAGCAGAATTGCGGACGGCATTTTAAAGAGAAGACTTTCATTCCTATTCGGACATCACTATACTTAATAATGTAGAAAGAAAGAGGAAAACAAACCATGAAAAGAATCTTACAGAAATTTCAAATCAATAACGCCGGACGGATAATCCGGGGAATCCTGTATCTTCCCTCTGCTCCGAAAACGATGGAACTGCAGGCGGAGCGATTCCCTCTGATCCTCTATTCCCACGAACTGGGAAAAAATCATAAGACCGGCATTCCTTACGCCGATCACCTTGCGGAATGTGGATACGCTGTTCTTCTGTTTGATTTCTGCGGAGGAAGCCGGCCCGGAACAGAGAACTTAAGCGACGGAGAACTCTCTGCAATGTCGGTGAAAACAGAATGCAGCGATCTGGAATGTGTCCTGAATGCCGCAAAACACTTAGAATTTATTGACCCAAAGAGAATCGCGCTGATTGGTGCGAGCCAGGGCGGATATGTCAGTGCCGCAGTCGCAGCGAAACGGAAAGAGGAAATCGCCGCTTTGATTCTGCTCTTCCCTGCCCTCGTCATTTATGATGACGTACACCAGAATTTTGCCTCCAGACAGGATATCCCGGATACGTTTGATAAGTGGAACCACTGGATTACACTCGGACGCGTCTACGCAGAAGATGCCTGGGATTATGAACCGTACAGCCATATTGGAGATTTTACCGGTCCTGTACTCATCCTGCATGGAGACCAGGACCATCTGGTCGACATATCCTATTCCAGAAAAGCAGCCGCCGTCTATTCTGGCGCAGAATTTCATATCATTACGAATGGTAAACACGGATTTCACGGTCAAACATTTAAAAAAGCCATCCAGTATATTCAACATTTCCTGGACAGACATATTTCCGCAGAATATGACAACACAGAATTAACAACAGCATCACACTGTAATAGAATCGAAAGCGAGGCATGCCATGAGTGGATACATAATCAGTAAAGAAAATGCTGCAGCCGTTCTGGTCGATGTCCAGGCGAAAATGATGCCTGCCGTATATGATGGAGCCGGCCTGGAACAGCGGATTACAAAAGCCGTTCAGATTTTGCGTCTTCTTGATATTCCGATTCTCGTCACTCAGCATTACACCAAAGGCCTCGGAGAGACGACACCGGCAGTCGCAGAGGCGCTTGGCAGTTTTACACCAATCGAAAAAATCACCTTCAGCTGTATGAATAACCCAGAATTTGCGGATGCCCTGAGAAAAACAAAGCGGAAGTCAGTTATCCTGTTCGGTGTCGAGACGCACGTCTGCATCCAGCAGACTGCACTCTCGATGAAAGAACAGGGTTATCAGGTATTTCTGCCTGTCGACCTCACCGAGAGCAGATTCACGCTCGACCGGGAAACAGCATTAAAACGGATGTATCAGGCCGGGGTTATACTGACAACAGCAGAATCCCTCTATTTTGAGCTGATGCAGTCCGCAAAACATCCGCACTTCAAAGAAATTTCTAAGACGATTAAATAAAAACAGTATCTTACCCATGAAGTTCCCGTTCGACTTCACAGGAAAATTAAATGCGAAAAACTGCCGGCGCGGAGCAAAATTTCTGCTTCACGCCGGCAGCTCTCTGTCTGTATTTATCCTTTTGCAAACACAACACATCCGCCCTGCGTCGGATGGTCGTTTACAACATGCTTACTTCAAAGCACTGCTTCTTCCAGGAAATATCATCCACCCGGAATCCGTATTTTTTCAGTTCCTCACGGTGATACTGAAAACGGTGGTCGATCTCCACATCCGCCACTTCTTCCGCCTTCTCAAATGAAATCACCTCATGCGGGCCGCAGTTCACCTGAATATATCTCCATAATGGATCGTATTTGCTCATCCCGTCCTCCTTCATACTCCTTATTTCTTATCCATACTGCAGAACGTCTCTGCAAGGCGTCGCAGGTACTCCGGGTCCTTTGCTCCGGCAGTCTCCCAGGCAGAGTGCATGGACAGCTGTGCCAGTCCGACGTCGGCCGTATGCATGGATACATGCGCCTGGGAAATATTTCCGAGTGTAGATCCGCCCGGCATGTCCGAGCGGTTGGTAAACACTTGATAAGGAATCCCTTTGTCCTCACAGAGCATCCTCACATACGCGCCGGAATAGCCGTCTGTCGTGTACTTCTGGCTTCCGTCAAACTTCAGCACGATGCCCTGATTCATCTTCGGGCGGTTGACCGGATCGGCCTTCTCCGGATGATTCGGATGAACAGCATGCGCATTATCACAGGAAAGCATGAACCCGGATGCAGCGGCCGCCAGATATTCATCCCTGGAAAGTCCGCAGGAAGACGCGATCCTCTCCATCACATCCTGAAGAAATGTGGAGTCTGCCCCCTGCATCGTTCCGCTTCCGACTTCTTCATTGTCAAACACCGCATGCATCCGCACCGCATCATCACACTCTGCACTGCCGGCGCTGTCCTGAAATCCCAGAAGCGTGCTGAAACAGCATTCCAGATCGTCCAGCCTTCCGGAGGAGATAAACTCACGGTTCAGCCCCCAGTATACCGGTTTCATCCGGTTATAGACAAAAAGATCCGCACCAAGGATGTCCTTTTCTTCACTCCGGACCTCTTCCGCAAGCAGCCTGCGCACAGCACTGCCGGAATCAGCATCCCCGTCTGTTTCTGCCAGAACCGGGAGCATATCCGTCTGCAGATTCAGTTCCTGCCCCTGATTCACCTTCCGGTCCATATGAATAGCTACTGAAGGAATCATCAGAAGATCCCGGTCGATATTCACCAGAACTTCTTTCAGACCGCCGTTTTCCCGGACAAAGACCCGTCCGGCAAAGGAAAGCGGCCGGTCCAGCCAGCTCCTTATGATCATGCCTCCGTAGCGCTCCACATTCAGCTTGATATAGGCCTGCTCCGCCTGCATATCCGGATGCATCTTCACCTTGAAACACGGAGAATCGCTGTGGCTTGCCATAATCCGGAACGCATGCAGCTTTTCCGGAACCGTAAACGAAAGAATCGACGAGTGATTCCGCATGACGTAATACCGGCCACCGGTCTGAAGGTGCCAGGGCTCCTGCTCATGCAGCTCCCGGAATCCATTTTCGGCCAGTTTCCGACGGACCGTTTCTGCCGCATGAAACGCCGTCGGACTCTGCTCAATCATATCAAGCACTTCTTCTGTAGTTGTGTATCCTGATTTCCATTTCGTCATTTCAGCTTATTCTCCTCTGTTTGTCTGCAGTGTTTGTGCAGACCCTCAATCCTGACCCGTCATCAGCACAGACATCACCATTGCCGGCAGATTAAAGAAAGCTGAGCTGACTCATTCCTGCCGCCCGATGTTCCTTCATCTGCGGAAGCTCCTGATTCAATACATCAGCTGCTTCTTTCTGCCAGCCGAGCCAGCGGATCGCATCCCGCAGATCCAGAACCAGCGGCATACGACCGTGAACATCCCGAACGGACGCATTTGCCTCCCGTGTAACGATCACGAACCGCAGGGACCCCCGGATCATCCGGAATACCGCGCCCAGAAAAATCTCCGGCATTTTCTCCCATGTATAACTGACTTGTTCTTTCTGTGCTGTCCACTCATAGAATCCGGAAATCCCCAGATCATCGGACTGCAGACCGTCCTTCCGCCGGAACAGTACAGCACCGGGACATTCATACCGGGAACAATGTCGGTTTTCTCAGCATCACCGGGAAATAATCCCGAATCAGCCGTTCCGATTTCCGGAAACTGTTTTCTCAGATCATATAAGAGTTCCTGATTTATAAAGTATTTTCCGCACATGATACTCCCTGCTTACTCAATTCCGAAACGGTCCAGATGAATTGTTTCTGTGGCTGTTTTCTCCCGGAAAGCCTGATCATGTTCTACGAACAGCATCAGCAGCCGGAACCGTCCAGGCTGCAGGCTGCTCCGGCGGCTGCGGCAGCTTCTTCCTGCGGCCGGGAACGCAGTCCCGCCTCTTCCGGAACCAGCGTTACACCGCCGTCTTCCATAACAAAGCAAGGAATTCCTATGCTTCCGTTTTTCTTTACTTCGTCAAATACCGAGTCTGCATCGCGAAGACGGAGAAAGGCCTTCAGATTTTTCACGTGTTCGCCGATGTCGATGAATTTAAATGCCGGATTCCCTTCTGCCTGCTCCTCTACATAGGTACAGTCCGGGCAGGTTTTCATGCTGTATACAGTGATAATGGAAGTGTCTTCCATGGCCTTGTATTCCGGATTTTTCTCAAACATATACGCGGCAAACGGACAAAACGGTTTTACCTTGACCCCGGCAGTTTTTGCCGCGTCCATCACGCAGTCTACCAGTTTTCCGGCAATTCCCTGCCCGTTATACGCGATATCTGTTGCTGTGTGGCGAATAATCCAGAACGCTTTCTGGACTGCTGCGACGCAGGTTCCTACACATTTATCGCCGTCATAGGCAGCGGCCCTATGCTGATCTTTCTCAAAAACAATTCTTACTTCTCCCATAGTCCTTCTCCTGAAGCGGTCACCCGCATATTCTTTACTTTATTTTTACGGTACTATAATACCCCGTTTACAGATTATTATTCTGCAGCTCCATGTACAGACGCGTAAATCGCATCGCAATATCTCTTTCCTCGCGGTCCAGTTTTCCAAAGGCCGCCAGCTTCAGTGTCTCCGGCATACCGAAGAACGGCTCTGCAATCGCCCCTGCCATGCAGGCGATGGTATCACTGTCACCGCCTAAAGACACCGCTTTCCGTATCACGTCTTCATAACTGTTGCCTTCCAGGAATGCGATGATGGCCTCCGGAACGGATTTCTGGCAGATTTCATAGAACGCGTATCCCGGACGGATTTCATCCAGAGTCCGGTCCAGATCATAGCCAAATGAATCCGTTACATATTTGCAAATATACTTTTTGTCGCAGACAGTGCGAGCAAGAAAGATACACGCCGCGATGGCCTGAGCACCCTTGATTCCCTCTGGATGATTGTGTGTCACATCCGCGGTAATTTCCGCCGCATGCAGTGTCTCTTCCAGAGTAGGATACAGCCAGCCCGCCGCAGAAGCACGCATTGCGCTGCCATTTCCATAGCTGTTATAGGGCTTTGGATCAGGCTCGCTCAGCCACTGCAGAAAATGTCCGCCGTACCCGGCATCTGGATGTTTTCTGCCAAGCCGCTGCATATTCGCTACGATCGCTTTACGAACGGTGCCATCCGGTTCGCCGTAATGATCGGTCAGCGCCTCCGCAACCGCAAGCGTCATATATGAATCGTCCGTCGGCCTGGATTCCTCACAGAGCAGCGGAAAGTCATAGTCATGTGTATTATCAAACTCATAAACAGAACCAGCAATATCACCAAAAATTGCGCCCAGCATTACACGTTCCTCCTTTAACAAGAATTTATTATGGTAAATATATCGATATGATCCGGCACATTTCTGTCTTCGCCATCCCGCTTACTGCAGCGGTTCCAGAGTAATCACTTCATCAGGGATATTCTCCGGATCAATTTCAATTTCCGTCTGCGGAAGACGATGTACATCCGGGATAATCTGCATGACGTCAGGAATCGTCTTCTGAACATCATACCCGCGTGCCCCTTCACGGAAATGCATCAGGATCTTCAGGCTCGGCGTTTTCAGCCTTGCAAGGATTTCTTTTGTCTGATCCGCATCAATCGTATAATATCCGGCACACGGCATCAGAAGAACATCCGCCTGCTGAAGTTTCTCATACTCCGATTCTGTTGGAATCCGCCCGAGATCACCCAGATGCGCAATCGTGAGCCCTCCCGCTTCAAGGAAGGTCATTCGGCACAGTCCCCTCTTCTGACCGTCCGCATCATCATGCGGAACAGTGAGGGACAAATAGTGAAATGGGCAAGACCGCCCCGTCAGATGAACCAGACCGGCTGCGTTATGGTCATGGTGATCATGCGAACAGAATACGGCGTCTGACTCGATATTCTTAGGAAGGGAATATCCCGGCACACTGCCGTCCTCATAAGGATCGAACACAGCCGATCCCTCCTCTGTTGTAATTTTAAAGCAGGAATGCCCGTAACATTTTATATTAACAATACTCATTTTCTAAAATACTCCTCTCCGACCGGTTATATCTTTTCCCTTATTGTCACATCGACAGGGCTTCCCTCAGACAGTCCTAGTTTCTGTCGGATTGACTTCAGAACTCCGATGATATAGCAAATACTGCCGTCGGGATTTTTCAACCCCATATTCACAATACTGCCATCATAAGGGATTCCGTTAAAAGTGGCATGGACCTTTACCCGCCCTTTCCCGAACTCTTTACGGATATCGTAAGGGAAGGCCACATACGCGCCGCCTTTTCCCGGGATCAGATGCACTTTCCCGGTAAATTCATATACTTTCTCATTCATAATTTATCTGCTTTTCTCTTCACCCGGAATCCCGGATTCACAGGGTACTCCAGTCTGGCAATTTCCGCATCCGAAGCGCGGAGAATACAATTCTGCCGTTCTGGAAAGCCACGGGCCGCAGACTGTATGATCTTTCCCGTTTTCCATTGTAATCGCATCCGCCGGGCAGCGGTGAATACACGCTCCGCACATGATACAGTAATCATAAATACCCGTATACGGGCGGGAATCAGGCTCAAGGGTATCCGAGAGGATCAGACTGGTAAACCGGCCGGCCATGCCGCGGCGAGTGATCAGACCTTTTGACAATCCGAACGTTCCCAGTCCGGCAGCATATGCAGCATGGCGCTCCGACCAGTTGCTGCCGTAGGTCTGCTCATTAATTTCCGGGAATCCGCTCATTCCCTTTCCGCCCTTAATCGCACGAAAACGCGGATCGATTCCCGGAGCACAGGCAGAAATTCCATGTCCCTGGAACATGTCCCGGAGCGCGCCTGCGAATTTGGCGATAAACGCCTGCCCCTCAACCCTGCCAAGCAGCCAGAGCTGCGACGGGACTTTATCACTCACCCTATTGCTCTGCTTTACCGCATCAGAGAAAGGCAAAAATATGGAAACTACCGATTCCGCATTCGGCAGCCACTCTTCCGGGGCCATAAACCACGGCCCGATAACTTCCGGCTTCTTATATTCCCGGAACAGCGGATCATGGGCGGACGCAAAGCCAGCCAGTGGCTCATCAAACAACGGCACCCCAACCAGATCCGGATCTTCCGTCATCGATTCTGTAACATAATTTCCATCGGTATTATGAAAAACTGCATCAATGTTCTGTTTAACAATTCCTTTATTCATGTCCTTTCCGCTCATCATTCTCACCTCTTTCATGTCTGTTAATCGATACAGCGAGGCCGCCTTGTGTCAAATCCTTCTGATATCTGATACCAGTATATCGCGGGTCCGCCCGCAATTCAAATCATCAAAAAACCGCTGCTTCCATAGAGAAAACAACGGTTAGTATGAGATTACTGCTTTATGCAGAAACTTCGCTTCTTGATGAAAGCATATACGGAACAGAGACGAACAGAATGCCGCCGATCATATTTCCGATCGTCACCCAAAGCAGATTGTATGCCGCTCCGGAGACAGAAACCGCAATCCCCGCCGGATCCAGCACTGCCGCAGAAAACAGGGTCATATTTGCCACACTGTGTTCAAAACCAGTTGTAATGAACGCCAGCAGGCACCAGAAAACCATGATCAGCTTTCCCGCGTCGCTCTTGCAGCGAAAGGCGCACCATACTGCCAGACAGACCAGAATATTACACAGAATTCCCCTCATGATCAGCGGAATAATACCTGCAGACATCTTTCCAAACGCGGCCCCTGCCAGAAATTTTGCTGTCGCGTCCGCATTCAGTCCAGACCAGTGGAATACCAGACCGAGAACCGCTGAACCGGCAAGATTTCCGACCCAGCACATCACCCATAAGAGCAGTGCATCAGCAAACCGGATTGTATGCCGGAACAATCCTGAAGACATGACCAGAGTATTGCCGGTAAACAGTTCCGCACCCGCAACCACAACCAGGCTCAGCGCAATTCCGAATGTCAGGCCCATAGCCAGTTTGGTCGCCGGTGATCCGGCAAGCTGTCCGCCCACCGACATGATCAGCAGAACACCGAATCCGATATACATGCCTGCAAGCATCGACAAAACAAAATATCCAAGGGGATTCCGTTTCAGATAAGCAATCTTTCCTTTAGCAGCATTGGCAGCCGCCGTATACTCTTCATTGAACATCATTACCTCCGCATATAATCTGAAAATTGCGACTGTACCTTTCCGTATGAACGAAAAAAGGATAAGGAGCCGCCTGCTTTCTTTACAAAGAGCAAGCGGACGGTAATGTATGCAAAATCAAACAACTTATTCTCTGATGACATCAGTATAAGCGATGACGGATTCAACTGCAAGAAGATTTTCGCTACTGGTTTACTTTCAGGAGAACCACACCGCTGGTGTACGTCTGCGGTCTCGAAATCCGGATATACATGGTGCATGGCTTGTAGATAGAATATTTCAGATAACGGGAATGACCGTCATCGTTATATGAACGGTTGATCAAAATTGACTGATTATTCTTCAGAACACCACCTGCAACCGTGCAGCGCACATACATGGAATTATCCACAAGGCCCTGAACCAGGATCTTGCAGGTCCCCTTTTTCAACCGGACTTTCATCCAGCGAGATGAACTGCTTCCCGCAGGCAGAACGGCTGAGTATACCTTATTGCGCTTAACCGCCGCCGCCTTTGACTGAGAAGATCCGGAACGATTGCCATATGCGATGTTAACGAACTCGGTGCCATAGTAATTTACACCTTCGCCGGAAGTCACCCGTGAAATCTTCACGCGGTAAGTCGTTCCCTGGCGTGCTCCAAAATAGAGAACTTTCTTATACGCTGCCGCGCTGCTCAGGGAGCTGACATCCAGCGGACGGGAAATCTGTTTCCCAGAAGATGAATACACCGTGACTGTTCCGTCGTCAATGTTGGAAAATCCAGCTGCAAGCAATCCGGTTACCTTCGCCTTCAGAACGAACGTAGTCTCTGTCTGACTGCTGGAATTCATCACCGCGTATCCGGTGTTCAGTGAAGCGCGGACCGTTGAACCTGCATGAACGAGGGTGTAAAATTAAGTGTGTAAGTTACCGGTAACTAATTTCAAACATGTAACTTACGCACTTTATCTTTTTCATAGAGTGCGGTATTGTAGAAAG
>SFHC01000025.1 GCA_004555725.1 [Eubacterium] saphenum
GTCATCGCGAGCTTTGAGGCAGCGACAAATGGACGATTGGCTGTAACTTATTACAAAGAACTTACAGGATCAGCATTTATTAACAGGCTTAGGTATTGGGACAGTACCTGCTGCTGGACGGATTCGAAATACGGAACTTATGCACCATATTTATATTCGATTGTTCAGCTCGCATATGGTAATCCAAGAAATCAGCAGGAAAAACAAACAATTGCTGTAGATGACCGGATTGTCCCAGAACAGATGCAGAGGCTGATTCATTGTAGAATTGATGCGTCTAAATTTCCTGCAGATCTTATGAAAGCATTGGTGCATCGTGCAGGAAACCTGAAATTATATAAAGGCGAAAACAGAAGAAAGCTGCTGTTTACAACGTGTGCAGTAATACGTAAGTATTGGATTGATCATTTTAAGGAGGAATGGGAAATGGCGTTAGATCCGAATTGCAATAACAGAAGCTATCAATTCGGCAGATTGCTTGCCGTTATGGAAAAGATTGAGCGTGATGTTCTGAATAAAGCAGATGACGAGAGGGAAACAAATGCAATCAGGATGCAGCCTGTTTTTGTAAGACGCCCTGGTTATGCTGTTAAGACGATTATGGACAAATTAAAAACAGCATATTATCCTAAACTGAAAGAAGGAAGCCGTGTCTATTATGATCGCCTGATCGGAGAAATTATGGATAAGATCTCCCTGTCATCATTAGGGGAATATAACCAGCCGTTGGATGAAACTTATTTACTGGGATATTATCTGCAGAAGAATACGCTGTACACAAAAAAAGAAAGTGAAATGAGTAAAGAGGAGGACTAGAAAATGGGAGTACTGAATAACAAGATAGATTTTGTAGCTTTTGCTGCTGTAAATAATGCGAATCCGAATGGAGATCCACTGGATGGAAACCGTCCGCGTACTGATTATAACGGATATGGTGAGATCTCAGATGTCTGCATCAAGAGAAAGATCAGAAACCGCCTTCAGGACATGGGGGAAAAGATCTTTGTTCAGTCGGATGATCGTGCGGACGACGGAGCGAAGTCTCTAAAAGACCGGGCAAAGGATCTAGAAAAGATCAAGGACAAAGAGGAATTTGCAGCGAAAGCGTGTGAATTATGGATTGATGTAAGGGCATTTGGACAAGTATTTGCCTACAGTAAAGGTTCGAAAAAAAGCTCAAAAAAAGATTCTGAAGGAGTTTCTGTTGGTGTTCGCGGGCCAGTATCTGTACATCAAGCAGTAAGCGCTGATCCGATAGAAATTACGTCTATGCAGATTACAAAGAGCGTGAACGGAGAAACTAAGGATACCGGCGAAAAAAGCAGCGACAGGATGGGGATGAAACACATGGTAAAGTTCGGTCTCTATGAAATTAAGGGTGCAATTAATGTTCAGCTCGCGGAGAAAACCGGATTTACTGAGGAAGATGCAGAAAAACTCAAAGAAGCATTGAGGACCCTGTTTGTAAATGATTCATCTTCGGCAAGGCCGGATGGATCTATGGAAATCGTCAAGCTGTACTGGTTTAAGCACAATTGCAAGGATGGACAGTATTCATCCGCAAAAGTTCATAGGAGCGTGTGTGCTGTGAAGAAAGAGGGTATTAGTATTCCAACTTCGGCGGACGATTATGAATTTCACGTAGAAGAGCTTCCTGGACTTGAGGTGGAAGAAATTGAGGGAATGTAGTGATTATCTGCTGATATCAGGTATTCAGCATTTTGTTTACTGCCGCAGACAATGGGCATTGATCCATGTTGAACATCAATGGGTTGAAAATGGATTGACAGCCGAAGGAAGGGTCATGCATAAAAGAGTGCATGACTCTTCCGTTCGTGATAATCGATCGGCTGTTATTACAGTTCGTGGATTACGGGTTCGTTCGAACCGGTTAGGTATCACTGGTGAATGTGATGCTGTTGAACTTCACCCGGATCAGGAAGGAATAGAATTATCCGGATACAAGGGCAGATGGACGGTTGTTCCTGTAGAGTATAAGCATGGTGAATCCAAGGCCTCAGACTGTGACAGAATGCAGGTTGCTGCACAAGTTCTGTGTCTGGAGGAAATGTTATGCTGTACAATTCCGGCAGGAGTTTTGTTTTATGAAAAAACAAGGCGAAGAGAACTTGTTGAAATGAATGAGGAGTTAAGAGCAGCCACGATAAGAACCATTGAGGAGATGCAAAAGTATTATCAGCGTGGCTATACTCCTGCTGTGAAACCGGGGAAAAAGTGCAGACAATGCTCACTGCAGAATATTTGCCTGCCTGATATGTTAAAATTAGCAGAGAAAAATGGTGTAGAGCGGTATATAAAGGAACATCTGGAGGAATGATATGCGAAAACTTTTGAATACACTGTATATAACAACTGAAGACGCATTAAAGATGATTCCCCTTCACACGCTTAACTCAATCATCAGTTTTTCCTATAAAGGAGCAACACCAGCATTAATGGGAGAATGTGTAAAGAATGGTATTCAACTGTCCTTTTTCAATCCGTTTGGAAAATTTCTGGCCAATATAAGTGGAAGCATCGATGGAAATGTACTTCTTCGCCGTCAGCAGTACCGTTGTGCTGATACGGAAGAGCGGGCACTGCGCCTAGCCAAAACATTTATTTACGGAAAATTGTATAACAGCAGATATCTGCTGTTGAAATTTGGCAGAAACTATTCGATGAGAGTAAGTCAATTAGACTTTCAGGATGGATCAAATCGTTTAAAAGACTTGCTTAATGAAGTAAAAGAAGCTGATTCCTGTGCAGAACTCAGAGGCATCGAGGGAACCGCAGCGAATGTTTACTTTGGCTTATTTGATCAGATGATCCTGCAGAATAAATCTTCGTTTCATTTTCAGGGAAGAAATCGCAGACCTCCTACAGATCGGGTAAATGCACTTCTTTCATTCGCATATATTCTCCTCGCAAATGATTGCAGTGCAGCTCTTCAGGGTGTTGGTCTGGATCCATATGTTGGGTTTCTTCATACAGACAGACCAGGGCGCAGATCGCTCGGATTAGATCTTATGGAAGAATTCCGTTCAGTTTATGCAGACAGATTTGTATTAACCTTGATTAACAATCGGATCCTTGGTGTTTCAGATTTTGACGAACAAGAAAGCGGAGCTGTCATTCTTAAGGATGATGCAAGAAGGAGATTCCTACAAGAATGGCAGAAAAAGAAATGTGAGACAATTACGCACCCGTTTTTGAAAGAGAAAATGGAGTGGGGGCTTGTTCCGCATATCCAAGCTAAACTTCTTGCCAGATGTATACGAGGAGACATAGAGGATTATCCTCCATTTTTCTGGAAATAGGTGATTGCAATGCTTGTATTAATAACGTATGATGTAAATACAACTTCGGAAAAAGGAAGAAAAAGATTAGCCCAAATTGCAAAAGTTTGTGTTGCGTATGGCCAGCGAGTACAAAATTCAGTGTTTGAATGCGATCTTGATATGGCTAAATATGTTACCCTGAAGAGTCGGCTGCTGAGTATCTATGATTCAGAAAAAGACAGTATCAGGTTTTATAATCTGGGGAACAATTATTCCAGCAGGATTGAACATTATGGGCGAAAAACTTCATATGATCCGGAAGGTGTTTTGATGTTATAGTCTTAATATGTTATTAAGGTGCGAAGTATAAGCTGTTTAGAAAATACAGTGACGTTCGCACCTGAAAAATCCTTCTGATGTCTATAAACCTTTTCAGAAGGTAGCTGAATAAGTAGAAATATTGGTTGTCAGACACAATTAAAGTGTTGGAACACGTTGGTATTTTGAAATTTGGCTGTCGCACCCCGCGAGGGGTGCGTGGATTGAAATACAGCCCTGACGGAACTGAGCTGTACGCAAAGACGTCGCACCCCGCGAGGGGTGCGTGGATTGAAATACATTGATGTCGAAGAAAAGCGCTGGCAGATGGTGTCGCACCCCGCGAGGGGTGCGTGGATTGAAATGTAAGGGTCTACTCTTGTAACGTTATATAGAAGTCGCACCCCGCGAGGGGTGCGTGGATTGAAATTGCCTTGAGCTGAGGTCAATCAAACAGGCGCGTGGTCGCACCCCGCGAGGGGTGCGTGGATTGAAATGTCGGTGGATGTAAAACGCTTGAATGCTGTTTAGTCGCACCCCGCGAGGGGTGCGTGGATTGAAATTTTGCGTAGTCAACTTCATCTTCAAAAGGATTGTGTCGCACCCCGCGAGGGGTGCGTGGATTGAAATTAAAATGTACGGTCATTATAAAAAAGATTTTGAGTCGCACCCCGCGAGGGGTGCGTGGATTGAAATCCTAAAATCATCAAAACAATCTGGGATGTGTTCAGTCGCACCCCGCGAGGGGTGCGTGGATTGAAATTTACAAGGCATTAAATGGAAATGGCATTATTCGTCGCACCCCGCGAGGGGTGCGTGGATTGAAATCGCGTCCTCTTTTGGTAGTGCGTCCAGAACTAATGTCGCACCCCGCGAGGGGTGCGTGGATTGAAATACTAATGAACATAGCGACAAATATTTGCAACTAGTCGCACCCCGCGAGGGGTGCGTGGATTGAAATGTTTTTTGAATCGTCACTGACAGAATCAACCACAGTCGCACCCCGCGAGGGGTGCGTGGATTGAAATCAGAGCCGTTTGAAAGTGTTAAGGTGTGTGCTGAGTCGCACCCCGCGAGGGGTGCGTGGATTGAAATACTGGTGGTGATGGATGAACTGCATGCAGTAAAAGTCGCACCCCGCGAGGGGTGCGTGGATTGAAATCTAATGTCAGCGATTTGCTTGGCTGCGGATACTGTCGCACCCCGCGAGGGGTGCGTGGATTGAAATCTCCAGCTCCTTCTGCCTCTCTGCTATCCTCAGGTCGCACCCCGCGAGGGGTGCGTGGATTGAAATACGTCACTGAGGTGCCAACAAAGATGCCGGTTCCGTCGCACCCCGCGAGGGGTGCGTGGATTGAAATTAGGTATGGGAGTAGTTGGACAGCTGGGGGATATCGTCGCACCCCGCGAGGGGTGCGTGGATTGAAATATTGAGTACTGCCAGTCCTCTGCTCTTATCCAAGTCGCACCCCGCGAGGGGTGCGTGGATTGAAATTTGAGACGGTCATTCACGGCAGGCACGATAAAGTCGCACCCCGCGAGGGGTGCGTGGATTGAAATTTAATAAGGGGTGAAACATGAGATATAAAGCACTGGTCGCACCCCGCGAGGGGTGCGTGGATTGAAATATTAACAACCATGCTTTCAAACGTTGTTCCGCGGTCGCACCCCGCGAGGGGTGCGTGGATTGAAATGATTGTCGTATGTGAATGATTGTACCCCTTGCACGGTCGCACCCCGCGAGGGGTGCGTGGATTGAAATACTATTTGACATGGCAGATTGAAAGAGGTAAAGTCGCACCCCGCGAGGGGTGCGTGGATTGAAATGTGTCTATGCAAGCCCGCCGCCCTGCGATTTCTGTCGCACCCCGCGAGGGGTGCGTGGATTGAAATATCTCCCGAAAGAACCCGTCATAGGTAGTTTTGTGTCGCACCCCGCGAGGGGTGCGTGGATTGAAATTTTTGACCGTTCAGAACTGGGTACTTCCAACAGGTCGCACCCCGCGAGGGGTGCGTGGATTGAAATCTTTAACGTATATACGCATATATATTACTTATCTAGTCGCACCCCGCGAGGGGTGCGTGGATTGAAATACGCCTAACACCGGACAGCAGGCTAAAATTGAGGGTCGCACCCCGCGAGGGGTGCGTGGATTGAAATAAGTATAAAGATAATCACGAAGAAAGAATTTCAGGTCGCACCCCGCGAGGGGTGCGTGGATTGAAATCCCGAAAGATTTAATTGATGCGGGGTTTGTTGAGTCGCACCCCGCGAGGGGTGCGTGGATTGAAATGCGACTGCGGAAAATGTTACCGGTTATCATGGGTCGCACCCCGCGAGGGGTGCGTGGATTGAAATGCATTAAATCACTAGAAGAGCCTAAGACAAAACGGTCGCACCCCGCGAGGGGTGCGTGGATTGAAATTTTGAAGGTAGAACACCTAACGTTGGTAGGATGTCGCACCCCGCGAGGGGTGCGTGGATTGAAATATAATGATGAATCACTGTTTGCATTGCTATATGGTCGCACCCCGCGAGGGGTGCGTGGATTGAAATTTTGGCTCTGGCTTCTGCTCCTGCTTCTTCTTCGTCGCACCCCGCGAGGGGTGCGTGGATTGAAATTATAAGTCTCTTATGGGCAAGGAGCTTAACGCGTCGCACCCCGCGAGGGGTGCGTGGATTGAAATTATTTTAAAATGTCTGGATCTCATGATTGGAAATGTCGCACCCCGCGAGGGGTGCGTGGATTGAAATACTTACACGCTCGCAGAGTCTGCTTATGCGTCGTCGCACCCCGCGAGGGGTGCGTGGATTGAAATATCTTCTGTCATTGCGTTTTTAGGCATGAGTTTGTCGCACCCCGCGAGGGGTGCGTGGATTGAAATAACACAACATACATGGAATTAACAAAGAAGAATAGTCGCACCCCGCGAGGGGTGCGTGGATTGAAATCTTGTACGTGTCGCTAGGCGAAAATAGAACCAGTCGCACCCCGCGAGGGGTGCGTGGATTGAAATATCGAGGTAAATCACAAGCAACTGAACGCCGTTAAGTCGCACCCCGCGAGGGGTGCGTGGATTGAAATAGGCTGGAATGGAGAGCCAGTCAAAGAGCCTTTAGTCGCACCCCGCGAGGGGTGCGTGGATTGAAATAATCTCACCGGACATCACAAGCGCAAATATCGGTCGCACCCCGCGAGGGGTGCGTGGATTGAAATAAGTATAAAGATAATCACGAAGAAAGAATTTCAGTCGCACCCCGCGAGGGGTGCGTGGATTGAAATCGTACATGCCGGAGTAAATCTCTGTCGGGTTGATGTCGCACCCCGCGAGGGGTGCGTGGATTGAAATTTGGCGGATCCTCTGTCTTTTATAAAGATGTGCGTCGCACCCCGCGAGGGGTGCGTGGATTGAAATAAATTAAGTTAAATTTTAAAGTTAAATAGTTAAGTCGCACCCCGCGAGGGGTGCGTGGATTGAAATAACCAGCGCATCCTGAAACACCTTATGAAAAAGTCGCACCCCGCGAGGGGTGCGTGGATTGAAATAGAATCCAGAAGAACCAGCCAGAACTGAGGTTTAGTCGCACCCCGCGAGGGGTGCGTGGATTGAAATTGTCATGTTTAACAGTTGGTCAGTGTACTTGATGTCGCACCCCGCGAGGGGTGCGTGGATTGAAATAACGCTGGTTAAAATCTCAAACCTGAGATGTCGTCGCACCCCGCGAGGGGTGCGTGGATTGAAATACCACGGTTTGAAATAACACAATCAAGGTCAATGTCGCACCCCGCGAGGGGTGCGTGGATTGAAATCGCAGTGCATCGCATTTGGTAGAACAGCAGATGTCGCACCCCGCGAGGGGTGCGTGGATTGAAATCAAGGACTGTATGAGCTGTTTGCTGTCTTGCTGTAGTCGCACCCCGCGAGGGGTGCGTGGATTGAAATATTTATCCCCCTTGTTTTTGTTTTCCTTCATGCGTCGCACCCCGCGAGGGGTGCGTGGATTGAAATGTGCAGATGATCTGAACGAGGATGAAATAAAGGTCGCACCCCGCGAGGGGTGCGTGGATTGAAATAAAAGCAACGTTTTATTTTAAAATGTCTGGATCGTCGCACCCCGCGAGGGGTGCGTGGATTGAAATTTGAAAATCTTGAGGAACACAAAGAATGGCGCATGTCGCACCCCGCGAGGGGTGCGTGGATTGAAATGCCCTTGCACGAAGCAAGGACAAACTGCGAATCGTCGCACCCCGCGAGGGGTGCGTGGATTGAAATTGAATCATGACTGGAATCGTGATTTGGGAAGTACGTCGCACCCCGCGAGGGGTGCGTGGATTGAAATATCTGTTGAAATGCAGTTGAATGAAAGTAAAAGTCGCACCCCGCGAGGGGTGCGTGGATTGAAATGTTTCCAACCAGAGAAAACAGTTTTGAGGTTGACGTCGCACCCCGCGAGGGGTGCGTGGATTGAAATAGAGAGCATTGGGTGTTACTGTCGATGGTTCTTGTCGCACCCCGCGAGGGGTGCGTGGATTGAAATATTGCTGACCAAATACTTAAATCCGGTTAGTTCGGTCGCACCCCGCGAGGGGTGCGTGGATTGAAATGAAGAATGACAGCGGTGAATAAAAGTTATCCACGTCGCACCCCGCGAGGGGTGCGTGGATTGAAATATGATTGACGGATAGTCTTTGTATGCGATGTCAGTCGCACCCCGCGAGGGGTGCGTGGATTGAAATACGAATGAGATTGTTTATAACGTCATTGATAGCGTCGCACCCCGCGAGGGGTGCGTGGATTGAAATTTGTCAAACGTGTTAGCAAGATCGTCATATCCGGTCGCACCCCGCGAGGGGTGCGTGGATTGAAATCGCCTGCAACCGTATTAATCATAGTACAGACGGTCGCACCCCGCGAGGGGTGCGTGGATTGAAATCTATTGTCGTGGACAAGGACGGCGTGATTGTCGCGTCGCACCCCGCGAGGGGTGCGTGGATTGAAATCCTTGGTAAAACCTCGGCTGAATACAAGAAGCAGTCGCACCCCGCGAGGGGTGCGTGGATTGAAATACAACAACAGTTGTATCATATACCGTGTCTCCATGTCGCACCCCGCGAGGGGTGCGTGGATTGAAATATGCAACCCCCTTTTTTTAAAATATCGGATGACGTCGCACCCCGCGAGGGGTGCGTGGATTGAAATCAGAACAATGCGATCTGGATTATGTCTAACGCAACGTCGCACCCCGCGAGGGGTGCGTGGATTGAAATATCTGGTCTGCATCAATGTTCACGGGCTTGTTTTGTCGCACCCCGCGAGGGGTGCGTGGATTGAAATGCCCTTGCACGAAGCAAGGACAAACTGCGAATCAGTCGCACCCCGCGAGGGGTGCGTGGATTGAAATTGAACAAGGCAAAGATGGAGAAAAGAGAACTGAGTCGCACCCCGCGAGGGGTGCGTGGATTGAAATATGTTATGAAAGAGGTGACGCTGTTGTTGGAAAAGTCGCACCCCGCGAGGGGTGCGTGGATTGAAATTTGAATCGTAACCATATGAAAGCGAGTTTTCACGTCGCACCCCGCGAGGGGTGCGTGGATTGAAATATGATCCAGTCGCACCCCGCGAGGGGTGCGTGGATTGAAATCCAGCATACGGATTGCGCCTGTTTGCCGTGATGGTCGCACCCCGCGAGGGGTGCGTGGATTGAAATCGTTGAGATGCAGTTGAACGAGAGCAAGCAGACGTCGCACCCCGCGAGGGGTGCGTGGATTGAAATATCATGCTGACAAGTCCAACGAATCCAATGTTAGGTCGCACCCCGCGAGGGGTGCGTGGATTGAAATCAGATTTTGTCTTGAGCCTGTTGAAGTTGGTTTGAAGTCGCACCCCGCGAGGGGTGCGTGGATTGAAATCAGTCTCAAGCGTGAACCTGTGGGCAACATATTGTCGCACCCCGCGAGGGGTGCGTGGATTGAAATCACGTTTAGCAAGCAATCTTCTAGCCGCCTGTGTGTCGCACCCCGCGAGGGGTGCGTGGATTGAAATTTGAATCGTAACCATATGAAAGCGAGTTTTCACGTCGCACCCCGCGAGGGGTGCGTGGATTGAAATGTGGATTGAAATCAGAAGCGTTTGTGAAGCTGACAAAGGGTGCGACGTCGCACCCCGCGAGGGGTGCGTGGATTGAAATAGCGGTAGAAAAACGAAAACCGTGCCCGACTTGTGGTCGCACCCCGCGAGGGGTGCGTGGATTGAAATTGTTTAGCGAACCCCTGATAGGCGTACTGAATTGGTCGCACCCCGCGAGGGGTGCGTGGATTGAAATGCTCTCAAGCACGGAATATTTGAATGGCTGAACGGTCGCACCCCGCGAGGGGTGCGTGGATTGAAATCTTCAATAATCTGTTTGAATGCCTGATGAAGTCCGTCGCACCCCGCGAGGGGTGCGTGGATTGAAATTTCTAATCAACGCCGCCTGTAAAATCGCAATCAGGTCGCACCCCGCGAGGGGTGCGTGGATTGAAATACCGGAAATGTTACTGAAATCAAGATAGACAACTGTCGCACCCCGCGAGGGGTGCGTGGATTGAAATTGACGTTATCAAAAAGGCGCGCAACGGTGATTTGTCGCACCCCGCGAGGGGTGCGTGGATTGAAATGTGATAATGTTAGAAGAATCATTAAGTCTCTTAAGTCGCACCCCGCGAGGGGTGCGTGGATTGAAATATAGAAAGGAGTAAAAAATGGTTTATTATCTTAGTCGCACCCCGCGAGGGGTGCGTGGATTGAAATTACAGCGTTTTATTAGCATTATTGATAGATTATGTCGCACCCCGCGAGGGGTGCGTGGATTGAAATTTGAAGATGAAGAATTAATCAAGAATGTAAAGAGTCGCACCCCGCGAGGGGTGCGTGGATTGAAATCAATGCAAGCAGAATACATGGCATTGCTGGGCAGTCGCACCCCGCGAGGGGTGCGTGGATTGAAATAGAAACTGGGCTTTTTACAATCAGCTGTCCCAGAGTCGCACCCCGCGAGGGGTGCGTGGATTGAAATCAACAACGCTGACTATCGTTGGAGCGATACTTGTCGCACCCCGCGAGGGGTGCGTGGATTGAAATGCAACTATTATATCATTAGAGTTGATATATTTGGTCGCACCCCGCGAGGGGTGCGTGGATTGAAATTGACAATCGTTGGATAGGGGGTTTTATGAACAAGTCGCACCCCGCGAGGGGTGCGTGGATTGAAATAGAGCATTGAAAAGACAGGCGGCGATGATACGCAGTCGCACCCCGCGAGGGGTGCGTGGATTGAAATAAAGATGTACGGTCATTACAAGAAGGATTTTGGTCGCACCCCGCGAGGGGTGCGTGGATTGAAATCAATCGTCATGCTGGCGTGTCTGGTTATTGGATGTCGCACCCCGCGAGGGGTGCGTGGATTGAAATCTTGAAAGAAAAATCAATGAAACTATCACGCTGTGTCGCACCCCGCGAGGGGTGCGTGGATTGAAATAGAACTACAACCATAGGCAATGACAATATCATCTGTCGCACCCCGCGAGGGGTGCGTGGATTGAAATAGATCGCTTGGCAAGTACGAAAATGGTCAGTTGAGTCGCACCCCGCGAGGGGTGCGTGGATTGAAATAACAGCTTTTACAAGCAGGCAAAGTCGGTTGGAGTCGCACCCCGCGAGGGGTGCGTGGATTGAAATGATACTCTACCCTTCAAGCTACGCAAGTTGTTGGTCGCACCCCGCGAGGGGTGCGTGGATTGAAATATGATTAAGTATTGCCTTAAAGGAAAGAAGTTTGTCGCACCCCGCGAGGGGTGCGTGGATTGAAATTGCAAGTGTTGACGGCTTGAAGGGAGTTACACAGGTCGCACCCCGCGAGGGGTGCGTGGATTGAAATTGCCATGAAAGTAGTTGCAAAGGCCGGAGCGGTCGTCGCACCCCGCGAGGGGTGCGTGGATTGAAATATTCCAAACGTTGAAAACAAGACGCAAGTAAATCGTCGCACCCCGCGAGGGGTGCGTGGATTGAAATCTTGTATCTGAAATGCAATTTGTTCATTGCTATGGTCGCACCCCGCGAGGGGTGCGTGGATTGAAATTCAATGAACTCACTGATGGAATCGGACATCTGCGTCGCACCCCGCGAGGGGTGCGTGGATTGAAATTACCCTCTGCGATGTTTGCGCTTGTGATGTCCGGGTCGCACCCCGCGAGGGGTGCGTGGATTGAAATAATCGGTTGGTCATTCGGCTACACTGACAGAGAGTCGCACCCCGCGAGGGGTGCGTGGATTGAAATATACACCTTTGTTTTCACGGACGCTGAAAGAACGTCGCACCCCGCGAGGGGTGCGTGGATTGAAATTGGACTGCGAGCATTGCGCTCTTAATCGTTCCAGGTCGCACCCCGCGAGGGGTGCGTGGATTGAAATAATTCAGAACGCAAGACAGAAAGAAACAAGAGTAGTCGCACCCCGCGAGGGGTGCGTGGATTGAAATCTGAGATACCTGTGGAACGCGCCGCGCATGGGTCGTCGCACCCCGCGAGGGGTGCGTGGATTGAAATTTTTTTGTTACCACGTTCAAGCGTTATCAGGTACGTCGCACCCCGCGAGGGGTGCGTGGATTGAAATTTGAAGAATGAGCGTGTGATTATCACATATACGTCGCACCCCGCGAGGGGTGCGTGGATTGAAATAGAAAGAATTGGGTGTTACTGTCGATGGTTCTTGTCGCACCCCGCGAGGGGTGCGTGGATTGAAATCAGATGGATTTAAGAGGGGGTGAAGATATTGTAGTCGCACCCCGCGAGGGGTGCGTGGATTGAAATTGGGTTAGAAGATAACGCCGTTGTGACAATCCTGTCGCACCCCGCGAGGGGTGCGTGGATTGAAATTCTGCGCTGTCTTAGGAGGATCAGGGCTGTGGGGTCGCACCCCGCGAGGGGTGCGTGGATTGAAATTGTCCGATTGTCTGAGCGTACCGGCTCATCGGGCGTCGCACCCCGCGAGGGGTGCGTGGATTGAAATAATCAAGCGCAAGAAAAATTACAAATAACGACTGTCGCACCCCGCGAGGGGTGCGTGGATTGAAATCGATCAAGGAGCTGTACGGATCATCTGTCCCGAAGTCGCACCCCGCGAGGGGTGCGTGGATTGAAATGTGTTTCCACCAAGAGATTGAAGTAGTGACGCTGTCGCACCCCGCGAGGGGTGCGTGGATTGAAATCGAATGTCCGGAAGGAAACGCTGGAAGAAATCCGTCGCACCCCGCGAGGGGTGCGTGGATTGAAATAAAAATGTACGGCCATTATAAAAAAGATTTTGACGTCGCACCCCGCGAGGGGTGCGTGGATTGAAATATGCGGAAGCGGATGGCGCAGTCCGTAGCACGGGTCGCACCCCGCGAGGGGTGCGTGGATTGAAATATGATGGAATCGACTTTATTTTTACCATAGGTAGTCGCACCCCGCGAGGGGTGCGTGGATTGAAATAGTATCGCAAGAACTTGAAGTCAATCACGGCTGAGTCGCACCCCGCGAGGGGTGCGTGGATTGAAATTGTCAGCCATGCAAGCCGACGAAATCAAACGGGTCGCACCCCGCGAGGGGTGCGTGGATTGAAATTTCGATGGCATGTGATCACCTCCGTGTGTATGGGTCGCACCCCGCGAGGGGTGCGTGGATTGAAATACAAGGTCCGATATGGAGTACCGATCCATGTGGATGTCGCACCCCGCGAGGGGTGCGTGGATTGAAATAATGCCTACTCTAACGGCACAAACAAGCTGATGGGTCGCACCCCGCGAGGGGTGCGTGGATTGAAATAAAACTAACTTAAAACTAAACTAAATTTTAACCGTCGCACCCCGCGAGGGGTGCGTGGATTGAAATCGGATGATGTCAGAGAGATGCTGGAGCTTAAGCGTCGCACCCCGCGAGGGGTGCGTGGATTGAAATTGTTTTTATATACCAATACTGCCAGGAGTGCTAGTCGCACCCCGCGAGGGGTGCGTGGATTGAAATACGAAATGCTAATGACAGGGCAGGATAACACATTGTCGCACCCCGCGAGGGGTGCGTGGATTGAAATACTGAAGGGCACGTTGTATTGTAAAAATATAAAAGTCGCACCCCGCGAGGGGTGCGTGGATTGAAATCATCTGCACACGCGTGGATTGGTGTCCCATAACTGTCGCACCCCGCGAGGGGTGCGTGGATTGAAATTGCCAGCCGGAGATGTCAATTCCATTTAAAGCCGTCGCACCCCGCGAGGGGTGCGTGGATTGAAATCCTCTTTTGCCGCGTCGGTGAAGTCGTTATTCTGTCGCACCCCGCGAGGGGTGCGTGGATTGAAATCGACAAAATACGCCTCAACCCTCAGCGGCGATTTGTCGCACCCCGCGAGGGGTGCGTGGATTGAAATATATCAGATCATGGAAACCGTGCAGATCTTCAGGTCGCACCCCGCGAGGGGTGCGTGGATTGAAATTCTGCCTGCGGAAAATGCTTAAGCATCGGATAAGTCGCACCCCGCGAGGGGTGCGTGGATTGAAATTTATGCATTGGCTGCGGCTATGCAGGTAACAGGGTCGCACCCCGCGAGGGGTGCGTGGATTGAAATAGAGAGCACTAAAAAAGAGCCGGGAGCGTACTGCGTCGCACCCCGCGAGGGGTGCGTGGATTGAAATAAGAAGTTTTTCTTTTTTATCTAATTCAGTACTGTCGCACCCCGCGAGGGGTGCGTGGATTGAAATCAGGTGCTGAAGAAGGTGTGATATGCAAGTCAGTCGCACCCCGCGAGGGGTGCGTGGATTGAAATTGGGTATCACTGATCGCGGCAGTCGTGCCATTTGTGTCGCACCCCGCGAGGGGTGCGTGGATTGAAATTAAGTATGGGAGTAGTTGGACAACTGGGGGATATGTCGCACCCCGCGAGGGGTGCGTGGATTGAAATACTCATCGCTTTCCTCCTCTATTAAATTGGTATCGTCGCACCCCGCGAGGGGTGCGTGGATTGAAATACATCCACCCCCAGACTCGTAAAGAGCGGGAGAGTCGCACCCCGCGAGGGGTGCGTGGATTGAAATAATATCAGTAGATGGAGCAATAGTAGTTGTTACAGGTCGCACCCCGCGAGGGGTGCGTGGATTGAAATTTGTGCCGCTTAAATGCTGACTCTATTGCACTTGTCGCACCCCGCGAGGGGTGCGTGGATTGAAATTCGGTGGGTTGACTACTGCATCAACCGCGTCCCTGTCGCACCCCGCGAGGGGTGCGTGGATTGAAATTGCCTGTGGAGGCTGTAACAATAAACGTTAGCTTGTCGCACCCCGCGAGGGGTGCGTGGATTGAAATTGGGTACGAGGCAATCGTTGCTCCTAGATCCAGTGTCGCACCCCGCGAGGGGTGCGTGGATTGAAATAGCCCGGCTAATGGCACGAAACTCAGCTCATTTGGGTCGCACCCCGCGAGGGGTGCGTGGATTGAAATTGGCACTGATTAACCATTCAATCGACGGAAACAGTCGCACCCCGCGAGGGGTGCGTGGATTGAAATCGAAGAATGGGATCAGATGCTTGAGTACGCAAGGTCGCACCCCGCGAGGGGTGCGTGGATTGAAATACGGTAAACCGATACAAGGAAAATCTGATTATCGTCGCACCCCGCGAGGGGTGCGTGGATTGAAATTTCCAGAGCGCGGCGGCGGGGCTGTATGACGCTGTCGCACCCCGCGAGGGGTGCGTGGATTGAAATAGGATCGCAGACAGGCTGTTGCCTGTGACGTTGGTCGCACCCCGCGAGGGGTGCGTGGATTGAAATTTCTGCCGGCAGTTCCTTCTTATTCGGAACCTTGTCGCACCCCGCGAGGGGTGCGTGGATTGAAATGCGATTGACTGGTCCAAACCATGGCAGATTCCGGTTGCACCCCACGAGGGGTGCGTGGATTGAAGGGGGGCGGTCACTGGATACCAATGCAATTGCGCAGAAGGAACGGGAGAAGGCGGCAGGCAGAACGGAATAATAATAGAGAGAGGGGAACTTATGAGTGAACTGAGTGAGATTGTTTCAAAGCAGAAAGAATTTTTTAACAGCAACCGGACGAAGTCTGTTGGTTTTCGGATACGTATGCTGAAGCGGCTGGAAAAAGCTGTCCGTGCAAATGAGAAACAGCTGCTTTCCGCGCTTCACCATGATTTAGGGAAATCCGCGGCAGAAAGTTATATGACAGAACTTTCTATTGTTTATGGAGAGATTCATGAGGCTGTCCGGAAGGTCAGGTATTGGAGCCTCCCGAAGCCGGTTTTGGATTCTTTAGGGACGTTTCCGTCCCGGAGTTTTGTCTATCCGGAGCCTTACGGAACAGCGCTGATCATCACACCATGGAATTATCCGGTCAATCTGTCTCTGGCTCCGCTGACAGCGGCGATCGCTGCAGGAAACTGTGCGGTTGTAAAGTGCTCCAGACAGAGCCGCAGAGTCTCTAAATTACTTCGAAATATTCTTAATCATACATTTTCGGATAACTATATTTATTGTACGGAAATGGATATTGATTATGACGAGCTGCTGGAACAGAATTACGACTACATGTTCTTTACCGGCAGTCCAAGCGTAGGAAAGTCGGTAATGAGGGCAGCCAGTGAACATCTGACGCCGGTTTCTCTGGAGCTGGGAGGCAAAAGCCCTTGCATTATTGATGAAACAGCTGATCTGAAGCTGGCGGCAAAACGTGTTGCATGGGGGAAACTGCTGAACGCCGGCCAGACCTGCATTGCCGTCGATTATGTACTGGTGCAGAATCAGGTAAAAGCGCCGTTTCTGAAAGCTTTGCAAGCAGAAATTGAAAAGCGGTATCCGGACCCGCTGCAGAACGACAGCTATCCGTGCATCATCAATCGGAAAAGCTACGACCGTCTGGTCAGGCTGATCGAAACGGAAGACCGCGTGATCGGTGGTCAGGCGGATCTGGAAAAACATAAGATTGCGCCGGCAATTTTCCCGGAGGCAGACTTCGACCATGAAATCATGAAGAGGGAAATTTTTGGTCCATTACTGCCGGTCATCGGATATGACGACCTGGATCAGGCCGTTCGGGAAGTTAAAGATCGGGAAAAGCCTCTGGCCTGCTATGTATTCACTCGGAAAAAGAATCACGCGGACAAGGTCATTCACGAACTGTCTTATGGCGGCGGCTGCGTGAATGATGTTATCATGCATAATGCCAATGGCCATCTGCCTTTCGGAGGTGTCGGAAACAGTGGGATGGGAGCTTATCACGGCAAATACGGATTTGATACGTTCACTCACAAGAAGGCTGTCCTGAAGAGCATCATCCTGCTTGATCTGCCTTTCCGGTATCCGCCGTTTGATGATCACAAGCTCAAACTTCTGAAAAAGCTGCTGTAGCGGAAAATGAATTTTGGAAACTGCCTGATAAAACAATGGGTTTCTCGAAGGGGGAATTTATCCTGTAAAACCTGATTGGGAGGAGTATCCCAGTCAGCTTTTTGACTTTCATGCTATAATACGGTTATCCGCTGCTGTTTTTTGCCTTGCCCGGGGTTGTTTTGCCGAAGAGGCGCAGCAGCGCGGAATCGCAGTGTCTGCAAGGAATCTGTGGACCGGACAAGAGTGTCCGGCGGGTAAATACGGCATTTTCTCGCTTTGTGTCGTGTTTATTTCTCTGGAGCTGCTATACACTGGGCGATGAAAGGAGTGAAAATGGATCAGCAGAAAATAGGGAATTTCTTAAGGAAACTGCGCCGGGAAAAGGAGCTGACACAGGAGCAGCTGGCTGAGAAACTAAATGTCTCTTCCCGGACCGTGTCGCGCTGGGAAACCGGGGTGAATATGCCGGACCTCAGTGTGCTGGTTGAGCTGGCGGAGTTTTACGATGTGAGTATTCCGGAAATCGTTGACGGAGAAAGGAAAAGTGAGAGTATGAATGCAGAAGTCAAGGAAACGGCCGTAAAGATGGCTGAATATGGAAAACATGAAGTAAACAGGAAAAAGCGTGATATTATCAGCGCGATGCTGGGAATCTTTGGTATCGGAGTGATCATATCTGCTTTTGGGGTGTTCCCGAGAGACAGCAGCTGGGGAAGTATTTACGCGACCTTTGGCGGAATTCTGTTGCTGATCGGCATTGGCATATTCCTGAAGAAAAGGATCCCGAATGTCTGGAAACGAGGATTCAGTGTTGCCGGATGCGCGGTTCTCCTTGCGGCCGTGTTCCTTTTGTCGGACTATATCGGTGTCGCTGAGTTTCATCAGCCGCCGCGGTTCTGCTACGCGAAGGAGTACACAGCAGACGGAACCCATGAAAGCATCGTCTACAAGACGCCGTTCTATAACGTGGCTCTGGACAATCCGGACAGCAAGGACGCGGTGTATGTGATTGTGAAACGGTGATGGCAGGGAACAGGATGAGAAAAGAGCGGCCGGGGAGGGGCCGCTCTTATAGTTAATCGTAGTCCCAGGTACAGCTTTTTATTTCGATGCTTTTAAAACTCTTCTCAGTTCCAAATTCAAAGCGATGTTTAGTGCCTGCTTCCCAATTGTCTGTAGATGCTGTTGTAGTTTCTACGGTAACACCATCTTTATCGTTGAGGTTGATATTAAAAGCGAAATAATTAAAATCATCCGATGTAGTGTTTTTTACAACCGCACTGTAGGTTTTATATCCATAATCATTTTTTTCTAATTTAAATATTGTGGTTTTTAAGATCTTCTGTATAGTTAAGTATGTTTTGCCGGTTTCATACATATCGCTGGCATCATCTTTATATCTATCATCGAAATCCAGTTTGTTCGATTTATGGAGTTCATAAATGATGGCTGCTCGCTGATTTGTAATGTCATCGATTTCTGCAGCAAATTTTGCATCGTTATCAAAATATTTTAACGCATCCTCAGATTTCTGGATCAATCCGATATATTCTTTTGCTGTCTTTTGAAGTTTCTTATTTTCAAATTTTTTACTTTTAAACTCATTGATTTCATTATATTCAGCATCAAAATAGCTTTTCCATGCTTCTTTTGAATCACTTTTATCGGAATTTTCGTTGTTATCTGTCAAATTCCACCGTGACTGTAATCCCTTTTTCATTGCGGAAAGATATTGATCATCAACGCTTTCTTTTTCACATCCGATAATCATAACTGACGATAGAACTAATGCTATGATTATTAGAATACTAATTGTTTTATTATTCTTTTTCATTGTTTTCACCTCATTGCATGTAGAAATAACTTGTTTATGGATATATTATCATACAATTCGGTATAAGTACAGAATGTATATTTTCCCTTGAGAAAAAGGGAAAAGCGGTATCTGGATAATTATCTGATAGCAGTAATAGGCTGATACAATCTTAATGTTATGATAAGTATCGCACAATCTGAACCACCGGCAGGATATCACCTGCAAGTACGGCCAGAGAACACCCGATGATCACGCCTTTTCGCACGTGTTCGTTCTTCCACTGGGAAATGAATTGGATAATGAGGAAAATCGATATTATGACGATGGCAATGCTGAATAACAGATCTTTTTGAATCACGGAAACGTCGCCGCCTACAAGGCCCCAGATCAGCATGACCAATATCATCTGACGTTCGGTGAGTGGTTTCTTTAGCATGAGATTACTGCTCCTCTCAATGTATGTAAGCGCATATGTTTATTATGTTTTTTTAGCGTATCGATATAAATAACATGTCTTGAATACGGTTCTAAATTATCATGAACAATGAAGAATTGTCAATGCTCTGATTTTGATTTCCATAATGAATATAATGAAAATCCGAGTATTCCGCCGACGGTGTTAAGAATCACATCGGCAGAGTCAATCTGACGGAAATAAAAGGAACAGAATCCGCTGATGTTCTCCACGAGCTGCAGAAACTCAATTGAAAATGGAAATAGGAGCGATATCAGAACAGCGTTTCTGAAGTGAAAGCTCCTTTTGCAGACAGCAGATAATATTGGAATCAGTGGCAGAAAGAGAACAATGTTTCCGAGTATATTCCGGAGGTTAAATTCACGTGATGGATATAGAGCTGATAATGGATTCAGCTGAATCATTGAAGACAGGGAGATATTCGACTTTATTGGCGGGCATTGAATCGGGAGCAGTGTCAAGACGGTTAATCCGGTAAAATAGACCCATGCCAGACATACGAGCAGTTCATGCTTCTTGTTGAGTGAGAGTGAAAGATGCTTATGTTTCTTACATCTGATAATTAATACAAATATATAAAGAATTAAAGAAGCATAGATCCCTGTTTCTATATCAATTAACATTCTGAAAGTCTCCTTTCATGTGATGGAAAAATGATGTGTTGATATAATTAAGGTATCATATATGCTTCTTTGAAATCAAGTGATACTATTTCTTGTTTTCGGAGTAAAGCATTATGGAGAACAGCAGCGCAAATCCCAGCAGGATTCCGGGGGTTGCTCCTTCCAGAAAGTCCCGGAAATAATGACGACTGTAATATATTATTGTCAATCAGCGTGTGTTTCTTTCATCAGTGAAAGGAACTGTTTCTTAAAGGCGGTGTACTTCTTTTCCGGGACACGGAGAGTGACATTGTTCCAGAGATCGATCTCGCATCGGCGGATTTTCCGGATGTATAACGGGTTTACCATGTAACTGACGGAAGGTTTCAGGAAAATATCCGGGTATCGTTCGGAAAAATAGGAGAGCGGCCGAGAACTTCGAAGACTGGTGTTTCGCGTGTGGACAATGGACTGGTGCCCTCCGCTTGCAGATTCAATCCATACGACTGAACCGGAAGGAAAAGAATAAACGGTGCCGTAGGGCGCAGGAATCAGAATCCGGGTGGACGCAGATTTTTTCGAATGCTGAAGTCCCGCAGAGAGGGCTGAGGTGGCCATATCCCCGAATGTATTGTACTGAAGATCACGTTCATCCGGAGCGATGGGGTTGGAAATATGCAGGGCCACAATGCGGTATGCGGAATCTTCCTCCTCAGTCGCGGCGGCAGAAGGCTGCAGAATCCAGGAGGCCTGCAGCGTCTGCGGGTGACGGATTACCGTGCCGTCATCTTTTTTCCAGATTACGGTGTACATGCAGATGACCTCGCAGGACATCGCGGTAAGGGGAATGGCAAATGTCCGGATGTTTTCCAGAATGAAGTCCGTCATAGGAGCACCGGAACTCCAGGCGTTTCGGATTGATGTTCCCGAAGAGAAGAACTGTCCGGTGCGGGGACCGATGAACACCGCTTTTTCATCCATGTGCGTAAAAAGGGAGTCAATATTTTTCTTGCAATAGTTATCCATCAATTCCAGTGTAAAAGAAATCGCTTTTTTAATATCCATGTTCATAGTTTTACCCACCAGTTTCAACATTTTTGCATAACAATTTACAGGTGTTTTATGGTGAATTGATTAACTGTAATTGAATGTTATATGTGATTTTTCTCACTAAATGTGAAGGAGATGCATCCGTAAGTGGTACTTTCCTCAGAAAAACGGTCTGTTTTAAAATGGCTGGGACGGCGGATCAGTCAGGAAAATTCCTTGCGGCGGTTGTTTTTTGTCCCAATGAATCACCGGATCAGCCCCTGCTTCTGCAGATAGGCCAGAAGTCCCTGGCATCCGTCCACGATGTCCTGCCAGGTTTTCTGAAAATTACCGGTATACCAAGGGTCTGCAACATCACGCGGGTGGTCGGTGTAGTCCAGCAGCAGGGAGAGCTTTCCGGCGGCCTCGTTTCCGAGAATGCGGCGCATGCCACGCATATTTTCCTGATCCATGCCGATGAGGTGGTCGAATTTCAGCCCGTCTTCTCTCGTCAGAAGTGATGCGCGCAGGGAGTCGGCCAGTTTTCCGCCCAGGCCATGCCGCTTCAGCTCATCCATTGCAGGCGGGTAGATGGGGTTGCTGCGGCCGTTCCAGATTTCTTCTGTCGTGGTTGCCGCAGAGTCGATGAAGAACTGGTCTTCAAGGCCGTGTTCGTTTACCAGATGCTGCATGTACACCTGGGCCATTGGCGAACGGCAGATATTGCCGTGACAGATAAAAAGGATTTTGATCATGGTTGAACCTCCGAATTTGGAAAGCAATTGGTTAACGGGTTGGTTGGTGTATACTGTATAACTGTAATTGTAGCAGATTCTGGGTGGGAGGACTAGTATCTGACGAGCAGCGGTTTGATGCGAAACAGATTTAATTTGTGTGGATTTATTTACTGTGAATGTGATGCCGATGTCTTCTGCACCGGATGTTTTGCGTTATAATATTCGTTAAGAATACAAGAACAGGGAGGAAGAACCGAGCATGAGATTTCGAAAATCCATTACCATTTGCAAAGGTGTCCGTGTGAATTTTTCCAAGTCAGGAACCAGCCTGACGGTCGGGCCGCGGGGAGCTTCTGTAAATATCGGAAAGAACGGGACTTATTTAAATACCGGTATCCCGGGAACGGGCCTTTACGACCGGACAAAAATCGGAGGCGGCAAGAGGAAAACGGGCGCGTCGTCCCGCCGCCCGGCCGCGGCGCAGAATACTTCTGCACGTTCAGGCAGCGGCCGAGCGGACTATTCCAGGAATTCCTGTAACCCATATACGTCAGCAGCCGGCGGCTCGCCGGAAACGTTCAACGGCGGCGATTTCCGACTGGATTATAAAGAAGACGGAACGGTTGACATTTACGACGCCAATACGGGTGAGCGGATTCTCAATCCCGCCATACTTCGCGCCATCCGCCGGACACCGGAATACAATGAGGGCGTCGCAAAATTATCGGCTCAGCGTCTGCAGGAAGAAAATGCGGAAACCCAGGAAATCGAGAACCTGTATAAGAAATCGTGCCCGGTTTACCCGGTTTCCGAATACCAGAGCCGCCTGGATGCCCTGAAACCGCAGCAGTATCAGGCAAAAACATACCCGGTGCCGCAGCCTTCAAAGGAAGACATAACTGCGAAACTCCGGAAAGATGCGGAAGCATCGGTAAAAACGTGGAAGTTCTGGCAGAAGGACCAGCTGATCGAAGAGTATATACAGGAACATATCCGTCAGGCCCTTGCAGATGCTGTTGTAGAGTGGAAGGTGGATAAGGATGATTTTGTCCGGAAAGAACAGGAACGCGCGGAGACGGAGAACGCGAACTATCAGCGGGCATATCAGGCGCAGAAGGAACATTTTCAGAAACTCCTGGAAAATGACGCGGAGACCATCGATTCGGTGCTGAACGACTGGATCGCCGGCGTGGAAATGCCGTTTGCGTTCCACATTGATTACCAGCTGGAAGGGGACATGCTGCGTGTGGATCTGGATCTTCCGGAGATTGAGGATATGCCGAGAACTTATGCGCAGCAGCTGGCCAGCGGAATGGTAAAAGTCAAGGACAAGCCGCAGAAAAAGATCAAATCCGATTACTACGACTGCGTCCTGGGGCTCGGGCTGTGCATTGCCACTCATTTTTTCGGTCTCGCCGTCGGAGTGCAGCAGATCGTCATGTCGGCATACACCCAGCGCCGGGACAAGACCGGCCGCATGCGCGACGATTATATCTATTCCGTGAAATTCAAACGCGATGACCTGCTGGACCTGGATCTGCAGAAACCTGTGGACGAACTGTTTTTCAGGAACGAAAACATCTGCAATGTTCTGTACGATAAAACCTTTAAAACCATCATCCCATTTTAGGAGGCGCAGCAATGCAAGACCAGACACATACATTCACCTGGAAACTGAAGAAATCCGCGTGGGTCCTCCTGTCTTTTTTCGGACTCGCGTGGCTTGGAATTTCATATGCCGGAAAGAAAGCGCAGAATCAGAGGTGGCGCATTGCCGGCGGGGTTTACGCCGTGCTGCAGATCGGAACTTTTCTGGCGTGCCTGTGCATCAGCAGCCACAGCGCGCTGTACGGTAAAATGGTTGATCTCTGGGCCGCGGTCTACTTTCTCGGCGTTATCCATTCCTTTATTATTCTGCGGATGTATCTGAAATGCATTTCAGAAGATGGCGCTGCCGTTTCGCCAGCCGCTCCTTATTCGACAAAAATCACCCGCCCAGAGGCCGACGCATTCCGGCCGGCACCAGCACCAGCCGCAGAGCCGCAGCCGGAAACTGTCACTGCCACGGCACCAGCACCCGCTGCAGAGCCGCAGCCGGCAGCAGCAAGCCCGCATGCCGTCAATGTTAATACATGTAACGTCAGCGATTTCAAGACGCTGCCGGGAATGACCCCGGACAGAATAGAACGGGTTCTGCAGTACCGGGAGGAAAACGGCGGCTTTCTGTCGGTGGAGGAGTTTATCGCCGCCGCGGATATTCCGCTGCAGGATGAGGAAGCGGTAAGAGAACGGATTTACTGCTAACGTGAACAGAAAGGAGCCACGCTTGAGCAAGCTGTATTTTGTCAGACATGGGGAAACGGTATGGAATGTGGAGAATAAAATCTGCGGAGCGACAGACAGTCCGCTGACGGAAAGAGGGTGTGAGCAGGCCCGGGAAACCGGACGGCTGCTGCGTCGGAAACTTGAGGCGGGGGAGATCCGGATAGATGAGATTCTGACATCGCCGCTGAGCCGCGCCCGGGACACGGCAGAAGAAATTTCGAAGATGACGGGTGTTCCGATGCGGGTTGAGGAACGGCTGATGGAGCAGAATTTCGGGAAATGGGAGTCGACACCGCGCGACGGGCAGGATTTTCGGCTTGCAAAAGAGAATTTCATCGACAGTTATGACGGCGGGGAGTCCATGCTGCGGGTCGCGCAGAGGATTTACAATCTGCTGGATGATCTGAAGCATCAGCCGGAAAAAACGTATCTCCTGACGGCGCATAACGGGATTTCCCGTTTTATCGAGTCATATTTCAGAGATATGACGAACGCGGAGTTTGCCGGGTTCGGGATCCGGAATGCGGAGGTCCGGGAGTATGAGTTTTAGCAGACTAACGGATCTGGCGGCGATGAGGGACAGGGACACTCAGGGGGCGGCCTGCTCCGGAGCCTGGATCTTCAGGGTGCGTGTATTCGTTAACGGCCGGCATGTGCAGCGTGCTGTTCCGTCTGTTCCTTAAGAAGCGCGAACCAGTCCCGGAAGCGCTTTTTCTGCTCCGCCTTGCAGACGCAGCAGTGCAGTTTACTGTCTGAGTGTGTGTTGCCGTGTTTATTTTTCTGTCTGCAGAACACCGGGATCCTGACGGATGATGTTCTCCAGGCAGCTGAATATTTATGCGGACAAAATCCAGGCAGCAAGGTGGCAGTTTCCTGTCCGGTACAGGGAAAGTAATCATGAATAATTGTATACAATAGGAGTTTCATGTTTTCTGTTATCGAAAGTCAGAGAAACAGCGATTTGAGAACACAAAAAAGGAGTTTTCAGACGCAGCAGGCAGAGGACAACCGCAGATCGCACTTGCGGAAGGCGAGTTTGCAAAATTGTATACAGTTTAAGATGTGGAGGTGCCGGATCCGATCGTCTGCTGATCGGATCCGGCACCTTCTATTCTGTCCTGTATAACAATAAATACGAGGTGCTGTCTTTTAATTTGTTTCACGCGGATAAGAATGAGATTATCGGTATATATATAAATTCGCGCATGGATCTTTTCCTGCAGCTTCTGTTGAATTCTCACGGCTGAAATAAATGTGTTCCGTAACAATGATTATTTTACGTTTTGATAACAGAAAACCCGAAACTCCTTTTTTGTGTTTTCTTTTCGCCGGATTTCTGGATTTTCGGAACACAATTATGTCGCATAAGACACAATGCATATCGTGCGCATTGTGCATGGTATACACAGCCTGTTTTCTCTGCATTCTGCCTTCGCTGCGATGAGACAGAAGGCTGCTCTCCGTTCATAATCTCCGTAGCCTGGCGCAATCGGATCTGTTTTCGGCGTCTGCTGATGTTTGATATCCATGCAGGTTTGGTAAAATTAATCAAGATCGTATACCCAGCTAATCCATGTTAAAATAGAAAAGCGATGAAAGGAAACAGATACTGGCGTACTGTCAGATATCTGTCCACAAGTGCCTTGATCGCAGGAGGAGAAAACTATGAGCAGTCAGGCAGATAAACAGATACTGGATCTCGTTAAACCGGAATACATGAAGAAAATTCCGTTTTTCGTAAGAAAGCACGCGACAGGAAATACCTGCCGCCTGATTGAACGCGAGCATGCGGATCTGTACGCGCAGTTCGAGCAGGACGCCGTTCCGGAAGAAACCCGGGAAAAAATGCGTTCTATTATCAACACAATCTTTGAGGAGCGGATGAAGAAGCACGACATGCTGTAGCCGTCCGCCGCCCGTAACAGGCAGAAAAGGATAAGACACATGACTGAAAATATCATCACCATGCGGGGGATTGTCAAGAAATACCATATCGGCAAGCCCAACGAACTTGAAATTCTGCACGGCATCGATATGGATGTCCGGGAAGGGGAGTTCGTCTCCATCGTCGGCGCGTCAGGTGCGGGAAAGTCGACACTGATGAACATTATCGGTATTCTCGACCGCGCGACCGCCGGAACCTATACCCTCGGAGGGACAAAAATCGAATCGTGCAAGGACAAAGAGCTTTCCGCGATCCGGAGCCGTAAAATCGGCTTCGTTTTCCAGAACTTCAATTTAATACAGAAAATTTCCGCCCTTGACAATGTCGCTTTGCCGATGATGTACGCAGGAACCGGAAGACGCGAGCGGGTTCAGCGAGCGGAGATGCTCCTGGACCTGGTGGACATGAAAGACCGGATGAAGCATAAGCCGACAGAACTTTCCGGCGGCCAGATGCAGCGCGTCGCCATCGCCCGTGCCATGGCCAACGATCCGGACATCATCCTCGCCGATGAGCCGACCGGCGCGCTGGACAGCAGGACCGGCGTCATGGTCATGGACATCTTCCACCGCCTGAACCGCGAGCAGGGGAAGACCATCGTCCTCATCACCCATAACAACGACCTGGCAGAAGAAACCGACCGCATCTACGCGATGTCAGACGGCCGCTTCACTTCTGTACGTGAAGGTTCAGCGATTCCGGACAAAAATGACCCGGCAGGGGAGAGAAATGACTCTGCCGGAACAGGCGGCAGCAGAGAGGAGGCGCAAAAATGATGAATCTCGGTGAAAACATCCGCTCCGCGTGGAACGGAATCTGGTCCAATAAACTCCGTTCGATTCTGACGATGCTCGGAATCATCATCGGAATCGCTGCCGTCATCGGCATCACCACTGTCGGAGGCGGGCTGGAAAATTCTGTAATGAGCAGCATGAATTCCCTGGGTGCCAACAACGTCACATTTATGGTTCAGTCTAAACACAGCGGGAACGCCGCTTCCATGGATGTCAGCTCTATGATGGCCGGATCCGGCGTCACCATGAAACAGAAAGACATGGTGAGCGATGACATGCTGGATGCCCTTCAGAAGCACTATCCGTCTGAAATTAAATCCATCGGCCTCTCTGAGACCGCCGGAACAGGCAATGCTTCGCATAACGGTAAAAAAACCGGCGTTATGCTGACCGGAATCAACCACAGCAATACGGCAGTAGAAAACGTGAAAATCCTGAAAGGCCGCACAATCTCAAAAGCAGAAGAAGGGAAGACCGCGTATTCTGCCGTAATCTCCAGCCGCGTGGCAAAAGAGCTGTATCACGGCGATAACGCGGCGGCAGTCGGAAAAACCATCCGCACTGCAGTGAACGGAAAATCGTATACGTTCACCATCGTCGGAGTCTATAAATATGAGGAGTCCCAGGTGATGTCCGGGCAGAGCGGGTCTTCCGGCCAGAAAATCAGTACACAGATGTACATCCCGATGAAAACGGCCAAGAAAATTTCCGGCGCAGACTCCGGGTATTCCACCTTTACGGTCAAGACCAGAACTTCCGCAGACAGTGAGAAGTTTGCCAAGTCCGCGGAAAAATACCTGAACAGCCAGTACTATAAAGGGAATAAAGATTTCCACCTTGCCGCCTTCAGCATGGATACGATGCTGGACGCGATGCAGGATATGATGGGGAAAATCGAGCTTGCTCTCGCCCTGATCGCCGGAATTTCTCTGCTGGTCGGCGGAATCGGCGTGATGAACATCATGCTCGTTTCTGTCACTGAGCGGACACGGGAAATCGGCATCCGAAAGGCCATCGGCGCCACCAACGGGGAAATCCGGCTCCAGTTCGCCATTGAGAGCATCATCATCTGCCTGATCGGCGGCGCCATCGGCATCGTGCTCGGAGGCATAATCGGATCTGTGGGAAGCGCCGCCCTGGGCTTCAAGACCGTCATGAGCCTGAAGAGCATCCTGCTTGCTGTCGGCGTGTCCTTTGCCATCGGCATCTTCTTCGGTCTGTACCCGGCCGGCCGGGCCGCGCGCCTGAATCCGATCGACGCACTGCGGTTCGAATAAATAGAAAAATAAAATCATCTGCGGAACTGCGGTGCAGGAAAGAAATGGATCTTCCCTGCGCCGCAGTCTTCTTTCAGGACCGTTTTTATGTTACGATTCTGTAAAACAGTGAAGTGAAATAAAAAATGGATGCAGGAGGGAAAATTATGGAATACATCAGCCACTGCACATCTCCTCTCGGCGGCATCACCATCGCCAGCAGCGAACACGCCATTACCGGACTCTGGTTCGACGGCCAAAAATACTACGCCGCCGGCCTGGATCTCGACTGGGTTTCCGAGCAACTCCGCCAGACCCGCGGCGGCCGTCCGGAAAACTTTCCGCCGGTCATGCTGGCCGCCCGCCGCTGGTTCGACCAGTATTTCCTCGGACAGGAGCCAGGATTCCTGCCGCCGCTTGAGCCGAAGGGCACTGCCTTTCAGAAACGTGTATGGGATATTCTGCTGACCATCCCATACGGAACAACCATGACCTACGGTCAGATCGCTTCCAGGATCGCCTCCGAACAAGGCCTTCCGCACATGTCCGCCCAGGCCGTCGGCGGTGCTGTCGGCCACAATCCGATATCCATCCTTATTCCGTGTCACCGCGTGATCGGCAGCAGCGGAAGCCTGACCGGATACGCTGGCGGCCTTGACCGCAAAGTCAGACTGCTGCAACTGGAGGGGGCGGACATGAGCGGGATGAGAATGCCGGACGGGCAGGAGATTCGTCTCGATTTTCCAGACGATTGAATCAACACCCTGGAAACCGGCCGCCCGAAATGGCACGGAAACGGTATGCACTGCATGGCCTGCATCCAGAACTGTCCAAAGCAAGCAATCCAATATGGGAAGGCAACAGTCGGAAAAGGAAGATATGCCTTTCCGGAGAAGGAGTGGAGGCAAGGTATGATGAAGGAATGGGAACGGAGAAATAATAAGGCTTCTGTTCTTTCAGCATCAGGACGGTTCGTATCGTCCGGTTAAGTGAAAAAATATAGAATGAAATCTTAGATCCTTTGACTGAGAAAGGGGATTTGCTGCCTGAGTACTGGTGAGTAATATAGAGGGAACAGGGAGCAGCTGCATTAAGCTGATCCCCGTTCCAGGTATCTCTGTTTTACGGAGGGTGTAAAATTAAGTGTGTAAGTTACCGGTAACTAATTTCAAACATGTAACTTACGCACTTTATCTTTTTCATAGAGTGCGGTATTGTAGAAAGG
>SFHC01000026.1 GCA_004555725.1 [Eubacterium] saphenum
GTTTTCTGGTCAGCCGGCTGTTCTGGCAATCGACCATATCCGATGCCCATTGCTGTAACCTCATTTTTTCAAAAACATCCATATTCACACCACCTTGTAAATTTCGGTCAAATTTTGTTGACCATATTTTACAAGATTTTAGAGTGTGGTGGTAGACACGTGCTATTTACCGTTTACTAGCTGTCAAAATTCCACCTATTTTCTGGTACCTTTTTGAGTACCTTTTTAGATGGACGGCGACCCTATTTTATGGATTTTCCTCCCAGTTTCTGGAATTTCAGCATGTTCAAAAAGCACATAAAGAAAACCCGCTGAACCAGTTATTGCAACCGATTCAACGGGTTTGACTTGGAGGCGACACCCAGATTCGAACTGGGGGATAGAGGTTTTGCAGACCTTTGCCTTACCACTTGGCCATGTCGCCGTTGGCTAGGGTAGCAGGATTCGAACCTGCGCATGATGGAATCAGAATCCATTGCCTTACCACTTGGCGATACCCCAACATCATACTTATTAAATTCAAGGGTGGGTAGTGGGATTTGAACCCACGCATGCAGGAATCACAATCCTGTGTCTTAACCACTTGACGACACCCACCACATAGGTTAAATCATACCACACTTTACTCATAAATGCAACATAATTTAAATTGGCGACCAAGACCGGGTTCGAACCGGTGACCTCCAGCGTGACAGGCTGGCATTCTAACCAACTGAACTACTTGGCCACATATATTCCGTCTTCATGGACAATCTCAATCATTGATTGAAATTGGTGGGCGCTATAGGGCTCGAACCTATGACCTCCTGCTTGTAAGGCAGATGCTCTCCCAGCTGAGCTAAGCGCCCATATAAGTAGCGGCGAGTGGAGTCGAACCACCGACCTTCCGGGTATGAACCGGACGCTCTAGCCAACTAAGCTACACCGCCATATCATCTCAATCGGACTCGGTTGTTCTCAACGCTCTTGCCGACTGCATGAACTAATATACCAAAAGATCCGTATCTTGTCAACAATATTTTTACGAAAATCCTTTTTTTATTTTTCATTTCCCTGACATGAAGCTGCCATACCCTATCCGCATTCACTCAACACATTGATATTTCAATCTTCCAGAGCACAATCCGGCGCACTGCGCAAAACCGCATACAATACGCCGGATTAGTGTCCGGATCATACAAACATCAGGATTTCTCCTTGATGTTTTTTTATTTTGTCCAAAATTATTTTGCCATCAGATCATCCATTCCATACAAACCTGCAGTCTGTTTCAGAAGGAACCGCGCCGCATCCAGCGCACCTTCTGCAAACAATGCGCGATCATGCGCAGAATGTTTCAGGGTTATGGTCTGGCTACCCGTATTGAAAAACACTTCATGCTCGCCAACCACATTCCCCATACGGATTGAAGATATGCCAATTTCATTCTTTTCGCGCTTACAATGGCCGGAACGTCCGCAATGGTATTCTGCACCTGGCTTAACTTCCTTTACAGCGTCAGCAAGCATCAGGGCCGTTCCGCTCGGGGCATCCAGCTTACGATTATGATGCGCCTCTACAATTTCGACATCTGCATCCGGGAACACCTCGGCTGCCAGCTTCACAATCTTAGTCAGAAAAGCTACGCCGACAGACATATTCGCAGAGTAGAAAATTGGTGTGCTCTTCGCAGCTTCTTCAATGCAGGCCTTCTCTTCATCTGTCTGACCGGTTGTCGCTACCACTGCAGGCACATTATAAGCAGTGCAGTAGTCCATGAGTTCTTTTGTTCCTTCATGGTTGGAAAAATCGATGACAAGATCTGCCTCGCCTGTATAATCCTCCAGATGTTTCAAGGTTCCGTCACTGCCGCTTGGACTGATCCTTGCAGCAATTTCCATATCCGGAGCTTCTTCAACCAGTCTAGTAACAATTTTCCCCATATGTCCGGCCGCGCCGGTTACAATTACCTTAGTCATTAACCTCAACCCCCTGTGCTCTCATTGCAGCCAGAAGACGCTGCCGGTTCTGCTCTTCCATTGGATACATCGGAGCGCGAACAATATTCTTGCATCTGCCCATTGCTGCAACAGCTGCTTTTACCGGGATCGGGTTAACTTCACAGAACAGTGAACGGATCAGTTCAGTGAAACGGATCTGAAGCTCTGCAGCGCCTGCTGTGTCGCCCGCAAACCAACGGTCAGTAATCTCAACCGTCTCTTTTGGAAGCACATTGGACAGGACAGAAATGCAACCTTTTCCGCCAAGGGACAGAATTGGCACAATCTGGTCATCATTTCCGGAATACAGCGTCAGCTTGTCACCGACCAGAGAAACTGTATCCAGAATTTCAGACAGGTTTCCGTTTGCTTCCTTGATCCCTGCAATGTTTTCGTGTTCAGCAAGTTTTGCGTATGTTGCCGGCTTTACATCGACACCTGTTCTGGAAGGTACGTTGTAAATAATGATCGGCTTAGTAGCTGCGTCTGCGAATTCGTTATACATGCGGACAAGTCCGTTCTGAGTGGCCTTGTTATAGTATGGTGTTACCACCAGGCATGCATCCGCGCCGGCCTGACAAGCAAATCTTGTCAGCTGCAGTCCGTAAGCGGTGTCATTGCTGCCGGTGCCTGCAATAACCGGTACGCGGTGATCGACGCGCTCTACTGCAAACTCAACGCATTTCTTATGCTCAGCATCGGAAAGTGTCGGCCCTTCGCCTGACGTTGCTGCGATAACCAGAGCGTTGATTCCCTGCTCAATCTGCCAGTCAATTAATTTTCCGTAACTATCGAAATCTACACTTCCATCTTCATTAAACGGTGTAACCAATGCTGTTGCAATTCCTCTGAAAACCTCGTTTGCCATTTTAGAACCTCCTGATTCTTAACATGAAAAGTAAAGAATGCATTGAGATGAACAAAAAAGCAGCTGATACGGATTCAGCTGCTTGATAACTATCATTCTGAGTTCACCTTGACCCAATCCGACACAGTCGCACTGGAGATATGGCTGCACACGAACAGAAATCAGCTCCACATGTTAATCTCGTCAGAAGCCTTACAATCTCAATGTGACATATCCGTCAATACTGAAAACTCAGTTGTCCTTATCAAGGATAGCGCTCCGCATAATAATGCGACAGTCGGACAGATCTTATTCTGTCCGCCCGGATTTATCACCCCTGCAGCGATGATCTCCTCGGCGTCTGCTCCTTTCCGGCAATCCTGCCCTGCATGGCAGTTTCTGAAAGCCGTACTCTTAGCCCGACGCATCCTCTATCTCAATATCTGGGTCTATCATAACTTTTTGGTGCCAATATGTCAACACACAATGATAATTATTTTCTTTTTTGTTGCATAGATACAATTTTTCTTTCCTTGTTATGAAACAGAATGTTCATCTATGATCTCCGTGGAGACTTGAATCTCCATATCCTCGCAATTTACTGCCGGAAGATGTACACCCATCGTGCCTCACGGTCACCCGTCCTGGACAGCGATGTCCGGAGCTGCCGATTCCACTCTCCATCGCTCTTCCATCGAGAATCATCTTCCAGTGTATACAGCGTTGACGATGAAATGAACCGGTAATTTGCATCTCTGGCGACATCTGCCCCGGTCAGAACCAAAAAGGTCAGAAGACAAAATAAGAGGCAGAACGTCTTTACGCTCCGCTCTGCCTCTTTCCCCATATATTTCCGTTTGCCTGACATAGTTTACGCAGTCCTAATGTACAGCCGACGGCGTTGCATCGGATACCAGCTTCATAAATTTATTCAGGACAGTCGTAATACCCTCCTGCACCTGATCGCCGAAGAAAACCGCGATTCCCACCATTGCAAGAGTAACCAGTACTGCCACGATAATCACGCCATATTCCTGTAGAAAAGTATTCATAAGTTATTTTCCTCCTGTCATCAAAAAACAATAAAGCCTGCCTGTCAGTAAATCAGCCTGCAGGCAGGCGAAGATGTTGATGTTATTTTAGTTAGTTATACACGTAAAATCCAGTTTGATATAACGGTCGCGCAGCGGCGACCAGCGTTATCCCGATTGTCTGATATGTATCCATGGTTTTGCAGTGTCTGTTTCACCGCAACCGTGCGGATCTGCGCGAATCCTCTTCATTGTAATCAATTCCATCCTTTCACATGCTCCAGCTGATTAATTTTATAGTATGATTCCGGTCGTCTGTGTTGACGCTTCCTGAATCAGCAATGTATACACCCCTGTACAGTTCCTTTCCTGGATAGTTGAAAAATCGGCATGTCCGCATAATACGTGAGCCGAACCAGTGCAGTACCATCTCCGTTCCTGCCGCTGCCCGGAATAACCTGCAGCCTGCAGTTCCGTCCCAGGTGGCTCGCATCTCTCTGACATGACGCAATCTCAACCGGATCGCATCCGGATGCCTGTATTCTAGTCATACTTTCAGCATGCAGGTTTTCTGCCGCCGATACCTGCATCTGAAAGGTCAGAAAACAAACTGCTGTCGCAGTCATAATAAATATCCCAACAATCATCAGCATAGTGGGAATAACCGATTTCATGCAGACCTCCTTCCTTCATGCATGCTGCTGTACATTTCAATCTGATAGTATCCGCCTGTCCGTTTCACAGACTCCCGCATCATTTTGCTTCCAGGTCCGGACATGCCTGTAAGACGGCTGTACAGCAGAATAAGGGTCACGCCAATCACAGCAGCCGCCAAAAACATCCCATACTCCTGCATCATCCTCTTCATTTCACACGATCCTTTCCATTAATGCAGCAGCAAGCCCACCGAATCCGCTCTGTATGATCCACTGCCACACGGAAAACATACCGAGTCCCGCAATTGTTTCGACAATCCAGACCCCGTACTCTTCCATTACCCCGGTCATAGATTCATTCTCCTTTCAAATTTTCTCTTTGCCAGCGCCTGACGGAATGTCTGTCATACCTGCAGAAGCGTCAAACACATCGCTCCGGCGCCGTAAATGATCGGAGCGGCAAATACGACCAGCACCACCAGTTCCCCGAAATCCGCCAGAAACTCATTCATCAGAACACCCCTTTCGATAAATTCATAAAGCCCGCTAAAATCAACAGCAGATTCACAATCAGATAAAACGACATCATCAGCATCGGAAGAATGCTGATAAGTGTAATCCCGGACAGATAATCGGCATTTCTGATTCTTTCGGATTGTTCAAGCTGTTTCTGGTTTCTCCGTACAAGTTCTGTAATCTGCCGCTGCGCATCTTCTGCCGGAAGGCTGCGGATTGTAAACAGCGTTTTGAATGAAGCTGTCAGTTCCTCAGCGTGATACTGCTGAAAAATATGCAGATATGGTTCAAGAGATGACGGATCCTGTTCCATCCGCTGAAGGAACTCCCGCAGAAACCGCTGCATGACCGGCGACGCAGTTTCCATTGTCATTTCCACCGCTCTCACAGGAACCATGTCATAAAGATGCACCGATACTTCCCGCATCCAGACCGGGAAATCCCTGATCAGGGCAGTCTCTACACTCTTCTTTTTCTTCTTCAGCAGAATATTCGGCCAGTAGAGAATAACCGCAGCCAGGACTGCTCCTGCCGCAATTCCTGCCTTAATATGCGCTGCAGCAGAGATTACGGCTATCCCCAACCCGCAGAGCGAAACAACCGCGGCCTTTTTCATCTCCTTCTTCCGGTTGAAGTGTTCCACATAATCCATATTCCTGAGAGCAGTATCCTGATTCATCTGATGTAAATCATCGATCAGCCATTCACCCGTAATCTTTGACGCAAGGAGCACATACAGACCGATAAACAGCAGCAGATATATCAGTGTCGAATTCTGATACACCGCAGAATGGATCAGCTGAATCTCGTATTGTTTCGGCAGTGAATGTTCCGCTTTCAGCAAAAGGCGGGAGAAAAACGCTGCAATCCCCACGGACATGATCATAATCAGGGAGAGCTTGGTCTTGATGTTCTTCAGTTCACGCTGGTACCGATATACTCTTCCCACCCAGGACTGAATATCAAAATACAGAGAATCCGCACTCTGCTGATAATGTCCGCTGTTTCCACGCTCAACCTGAATCATAAACCGGTGCAGTGTTTTTATCCTCGCACACGGATATGCCCGTTCCAGCACGTAAAAGGCCTTCTGGTACACGTCCTCTCCGGAAACATCATGCTCAATAATAAAGATCGCGTCTCTGAGCCGTTCTTTTAAATTCCCCTCGGCCGTAACCATGGTCCCCTTCATTGCGGAAAGAATGATCGGCGACTGTTTGAAAAACAACAGCATTTGCTCCATATACTGCACGGCCTCTCGAAAATCCCTGCTGCATGCCAGATACTTAAACTGGGATCTCACAATGATCGGAAACGCCGCCATTGCCGCCCCCGCCAATATAACCAGACGGACTCTGCTCAGCATGTACAGATGACCAATCAGCGCCATGGCGAGGAGGATCACCCCGCTCTGAAGCGCGTAATTCTTCAGCGAATACTGAAACCCCCATCCGGATATTTCCTTCGGCAGCAGCTTTTTCTGCTTTTTCCGCTTACCGGATCCGGTTAAACAATGTTTATATTTCAATCCTGAACTGGTCGATCTCATCCTATTTCACTTCCTTTCCGCAGCGCATCGATTCCGGAAGGTATTCAAACGCTTCTTCCCTCTTCAGTTTTTTTACCAGATTATCGGGCAAAGGCTGATCGGTCCAGGAGCCATCCTGATAAAGCATCTGAAGACGGTTTCTGCCTTCGTCCCGGTCCAGAACACAAACCTGCGAGATTCGCCTCTGGATCCCGTCTTCTCTGTTCTTTGCATCGACACGTATACCTACATCAAAGAAACTGTATATGTCATTCTGACGGTCAATCGCATCTGTTCCGATCATATTCATGATTCTGTCCGGAAGTTTACGGACATCGTCTGAATGAATGGTCGTCATCACACTGCAGCCCGTAGACGCGGCTTCCAGAAGAGAGCTGACTTCCCTACCCCGCGCCTCAGAGAGCAGCATCCATCTGCACATCTGCCGGAGTGCAGCCTTAATCGCCTGTTCATAGGAGAAGGCTGCGGAGACTTTCAGTTCCACGCAGTCCAGTTCAGGATTAATCGCAGAAAGGCGCAGCTCATAGTTGTCCTCTATCGAAATCGTCCTTGCAAATGGGGCGATATACTTGGTCAGGTATTTGACAAGCTCCGTCTTTCCGCTGCCGACATCTCCGGTCACCATAATGCTGCATCTTCCTCTGACCGCAGCCTGAAGGAACGCCAGCATTTCCTCACTCGCGTATTTTTGTTCAACCATATTCTTTTCATTCAGACGACGCACCGCCGGTGTTTTCCGGATCGCAAGCGTACAGTCTGTATTGGTCACAGAACGGTCAATCAGAGATATTCTGAGATCGGCCGTTTCTGCCTCCAGGATCGGCTGACTGCGGTTGAAATTGACATTGGCGAGATTTGCGATTCTCGCCGCAAAACGGTCGAGGAAGGCTGGTTCCAGTTTCATTTCGGCAGCGTACCGTCCTTTTTCCAGATCATCGATCCACAGCTGTTTTCCGTTCCATGTAATATCCGTAATCGTTTCATTTTCAATAAATGGAAGCAGCACGCCAAAGTATTCTTTCCGGATTTCCAGATTCATTTCTCTCTCACCTCACTCAACGCATCTTCATTCTTATTATCAATATCTTCATCAGTTTCCGGTTCCCCGATCATGGTTCTTCGCTCCCGCACTTTCTTGATGTTTCCACCGGCGTTCTTCCACTGCGCGATCAGTTCGATGTCAAGCAAGAACCTCTCCGGATCCGCTTCATAGACCCGAAGCGTATAAAACCGGTTTCTACCTGACGGAAGGCATCGCTTCAGTTCTTTCTGAAACAGCTGACTGTAAAGATCGGCTTCCGAATACGCATCCGGATTGCACATAGCCTCCTCCTGCGCCGCCATGCAGGCATAGTTAACGGCCTGGCTCACCTCTCGCCGCGTCTGGCTGCTGTAATGCAGCTCTGCCATTCCTATCAGTATGATTGCTGTCATTATAACGACACAGAATCCGCTTACTGCGCTCTTCATAATCAGCTCCTTCCCAAAAAAAGGCATCATAAAAGCGCACCTCCGGAAATCCGGGTGTTCCAGATTTCTTTTGCTGCGCTTATGGATGTTCAGGACGTATTTCCGGCCGGCCGGCTGATCAGTCCCTATGCATATATTATTTATTACAGGATTGTCGATGCCTGGGTTATACATTGAACAGGAACGTGATAATATCTCCGTCCTTGACCACGTAATCTTTGCCCTCGGAGCGAAGCAGTCCCTTCTCCTTCGCCTTGGTCATGCTTCCTTCGCAATCATTCATAAAGGTATCGTAGCTGATGGTTTCCGCTCTGATAAACCCACGTTCAAAATCTGTATGGATTTTTCCTGCTGCCTGAGGCGCTTTGGTTCCGTCTGTAATCGTCCACGCGCGAACCTCGTCTTCTCCGGCTGTCAGGAAAGAGATCAGGTTCAGCAGGCTGTAAGAAGCCTTGACCAGCTTGTCGAGTCCGGACTCTTCAATTCCCAGCTCCTGCAGGTATTCGGACTTTTCATCATCTTCGAGCTCAGAAATCTCCTCTTCAATTTCCGCGCAGATCGTAACCGAACGTGCGCTCTCCTGCTCTGCGAACTCTGCAACCTTTTCCGAATACTCGTTTCCAGTTGCCGCGTCATCTTCTCCGACATTTGCGACATAGATAATCGGTTTGAATGAAAGCAGCTCCAGGCTCCTGACAAAAGCGTACTCATCTTCATCCAGATCAGCCGCCATGGTACGGGCGGATTTTCCGTCCTCCAGAACAGCATAGACCTTCTTCATGATTTCGACTTCCTTCGCAAGTTCCTTATCATTTCTGGCAGCCTTTGAAGCCTTGGCAATCCGGCGGTCCAGGACCTCCATATCGGAGAGAATCAGCTCTGTATTGATGGTATCGATGTCTTCAATCGGATCGATTTTTCCGCTGACGTGGACAATGTTCTCATCCTCAAAGCAGCGGACGACATGAACAATAGCTGCAGTCTCACGAATATGGCCGAGGAATTTATTTCCAAGTCCTTCTCCCTTTGACGCGCCTTTAACCAGACCCGCAATATCACAAAACTCGATCGTAGTGTAGATCGTTCTCTTAGAATTATATAATTCATGAAGCCTGGTCACACGCTGATCCGGAACGGTAACGACACCGACATTCGGCTCAATCGTACAGAACGGATAGTTTGCCGCTTCAGCACCCGCCTTGGTAATCGCGTTAAAGAGTGTACTTTTTCCTACGTTAGGAAGTCCTACAATACCTAATTTCATTTTCTATATGCTCCTTCTGCCATTATTAGAATTACGATCTTTTTCTTCCGGACGGAGAATGCTGTCCCGCCGCATTAATACCGGCATATTTCTTTTTCCATATCCGGTAAAGGACCAGACATACGATAAATGCCGTCACACTGATTACCTGCGCCTGCCGGAACGGGCCAATCATCAGGCTGTCTGTGCGAAGCCCTTCTACAAAACACCGTTCGACAGAGTACAGCATTCCGTACAGACACATTGTCTGCCCGCGAAATTTTCTCCGATTGTCAATCCAGAGTAAAAAGAAAAACAGAACCAGACACCATATTGACTCATAGAGAAATGTCGGCTGCACTTTCACGCCGTTCACCATAATTCCCCACGGAAGGCTGGTCGGCCTGCCGTGCGCTTCAGAATTAAAGAAATTTCCCCATCTTCCAATTGCCTGTCCCAGCGCGACAGTCGGAAAGATCAGATCTCCCATCTCAATGAGCGAGACCTTCTCATGCCTGCAGACAAAATATGCGGTAATAATCCCCGCAATCAGTCCGCCGTGAATAGCCAGGCCGCCCGCCCGGATGTCAAAAATCTGGATCCAGTCATCCTTATATAAATCCCAGCTGAATATTACATAATATGTCCGCGCGCCGATAATAGCCATCGGAATCATCCAGATGGCTAAATCCAGCACATTGTCGCTCCTCAACCCATGCTTTGGGGCGCGTCTGCAGCTGATCAATATCGCAGTAAGAAACGCCGTCGCAATCAGAATTCCGTACCAGCGTATCGAAACCCCGAAAATCGTAAACGCAATCGGATCTGGTGCTGTCATAATTCTACCTCCTGGCTGAATTCCCCTGAAAACAGCCTTCTATATGATAGCACAGGAACATTATTAATGGAAATGTGAAATACGTTTTTTTACCTTCTCACGCCCTTCCCTGAACTTCATCTTTAAATACTGTGCCGTCTGATATACCTGTGTATGTTCGATAATCATCTTCATCCTCTCTTTCTGCTATTTCCGCAGTTTCCCTTATCCGTTATTTATTTTCGTTTATGCAGCACATACTCACTGCGATGCCTTTTGTCTCTGCCCATACTCACCCATTCATATACCGATTCCGCTTTCATACGATCCTTTTTCAACACCACCCGGACGGCGGGATTTTTACCATTTGTGCACGTGCACATTACAACTCTCGCCTGCTTTCCTCCCTTCCTGTTGATCCTGACCGCCGACTCCGCCGCCCTGTACGCGTCCTGCTGATTCAGCACCAGTTCTCGTCTCTTCTTTCCCCTGCATTTCTTAATCTGGCACTGCCCGGTCAGAGCAGCGCTTACAGCAGCCTCGTCCGCATCTATCTGAAGCTTCTGCCTCTCCACTGCCGACTGGTCACACACCATCTGCAGCTGCATAACTGAAGACATGTAGACCAGAATTCCCATTGCCGCAATCACATTATTCATTCCGGACCCCCTGATGGCCTGCTCTTTCTGAGCCGGCCTGATACTCACTCGCCGCCCATCGCTCCTCTCGGTAGCAGATGCAGTCATCTTCCTTCAGGTCAAAAAACCTACGCGCAAGGACAAACCTTCCGAGCGGTACAGAAAGGCTGTAATGCACTTTTCCGCCCCTTTTGACAGGCCTTCTTGTTCCGCGAACTTTTATCTCATCTGCATGAATTCCTGTTTCCGCTGCAATTTCTCGCTTCAGCGACTTCTCATTCTTCTCGCTCACACACCCTTCCAGCCTCGCCGTCTCTCGGAAATTCTCTGCCGCCGCCATTACGAGCCGCAGATCACAAACCATGGTCTGTATATGAATGAACTGCAGAAACACTGCAAATAACAGGATCAGACATGCTGTGCCCGTAATTACATTCTTCATCGTTCAACCTTATTCTTAACGAAACTGCACATGCTGATTCTGCCTGTGCATCTGGTACTGAGACATGCTCATCATACTGTCCGGACCGCGGCAGATCCACTGAAAAATCATACAGCTGAGCATAATCATCCCGATTCCGACCGTCAATTGTTTCATTCTATCAATTCCTTTCTTTCTAACCATTCCAAGACCTGCATCCTCACGCGCTTATGATGCGCTTTCTCCTCCCAGCGTCTGCATCATCTGCGTTCCGCGTCCGACCACATCCCTGGCCGCACCTTTCAGACTGTCGCCCGAATCTCCCAGAATCAGCGTATTGACAATAATCACCCCGAGCATTACCGTACCAATGATAATAATGATGTTTTTCACTTACGCCCTCCTAAAACATACTGATACTCTGCAGCATTTCCCGCATATTCATAAACACCGCAACAGCTGTAAAATTCATCAGCACCGAAAGCACAGCCGCCATGGACACTGCCGTACAGACCAGCGCTCTTCTCTGATTTCGCCGAACAGCCTGCGTCACACGGGCATCCTGAAACGATTCTTCAAACGCCTGCATATACATCGTCAGCTGCGCCGGATTTACCTGATCCATTTTCGACAAAATGTGACTGAACAAGACCGCCGCCCTGCTGTCAACCGCTTCTGGAAGACGGGAGAACGCTTCCTCAGTCATGCCGTTCCGGTAATCTCTGAGCATATTTTCATATACATGCCGCAGCAAAAAACTGCTGTCTTTCAACTGTTCCAGCATATAGTCTGCAGAAAGCGGCGCTTCCTCCTTCATGACCGAAAGGTTCTTTAAAAGCAGGCAGCTGTTGAAAATCTCCCGATCACAGGCATTTCTCATCACCTTACGCTTTATGACAGCAGCATATTCTTTCCTTTTATTTTTCAGCGTCTGTTTATTCTGCTCCCGGAGACTCCGTCGGAACAGCCTCCGCAGCTGCAGACGAAAACGGATCCTGACATTCATCCGTTTCATTTCCGCGCACTCCCTTCATCTGTAGTCAGCGAATATCCAGCCGTTCGCCGGACAAAAACACCTGACAGGACAACCCTGCTGTAAACAGCATAAAACTAATCAGGAAACACCGCATTCCCAGCGCCGTTCCAAACTGATAATGCAAGAACTTCTTCAGCGTCATCCCAAAGTATCTGCATGCGCAAAAAACTGTCCACAAATATGTCCCCGGAACTGCAAACAGCAGCAGAATCCTGGACTCATGCTGTTCTCGTCTGGACTGTTCGCAGACCTCTCTGCTCCGTTCGAGCGAACCGGCAAGATCTTCCAGTGCATGCGTAATACAGACCCCGTGAACATGCGAGAAGAATATAGAAGACGCAAGCGCATTCCCCCACGTTGTTCCGATCGAATAACGGAATTTCTCCAGTTCTTCCCTGCATTCCTTCTCGGTATATGCCTGATTGAGCCCTTTGGCCAGATCATAGAGAATCCCTCTCATACAGGGAGCATCCTCAAGGGTGTCTGCAGCTGCCCCTGCTGCCTCCCGGATGCTGCATCCGCGTATCCGGTACTGCGCGAGCAGTTCCTGAATCATGACCAGACCCTCGCGCGAACGTGCGCGCCGATACTTTGAAAGGCGCACGCGCAGATGAAGATACGGAAGCCCTGCACAGAATACAGCAGGCAAAAGCGAAAAAGCCCACCCGGTCTGCCACACTGCAGCAAGATACGCTCCGCACCCCAGCAGCACAGAAGCTGCACCAAACTGCGCCGGCGATGTCCATATATGTTCCATTCCACTGCATACAATCACTTTGTCAACATGCACCCCGACTTTTCCGTTCCGCGTGCGGAAGCGCGGATCCCGCGTCCGTTTCAGACTCCTGCGGAGATCCATTCTGCGCGCGACCCCTTTCATGAACATTCTAAGCGTGCCGCTCTGCGTCAGCATCACACCGGCAATAAACAGCCCTTCAAAGCTCAGCCTTACCCATTCCATGATGCCGCGTCCTCCCTGACACAGGAGGATTCTCCTTCCTGCATGTACGGACGTCCGATCATCTCCTGAAAGGCAGGCGACCCTCCTCCCGGGTTTCTGTTCCTGTTTCCGCTGTAATACGCAGGAAACAAAATATGGCCGTTTTCCATCTCGCTGACCTGTTCCAGTTCCTTCAGTAATCTTCTCATCTCATTCGCTCCTTCCCCTTGCGATATTATTTTTGTCCGGACAGAAGGACTCATATACGCCTTCCATCTCCATGTATCGGCTGTAAAATCATACTGACAGATTCTCGCCGCAGATGCCGTGTCCCTCTCCGCGTCATAACTGAACTCCACAATTCCTGTCAATATCTTTCGTGATCGATCCTCCGGGTCCTGACAGCACTCAAACGCATAATCCACATTCTGGTAAATCTGCGCAATCAGATCATCCTGGCTCCCGCCAAACTGTTCACGGATTTTTGACGCCATCTTATACGCCGCGCTGACTGCATCCTGATCATGAATGGTGGCCTTGCTTCTTCTGGTTCCGGTCGAGAGAATATCCAGAAACATCCGGTAAGCATATGCATCGCGCATTTCCTCAAGCAGCACATAATCGTTATCTCCGCGCAGTATAGATTTCAGCATGTCCAGAAGTTCCCTGCCCTCTCCCATCAGCTGCATGATCGGCGCACCAGGCATAATCTCATGCCACGGCGTTTCCGGATCTGAAGCCACAGCCAGCCCTTCAAGCGACGGATCCTCGCACTTCTGCCAGGTCTGCATCATTGTGGTTTTTCCGGACCTGACCTCCCCGACAAAGATCACATTGAACCCTAAACCGGCCATGCACGCAAACAAGGGCGATGCCCCCGGAGGAATTGTCCTGAGACGCTCCAGATCCCTGAATGTCAGATTATCCTTCATTAAATACTTTCGCATGACGATGACATCCTGCCCATGCTTGGTCCGTTTACCGGAATAGATCGTCACCCGGATTCCGTTCATCAGATATACTTCATGAAACCCGTACTCTATTCTCTCCTCCGGCGTAGCCAGAAGCAGAGTCCGCTTCAGCTTCTCGCGGCGCGCCTTTGGAATCCGCTGCGGCTGAAGCTGTGATTTTCCGTCGATCAGACAGTACATCCGGTCTCCGATCAGCTTCGCCGACGAAGATTTCTGGTACTTCGGAAGCATATCGTATGCCCAGGACGCGAGGCCGGACAAACCGTACAGCTCTGCAAACACGGCCTCCGTCAAATTGGTGAACCAGTACGGAAACGGACAGGCCATCATCCGGTTCTCCATGAGAATGCTTTTGATCTTTTCTTTATAATAGCGAACTTCTTCCTCACATCCGATAATCGCCCTGGTCTCCTTCTCCAGGCGCAGGCCGCGTGTATCGTCACCGGCTTTCTCCCACTCCTGGTCCAGTTTTCGGCGGACAATATCTAAGACATCGTAAAAACTCCCTTCTTCTGTCTGATTCTGCTCCTGACTCTGTTTCTGCCCGTCTCCGTTTCTGCTCAGGTATTCCGCAAGATTAAACTTTTCTTCCATTTCGGATCCTCCTGTCCCTGAATCTTACGGACAAGCCGGCGAGCAGCTTTCGCGTATTTTGAACATGAAAGCAGCGTCGCCTTTTCCAGCTCCGCCTGCCAGCCGTAAGAGATATACGGCACGCGCACGGCGGTCTCCATTCCGGTAAGCGATTCGATTTCGCTGCTGGTCAGCAGCGCCGGTGAAAGCTGGTACTTATTGATGATCAGTTCTCCTTCCAGATGAAGAGGCCGAAGCACTTCGCGGACCGCGTACTGAAAACGCCGCAGACATTTCTCCTGCTGCGTAAGAACGTAGTATCGTCTGTGCGCGGCTTTGGCACCGGAAATAAATAATCCGTAATCCACCCTGCTCCCGCAGTCAATGATAATGTACGAAAACCCTTCCGCCGCCTCCAGCAGCGTGTTCATACAGTCTTCCGGATAATAGGATGCTGAAAGAGCATCTCGTGGAGCAGGAAGAATCCGGACATTTTTCTCCCTTGCAAGATTTGGATATAATTCTGAGGGAAGAAGTTTCCCGCTCGCTAAATTAGCCCGGACTGCATCCATCGATAATCCGTCTCTATTCAGAATATAATCGTCTCCGTATTTTCCGGACGCAGAAACCAGAAGCACCTTCCCCGGCTGTTTTTCTGCCAGGAGTTCGGCAGCAGACTGCGCCAGCATCGAACACCCGACACCGTCGTCACCGCCGCAGAATCCAATTACCTGACTCACTTTCTGACACCTCCTCATCTGCAGCACTCTGATCAAAAGATGCTGCTCTGCTCATTGCTTACATTTATTTCACTCTTGCATTCTTTTGCCGCCAATCAGCTGCTGCAGATCACCAGACCGTGGTTCTTCACAGCAGCACGTTCCATCTCTGCCGCATATTCCCCGGAGACGGCCGCCTGTATACTTTTTGACTCTTCTGAATATGAGATCACTCTTGCTTCTGCAACTTTTTTTCCTTCTGACAATACATAGATCCGGTCTCCGGGGCGCAGATCGTCCGGACAGGACAGAATCCAGCGCTCCGGTATCCCGATTCGGTATTTCCCGTATTTTCTTCCCGTCAGCACCGTCTTTTCGCAGAAATATTCTTTATACAGCGGTGATCCTGCGTGAACAAACTGCGATGCCGCCTTTCCGCATATCTTCTGACGGTCAGCCGGCCGGAGCATATCCTTCTGCATCCGTTCCGTCTTCACAGTCTTCAGCATTTCAGGCTTGATGATGCTGCCTCGTTCGACGCTCCGTCTCAGCACCAAAATGTCTTCATAATAAAAATGCGCTCTTCCGAATTTTTCCCATGAAAAAAGCGCCAGTAAACTGACGCATATCATGACTATTCCAAAGATGCGCTTGCCTCTTTCCACAGCGCGCTCCTTTCTGTTTGATTCACTTTTCGACACTATCAATGTATCACAATTTTCTTCCCCTGACAACCCCTATTTTCCCATTTTTGTAAATCATTTCCATTTGCCTTCTTAAAAGCGGCAGCCGGAGGAATCCATTCTCCGTCTGCCGCTATATTACTATATATGTGATTGATGAAACAAAAGAATCAAACCTGCTGCATTCCGCAGATCCAGCTGTTCCCCAGCCTTCTACATCAGCGCAAGATTTTGTGCTACTGAAAACAGAAATTTCTGTTTCCACACCCTCCACACGCGGTTTGGAATTTCTGTCGATTTTGACTGATAGATAATATTATCCAGTATAAAATCCCTGTAAGCGGGCGGAACGCCTTTCAATGCGCCCCGGATCGCCTTGATCCGCGACTCCAGACGCATTTTTTCCAGCACCGAGCGCTCCGTCGGCTTGATGCGGCTGTAATCTCCCGCACCTGTCCCCACCAGACTTGCACTTCCGATATCTCCGGCAAGGATATCCTCATCCAGTTCCTTCACACGCTGCTCCATCCGATACAGATCTCGTACAGCCCAGATTGACTGATAGTACACAGCATCAGGCATACAAATACTTTTGAAGCGAGTCTGCTGCCACTCTCTCATTCCGTTCCTCCTAAACATATAAAACCAGCGGCCAGTCTGCGCGCAACCGACTGACCGCCTTCGCCTATTCGTTTTGTTCACCGGTCTGAACAGTTTTCATTATCCATAAAGTCCCGGTAGATTTCAATTCATAATCCAGGAATTAACGGATTATTAAGAGACCGCATCTGTTTTTTATGCAGAACCCACTTCCCCATAGAAATCAAGTCCATACCAGACCTTTGCATTACTATACCATTTTACGGCTAAAGAAAACAGGAACTGAACAGAACGTTCCACTCAATTCCTGAATCGTGATCTTATCCACCGACTTAGTTTCCGCCAGCTCCCTAAAAGAATCCGCCAAAATTTCTTTCGCTTTTCTCCGTTTCATATACGCCTTCGCTCCATTCTGTGCCCGATATCTGCATTACCTGTATCTATTCTAACATTATTCGTCATTCCGTCACCACCTCCCGCGTAATCCCCTGTACATTACAGTGATTTTATCTATATATCATCCCGATCGCATAGATTTTATTTATACTTATAATCTTTATTGAATGACTATTTTGATATTGATATAATTGAATCGACAAAATATATCTTAACCATTTATATGGACAAGGAGAAAACATCATGAAAAAGAAACTTACAATTCTGGCGATGTCAATGTTGCTCGTCTTCACCTTCGGCGCATTCCAGTGCGCATTCGCAGCAACCGGATCTGCTCCGTTCGGAACAGATAAAAAGGACCCGAATGAACTGACCGTCGAGACTGCAACACTGCAGTACATCAAGGATCAGAAAGCTGGCGGCTACAAAACTGTTTCCACACCAAAACTGAAGAGCTGGATCGACAAGAAGACCAAACTTGTCATTATCGACACCATGCCGGCAGATAGCTATAAGGCTCAGCGCATTCCGGGTGCAAAGAATGTCACTGTAGAAATGGACAAGATCACTTCCGCTCAGAAGAAAGCTATCCTGAAGGCAGCCGGAAAGAACAAGAAGGCAAAGATCGTGGTTTACTGCGGATTCGTTAAATGCCCGCGTTCCCACTACGGTGCAGCATACCTGGTAAAGAAGGGTTACAAGAACGTATACCGTCTGCCGGGCGGAATCGCAGCATGGATGGATGCAGGATATAATTACGCATCTGACACAGCAGGAAAATAAGATTTATAATTCGGGATTGTCAAGTTAAGTGTGTAAGTATTTTTAATTTATCTCGGATGGAATATTTTTCCACCCGAGATTTTTGGCTTTAATACTCCTCATATTTCAGA
>SFHC01000027.1 GCA_004555725.1 [Eubacterium] saphenum
CCACAGCCATCAGTACAGCAAGGACAACGCTGACCAGAGCTCTAGAGCTTTTCGTTCTTGTCATGTCGTCTTACCTCCATAAAATAAAAATGAGATTTACTGCAGAAAACGTCACACGGTCTTCACAGAAAACGGTGTTTTCTTGGCCAAGTGAATTTTTGTCGAGAAAACAAGGAAATTCATGAAAATAGCGTCCATTCGAAACTGAAGTATATTTTCTAGTGAAGTTTTATGAGGTATTGTCAGATAATTCATTTCCAGATGTGTTTAGATGGTATGACAATCGGCGGGAAATGGCAGATTGCGAGAAGTATAGTGAAAAATATACGGTAAAAATATTCATTGTGACGAAAACTCAATGCTGGCAACACTTATTATCAAGTGACTTTATCGCGTAAAACGGTATAATAATGTTAATTGATGTTGAGTTTTTAAAAATATGATTCAAAATGTTGAGGAGAAGTGTATAGCACATTAATACAATGAAATGGACGTGAAGGGGGAATGAAATTAATCGGTGTCCATATCGCTAGAAATAGGCAATGCATAGAGGTGAAAAATGAGTAAACAAACAGATTCAGAGAAAGCAAGAAACACAAAAAACGCGGCTGCTGCAGTCGTTTTATCCGGTGTCATGGCCGCCACCGGGGCAGCAGGATCAGCTGTAACTGTCGATGCTGCAACAGCAGTAAACCCTGAGGACCAGGCAGCTTCTGGAAATCATGCCGGTATGGTACAGAAAACGCAGACGGTAAATCTGAAGCCGGCGAATAAGAACGAGGCAGAGAAGGCGTATCAGGATGCAGCTGTTGTGGCTGAGAAGCAGAAGACCGCAAAGAATCAGGCTGATCAGAAGCTTGCTGAAGCGCAGAAGGCGTATGACGCGGTGAAAAACAATACGGTAACGTATTCTTATGGAACCGACCCGGCGCCATATTATCAGAAGGCAAAGGATGCACTGGCAAGGATCCAGGCCGATGCTGCGGCAAAGAAGCAGCAGGCGGAAACTGCGCAGAAGCAGGCAGCGTCGGAGAAGCAGAAGGCAGAAGCGGAACTTAAGGAGAAACAGGCTGCGCATGATCAGGCGGTTAAGGATCGCGACCAGGCGCAGAAGGATTACGACGCTGCAGTGAATACCAATCCGAATATTGAAGAGAAACTTCAGGATGATAATCAGAAAGTCGAAGACGCGCAGAAAGAACAGCAGAATGCGGCGAAGGCCCTGCAGGATGCAGAAGCAGCATTGAAAGAGGCTTCCGATCGTGTAAATGCGGCAGATGCAGAGCTGAAGAAAGCTCAGGCTGATGCGAAGAATGCGGAAAATGCACTGAGTAATGCGAAAACGAATCTTCAGCAGAAGCAGGATGCGTATGCTGCGGCAAAAGATGAACTGGACAAGGCAGAAAAGGATCCTAATTATACGGCGAAGAAAGAGGCAGTCACCGAAGCACAGTCGGCCCTTGCGGACGCAACGTCAAAGAAGGAAAACGCAGAGGCCGCAAAGAAGCGGGCGGATGAGGCAGTTACAGCAGCGCAGGATAAGCTGAATCAGGCAAACGCTGTAAAAGCTAAGTATACTGAACTGAAAGAAAAGGCAGAGAATGCGAAGGAAGCTGCGGAACAAGCGGCGCAGGAATTAACGAACAAAGAGAGCGCTGTGGAAGAAGCACAGCAAAAAGCGGACGCACAGAAAACGCAGATTGATAAACTAAAAAATGATCTTGATTCCAAAAATGCGGATGTTGCATCTGCGGAGAAAGATTTGAAGACCGCACAGGAAGCTCTGGCTGCTGCAAACCAGAAATGGGAGAAGGCGAAGACAGATGCCAATACAGCACTTACGCAGGCGCAGGATGTATATGACAATGCCGGAAGAAGTTTTATGGACAGCAAGGCAGTTGACGGACTGAAGTCAGATGACATTCGCAGCTTGTTTGTAGATGGTAAAGCAAGTGATGAGGTTATTACATTATATAATGAAAATAAGGACGAGATTGAACAGGTGGTCAGCACTGCTTATGGAATAGATCGTTTAAATACAGAATTTGGTTATGTGGATGAGTGCAATCGGTTAAGAGCAAAGGAAGGACTCAGTACTCCACTGACTTTCAGCTATGACCTGTTCGCCTACTCGGCATACAGCGCGGCGTTTTACAAGTTTACAGGACAGCATACTCTGCATAAAGATGGGACTTTCGTGTCCAATATTAACAATCACATTAGTGCAGATGCAGAGAATCTTGCCGGTGCATATGAAGATCCATTTGACGGATGGTATACCGAAGAGAAGAAAGTTTATGACAGTGGTGATCAGGAGTACGTGAAAACCGGACACTATCAGAACATAATAAATATTCAGAATAAAGCTGTTGCGATCACTGCACTGGGAGATCCTGTTGCTAGTTATAATATGATTACATCATACCGGGAAAACGGAGTTTCTGTCGAGCAGGCGAGAACGGAACTGAAAGATTATACCGCAAAGGCGGAAGAAGGGTTGCAAAATGCAAAGGCTGCAGTTTCAGCTTTAGATACGGCTCCGGATGAGGTCAATCAGGCGCAGAGTGCAGTAAACGAAAAACAAAAAGCTCTGGATGAAGCAAAGAAAGCAGTTTCAGACATTCAGGAACAAATTGATGCTGCGCAGAGCGCATATGATGCTCAGACTGCAGAAGTCGCGAAGTTAACGCAGGAGAAGGAAGACGCGCAGAAAGATGCGGAGCAGAAAACGGAAGCACTAACAAAGGCAAATGAAGATGCGGATTCCTATAAGTCGCAGCATCCGGACATAGAAGACGCGATCCAGAAAGCGGAACAGGGTGTCAAGACTGCTGAAGAAGAGCAGAAGAAAGCAGAAAGTGCTGTCAACGATGCGAACGCGCAGGTTGAGAAATGTAATGAAACATTAACACAGGCGAGAAAGGCTCTTGATGAAGCAAATAAGACGATTGATGAACTGAGAAGCAAGGCGGATGCCGCAAAGGCAGAAGCAGATGCCGCACAGAACACGGTTACGGAAGAAGAGAACGCAGAGAAAAACGCAAAGCAGGCTGTAACCGATTCTCAGAAGAATCGGAATGAAGCAAATTCTGCAAAAGAGAAGGCAGACAAGACAGCTCAGAAGGCAAAGGAAACATCAGATGCCGCGGATCAGAAGCTGAAGGCTGCGCAGGATGAACTGGATAAAGATACTGCAGTTCAGCAGCAGATTCAGGATGCAAAGAAAAAGTCAGATGCCGCGGAACAGGCGGTGGAGAAGGCACAAGCTGCGTTGACGGAATCAGAATGCCGTGTTCAGAAGGCGAAGGAAACGCTGAAGAAAGCTGGGGATGCCGTTCAGACGACGGCTGAGGAAGCTGAAGCCGCGAAGAAAATGAATCTGAACAATCCGGAGAGCTATAAACAGAAGCCAGAGATCGTACAGGCAATGAAGCAGTATGAAGCGGCGAAAAAGAGCAGCGGATACTACACGGTTCCGGCGGATACGACTGCACAGAAAAAGGCATTGGAAGATGCACAGGCGCAGCAGAAGCAGGCGGAACAGAACTTAAACAAGGCGCTTGCAGATCTTGCGATTGCAAAAACGAACCTGGCAAACCTGAAAGAGGTTTCAGAGAAACTGTCTTTGAAAAAGAGCGCGATTACTTCCATAAAGTCGATGAAACTGAGATCGAAGAAGAGAGTGAATAAAAACAAACGGAAGGTCGTCTTCCGCTGGAAGAAGGTGAAGAACGCAAAACGGTATAAGCTGTATACGCGTTATGGAAAGAAAGGAAAATATAAACTGGCAGCGACAACCAGCAAGTTGAGCTACAAAGTTGTGGTCAAGAAAGGAACGGTTGTTTATGCAAAGGTCCGTGCACTGAATGGCAAAACGATCGGTAAAATGTCATCGCCAAAGCGCGTGAAGGCTTAACAATCAGTTTGAATATATAGCTTGTTTATAGCTGATCTCAGAAAAAGAGAAACCGCATACACGAAAGAAAGTCTTCTGTTCGTGTATGCGGTTTTTTGTAATGCTGAGCGTTGTTATTAATTTGTACGATGTGTTTTCAGATACCGCATAAACTGTTTTCCTATCCGAATCTGCGCGCTGCCGTTCCCGTAACTCGGGCAGGTGATGGAGTCGCCCTCGATCAGGGTGCGCATATTCTGGGTACCGCAAAATGACGTAAATGTCACGGACAGACAGTGCAAAATATTTTCCCCTCTCCCTCGTGATATATCCGACAATCTGTTGTTTAATAATAAGAATAAACTGTAGATTGGCACAGAAAGGAGTGTTGTCATGAGTACACAGGAAAACAGAAGCTCTGAAAGAAAAGGACGCAGTCGGAAAAGCGCGGAGAATGAGAAAGCCAGGAATGCGCAGAACATCCGCCGCATGCTGAAGCGGGAGCGGCGCAGGTGGGACGCGCAGGGGCAGAACTCGATGACGATGGAGGATCTGTATGAGGAGTATATGCGGGTCTATGCGCCGTATGAACTGAAGGGCTCAACGATGCGGGTGTATGAGGTGAATCTGACCAATCATGTTCTTCCGGCGTTTGGGAAGATGAAGCTGTCGGAGATCGACAACCGGATGATTTCGCTGTATTTCTGCAAGTTCTATAAGGACAGGCCGACGGTGGCGCGGAACGCGTTCCATGCGATGTGCAGTGTGATGAATTTCGGGGTGCGGATGCACTATTTACTGGCAAACCCTTGCGCATTGGTTATTTTGCCGAAGAAGGGGCTTCCGGAGGAGCGGAGAAGGTATTTAACAATGGAAGAGATTCCGGCGTTTCTGGAATTGTTTTCCAGGCAGGAGACGATCGATGTGCTTGTGCCGTTTTTGCTGCTGACAGGGATGCGGGTCGGGGAGGCCTGTGCGCTGGAGTGGCAGGATATCGACTTTACGGAAGGGGAGATTATGATCAGCCGGGCGCTGTATGCGGCCAAGGGCAGAATCGAAGTCGGGGAGCCGAAGAGCAGGAGTTCGATGCGTAAGATTTCGATTGGGGATGAGGTGATCCGCCTTCTTCAGGTGCAGTGGGCCCGGCATCTGATTGATCAGCGGGATGCGGAGCTGCGCAATCGGCCGCTGGCGCATCCGGATTTGGTGTTTTCTCGGAATCATGGCGAGTATCTGTGCGATTCTGCTGTATGGCACGCGATGAAAAAACGTGTGAACAATACGCCTTTTGCGTTTATGACGCCGCACTGCCTGCGGCACACGAACGCGACGCTGCTGCTGAACCAGGGGGTGGATCTGAAGATCGTGTCGGAGCATCTGGGGCACACGAGTATCCGGGTTACGGCGGATGTTTATACCGATGTGCTGAAATCCAGCCACAGGAAAACGGCAGAGATGGTAGAGTCGGCAATCCGTGAGGCCAGACAGGGCGGTGAAGTGGAACTGTAATGTTACGCAGCCTTCTTGCCTGATGCGGAAGTGGTCAGGCTTTTGACTGCTGACCACTTGGAGTACAGGGACGCGGACGCGCCGTTTTTGCGCATGCTTTCTGCGCTGGCGGTGATGCCGTGCCAGGTGCCTTTGGCATAGGCGCGGACACGGACGTACTTATACTTTTTGGTTTTCGAAGAAAGTGTTTTGACCAGCTTTTTTGTGCTCGCGCCGCTGACGGTGTACGTCTTGGTCGTGGACTTGGAAAAAGTCTTGCTGGTGGAGACCTGAATCTGATAGCCGTCGGCGGCGTTTTTGGCGCTGCTCCAGGAGACGCGGAGCGTCTGACCGGAAAGGGACGCGCCGGTGACGGCCGCAGAGCGCGGGGTGATGGTCATCCAGACGAGTTTGGTTCCGTTGCTCTCATAGAGGCTTCCTTTCCGGAAAGTGATCAGGTTAGCGTAGATTCCCGGATCCTGTGCGCCGGCGTACAGCACCGTCGTATAAGCGCCGGACGGGATGGCAACGCCGTTCAGGCCTGTGACAGCCAGGGACGGGGTCTGTGCTTTTCCGTTATACGTTTTCTGCCCTGTATAAACATAGGCTTTGATCATCAGTGCTGAGGACACAGTGGAAACGGCGCCGTTGTCGTATTCTACGCGGACTTTGACGGTGTTGTTTCCGGACTGCACATCCGGATCCGTGCTGTCGGCGGATGTTTTCAGGGTCAGTGTCCGGGAGCCTGAATTCCATGAAGCCGGCGTGAACAGGGAGGAATCCTGCGGCAGTCCTTCTGCCTTATATACGCAGGAATCGGATTTCATATCCGTTGTTGCGATTTTCAGTTTCCATGTTCCGCCGGTGCTGGTCGGCGCCGCGGTCAGAGGGTACAGGGCGTTATTATAGAGGGCGCCGAGGGTGACCCGGTTCCCTTTGGAGTCTGTATTATCCGTGAGGGTTTTCCCATATCCTGCCATATACGACGGGCTGAAATGCGTCGCAGTCGCAGTTGGAAGCAGCTTGCTCAGGGATTTATACGGCTCGGTGGAATCGCGGTGGTGGCGCGTATTGGCTGCGACGCCCGGAAGCTGGCTGGTGATCTGTCTGGTGGTCACAAAGAGAAAATCGTGATTGAAGCTCTCTTTTTCATCGTTGTCATCCCAGGTTGTGTCTGCCTCATACCAAGATCCGCCGAGCTTCACCAGGTTCCATGCGTGTCCGCCGGTCTGCGGATTTCCAATGTATCCGAGCACCACAGCAGAGGAGATGCCGCATTTTTTCAGCAGATAGGAGTAGGCGAGGGAATAGCCGTCGCAGACTGCTTTTCCGCCGATCAGCGCTCCGTATGCCGTGTGCGCCGGGTCGTAGAAATAGGCGCTGGACTCGTTTGCAGAGGTGTCGTAGGCGATGGCTTTACAGAGTTTATCGTGAATCTCCATCGCGATGACAGCGTCGGAATGGTTCCGGTCGATGCCGCTCAGAAAACTGTTTACGGCATTGTTGAATTCGGCTTTCACCTTCTGATACCCGGATTCGGAATTGAACAGGCGCAGAGGTTTCTCGGTCTTGGAAATTACGTTTTGTCCTGTGGAAGAATAGTCCATCCACATCACCCACTTATATTTCCCGCCGACCTGGACAGGATCGTAAACGAACGCAGAGTCGCCGCCGTCCATCCACAGCCAGTACAGTTCAGCGTGGTCGTAAATCAGGCCCTGATAGGCGAGGAACCAGTCGGTGCCGGTGGTTCCGTCATCAGAGGCGTCGCGGGTAGAGCTGTAAACGACAATATTCTCGGAGAACGGGTTCTGCGAGAGTGTCAGCATAGCGTTATACAGTTTCTTCTGCCGTGAGGTGAGATGCTGATAGTAGTAATCACTGGACGTTCCCCTGGTCCACTGCGAGGAGGAGAGGACGCTTCCGCGCGAGGAAGAACGCATGGCATTTCGGTAGACTTTCAGCGCGGCGGACGCGGCGGCCTGCTTCGGCTGTGTCTGTTTGCGCGTAATTTTGGAGAGATCTCCAGTTTTCTTCTTGATGGACGCAGAGGTGGATGTCTTTTTTGACTTTGACGCGGCGTAGGAGGAACGGCCCGCAGCCGGCGCCATTGCTGCCGTCAGACAAAATATGATCAGCAGAACCAGTATCTTCAAGGAGATACGGTGTGTGTTATGAACATTTGGATCCATAATGAACTCCTTATCTATTGCTTGTCACCGGCTGATCGCCGGAAAATGCCAGGATCGGGAGAGGCCTGTTATCTGCGCGCATGATATCCGCTCTGCTGCAGATCCTGAAGAAACATGTCTTTCAGTGTGTCGATCTCATGGATCATGCGGTCGTACGGAAGGCCAACGACATTGTCGAACGATCCTTCAATGTGATCGATATAATCGCCGAACGCGCCCTGAATGCCGTATGCACCCGCCTTGTCGAACGGTTCGCCGGTATTGATGTAATTCTCGATGTCCTGGTCGGAATAATTCTTGCAGTATACGTCGGTCACATCGCAGAATACGCGGCGGGCCGGAAGGCCGCTCATCAGCAGCGCGCATCCGGTTGCGACTTGGTGTTTCTTTCCGCGCAGACTGGACAGCATGCGAAACGCGTCCTCACGGTCTTTCGGTTTTCCGAGAATGCCGAGATCAGGATCGTAGACGACCGTATCTGCAGCAATAATCAGAACCGGACCGTCCTGTTCTGAGAGCTTTTCGATCCGGGATTTTGGGCTGTGCTCTTCATCGAGCGGATTGCTGTTTTCATCCGCTTCTTCCTGAGCCAGAATCAGCTCGTTTGCGTCTTCGGATTCGCGGTTCGAATCAGGAAACGTCAGCATAAGGTCGTCTTCCACAGCCCTGGCCTTTTTAAAAGCGAGGAATGATACTGCGTCCTGCATGGAAATTCCATCCGGCAGAGTCTCTTTCACCGATGCCGGCATGATCACCGGGTTGATGCCGTGACGGCGCAGAATTTCAAGGCGCCGCGGAGATCCGGACGCGAGTATAATCTGATAAAAATTCATAATCGTTATGTCCTTCCCATCATACTTTTTATCGTATTCAATCTATTTTACAGGAGTAATGTGTATTTTCCATGGGTTTCGAGTGTATTGTATTTTCCGCGCGCTTAAAATTTGATATAATTAATATACGTTCTGTGTGCCCAAAATAACAGTTCGACTGTCTCGGGCACCGGACTGCGCGGGCTCCGCATGGGATCTTGTGCATATATAATACCATAGTTTTACATCGTTTACACATGGGGAGGCGCGGCTGTATTCAGTGAGAAATCGATGCCTTTTTTATTGTGTAAATCTCTGAGACGCAGTTAGAACTCCCGGGGAGCGGCCCGGGATGACCGCATTCCGGCGGTAGGAGAATCGTTGATGCGCAGTAAGAAATATAATGATCTGGTTGAACAGGAGAGAAAGATCAGCAAGTCCCGAGAGAAAGCTTCGGGCACGGAGGCACAGCAATCTGCAGGGCAGGGAGGAGAGAAAACGGCTGCCGGAACGGCTCGCCAGGCGCAGACTCCTGGTCCTGTTCACCCTTTGTCGAACTCTTCCGGACCGTCTCCTAAGACAAAGAAAAAATGGCCAAGGCGGCTCCTGATCGTGCTGATCGTCCTGGCGCTTCTGGCCGGCGGCGGATATGCGGGCGTGCGGCACTATATCAATTCCAAACTGAATAAGGTGAAGCACACATCCGTGAAAAAAAGCGAGTTGTCCTGTGTTGACGTGAAGGGGTACGTCAACATCGCGCTCCTGGGCGTGGATTCGCGCAAGATGGATAAAGCCAATCTGGCGGACAACAACACGGACTGCATGATGATCATCAGTCTGAACACCAAGACCAATGAAGTCAGCCTGCTCTCGGTCTACCGCGACACCTATCTTCCGGTGGACGACGACGGCAATTTCGGCAAGATCAACAGCGCGTTCCAGAACGGAGGGGCGGCGCAGACGATGCAGAGCCTGAATCAGGCCATGGATCTTGATATTTCCAACTACGTCCTGTTTAATTTCAAGATGGTTTCAGATCTGGTCAACGCTGTCGGCGGAATCACCGTAGACGTCAAGGATTATGAAATTCAGCAGCTGAACAAGTACACGATCCAGACCGCAAATAACATCGGACAGAAGAAGTACAATCTGGTCACCAAGCCGGGAAAGCAGAAGCTGGAAGGTGTGCAGGCGGTGTCTTACGGCCGTATCCGCAAGGGCGTCGGCGATGACTATAAGCGGACGAGCCGGATGCGCGTTGTTGTGACAAAAGTCATGAACAAGGTAAAAGGTTCAAGTGTTACTAAGCTGAATAAGATTATGGATATCTGCCTGAAACAGTGTGAAACAAGCCTGTCCAACAGCGACATGCTGAATCTGGCGATGCGCCTCTCAAAGATGAAAATCAAGCAGAGTGTGGGCTGGCCGTTTGAGGTTACCGAGGGATATGCAAACCAGCAAGCCGTCGTATACCCGGACAATCTGCTGGAAAATGTAAAGGAACTGCATGAGAAGCTGTTTGGCCAGAAGAATTATGGGCCGACAAGCACGGTGAAGGAAATCGCGGAAAAACTGGATGCGCTCATGGGAACGGGATTCTCCTCCGGGTCATCGTCTTCTGTAAACAGCGATTCAGGGAACGGCGCCGGGTCCGGTGGAAATACAGGATCGGCCGGTTCGGACGGCGTCTCTGCCAGCAATGGAAACCATACCTCTGCTGGAAACACCGGCAGCAATCAGGGAAGCTCCGCCAATTCAGCAGGTTCCGGAACCGGATCTGCGTCAGCCTCCGGCAGCGGCGGCGCCCAGGCGGGTACAGGCACGGGAAATGAACGTTCAGGAACTTCTGAAGCCGGCTCAGGCGCGCAGAATTAATGGAAGCAGGCGGCGGATCTGCATCAGGTGCATTTTACGCATTTGACGCGCCTGCAAAGAGACAGAATTTAAGGCGCCGGAATATTTCCTGCGCCGCCGCTGTTCAGCGCATGCAAAGATGATTTTATGCAAATATTGAGAAAGGTAGAAACAGGCAGCATCGATGAAAATCGGCAGGAATGGAAAAATAGAAAAGGAAACGCAGGATTATTTTGCCGAATACGTTCGGCAGATGGATCCGGCCATGCGGGATAATTTTGTCAGTCTGTATATTACAACGGAGTTGGAGAAGCAGCGGAAGCGCAAAACCAGAAGATGGGTTATTCTGGCCATTATCCTGGTGATTGCACTGATCGCGCTGGCCCTCCAGATCTTTACCGGCGATATGGGACACGGCATCAAGAGCGGTGAGAATCAGGTCACTCTATATAGCGGCGACACACTGAAGCAGAACAGCCCCTATATCGGTGAACTGCACATAGAAGGTGAAATCACACAGAGTCCGTCTGCGACAAGTTCCTACGATCAGCAGTGGCTGCTCGCGCGTGTGAAAGAAATGAAAAATGACGCGAATAACAAGGGCATCCTCCTGTACGTGGACACTCCGGGCGGCAGCTCCTATGCGACAGATGAGATGTATACCGCGTTGCAGGAGTACAAGAAAGCCACCAAACGTCCAGTTTACGCTTATATCGCGTCTGAAGGAGCCTCCGGGGGATACTATATTTCCTGCGCTGCAGACCGCATCATCATGAACCGCGACGGCTGGGCCGGTTCTATCGGCGTCACCTCCGGCACCATCTATGATCTGACCGGCCTGATGAAAAAACTCGGCATCAAATCCAACACGATCCACGCCGGCAAGAACAAGACGATGGGCAGCTACACCCAGCCGCTGACCCGCCAGCAGAAAAAAATCCTGCAGGGTCTGATCGACGACGCCTACAACCGTTTTGTCGGCATCGTTGCCGAAAACCGCGGCATGACCAGCGCCCGTGTCCGCAAAATCGCCGACGGGCGCGTCTACACCGCCAATCAGTCCCGCAGACTCGATCTGATTGACGGCATCGGCAACCTCGACTACACCAAATCCCAGATGCGCTCCCGCGAGAAGGCCCTGCGTCAGGTTCCCGTCCTCGATATCCAGCAGGGCCAGAGCAGCAGCTTCAGCCTCCTGGACCTCCTGGGCCTGAAATCCAGAATCACCGGATCCTCCGCATCCACACCGGCTTCCGGTTCCGGTAATTCCGCCGCAGCCGTGTCATCCGGCAATTCGTCCGGAGCCGCTTCCGCCGGATCTGACATCAGCGGCGCATCATCAGCTGCAGCCTCAGGTTCCGGCTCCAGCTCCAGCTCCAGCTCAGTCACTGCTCAGGAACTCCAGCTCTTCCAGCAGCTGATGCAGAGCAACGGCCAGATCGAAGTCCAGTACCTGGCGCCGGTGAGAAAGTAAAAGCAGGGCAACAGCCGTGGGAGAAAAGAAAAAAGCTTCTCCACGGCTAAGCCTGCGGCATAAAGTAAGCAGAGGCCTCGTGGGTGGAAGAAAAAAGTTAAAAGGAAAGAAAGAGGAAGATATGCCTTGCTGCAGATAACTGTCAACAAAGCGTATCTTCCTTTTTTAATACAGGCAACATAGGTGAACGGGCCGCCTGGGAATGGGATCTGCGTCCAGTAAGAAGAGAAGGATAGATTTAGACGGGTATACAGTATACTTACGAAATGGACGCAGAAAGATCAAGTTACGCCGGCTCCTAAGGGGAGGGATTGCGTCTAAATAAATGAAAATAAGATGAATGCGTCGGTATATTGTATACTTGCGAAATAGACGCAGAAAGATCAAGTTATGCCTGCTCCTAAAGGGAGGGATTGCGTCCAGATAAATGAAAATAAGATGAATGTGTCGATATACAGTATACTCACAAATTGGACGCAGAAAAGATGGTTAAAGCTGGCGCCGGTGAGTGGAAACTGCGTCCAATTCGCCCTTTTGGGCTGTTATAACGAGTATATTGTATTATACGAATCTGGACGCAGATTCTCCTTGGGAATGGATAATTACCGATGATATTCAGCGTTTAAAAGGGGAAATTTTGATAATATGAGGGCAGGTCTGGTGAGCTGTTTTTACCATAGAGATGATTTGGAAAATATTGACATTTACTTTGCTTTCGGTTATGATCATGTCATAATTGATTACAATTTAGAGTTGCTTAGGGAGTTCCGTCAGGTGTTATTGCCTGGCGGAATTGTATTATTTGTGCGGGTTTTACCATAGAAACAGAATAAGGTAAACATTGAACTGTGTGGGTAGGTGGAGGTACTGTACTATGAGATACGATTTACCGATGATTATGGAACAGGAGCTGCAGTATATTAATCGTGAATTAGAATATCTCGAACAGAGTCCGATCAAAAAAATGTCGGGCAGTCTTGCGTTTGTCAAGCATAAAGGTGATATTGAATACGCATATCGATCATATAACAGAGAGGATCATAAACGGACAAGTGTGAATCTGGGAAATGCGTCTGATCCAAGAGTGATTCAGGTAAAACAGAATGCGTATAATACTGCTTTGAGAAACAGCTTGCTTCATGACAAGAAATTAATAGAAAAGTTTTTGTCAAAGTACCGTGGAAGCAGTCCGGAGGATGTGGATAAGCGGTTGAAACCGGTTTACCGGGATGTGACCGGACAGGTGCATAAGAATTCAGTCATGCTCTGCCAGAGGAAATGGGCGGATACAGCTTTTGAGGGGCGATCGGGAATGGATAATAAGAAAACACACATCGCATCGGATGGCACACGGATGTTATCCAAATCAGAATTGATTCTTTACGAAATTTTGAACGGCAGGTATGAGGTGCCTCTGCGTCATGAAGCTTGCATAAAATTGGTGAATAAAGAAACTGGCATATTGGAAACCCGATATCCGGATTTTATGTTTATGATGGAAAACGGTGATCTGGGAATACTGGAGCACTGCGGAATGCTTAGGGAACCGGGATATTTTAAGAGAGCCGTAGGCAATTTGAAACTATATATCGATAATGGATTTGTGCTTAATGAGAATTTGTTTTACACAGTTGATGATTCAGAGGGGAATTTAAATGTGGCAGCGGTGGAACAGTATATCAGAGCTGTGATCCTTCCTAAAATCAATTCACGGAAATGGAAACCCGTATAAGTTTACATGCTGCTTGTCGAACGCTCGGCTTGGCTTTGCGGGCGGCCCTCGCATGGGTCCTTCCGCGCCTCTGCGCTGTTGCAGTTTGGGTTTCGCAGTCGGCGGGACAGGGCCGCAGGACTCTCACCCCGTGGGTCCTCGCCCATGTCCCGGATAATAAAAAGAGCAGCTTCGAAAAGCTGCTCAATCTGGCGGAGGACCCGAAGTAAATAGGCAGATTGTTTATTGCTATTCTTGGGTCCATCCGCTTTTTCGCCATCCGCGAAGGAATTTGGCTCCTTATCTCACTATTACGATATTGTGTTCATGTGCTCTTCAAGCTTACTGATTGAGTTGTTATGCATACTGTCGAAAACGTCTGCATATATGTCCAGCGTCATATGAATGTCCGTATGACCCATCCATTTCTTAAGGACAACAGCCTCAACTCCTGCTTCAATACATCTGGTAGCAAAGGTGTGTCTTAAGGCATGCTGTCCGCTGATGTTAATATCAGCTTTCTTGCAGATTCTGTTGAAGAAGCTGTTAACCTGATTGGTTGTGATTAGCCCCATCTTGTTATGATCATAGAAGAGTAAACCGTCTGGGTTTGATTTGCTCTCCTTGATAATCTCCCTGAGCAGAGACTCGACTTCATCGGTAAAAGGAATATCTCTTTTGCCCGCATCAGTCTTAGGCTTGTCATTGAGGAATGGACGCGACTTCTCGCCAAGGGATATGGTTCTTCTCACCTTAATAATTTTGCGTCTGAAGTCAATGTCCTCTTTCTTAAGTGCGTTGACTTCTCCCATTCGCATTCCGGTGTTTAGAGACAGCAAAATCTGATTCTTGTAATTGTTTCTGTATGCCGGTACCTTGTGCGCCTCAAGTTCTTCCAGGAAGATACGCTGCTCATCTTGCGTGAAAGACACAACAGCCTTTGTTTCCTTCTTGGATTTCGGTCTTACAATTTCATCGTCAAGCATCAGATTGGTATCGATAATGTTCTTGCTGGTCGCCAGCACAAAGGCCTTCTTGAGCTGAAGAAATATTTTCTCAATAGTGCTGTCGGCATAGCTGGTGATTGTTCTCAAGAATGCATGGATATCACTTTTGCTGACATCTTGGATTGGCATTCTTCCGAGAAAACTTTTTCTGATAATCTCCAGCGTCTCCATACTTCTGTGATATCCCTGAATCTGCATATGGTTCATATCCAGTCTTCTCTGAAGATAGGTTTCAACTAAATCAGGAATAGTTGCATTGCTGCGAACAAGATAGTTTGATCTCTCTATGTTCTTCATAAACTCGTCGCACATCTCATAACATTCGTCCTCATAGTAGGATGTGAATGTCTTTCTTCTGCTGTTACCATACTGGTCCTTGTAAGTAACTCTATATTCATACTTGCCGTTGTCTTTTAACCTGAGCGAGCCTGAGCCTCTCTCGGCACGCTTGTTAGGTTCTTTAGCTTTCTTCTTTCTTGCCATTCCTGCCTCCTATCTCCAATATCTACTAGTATCCTTAGTTCTTCTCTTAGAGAAATAATTAATCAGTGCATGTGCTTCCACGAGCTTAGATCTACCAAAGTCTGTAGCAGGAAATGATGGGTCGTTAAATAATTTCTGAACGGTTGTTTCACTCCATCCTGTTAACTTCCTTACTTCAGGAATCGAATAGAATCTGGCTTCACTTGAAAGCGCAGCTGTTCCATTTGTTTCTGTGTAATTTGTTAGCATAAGTTAATTCCTTTCAGGAACCAGTATAATCATAGTAATGCTGATTCCATAGTATTTCTAACGTGCGAATTGCAAGGGATGCATTCGCAGGCTTGCATTCGCTCTGAAAATATGCATCGGCTTATTCCGCACATATCTATGATGTAAAAGAAATCCCTTTTTGTTCTCAACACCCCGGGAATCAGGAATACATCAGACGGAAGCCGGCATACTTCCTCACGGGTCTCCAGCCCCTCCGAGGTTCTCTCCGAGCCGCCCTCATTGCGTGATCCTGCTTCCCTGCAGGGCTGTGACTGGACGGGCGTATCATTATCATCTATGAGTGTCATCGCACAAAACAGGTGCCACCTGCCTTTCAGACGAAGAGATTGTCGCTTGCTCCTGATAGGAGGTCATGGCGCATCGTCATGCATGCTATAGCTTTCGCATCTCATAGTTAAAGTATCTGATGAATGTGTATTTAGTTGTACAAGGAAAAACTCCTCTCACCTATAGGAGATTTAGAAGGCGTATTACAACTACTTTTTATATTTTTGTGATAAAAAACTTTCGACCAGCATAAAGCTCTTCAAGCTGATCATTTTGTTCAAGGATCCCACATGGTCCTTCTTCGTTTCTGTCGTAATTTGGTGTCAATTCAAGAAAAAAGCGGCAGCAAGCTGCCACTTTTCTCAGAGTTATTATTGCTGCCGATATCTGTATCGGCTGTCGGTCTTTAACCCATTCTATATGGACATAGCGGGCACTTCTCAACAGGACATAACCTGACCTCTTTAGTCATACCACGAAAAAAACAGCCACACATTTATAATGCATGACTGCTTGTCACCGACCATATTTGTTGTTATACCTAATTCGATGCTACCAATAGCGGGTATGCGGTTAGCCCTCTTACAGAGGGACTGTGACCCTCTGTTTACATAGAAACCCTATCAGGGAATCTTGTGCGAAGGAGGGTGTTGCCAATGTTGACAATAGACAGTCTACTTGCAGTAATCAGCTTAGCTTTTACTGCATTCGGTCTTGGATATGCAATCGGAAGTAAAAATAAATCACAAAAATAACCGCCCAATCTGCAAACGAAAGCGGTTATTTTTATAACTACTATTAATTTGTGGCTAACCGTGTATTCGGTAGCATCTTTTCTATATCTATTATATATTCCCGGTTTTATTCTGTCAAAGATATTTTGTGACCAGATTATATTTCCCATACATCACGCTCCTTCACAGTTCTGTTTCTCTCCGGTGCACTCTCCGGTTCCTGCCTATGAATATATGTCGTGATTTGGTATCAATATAAGAAAAAAGTGGCAGCTAGCTATCACTTTTCTCAGAGTCCTTATTGTTGCCGATATCTGTATCGGCTGTCGGTCTTTTGCCCATTCTGTATGGGTATAGCGGGAACTTCTCAACGGGACATAACTTAACCTCTTTAGTCATGCCACCACTGCACTCGATGCAGTATGCCCGAATTGCCTTAATAGGCGTTAGCGCTTTCATTGTCATCACCTCCGTTTCTGAGCATAAGAAAACCCTCAGCGCAATTGCCGAGGGCATGTAATCGTTTTAATAACTATAATACAAACTGGAATTTACAGTTATCTATACTCATTTGGAATTTCGATATGAAATGTCTCACACAATAGCTTCACATCATGTACATCATTCTCATCAAATTCATATCCCAAATGGAACATTACTTGACTATATGGTTCAATACAAGAAACCTCTATCTCCTCAATTTTTCCTTTACCAGAAAAAGTTTCTACCGGAAAGTTATCCCCCTCATAAAGAATTTCACCTTCGCCCGTATATTCAAAACAATGCAAATCAACAATCCTGTTTTTCGCATCTTTCCATACAGTATGGTTCAATGTTGTATATTCCATCTTAATCTCATAAAAGTCATTAGCTTTCATTATCTCTATAAAGTTCTGATAATCTTTCTTTTCTACAAAAATATCAATATCGTTATGGACTCTTGACTGATGTCCAAGCAACGCATCTACCCCCCAGCCACCATCAAGAAAGACTTTAATCTCGGCATCTATCGCAAGTTGAAGAATCTGTTTTACATCTGTAATATTGACCATCTTATCATCTCCACAAATTCAAATTTATTATTCTCTATTGCAATCGTAATCAATAATTACTTTCATGCAGTCGTCACACTTATAAGCATATACAGCACTTGAATCAGATGCCGCTCCATTGGCAAGTGAAGCGCATCCTTTACCAAAGCAGGACAATGCTGCAACGATCTGCTTTTTCAAAGTCCAATTCACACCATCTCTACACTGAATGTAGCCTAATGTCATTTCTTTATCGCAATATGGACATTTCATAATCATTTTCCTCCACAAATTTCAATATATATAGTTCTAAAAACTGGAATTGTCTTTATTTCTTAGATTTATAGATTATAAACACATTTACAACAATCATTGCAACGACATATACGCAAAGCACAAAAAACATAGTTGGAACTACGTCAAGCATTGCTGACCAATCTTTTTTGTTTACCCAGTCTAAAATCATCTTATATTCAAGTAACAATGAAACAATCACAAGTACTAATGAACAAACAGATGCCCACATTGCCTTATCACGTTTTTTTGATACCAGCACAAGTGCAACAATTGTTAATATAACACTGAGTCCAATACTAAATATCCACATATTTTATACCTCCCTCGTATAATATCTTTTAGATACATTAATGTACCTTGAAAACTTAATAAATATTTGTTCAATAGGCTTAGTTAAGCCCATGATATAATTGTCC
>SFHC01000003.1 GCA_004555725.1 [Eubacterium] saphenum
CAGGCTGAAATCACAGATTCAGGAATAAACAGGTGGACGGGTGGCGGACCGGACAGAAATCCGGTGCCCGGAAGGGATGAAAATGCCCCTGTCCATCTGGTAATTAGGAAAGCAGAGGAGAAGGGAAGTGAACGCAGGTATACTGTATACGACATACTGTTCTTTATTCATTAACACCTTCTTTCTGGTAATATGGGGAAGCGGGGGAAAGTATACAGTATACCTTCATAGTGCGCTCCGTTTTGCAACATTCCTACTTTTCCATTCTGATTTTATAAGGACAGAGGCAGTCCGGACGGAGAACGAGTCAAAAATCAGTTCTCGCAATGATGAAAATAGGCGAAGTGAGAACAGAAAAAAGGAGTTTCTTGTTTTTGGTTATCTAAAAGTATATTAACCGCGATTACGGAACAGATTGTATACGTTTGATGGTTTCCCTCTGCAGCATCCGTGACCAAGATAGTGCGGAATGCATAATTATGTAAAACAAAGATAATATATACTTTCGATTTTGTTCAAATGCGAGGGAAACAAGGGAATAGATCTGGATGAAGCCTGAGAAAGTGAAGCAGACGTCGTGCTGGTTTGTGTTATTGTTCATAGATGTGCCTGTTCGAACAGACGTCTTGCTGTTTCGCGGAAGATGCGGAAGATAAAATAGAAAAAGTCCTCTTTTGTGTTCCGGAATTGCCGGAAATCCGTTTTCAGATAACAGAAATCTCGAAAGTGCGATTGTATACAAAAATAACTTGCTCTTAGACGATGATGCGGTAGCGTATTATGCGGAAAACCAGAATTCTGCAATGAATAAGTATTCGATGGCGCAATGAGCAGAAGAATATCTGCGGTATACAGTATACCGGAGCTTCCGCTTTCTTTTGATTTTCATATTTTTATATTCTTCATATTTTCATTTTCTTCTGATTCCCAATTCATCCTTAGTTTCTCATTTTTCTTTTATTCTTTATCGTTTACTTATCTTTTCTATTACAGAGTATGGTTACATGCCAGATTTTTACGAGTAGTCCCGGGTGCCTGTAAGAAGAGGCCGCGTAGTTCCGCGGCCTCTTCCAATATAATCGTATTATTTATGGAGTGTTGATTTTTAATCTGCTGCCTGCAGCATCTATTTTACTGTAACTTTTGTCTTATCGCGGTATCCGTTGACTCCCAGTACGTAGACTGTTGTGGTGCCGGCTTTCTTTCCAGTAATCTTGCCGGTATTGTAATTCACGGAGGCGATGGAGCTGTTTGCAGAGAGGTAGCGGAGTTTCGCGCAGTGCGTGCTGTCAAGCAGGCTCTTTCTGCTGTTGTATTTTGTAACCGCCGCTCTCAATACGGTGCTCTTGCCTTTCTTCAGGGTGATGCTGTGTTTTGCTGCTTTGACGGATTTTACGTTGGTGGAGCGGTAGCTCGTGTTTCCGGCAACGGAATGAACGGTTACGCTGTTTCTCACGACGACTTTCTTTCCATTCTTGATTTTATACGCTGCAACGTAGTATTTATAGTTGTGGCCGCGCTTCAGGTTCTTTCTGACGTAGACACGTGCGCGCGACGCCTTGTAATCGGCGACTTTCTTGAACGGATGAAGTTTCTTTCCTTCATCGCAGTGGTTGCGGTAGATGAAGTATCCGTCAACGTTGGTCAGTCTGGTCCAGGTCAGGGTCTGTGTCGTGCCGGATGCCTTGACTTTAGGAAGAAGGATTCCGGTGACTTTCTTGGACGGCTTTGGCTTGTTCGGTTTATCCGGTTTAACAGGCTCATTTACCTTTTCCCATTTTGCGTAGAGTGTAAAGCTCTTCGTAACTGGTGTGTTGAAATCATACGTGTTTTCAGCTTCCGCTTCAGTGTACCAGCCTTGGAACGTATAGCCGTCTTTGGTCGGATCGTCCGGTTTTACAGCCTTTCCGCCGGATGGAACGGTCTGGGACGGAACTTCTGATCCGCCGCCGGTGCTGAAGCTGACTGTGTGTTCTTCTGTCGGAGTAGGCGTCGGTGTAATGATTACCGGCGGTGTGATCTCTTTTCTGTTAATGAGGAAGCTGCCGTTGTAGATCTGGAATTGAAGGAATCCCTGGGTGTTTTCACCGACTACGCGGTAAACATAGAGTCCGCTTTCCGGCATATCCTGATCAATGATCATCGTCAGTTGCTCAGATGGTTCTGTAAACGTCATTCTTCCAGTGACTTTGTAGGTTCCCGGTTCTTCGCCTTCTTCTCTGCTGAACTTGATGTTGTAGGCGCTGAAATCGACTGGCGCGTCATTTACAACCGTCATCTTATAGGTGATTTGCGGATCGGTTTCCCCTTCTTCCTTCGTCAGACTGTCCGGGGCGATCTTGATGCAGGCCATAATGTTGTGGCGGATCTCTTTTACACTCATATATTTTCCGCGGCCTTCAATCCTCTCCCAGATAAATCCCGGCTGATTCATTCCTCTGGCTGAGTCTTTCCATTCCAGTGAAGGATCGTCTGGATTAACTGCGCGCTTGTCTGTGAATGCGTACGTTCTGACGTAGTCTTCGCCTTCTTTCAGGCTCTCATCTACCTGAGTCCTCGGACTCTCTTCATTGTCCGACCAGGTTTCTGATCCGTCGTACCACTTGGACTGCGGATCTCCGGTAGTGTAATTCCAGATAGGAACCGACTCTTCTTTTTCTGCTTTGTCCTGGCTTTCTGTTGTTTCTGCCGGCGGTTCGGTGGATCCGGCATCAACCGCATAGACTGTACCCTGAAAACCGAATGCGATGATCAATGCTGCCGTGAGCAGGATGATCAGGGCCTTTCTTGTGGCATTTAAATGCCGATGTTCTCTTTTTCTCATGATGTTCACTTCCTTTCAATTTTCTTGTGATCGTGGCTGGAAATTTTGCAGCTGCAGGATGATGAGTTGTTATTTCTACAAGTCATTTTCTATATTTAAATTAACATTCTAACTATTTTGAGATCAAGCAGCTGGGACGAATGTGCATTGAATGGGGACGAATGTTGAGAAAAATGAGACCAATGCGATAATATGGGTCAAGCGCGAAACCTCACGGGACATCGGCCGGTAAATCGGGTATAATAATGGAGACGCGGTGAAATATAACACGGTCAGAAGGGGACAGGAGGTGAATGCAGTGAGAATTGCGGTTGTAGATGATGATCAGAACGAACGTCATCGTATTTCAACAGAAGTAAAAGATTACCTGAGCCGGCATCATCTCAAGATCGAGTGTAAGGCGTATTCCAGCGGGACAGAGTTTCTAGAATCTTCTGAACTAAATGATTTGTTTCTTGTCTTTATGGATATTTTCATGGATGATATGGACGGAATAGAAACTGTACGCAGGCTCCGGAAATTCTCCGGAGATACGCTTGTAGTATTTTTGACAAATAGTACGGAGCATTGGAAAGACGCGTTTTCTTTCCATGCATTTGATTACCTGCTGAAACCCGTAGACCCGAAAGCGATGGCGCGGACACTGGATGATGCCTTTGGTGCGCTGAAAGCGGATGAACGGAGTTTTGTGTTTTACGCATCGGATAAACGTCATGTATCAGTTCCGTGCCGGGAGATTCTCTGGGTCACTTCAGATTCGAACTATCTGAATCTGAAGACAGATAAAGAGCAGTTCCGGCTGAGAATGACGTTCTCACATATCTGTGATGAACTGACTGGAGATGCTGCATTTGCAGTCATTAACCGCGGCATACTGGTTAATCTGAGTCATGTGATGCGGATAGAAAACGCAGAATGTGTCATGGATGACGGAACGATCCTGCCGATAGCGCAGCGAAAGCAGACCGCTGTCCGTCAGCGTTTTGTAGACTGGAAATTTGATCAGAAGCTGAAAAGGATGAGGAGGTCGCGATGGTGATCCGCTGGATGATTCTGTTTACGTTCTATTCCGTAATGATTCCGTGTGCCTGGGTGATGCTGATTCCTTTTCGGGATGTGACGCGATTGTCTTATGAAAAAACGCGGACAATTATGCTTACTGCCCTTGCAGGCATATCGGTCCTTTTTACATATATCGAATATACAAGGTCGTTTAATACCCTTGTTACAATAGGAATATTTTTGCTGGTGATTCCTTCTTTCCTTCTTTTGCGCGCAGATTTTCGAAAAATCCTGTATCAGTATCTCGTGATTGCGGCCGTGGTTACGCTGAGCGGAATGATGTACCGGCAGATCGGCATGTATTTTCAGACTGTCGAAAGCCTGGCTGCGGCGACTGTTGTCCGATGGCTGTTTATCCTCTTGCTTTTGTTTTTTGTCGTACGGATGAAAGAACAGCTGGTCTGGCTGTTTCATGATTTCAATGAAGGCAAGTTCTGGAACACAGCATGGGCTGCGCCGGTCACAATCACTGTTCTCGGGTACCTGATTTTCTATTTCGACCGCACCAGGATACAGGGGAAGGCAGGCATATTTCTGATGAGCGTGCTGACCATCGGCATCTTGTGCATCAGTTTTTGTCTGAATGAGATTGCGCTGCTGCAGGTGGCGAAGCTGATGAATGAGAATCGGGAGATGGAAAAGGTGAAGTGGATGCAGGATGTACAGGTAAAGGATTATGTGCAGCTGCGCGCCTATATGGATCAGACGGCCAAGGAACGGCATGATTTCAGGCACATTGTCGGGACGCTCCAGGTCATGCTGGAGGAAGGGCGCTTTCAGGAGGCGGAGGAATTTTGCAGTGCGTATTTCAGAAAGGATCGCGTGAGAAGTTCGCGGGTGAATTTTTGCGAGAATTCTGCTGTGAATGCCCTGCTGAGGTACTATTCAACGGTCGCAGAGAGCGCGGGTGTAAACTTGAAGGTTTCTTCTGTGGTGCCAAGGGATCTGGGAATTGCCGCCGAGGATCTGTGTGTGCTGATCGGAAATCTGCTGGATAATGCCGTGCAGGCGGCGGCAGCGGTTCCGGAGGATCTGCGGGTGATCGATCTAGATCTGGAGCAGGAGGAAGGGGGCGCGTTCTACCTTTCCATGGTCAATCCGTATGCCGGAGAGCGGGTGAAAATCAACGGACAGTACCGGTCGCAGAAAAAGAATGGCGGAATCGGCCTGAAATCGGTGATGCAGATTACGGAGAAGTATCACGGGCAGGCGAGATTCCGGGACGCAGACGGCGTGTTTTACACGAGTGTGATGCTGGAAGAGGTGGAGTAGAAGGAAGCGGCAAAACGTACCATGTCAAGGAAAAAGACTGCCGGGTGGAACCTGCCATACGGCAGTCTTTTGTGTTTGGAAGGACAAGCCGGTTCCCCAGTAAAAGATAAGGGGACGAGATCCTCAATAAACATAGTAAAATGGTAAGCATATAGATGCGGAAAACGGGAAGTCTGTCCAGCCGATCTCAAAAAAACAGGCAGCTGCACGTGGATATCCTTGAGATATTTGGTATTCACGGCGGCAGCTGCCTGTTTTTTCTTTTTTCATCAATCAACCAATAATAATAATCAACCGAATAATCAACCGCTGACTAACAATGGTTTGTTCAATGGCTATTTATTCATGGCCTCTTCAACTGCGACGGCGCATGCAACGGTGCATCCGACCATCGGGTTGTTTCCCATTCCGATGTAGCCCATCATTTCTACATGGGCAGGAACGGAGGAGGAGCCTGCGAACTGTGCGTCGGAGTGCATGCGTCCCATGGTGTCCGTCATGCCGTAGGATGCCGGGCCGGCGGCCATGTTGTCCGGGTGAAGTGTGCGTCCTGTGCCGCCGCCGGAAGCGACGGAGAAGTACTTCTTACCCTGTTCGATGCATTCCTTCTTATAGGTTCCTGCAACCGGGTGCTGGAATCTTGTCGGGTTGGTGGAGTTTCCTGTGATGGAAACGTCGACGTGCTCGTGGTGCATGATTGCAACGCCTTCACGGACGTCATCGGCGCCGTAGCAGCGTACCTGTGCGCGTTCTCCCTTGGAATACGGGATTTCCTGCACGACATTCAGTTCGCCGGTCTTGTAGTTGAATTTTGTCTGCACATAGGTGAAGCCGTTGATTCTGGAGATGATCTGAGCGGCGTCTTTTCCGAGTCCGTTCAGGATGACGCGCAGCGGTTCTTTACGTGCTTTGTTGGCGTTGTTGACAATTCCGATTGCGCCTTCTGCGGCGGCGAAGCTCTCATGTCCTGCCAGGAACGCAAAGCATTTGGTCTCGTCTCTTAAGAGCATGGCGCCCAGGTTTCCGTGGCCGATGCCGACTTTACGGTCATCTGCGACGCTTCCCGGAATGCAGAAGCTCTGCAGACCGATTCCGATGGCTTCGGCCGCGTCAGCAGCGGTCTTTACGTTCTTTTTGATTGCAATTGCGCATCCTGCGACATAAGCCCAGCCTGCGTCTTCAAAACAGATCGGCTGTACGTTCTTGGCAATCTGGTATGGATCGACACCCGCATCCTTACAGACCTTTTCTGCCTCTTCCAGTGACGCGATGCCGTATTCCTTCAATACGCCGTTGATTTTATCGATGCGGCGCTCATAGCTTTCAAATAATGCCATGTGTTACTCCTTTCTCGGGTCGATGTACTTCGCCGCTTCGTCAAATCTTCCGTATGTGCCTTTGGCCTTTTCTACGGCTTCGTTGGCGTCCATTCCGTCCTTGATGTAGTCCATCATTTTTCCGAGGTTGATGAACTCATAGCCGATGATCAGATCGTTCTCATCGACAGCAAGGCGGTTGACATATCCTTCTGTCATTTCCAGATAGCGGGATCCCTTGGCCTTGGTGCCGTACATAGTTCCTACCTGGCTGCGTAAATTTTTGCCGAGGTCCTCAAGACCTGCGCCGACAGGAAGTCCGCCCTCTGAGAATGCGGTCTGGGATCTTCCGTAGACAATCTGCAGGAAGAGCTGACGCATGGCAACGTTGATGGCATCGCATACGAGATCGGTGTTCAGCGCCTCCAGGAGCGTCTTTCCCGGGAGAATTTCCGATGCCATGGCTGCGGAGTGAGTCATGCCGCTGCAGCCGATGGTTTCCACCAGAGCCTCTTCAATAATGCCGTTCTTCACATTCAGAGTGAGCTTGCATCCGCCCTGCTGAGGCGCGCACCAGCCGACACCGTGAGTCAGTCCGCTGATGTCTTTGATTTCCTTAGCCTGCACCCATTCTCCCTCTTCCGGGATCGGAGCAGGACCGTGATATGCGCCCTTCGCGATCGGACACATATTTTCTACTTCCGTTGAGTAAATCATGTATTCACATCCTTTGCTGATTTGAATTAACCTTACTATATCCATTCTACCGCGGGGGCGCCTGTACTGCAAGACAGAGCATTATGCATATTTTCTGGAAAATCATGAGGAATGTGGCGGGATGCGGTATAATATAAACAGTGTGCAGATTCTCCCGCATCGGACAGTATCCATCTGGTTCAGCCATGCGGGTTCGGGACAAAAATAAACTGCGCAAGAAGCAGACGTGCAGGAAAGGAAACAGGTATGGATAAATATACAGGTAAAATCGGTGAACATGTATTTATAGCGGACGGCGCGCAGCTTTCAGGGCCGGATATCAACATCGGGAAAGATTCCGGAATCTGGTATAACGCGGTGCTGCGCTCCAGCCATTCTTCTATTGATATCGGGGAGAGAACCAATATTCAGGATAACTGCGTGCTTCACGCTGAAGAGGGAAAGCCAATTTCCATCGGCCATGATGTGACCGTTGGCCACAGCGCGATTGTTCACGCATGCACAGTCGGCGACAATACGCTGATCGGCATGGGCGCCGTTGTAATGACGGGATGCAAAATCGGAAAGAACTGTCTGATCGGCGCCGGCGCTCTGGTGACACAGGGAACGGAAGTCCCGGACGGTATGATGGCGTTCGGCAGTCCGGCCAAGGTCCGCCGTCCTCTGACAAAAGAAGAAATTCAGGGAAACCTGGAAAGCGCAGAAGAGTATGTGCGGGAAGCCGCGGAACATCTTTAAACGCAGCAGGATAAAATCAAATGAGGATTTACATGCAGGCAGATGGTTTGTTGGGATTCCACATAAAATCGTGACAAATCATAAGGTTTGCGGTAAAATATCATGGATAATGTATAACTTGAAACAAGGAGCATGTATCAATGGGAGAGAAAATCATACTGACGGGCGATCGTCCGACCGGAAAGCTTCATATCGGCCACTATGTCGGATCGCTTCGCAACCGTGTCGCGCTTCAGAATTCCGGAGAATACGATAAGATCTATATTATGATCGCGGATTCACAGGCGCTGACGGATAACTTCGATAATCCGTCCAAGATTAGAGACAACCTTCTGCAGGTTGCGCTGGATGACCTCGCTGCGGGACTGGATCCGGAAAAAATGACGCTGTTCATTCAGTCTGAAGTTCCGGAGCTGACGGAGATGACGTTCTACTTCATGAACCTCGTCACACTTTCCAGACTGGAGAGAAATCCGACGGTCAAGAATGAGATCCAGCTGAGAGGATTCAATAACAGCATTCCGGTCGGATTCCTGAATTACCCGGTCAGCCAGACTTCAGATATTGTAGCGTTCAAGGCAACCACAGTTCCGGTCGGAGAGGACCAGGAGCCGATGCTTGAGCAGGCAAGAGAGATCGTGCGCCGTTTCAATATGATTTACGGTGACACCTTGGTAGAGCCTGAGATCCTTTTGTCCTCCAACAAGGCGAGCATGCGTCTTCCGGGAACGGACGGAAAGAATAAGATGAGCAAGTCGATCGGAAACTGCATCTATCTGGCTGATGATCCGGATACGATCCGCCAGAAAGTCATGTCTATGTACACCGATCCAGACCATCTGCGTGTGGAGGATCCGGGAAAGATTGAGGGAAACACCGTATTCACTTATCTGGACGCATTCAGCAAGCCGGAGCATTTCCAGGAGTTCCTGCCGGAGTATAAGGATCTGGATGAGCTGAAAGCGCACTATCAGCGCGGAGGCCTCGGCGATGTCAAGGTAAAGAAGTTCCTGAACAATGTCATGCAGGAGACGCTGCGCCCGATCAGAGAGCGCAGGGAAGACTACGCCAAGAATCTGGATTACGTGTTCCAGGTTCTGAAAGAGGGCACAGAGAAAGCGCGTGAGACGGCGGCGCAGACTATGGACGAGATGAAGACCGCCATGAAGATCAATTACTTTAAGGATTCGTCTTTCCTCGACAATTTCAGAGAAAAGAACAACCTGTAGGAAATACAGCACCGGCGCGGCGTCAGAGATGCGGCACACGCCTGTTTACAGCGGGAGGTATACAGAATGAAGGAATTTAAACCGGTAAAGGCCGGAAAGGTCAGAGAAATTTATGATAATGGCGACAGTCTGATTATGGTTGCAACGGATCGCATTTCTGCGTTTGACCATATTCTGAAGAACAAGATTGTCGGAAAGGGCAAGATCCTTACACAGATGTCAAAGTTCTGGTTTGACTACACTAAAGACATTGTTCCAAACGACCTGATTTCCATTGATGTCAAGGATATGCCGGAATTCTTCCAGACAGAGGAGTTCGAGGGACGCAGCACCATGTGCAAGAAGCTGGAGATGCTGCCGATCGAGTGCATCGTCAGAGGCTATATCACAGGATCCGGATGGGCAAGCTATCAGGAGACCGGAAAAGTCTGCGGGATCGAGCTGCCTGAAGGCCTGCAGGAGTCACAGCAGCTGCCTGAACCGCTGTTCACACCGAGCACCAAGGCAGAACTCGGCGATCATGACGAGAATATCTCCTATGAGCAGTGCGTAGAGGTTCTGGAAAAACATTATCCAGGCAAGGGAAAACAGTACGCCGAAGCGATCCGCGACAACACAATCGCGCTGTATAAGAAATGCGCAGAGTACGCAAAAGAACACGGCATCATCATCGCAGACACAAAGTTTGAGTTCGGTCTTGATGAGAACGGAAACGTCGTTATCGGAGACGAGATGCTGACCCCGGACAGCTCCAGATTCTGGCCTCTGGAAGGCTATGAGCCTGGAAAGTCCCAGCCGTCCTACGACAAGCAGTTCGTAAGAGACTGGCTGAAGGCGAACCCGGACAGCGATTACAACCTTCCGCAGGACGTCATCGACAAGACTATTGCAAAGTATGAAGAGGCTTTTGAGAAACTGACCGGACATAAGGTTCAGTAGCGGAACAGAAGGCTTCCCGGTTTTGCCGGGAGGTGCGTATTCAGCGCGAGTACTGCGCTAACGTGATATTTTCATCAGACAAAGATTACAGAGCCAGAGGAAAACCGGAGTATGCGGCCGGTGTTCGGGAGAAATCTTCCCGGCACCCGGCAGGCCGGCTGCCCCCTGGCCTGTTTGCTTTTTGTCGAATCAAACGGATATTTCTGCATCTGTCCGTTCATAAAAACGAATTACTCCTATAACCTACCGAAATACTTGTTTGAGATGGCGTGTTATGGTATATTAAATTGTATAAATAGAGAATCCAAGCGGAATCTGCTCCGTAAACAGGGGGAGCGGAGGACGGCATAATACGTACTGAGTATAGAGAAATAATGAATTCGTAAGGAAGGCGGTTATCCTATGGCAATGAAAATATCAACAAAGGGGCGCTACGCGCTCCGTGTTCTGATCGATCTGGCAGAGCACGATTCCGGCGAATATACTCCGCTCAGGGAAATTGCATCGCGTCAGGGAATCAGTGAAAAATATCTGGAAAGCATCATTGTGGTGTTTTCTAAGGCGGGCATCGTATCCGGACATCGCGGGAAAGGCGGCGGTTACAAGCTGGCAAAGGATCCGGACAGCATTACGGTAGGCGATGTGCTGCGTGAAGTGGAAGGCGATCTGGCGCCGGTTGCGTGTCTGGAAGCGGGCGGACAGCCGTGTGAACGTGCGGCCGAATGCAAGACCCTGCCGATGTGGGAGAAATTCTTTAATATGACCAATGAGTATTTTGACGGCATCACCGTCGGCGATCTGGCAAACCGGGGCGATGAGGGTGATTTTTATATGATCTGATGAAATAGAGCGAAGATCACGAGACGCTGTGCGGAGAGACGTTTCCGTGCAGTGTTTTTTGTCTGTCAGAAATTAAAAATCATAAGAAATGTATAAAATATGTTTTTTTGCTGTATTGGTGTATTTTATTTTGTGCGGTGGTATAATATGGATATTAAAAGAATAGCCTTAAGACTCGCAGAATAAAATCTCGAGTTGACGGATCACAGCATCGATGGAATGCGGATCGGGGATATCTGAAAGAAAGGGTGAGAATAATGCGTAACCATGATCAGAGAAATTACCGGATCAGTATTGCTTTGCAGATTATCGGGATCGTTGTTCTGGTTGTCTGCTGCGCGTATCTGGTTGCAGGACTGATAATGTATAACATTTCACTGTTCAGCGCACCGATGTGGACGGCAAGAATTACAGGCGGACAAGCAGGAATCGCTATTGGTATTGCTGCTGCCGCAGTAATCTTGGTGATAGCCGCTCACCGTAACGCGAAACAGCTTTCAGAAGACAGAGATGCAGACGGAGACCGGAGTCAGGCTGCCGGCTAAAGGCAGACTGGCCGCAGGACCGGCTGCAGAGGATGAGTTTTAAGGGAAATAAGAGGCTGCTGCACGAACGATCATAATCGTCCGAGGCAACAGCCTCTTTTTGTGATGGTGCAGACAAAGGGTAACTGAGACACTGCTCAGCGAAAAAAACTCCAGAAAAAGATATAAACCCTATTGACATACTGGTTTTATGGGGATATAATGCAATCAACATACAGGAAAGATGTGTTTTAGATCGGTTCCAGTGTGTATCAATATTTCAGATCAATAAATTAGAGATTAATTTTTAGGGTATTAGAACAATAATCGTGGAGGAAATTCAAATGGCTAAGATTTACACATCAGCAGATCAGCTCATCGGACATACACCGCTGCTCGAGCTCACTCATCTGGAAAAGAAATACGGACTGAAGGCTAAGGTCGTTGCAAAGCTTGAGTACTTCAACCCGGCAGGATCTGTAAAGGACAGAATTGCAAAGGCAATGCTGGATGACGCTGAGCAGAGAGGCGAGCTGAAGCCGGACACAGAGATCATCGAGCCGACATCCGGTAATACCGGAATCGGACTTGCAGCAGTCGCGGCAGCAAGAGGATACAGCATCACCATCGTAATGCCGGAGACCATGAGTGTAGAAAGAAGAAAGCTGATGAAGGCGTATGGCGCTAAGCTTGTACTGACCGATGGCGCACAGGGTATGAAAGGTGCGATCGCAAAGGCTGACGAGCTGCATAAGGAAAATCCGAACAGCTTCATCCCTGGCCAGTTTGTAAACCCGGCAAATCCGAAGGCGCACAAAGAGACGACAGGTCCGGAGATCTGGGAAGACACAGACGGAAAGGTTGATTACTTTGTAGCCGGTGTCGGCACAGGCGGAACACTGACTGGTGTCGGCGAGTATCTGAAGTCTCAGAATCCGGATGTCAAGATCGTTGCCGTAGAGCCGGCATCCTCCCCGGTACTGTCTGAGGGTCACGGCGGACCGCACAAGATCCAGGGAATCGGCGCAGGATTTGTTCCGGAAGTTCTGGATACCAAGGTTTATGATGAGATCATCCCTGTTGAGAACGATGATGCATTCAAGGTAGGTCAGGAAATCGGCCACAACGACGGCGTACTGGTTGGAATTTCTTCCGGTGCTGCAGTCTGGGCCGCAATCGAACTGGCAAAGAGACCGGAGAACGAGGGCAAGACTATCGTTGCGCTCCTCCCGGATACAGGAGACAGATATCTGTCCACACCGCTGTTTGCTGAGTAATCATTTTCCCCCATCCAAAAGCTGAGTTAAGGGCTTTGGATGGGGATTTTTTATGATTAAAAGCACTTGATATTAAATTAACACTGAGTTTCTTCAAAAAATAATCGTTATTTTGATTGACGAAAATTTCAGAAGAATTTACAATGAAGAGGTTGAAGCAAAAGAAAATAGATCACTCTGGTTATTAAGTATTCTGTATACATTCACAAGGATCGTGTATAATAGTTGTTGGAATTCATATACAGAGGAGACCGCATCGTCTCTGCGATGTCGGCACGGAGAGGATGCCAGCGCGGAAATATGAGTGAACAGCGTTGATTTCTTTTGCGGAAGCGGAAGAAGCAATTGTAAAATGAGGAGGGCATAATAATGTTGGAAAATCTTGAACCAAAATCGGTATTCCATTTCTTTGAGGAGATCGCGGCAATTCCAAGACCTTCAAATCAGGAAAAGGCGATCAGCGACTATCTGGTAAAATTCGCAGAAGACCGCGGCCTGAAGCATTACCGCGATAAGGCGAACAATGTCATTATTATCAAAGAAGCAACCGAGGGATATGAGAAGGCGGCGCCGGTTATTCTGCAGGGTCATATGGACATGGTCTGCGAGAAGGTGCAGGGTTCAGAGAAAGATATGGAAAAAGAAGGCATCGATCTGAAGATCGACGGCGACTGGCTGTGCGCAGATGGCACTACACTCGGCGGAGACGACGGCGCGGCAGTTGCTATGGCGCTTGCGATTCTTGATTCTAAGGAGCTGAAGCACCCGAGAGTCGAGTTCCTGTGCACGACCGGCGAGGAAGTCGGCATGGTCGGCGCTAATGCCTTGAAAGATGAAGATTTGTCTATGCTTAAAGGACGCCTGATGATCAATATCGATTCAGAGGAAGAGGGTGTGTGCACAGCAGGATGCGCAGGCGCGGGAAGCCTGATCGCAGATCTGCCGCTGGAAAGAGGCGAGTGCACGATGGAAAGACGTCTGATTCATGTGCATGGTCTGGAAGGCGGACATTCCGGCGCGGAGATCCATAAGGGAAGAGCCAACGGACATCTGCTGGCAGTACGCGCGCTGATTGCACTCTCTAATGCAGGATGCACCCGTCTGATTGCCATGAACGGCGGAAAGATGGATAATGTCATTAATAAAGAGTCTGAGGCCGCTGTCGCTCTCGGCGATGTCACTGCGGCAAAAGAAATCCTTGCCAAGGTAGAAGAGGAAGCGAGAAACGAGTTTGCTCTTGCTGATCCGGATATTCATATCGATCTTGAGGAGATTCCGGAGACTGCAGAGTATGCAGGATGGGAGCCTCTGACAAAAGAATGCACGCAGCAGGTTATCACACTGCTGGCAAGTCTCCCGAACGGTGTTCTGCGTATGAGCGACGCGATTCCGGGACTGGTAGAAACTTCTCTGAACCTCGGTATCGTCAGCACGACAGAAGACAGTCTGCATCTGGACAGTTTTGTCAGAAGCAATGTAGACAGTCAGCTGAATGACGTCCTCAGCCGTCTGATCTGGGTATGTGAGCATAACGGAGCAAAAGCGTATGTTTCCGGACAGTATCCGGCATGGGAGTTTGTCCGCGAGTCTTCTTTCAGAGACAAGATGCAGGAGATCTGGAAGGATATGTTCGGCAAGGAGATGGAAGTTGTTTCCATTCACGCCGGCGTAGAGTGCGGACTTCTGGCAACAATGCTGCCGGGACTGGATGCAGTTTCTATCGGACCGGAGCTGCCGGGCGTACACTCTGTAAAGGAGAAGTTATCTATTCAATCGACGCAGCATATTTATGACTTTATCTGCAGAGTGCTGGAAGAGGCAAAATAGAGAAACTGACCAGAAAAATAGAATAAGCGGTTCGTGAACTGTGTTTTGGAATTCATCCTCCGCCTCATCGCAGGGAGAAAAGGGGGATGAGTTCTTTTTGCCCGCAGATGCGAACATATGTTTGACTTATGTTCGCGTATAGGATACAATAGGACACATAGCAAATGAGAAGTGTACTGTTTTGGTCATGGACGGATCCTTTTCAGGCTGCTCACGGGAAGACGGTGATTGTTCGCGTGAAGATGTGGTATACTTGTTAAAGATTACCGATAAGAACAGTAGAAATATGTAAGGGTTAGGGGACAGAATGATATATCTGGACAATGGAGCGACGACACAGATGCGAAACGGTGTGCTGGACGCGATGCTCCCGTATCTGCAGGAGGAATATGGAAATCCGTTCGGAAGAAGCGCACTGAACCGGAGCAGCGGAGCAGCTGTAGAAAGAGCGCGCAGAAATATAGCCGATCTGATTCATGCGGACTATAAGGAAATCTTTTTCACATCCGGCGGAACAGAAGCGGACAACTGGGTGATCAAGCAGCTTCTCGCACCGGAATGCTGTAAAGAAGCCGGACGTTTTTCCGGGCATCTGATCGTATCGGAAGTTGAGCATCATGCGGTCCTGAGGCCGGCTGAATACCTGCGGAAGATTGGGATGGATGTGACAGTTGTTCCGGCGGATCATAACGGCCGGGTTGACCCGGAAGCGGTCAGACAGGCCGTCCGAGCAGACACTCGCCTGGTTTCGGTCATGCTTGCCAACAATGAAATCGGAACGATCGAACCGGTGAGGGAGATTGCGGAAATCGCGCATGCGCACGGAATTTTGATGCATACGGATGCTGTGCAGGCCGTCGGACATATTCCGGTTGATGTGCAGGAGCTCGGCGTGGATTTCCTCTCTGCGAGCAGCCATAAATTCGGCGGTCCTAAGGGAACTGGATTTCTTTATATTCGGCGCGGGATTCTGCCGGAGCCGCTGATGCATGGCGGCGCGCAGGAGCGAGGCTTGAGAGCGGGTACGCATAATGTCCCGGCGATTGTCGGCATGGGAAAGGCCGCGGAGCTGTGCGCCGGCAGTATGCGGGAAGAGGCTGCATATGAGGCTGAGCTTCGTGATCATATGACCGGCAGAATTCTGCAGGAGATTCCGGGATCATTCCTGAACGGAGATCCGGAACGGCGGCTGCCGGGAAACTGCAATGTAACTATCCCGGGACTTGAGAATGAAGCGGCGCTTGTCCGTCTGGATCAGGAGGGGATCTGCGCCGCGGCCGGTTCTGCCTGCTCAGCAGGAGCGGCGGAGCCTTCCCATGTTCTGAAAGCGATCGGCAGAACAGATGAAGAGGCTTCATGCAGCCTCCGTTTTACCATGAATTATAGAAATACGTTAGAGGAAATTGACCGTACCTGTGATTGCTTGAAGGCAATTGCGGAAAATTGCAGAAAGGGGCGGTGATCACATGGAAAAAGCGCTGGTGGCCATGAGCGGCGGAGTAGACAGCAGTGTCGCCGCTTATCTTACAAAAAAGGCCGGATATGAAACCATCGGAGTGACGATGAAGCTGTATGAGAATGAGACAGCTGGCGTCTGCAGCGACAAGACCTGCTGCAGTCTTTCTGATATTGAAGATGCAAGAAACGTTGCGTTTGATCTCGGAATCCCGTACTATGTCTTCAATTTTTCCGGAGATTTTGAGAAAGAAGTCATCGACCGGTTTATTCATGCCTATGAAGCTGGAGAGACACCGAACCCGTGCATTGACTGCAATCGGTATATGAAATTCGAGCGTCTGATGGAGCGTGGAAGAGAGCTGAACCAGGATTATGTGGTTACCGGTCATTATGCAATCGTAGAGAAAGATGCGGGAAGCGGCCGTTTTCTTTTGAAAAAATCTGTGGATCGGCATAAGGATCAGAGTTATGTTCTATATTCTCTGACGCAGGAGCAGCTTGCGCATGTTTTATTTCCACTCGGAAGAATGTGTAAGGAAGAAACAAGACAGATCGCAGAAGAGCAAGGATTTGTCAATGCCAGAAAGCATGAGAGTCAGGACATTTGTTTTGTGCCGGACGGAGATTACGCGGCGTTCATCCGCCGGTTTACGGGAAAAGTCTATCCTCCCGGAGATTTTGTCGACCAGAATGGAAATGTTCTCGGGCGTCATAAAGGAATGATACGGTATACGATCGGCCAGCGAAAAGGGCTGGGTCTGGCACTGCCGCATCCGATGTATGTGTGCCGGAAAGATATGGAAAAGAATCAGGTTATCCTCGGTGAAAACAGCGATCTCTTCCGCTCTGTCTTTGAAATCGAGAATATTAACTGGATCACGGAAGCATCGCCTAATCGCGATCTTCAGGTGGAGGCAAAGGTGCGCTACTCCCAGAAGGCATCTCCTGCGGTCGTTCACCCTTTGTCAGAAACGAGGGCAAGAGTAGAGTTCCGAGAGCCGCAGAGGGCGATCACTCCTGGCCAGGCATGTGTGTTATATGACGGCGAGTATGTCGTCGGCGGCGGTACGATTGTGAATGTCGAGGGGCAGGACAGTTAAGATATCTGTAAAGATGTATAGAAGATATAAATTTTCTTAGGAGAATTTGTTGAAAAGAGGTTTTACTGAGAGAAGTATGATATAATTAAGATCTATTAATTAATAAGCAAAACGCCCGGGTTCTTCGGAACATATGGTGCGAAAGGCTGTGGATCCAGAGGAGAAAGGAGCCGATAATTATGATGAAAGTTGCGATCAATGGTTTTGGACGTATTGGACGTCTGTCCTTCAGACAGCTCTTTGACAGAGATGATGTGGAGATTGTAGCGATTAACGATCTGACAAGCACAGAGATGCTTGCGTATCTGCTGAAGCATGACAGTGTGCAGGGACAGTTTGCTGCAGACGTAACATACGATGAGCAGTACATTTATGTCGGTCATCATAAATACCGCGTGCTTGCAGAGCCGGATCCGCGCAAACTTCCATGGGGAGAGCTTGGCGTAGATGTCGTTCTGGAGTGCACCGGCTTCTTCACAAGTAAGGAAAAGTCTCAGGCTCATCTGGATGCAGGCGCAAAGAAGGTTCTGATTTCCGCACCGGCAGGAAATGATATTCCGACAATCGTATACAATGTCAACCATAAGATTCTGACGCCGGAAGACAGAATTGTCTCCGGAGCAAGCTGCACGACGAACTGTCTGGCGCCTATGGCCAAGGTTCTGAATGAATATCGTGAAGTCCGCACAGGATTCATGACGACGATCCACGCATATACTGGTGACCAGATGATTCTGGACGGACCGCAGAAGAAAGGCAACTTCAGAAGATCCAGAGCCGGCGCGATCAACATTGTACCGACCAGCTCAGGCGCGGCTAAGGCAATCGGCGCAGTTATTCCGGAACTGGACGGAAAGCTGATCGGATCCGCGCAGAGAGTTCCGGTTCCAAGCGGTTCTCTGACGATCCTGGATGCGACTCTGAAGGACCCGACAGAAAGTGTAACGGTAGAGGGACTGAATGCAGCAATGAAGGCTGCAGCCAATGAATCCTTTGGTTATTCCGATGAAGAGCTGGTTTCCAGCGACATTATCGGCATGCACTACGGTTCCCTGTTCGATGCGACACAGACACTGGCGCAGCGCTGCGGAACCAAGATTTATGAGGTCCGCATCGTGGCATGGTACGATAACGAGATGAGTTACGTCAGCCAGCTGGTTCGCACACTGCTGTACATGGCGACACTTCAGTAGCGATCCCGGGTTTCGGGATGAGACTGAACTGACCGCAGAGTGAATGTCGGATTCGGAGATCTTTTCCGGCGGTCAGTGAATGAAATTAAGGACTAGTATAATTGATCAGAAGGCCATAAGGCTTGTCCGGTCATGACAAAAAGAAGGGCTTTTGCGCAGAACTGCGCAGGGGCTCTTCTGTTGTTTCGGTGAAGGGCGAGTCAGGGAAATTTGGCATCTGTATGTGATTCGTGATATAATATTGCCGCGAAAAACAGTTATCACTGCAGGGGCAGACGTATCGAAGCGAGTGCGTAATTCCGTAAAATTACTGGAATTTCAATAGCATCGTAATTAAGCGATTCATCTGGGGAAGCAGAGGATAGAAAATATGATGTCTAATTTTTTGAGTGGAATCCAGGACTGGTTCCAGATGATGTACAAGGCGGCAGCGGCAACGATTAAATCGGGGCACGCGGCAAGTCTGATGTACACGGCTGCGGCCAGATGGATTTTTATTTTACTTGCAGCGTTCATTCTGATCCGGGCGATCATCGCGCTTCTCAGAAGCAAAAGTCCGTCGGAGGTTTGGGCGTACCTGCATATTGAAGGAAGCCGGAACATTCCGATCACGCACTGGGAAAATGCGATCGGCAGGGGGCCGAGCTGCGACATTCAGCTGGAAGATATGAGTGTATCTAGGAACCAGGGAACGCTGGTGCGCGATAACAACGGATACTGGACGTATATGGATCTCGGTTCCAGGAACGGCGCGTATGTGAACGGTGAAAAAGCCGTGCCGTATAAACCGGTCATTGTCGGCGCCGGAGATAAGCTGGTGCTGGGCAGCACAGCCTGTGAACTGTTTCCGGTCAGTGTTCAGGAACATATGAACAATATCAGAAGACGTGCGGAATATACACATATTCTTCCGCCGTGGATGTCGTTCCTTGCGCTTACGCTGTTTCAGTTTCTGACTGTTGTTCAGCTGAAGCTGGCACTCGGGGCGCGCTATGTTCCGGGCGTTACGGTCGCATTTACCGGACTTGCCATTCTGATGTGGGCTTACGTCATCAGCATGAAAGTAATGCACCGCAGAGGATTTGAAATTGAAACGATTGCGTTCTTTCTGTCGACGCTGAGCTTGTCTGTAGTGGCGACACGTTTTCCGGGGCAGGTTCTGAAGCAGTTTGTCACGATCGCGATTGGTGTGGTGCTGTTTCTGTTTATGTGTACCTGGCTGCGCGATCTAAAGCGAACGCTGAAAGTCAAAAAGTTGGTTTATATTGCTGCCATGCTGCTGTTCATATTTAACTTGGTTTTTGCGACAACCAAGAACGGGCAGTCGAACTGGGTGCAGCTGGGAGGATTTTCCATGCAGCCGTCAGAAATCGTCAAGCTGGCCTTTATCTGGGTCGGTGCGGCGACCATGAATGAGCTGTTTGAAAGGAAGAACTCCATGGTATTTACGGCATTTGCTTTTTTCTGCTTCCTTTGCCTTGCAAAAATGGGAGATTTTGGCACAGCTGTCATCTTTTTTGTGACGTACCTGGTCATCTCTTTCCTGCGAAGCGGCGATTTCACGCGTCTGATCATGGTTGTCGGAGTAGCGTTTGCCGGCGGCATGGTTGTGCTCCGATTCCAGAAATACATCGCGGCGCGGCTTGCGGTCTGGGGGCATGTCTGGGAAAGCGGAAATGCAAACAATATGGGATTTCAGCAGACGAGAACCATGTCTGCCTCTGCCAGCGGCGGTCTGATCGGCGTAGGTGCGGGAAAAGGATGGTTCCATACGATCTTTGCGTCCGAGACAGACCTTGTGTTTGGAACTGTTTCTGAGGAATGGGGTCTGATTATCGCAATTCTGATGGTGATTGCGATAATAACGCTGGCCATTTTTGCATACCGCTCTATCTGGGCGGGACGCTCGACGTATTATACGATCGCGGCATGTGCGGCAACGACAATATTCCTCTTCCAGGCGATTCTGAACTTCTTCGGTTCTGTCGATCTGCTTCCGCTGACGGGAGTGACGTTCCCTTTTGTATCAGGCGGAGGAACGTCAATGATTGCTTCCTGGGGCCTGTTAGCCTTTGTCAAAGCAGCAGACACCAGACAGAATGCGAGCATTGCGGTCAGTCTGAACGATCAGGGATTAACAAGTGAGGGGGCGGATTATCATGAAGAAGCTTGAGAAAAGAGCCATCCTCTGTCTTCTGCTTGCGGCAGTTCTGTTTGGGGGACTGTGTGTATATACCTACAGATACGTCCATGACGGACACAAGTGGGCGACGTTTTATGGAAATTCGCACCTGTATCATAATGGTGTTCTTGCGATCGGAAAGATCTACGACCGGAATGGCGTTCTGCTTGCGGCAAATGGTAAAGGCAAGGATGGAATGGTGAAGTACAGCAGCAGTGAGACGGTGCGCAGAGCGACTGCTCATGCTGTCGGCGATATGAACGGAAATGTCTCAACCTCTGCGGAAAGTGTGTATAAAGACCGCCTGGTCGGCTATAATCTGCTGACGGGAACCTACAGCGTCAGCGGAAAAGGAAATGAAGTGCATCTTTCCATTTCCGCCAAGGCATGCAAAACGGCGTATGAGGCTCTGGGCAGTCACAACGGCGTTGTCGGCGTATATAACTATAAGACGGGTGAAATACTCTGCATGGTCAGTAAACCGACGTTTGACCCGCAGAATCCGTCATCAAATGTGGAGAATGGAACTTATATGAACAAGTTCCTCTCCGGAAGATTAACTCCGGGATCGACGTTCAAGCTGGTGACCAGCGCAGCAGCGATTGAAAACATCAAGGATCTGAATTCGTTCAGCTATTACTGCACAGGCGTGAGAAATATGGGCGGATGGAAAATCCGCTGTGACGCTGCTCACGGACAGGTTGATTTCACATCGGCGCTGGCAAAATCCTGCAACGGAGCTTTTTCTGTGCTTTCCGATAAACTCGGAAACAAGACGATGGCTGAGTATACCAGAAAGGCAGGTCTGGAGACGTCGTATAACATCGACGGCATCCGTAACGCCAAGGGAACGTTTGATTTTCCGGATAATGCGTTCAACCTTGCATGGGCCGGAATCGGACAGTGGAAGGACCAGGTTAATCCGTGCTCCATGATGGTCTATATGGGCGCGATCGCAAGAGACGGCGTTTCTGTAGTGCCGCGCGTACTGAAGCCGACGGTGGCGACGGGAAGAACCACGGACCGGATGATTGAGACGACAACGGCAGAGAGGCTGAAGAAGATGATGCGCAACAATGTTGAAAAAACATACGGCGCAGAAAATTTCCCGGGACTGCAGATTTGTGCAAAGACTGGAACGGCAGAGGTTAACGGCGCAAAGCCGAATGCGTGGTTTGACGGATTCCTGGATGATGACGAGAATCCGTATGCATTTGTTGTCTGCGTGGAAGACGGCGGATTCGGACAGACAGTGGCTGCTCCGGTTGCAAATAAGGTGCTTCAGGAACTGGTAAGGGAAAACAGCTGATCCTGCAGAGGCGATGAAATGTGCAGGGCATTGTATGGTGCCGGATGTGTATATTTTGATTTGTCTATAACGGAGTCAATAAAAGACAGGGAGTTTGATTTGAAACAGCATTATGCAGCAGAATTGAAAAAGGACATGGAGTTTATAGACTTCTTTATGGTGAAGAGAAGCGGAATCCGTGTCGGAGCGAACCACAAGCAGTATTTTGACATCATGCTCGGCGATAAGACCGGCGAGATTTCTGCAAAAAAATGGGATATCCAGCCGCAGGATGTGCCGAAGCTGGAGGCAATGACAGAGGGCAGACTGGTAAAAGTCAAGGCGCAGGTTACAGAATGGCAGGGCGCGCTGCAGCTCAGGCTTCAGCGTATCCGTCTTGCTGTTGATCAGGACGGGCTGAACATCTCTGATTATGTCAAGGCGGCGCCGGAAGATTCTGCGGCGATGTACGACTATATTTATAATGTTGCCGATCAGATGATGGATGTCGATCTCCGCGCGCTCTGCCTGAGTGTTCTTAAGGAGAACAAAAACCGCCTGATGTATTATCCGGCTGCATCCAGAAATCACCACGCAGAATACGGCGGACTGCTTTTTCATGTCAAGCGCATGCTGATGAATGCGCTTGGAATCTGCAGCGTGTATACCGATTTGAAAAAGGATCTCCTGTGCGCAGGCGTCATTCTTCATGATATTGAGAAACTGGATGAAATTCTGTCGGATGAACATGGAGTTTCACCGGGCTATTCCCGTGAGGGGCAGTTCCTCGGCCATCTGGTCATGGGTGTAAAATATATCGATGAACGGGCAAGAAAGCTGGATTTTCCAGAAGAGAAACGGCTGATGCTGGAGCAGATGATTCTGTCTCACCATTACGAGCCGGAATTCGGCAGTCCAGTCCGTCCGCTGTTTCCGGAAGGTGAAGTTCTTCACTATCTGGACATTCTGGACGCGCGTCTGTTCGATATGTATGATGTGCTCGCCACAACAGAGCCGGGACACTTTTCAGAACGGATCTGGACACTGGACAATCGCCGCATCTATAAACCGGAACACGATGATTAGTCATGGAAGAAAAACAGGGAATCATAACAGAGATTATCTTTCACAATGAAGAGAACGGATATACCATAGCTGTGATGGAGACAGAGGACGAGCAGTTTACTGCCGTTGGAAATCTGCCTTCGAACGCCGTTGGAAGCACGTTCCGTATACGGGGGACCTTCAAAGTTCATCCAAAGTACGGGGAGCAGTTCGCTTTTTCGGAAGCGGAAGCTGTTCTCCCGTCATCGGCGGATGAGATTGAAGGTTTTCTTGCATCTGGAGCGGTGAAAGGAATCGGGAAAAAAACTGCCCGCGCAATCGTACAGAAATTTGGAGATGATACGCTCAGGATTATGAAGGATGAACCGGACCGGCTGCTCAGCATCAGCGGAATCGGGAAAAAGAGTCTGAAAAAAATTATTGCCTCCTTTAAAGAGGAATGGAGCTTTGCGGAAATTTCCATGTTCTTCCAGAAATATGGAATCCCGCAGTCCCGCGCTTTCAGGCTGTTTAAGGCGTACGGCGCGGATACCATTGCCAGGATTACAGAAAATCCGTACCGCCTGGCTGATGAGGTCAGAGGGATAGGCTTTCGCAAAGCGGATGAGATCGCACTGAAGCTGAAGCTGCCGCCGGATTCGGATATGCGGATCGAAAGTGGTGTAAAATACATTCTCTCCTGTTATGCAGGAGATGGAAGCACTTTTGCTCCGCAGGAACAGCTCTGTGAGGAAACGGCAGGACTTCTTGACCTTACGCGGGTGCAGATTAAGGAGGTTCTGATTCACATGGCGGTTGAAGGAACGGTAATGCCGGATCATGTGCAGGATCAGGATGTCATCTACCTGTACGCATATTACGAGGCTGAGAAGAAAACGGCTGCAAATATTGCCCATCTGGTCAGCGCGGAGCTTAAACCGCTGCAGACCGATATTCTGAGCAGTATTGATATGACAGAGGTGCGGACAGGCATCCGGCTTTCGGATGAACAGAAAAAAGCCGTACAGTCTTCACTGACGCGCGGGGTGTCTGTCATTACAGGCGGCCCGGGAACCGGAAAAACTACCATCATTCATGCGCTCCTGGATATTTTTGACGGAAGCGGGTTCAAGACTCTGCTTGCAGCGCCGACCGGACGCGCAGCCAAGAGGATCACGGAGACCAGCGGACGGGAAGCATCTACAATTCACCGCATGCTCGATTATACCCGCGGTGAGGATGAACATATGGCATTTGGGAAAAATGCTGATGATCCCTTGAAATGCGACGCCGTTATCGTCGATGAGGCATCCATGATCGACCTTCTTCTGATGCGGGCGCTGACGGACGCGCTGCAGCCGGGAACAAGGCTGATTCTGGTCGGCGACTCCGATCAGCTGCCGTCAGTGGGCGCAGGAGACGTCCTGAGTGATGTCATGGACAGCGGACTAGCGGGTGTTTCAAGGCTCACAACGATTTTTCGCCAGGCGGAAGAGAGCAGGATTGTCGTCAACGCGCACCGGATTAATCAAGGGGAGTATCCGATCGTGAACGGAAGGGGCAGCGACTTCTTCTTTATGAGGAGAAACACTGAGCAGCAGATTCAGGAGCTGATTGTCGAGCTCGCTTCTAAGCGTCTGATCACCTATTACACAGATCTGGATCCGCTGAAAGATATTCAGGTCATGACGCCGGTGCATAAGGGCACTGTCGGAACCCAGGCTCTGAACCAGGTGCTGCAGCAGACTTTCAATCCGCCTTCGCCTGAGAAGAAAGAACATAAGAGCCGCGGGCTGATTTTCCGGACGGGAGACAAGGTCATGCAGATCAAAAACGATTATCAGCTTGCCTGGAAACGTATCGGCGACGATCACGCCGGCACGGGTGTCTTCAACGGCGACGTCGGCTATATCACTGCTGTGCATCCGCAGGAGCAGCAGCTGACGGTGCAGTACGATGAAGATAAATATGCGTCCTATGATTTTTCTCAGCTGGATGAACTCACGCTTGCCTATGCGATAACGGTGCATAAAAGCCAGGGCTCTGAATTTCCAGTCATCATCATGCCGCTCTCCTGGTTTCCGCCGATGCTTGCGACAAGGAATCTGCTGTACACAGCTGTTACCAGAGGAAAACGAGGTGTTGTCCTTGTCGGTACGGAGCGCGCGCTGAAGGGAATGGTCGATAACGACCGCAACAAGCAGCGGTTTTCCGGACTCGGCTGGAGGCTGTCCCAGCTGACCGCATATACGGAAGAGCCTTCTGCAGAAAGTGATGTGTAACGGAGAGAGAATTTCGGAGGACATGAGGTATTCCCAAAGCGGCAATGATTCTGTTTCTTCCTCATAGACACATGAATGGGGATCTGCGATAATCGGCAGAAGAGGGAGGGACAAAAAGAAATGCACAAGGATAAACGTTCTTTTCCGGCAGTCCGGCGGCTGATAAATACTTTTCTCGACCTGCTGTATCCGCCGTCGCTTTACTGCTGCATCTGCGGAAATTTTATTGATGAAACGAGGCCGTACAGCCTCTGTGACCACTGCCTTGAGCATCTGATGTGGGACAGCTGCGGCGTGCGCGTGCAGGACGGGCTGAAACTGCTGCGCTGCACGCAGTATGGGATTTATGAACGGACAATGATCTTTTCTCTGAAGTACAGCGGTAGGAAATACATGGCGCATCCAATCGGAGAGATCATGAAGGATAAACTCGAGATGGAAGAATTGACCGCTGACGTGATCGTGCCGGTTCCGATTCACGAGAGGCGCAGAAGAACACGGGGATTCAATCAGACGGAGGAAATCGGAAAAGATCTTGCGGAACGCACAGGGATGGAACTTCTTCCGGATGCCGTTCTGCGCGTTCGGGAAACCAGAGCCATGCGCGGCCTGTCACCTACTGAACGTGAAGAAAATATCCGCGGCGCATTTTCTCTGAATGCGGATGTGAGTGAAAAACTGCACGGGAAGCGCGTACTGATCCTGGATGACTTTTTTACGACTGGCGCGACGGCAAGAGCTATGGCCTCCCAGATCCGTCTGGCAGAGCCTGAGGACATGCTTTTTCTTGCATTTGCGGCAAGGTATGACGACTCATTTTCTTTTGACAGGACCACTGCCGAGAGTTTATGATAATTGCATCATGAAAAAGAGGGCAGGAACAAAATAATGAAATATTTATTTCTCGTTAATCCGGCTGCCGGAAAGGGTAGTCAGAGAGGAAGGCGGAATGCGGAGAAACACCGGATCAGAATGGAATCGTTCATTGAACAGATCCGTAATGACGCAGACCGGCTGGGATGCGAAGCAGAAATCATAAAGACTGCAGGCTCCGGAGACGCAGAGCGGAAGGCGGCTGCGTTTGCTGAGCGGACAAAGGGTGAACCGGCAAGGATTTACGCGTGCGGCGGCGACGGCACACTGAATGAAGTCATCAACGGTGCGTATGGGTATCCGGATCTGGAGATTGGTGTTTTTCCGATCGGCACAGGAAACGACACCATACGTAATTTTCAGGATCCATCAGGAAGACCGGTTGCAAAAGAAGCATTTCTGGATCCGGCAAGGCAGATTAAAGGGATCTCGCAGCCGATCGACCTCCTCCGGTACAGCGGCGTTCTCCACGGTCAGTTCCGTACGCGTTACTGCGTCAATATGCTGAATAACGGGTTTGACTGCAATGTGGTGGCCTGTGCGGGAAGACTGAAACAGAAGCGCTTTATTTCCGGGTCGCTTGCTTATCTCATTGCTGTGTTTATCGTCTTTGCAAAGAAGCAGGGGATTCGGCTGCGGGCAGAGGCTGATGGAAAAGAGATCAGCCGCGGACTGGTGCTGCTCTGCGCTGCGGCGAACGGATGTTACTGCGGGGGAGGCATCAAGGGTCTGCCTATGGCAAAGATGAACGATGGTAAAATAGAACTCAGCATCATCCGCAACATGAAGAGAAGAACGTTTCTCCGGCTCCTTCCGCGGTATGCCGACGGGACGTATCTTGAGAGCCGGCAGGCAGAACAACTGGTAATTCGCGGAAAATACCATTCTGTTTCTCTGTTTCCAGACGGGGAGGAGAGTTTTCTGACCTGCGCAGACGGAGAAATTACGGATACGACCGGAATTCAGATCGAAGCGGTGCCTGGTGCGCTCCGCTTTATTGTTCCGAAAACGGAAACAGAATGATCCTTGAATTGCATCGGCGCAGCTGATAAAATGAAACGAGCAGTTTTTCGGGTCTGTGGTTGAAAGTCCATGGCAGATACGGTCAAAAGGATCCACGTAAACCGTACGCAGAGACGGCGGCGAGCATGGCGTATCCTAGGTGTAAGTCCTCGGAAAAATTCCGGTAAAGGCAAGTGTGGGGGCAAAGACCAGGTCAGCTGAAAAACTGCTTTTTTTTAATTCTTTTTCCGTTGATGAAAACGTATGAAATGCCCGGCTAAATATATTTTTTGTCTCTGATAAACAATGAAATTCCAACGATTTTTGAGAATTTATTCATGAATACAAGATTTAAAAAAGTCTGAACCTTGAAATAATTATTTTGCGGTGATATAATATCCGTAGACACAGAGGAAAGAATTTCTTCCCTGCAGCCGCATTTCGCGAATGTAGAGAAGCCTTCGTTTCCGCGGCAGAACCTCGCCGTTTGTGTCCGTTAAGTAAAGGAGGCCGCTATGAAATATAACATTACTGGTAAGAATTTTAAAACGTATCGTCGTCTGGAAGAGCAGATCGAAAAGAAGTTTGATCGGCTTGATAAGTATTTCAGCGAGGACATTACAGCCAATATTGTACTGTCCCATGAAAGAGGAAAAGACAAGATTGAGGTGACCATTAACGCACAGGGTGCACTGTTCCGTGCTGAGGAAGTTACGGACGATGTTTATGAAGGCATCGACCGCGCTGTCGACAAACTGACCAGCCAGATCAAGAAGTTCAAGGGAAGACTTCAGAAGAGATATCAGGATAACAAGGCTCTGAAATTTGAATTCCTGGAGGATGAACCGGAAGAAGAGGAAGAGGAGCAGCTGAAGATCGTGAGAGAGAAGAAATTTGATCTCCGTCCGATGGATGTGGAAGAAGCGATCCTGGAAATGGAAATGCTGGAGCATGATTTCTTTGTATTCTTGAACAGCGACACAGAGACGGTCAATGTTGTATATCGCAGAAAGGGCGGTAAGTACGGACTTCTGGAACCTCAGTATTAATAGAAGATCGACTGTAAAAGCACTATATACTCTAAAGTGGCGCAGCGTACCAAGGCAGCAGAAATGGCACGCTGTGCCATTTTTATGTGCGCGTTGAGGGATTTTCTGTTTTGTGGTAAATTATTAGTAGAACTTTATTCAGCAGAACAGAAAGGAGCATGCACGCAGAACGTGCGGGTGCGATTATGGGAAAATATTTTGGAACAGATGGATTTCGCGGAGAAGCAAATGTTGATCTGACTTCCGATCACGCATATAAAGTAGGTCGTTTTTTGGGATGGTATTTTGGAGAACTGAGAAGGCGCGAGGGATATAAAGATGACGGCGTTTTTGAATACAGCTGGAGGGGAGCGGATGAGAAAAAGCCGAGAATTGTCATCGGCAAGGATACCAGAAGATCCAGCTATATGATTGAGTACGCACTGATTGCCGGCATGGTTGCGTCCGGCGCAGACGCCTATACAATGCACGTCACGACAACGCCGTCCGTTGCGTATATCACGAGAACCGAAGAATTTGACTGCGGCGTCATGATCACGGCCTCGCACAATCCATTTTATGATAACGGCATCAAGGTGCTGAACCGGAACGGACAGAAGATGGATGAAGAAACGATTTCTCTGATTGAGGATTATCTGGACGGTCATCTTGAGGTATTCGGTAAATCCTATGCTGAGCTTCCTTTTGCCGAAAAAGAAGGCGTCGGAAGAGCAGTCGACTATATCGCCGGAAGAAACCGTTACATCGGCTATCTGATCTCGCTTGGCATGTATTCTCTGCGTGGAAAAAAGATCGGTCTGGACTGCGCCAACGGTTCGTCCTGGAGCATCGCACAGTCTGTTTTTGAAGCGCTTGGAGCCAGAACGTATGTGATTAATAACGAGCCGGACGGAACCAATATCAACCGCAATGCCGGATCCACCCATATTGAAGGGCTGCAGAAGTTTGTGTGCGACAATCACCTGGACTGCGGTTTTGCGTACGACGGAGATGCGGACCGATGCCTGGCTGTAGATGAAAACGGAGATGTCGTGGACGGCGACAAAATCATGTACATTTACGGACGTTACATGAAGGAGAGAGGAAAACTCCTGACCAATACAGTTGTCACAACAGTGATGTCCAACTACGGCCTGTACAAGGCGTTTGACGAGATCGACGTCGATTACGTCAAGACACCGGTCGGAGACAAGAATGTCTACGCCTATATGTCAGAACACGGATGCCGCATCGGAGGCGAGCAGTCCGGACATATTATTTTCTCAAAATATGCGACAACAGGCGACGGAATTCTGACCAGTCTGAAGCTGATGCAGGTCATGATGGACAGAAAGAAGCCGCTCAGTGAGCTGGCTGCGCCGGTAAAGATCTATCCGCAGAAACTGATCAATGTCCGTGTAAAGGATAAAGAGGCTGCGCAGAATGATGAGATCCTTCTGCAGCGCGCGGCAGAGATCAATCAGGAGCTGGAGAAGAGCGGAAGAGGACGCGTCCTGGTCCGCGCATCCGGAACAGAGCCGCTGATCCGCGTCATGGTAGAGGCAGAAACAATGGATATGGCTTCCACCTGCGCGCAGGAACTCGCGGATATTCTGAAGCAGAGAGGACTTACTTCTGAGGCCTAGTTCCGTTTAAGGATAATTAAGTATTGAAAGCGGCCGGCAGGTTCCTGTACGCCTTGAATTAATAATGTTTATCCTGTAAAATAGGATAGATATCAAGGAACGAAAGGAGCAGTGATGAAGGACTATATTTTGACGCTTATCTCGAGTATCCGGATCAATGATGTCCTGGATATCCTGATCACCGCTTTTGTCATATATAAAATACTGGGATTTATTAAACAGACCAGAGCGCAGCAGCTGGTAAAGGGCCTGATGATCATAGTCGCGGCCTATTTTGTATCCGACTTTCTGGATCTGGCAACGATAAACTGGCTGCTGAAGGGACTGTTTACGTTTGGACTGTTTGCGATTGTCGTCATCTTTCAGCCCGAGCTTCGGCGCGGACTGGAGTTCATGGGCCGCAGCAAGTTTGCGGTCGGGCCGATTTCTCAGGTGGATTCTGAGAGGGCTAAACATATTGTCGATGAAATATCCAGCGCGGCGGGAGAGTTTTCACAGAGCAGAACCGGCGCGCTTATTGTATTTGAGCGTGAAATCGCGCTTGATGATGTGACGGAATCAGGAACGCAGCTGAATGCGGAAATCAGCGCGCAGCTGCTTGGAAATATATTCTATGAAGGCGCGCCTCTTCACGACGGCGCAGTTATTATCCGCGGAGATCAGATCTACGCGGCCGGATGCGTGTTGCCGCTGACAGAGAACAAGAATCTGAATAAGAGCCTGGGAACGCGCCATCGCGCCGGAATCGGCATCAGTGAGCGTTCAGACGCGCTGGTTCTGATTGTCAGCGAGGAGACAGGAATTATTTCAGTAGCGGAGGACGGACGTCTGCGTCGCTTCCTCGATGAGAAAGACGTAGAAAAGATTCTGCTCGGAATGTATCTGACGGGAACGGATGAAGATCATTCCTTTAAGTTCAGTAAGATCTTTGAACGTTTGAAGAAAGGGAGTGACCACAAGCATGCTGAATAGCCGGAAAAGCAAAATCATCATCTCTCTGGTTGTGGCGATTGCTCTGTGGGTGTATGTAGTCGGGGAAATGGATCCTCAGATCAAAAAAACCTTCCGCAGTGTCCCGATAAAATATGTCAATGAACAGGCGCTTGCAGAGAAAGGCATGGCGGTGTCGTCACTGGGAAAAGATCAGATGTCGGTAACGCTGTCCGGCAAGAGAAGCCTGTTTACGCGCATGGATTCTGAAGATCTGTCGGCAGAGGTAGATCTGTCTAACGCAGCGGTTGGAACCAATGAGCTTTCTGTGGAGCTGAATGTTCCATCCGGCCTGGAGTCAACTCACCAGAGTGTGTCCAAGGTTGTTGTAAAAGTAGAACGCAGGATCAGTCAGAAAAAACAGATCCGCGTCAGCTATCTGGGAAATTACGCAAGCGGAGAGGAGCCGACCACACTTTCCATCAGCCCGTCATCCGTGACGGTAAGCGGAGCAAAGTCTCTGGTCCGGAAAGTCTCTTACATCCGCGCAACTGTGCAGAAGAGCAGACTCAGCGGAAAAGCGGCGTCGGTCACGGCATCGCTGATGCCGGTGGACAGCAGCGGATATGAAGTCAAAGATGTTGTCCTTTCTCAGAAAACCGTGCATATCCGGACGGCTCTGTATAAGACCAAGAGCGTCAAACTGAACGTCTCTGTCAAAGACAGTTCAGATGACAGCGGGAACCGCACATATGACGCGCCGGACCGCATGACGATCAAGGGACCGCAGTCTAAGCTGGCGGATATTGATGAGATTAAATCCAAGCCAATTGATATCTCCGATATTCATAAAGATACGACGGTAAAGATCGAACCGATCCTTCCGGACGGCGTCGAACTGGCGTCGGATTCCGGAAATCTGACGATGACCGTCAACGTGAAGAACGGAGATTACAGTAAAGATTTTGTCTTCAGAGGTTCGGACATCGAGGTGAATGATTTAGGCAGTGACTATGACGCGCAGATTCTGACGGATTCTGTAAAAGTTACGGTAGCCGGATCGTCTAAGCAGCTTTCTGCAGTTAAGAAAGGCGATATTCATCTGTCTGTCGGAGCAGGAGATCTTGGCGAAGGAACACACGAGGTCCAGATTGAGGCAGAGCTGAAAAAGAAATATTCCGAGCTCACACTCTCTCCGCAGACCGTAAGCGTTAAGATTACAAAGAAATCAGGCGATTAACAGAAATTCTCGGCCTTGTGCTTTCCGGCGCAGGTGCCCTTTGTCATAAATCAAGGAATAGTGTCCCCGGTGCCTTTACGGGCATCGGGAGTTCTTCAGTTTAAGGGGATTTAGAAAGGAAACTGATTATGTGTGGAATTGTTGGATATACAGGCCATCAGCCTGCCAGAGACATCATTATTGACGGGCTGAAAAAACTGGAATACAGGGGATACGACTCTGCGGGCATTGCCCTGCTGGAGGGCGACAAGGTCGTTGTGCGCAAGAAGAAAGGAAAGATCGCTAATCTGGAGAAGGCGATTGCCGGTGAAAAGTTTTATGCAACGACAGGGATCGGTCATACACGCTGGGCAACGCACGGAGCGCCGACTGATGCGAATGCGCATCCGCATATCAGCGCGGACGGCAGCATTGCGGTTGTTCATAACGGCATTATTGAAAATTACATGGAACTGAAGGAAATGCTGCAGAAAGAACATGGAATCGAGTTCCGCTCAGAGACTGATACGGAAGTCATCGCACAGCTCCTCGGCGTTCTCTACAAGGACAAAAAGAACCTGCAGGACAGTGTATACACTGCATCTAAGATGATGAAGGGCGCATATACCTTTGCTGCGGTATGCGATAAGGAGCAGGACAGAATTGTCGCGTTCCGCAAGGATACGCCGCTGATCGCAGGCCTCGGAGACGAGTGCAACTTCCTGGCTTCCGATGTCACGCCGCTCCTGAAGTATCTGGATCAGATCTATCTGATCGACAATGGAGAGATGGTCGTCTGCACACCGAATCAGATCGAGATTTTTGATGAGAATTACAAGCCGGTCCACAGGAAGCCGCTGCATGTCAACTGGAGCGTCGAGGACGCGCAGAAGGGCGGTTATCAGCACTTTATGCTGAAGGAAATCAACGAGCAGCCGAAGGCCGTTTCCGAGACACTGGGAAGACGCCTGGATGAAGAAGGCCATGTCCACCTTGACGGGATCACTTTGTCAAAAGAGGACCTGAAGAATATTCACAAAATCGATATCGTGGCATGCGGAACGGCTTATCATGCAGGTCTGGTCGGGAAATACCTGATTGAGAAATTTACGGGGATTCCAGTGGAAGTGGATATTGCATCGGAGTACCGCTACCGCAACCCGCTGGTCGATGAGCATACACTGTTTATTGCGGTCAGCCAGTCCGGAGAGACTCTGGATACGCTGATGTCTCTGCGCGAGGCAAAGGCAAATGGCGCAAGGGTTCTCTCGATTGTCAACGTTGTAGGCAGCTCGGTTGCCCGTGAATCGGACGATGTGTTTTACACCTGGGCAGGTCCGGAAATCGCTGTTGCGTCCACTAAGGCGTACACGACGCAGCTGATTTGCATGTACCTGCTGGCGCTGTATATCGGACGTCTGAATAACCATATTACGGAGGATTATGCACAGAAAGTCATCGGTGAACTGCAGATGCTGCCGGACAAGATCCAGCATGTCCTGGACCGTTCTGCAGACATTGAGAATATGGCCAAGCTGCTGTACAACCGCTCACAGGTTTTCTATATCGGAAGAGGACTCGATGCGGCAGTGGCTTATGAAGGTTCACTGAAGCTGAAGGAAATCAGCTACATCAATTCTTTTGCGATTGCCGCGGGAGAACTGAAGCACGGCACGATTGCGCTGATTGAACCGGAAACGACGGTGATCGCGATCGCGACACAGGATTTTCTGTATCCGAAGATGTACTCCAATATTGAGGAAATCAAGGCGCGTCACGCGCATATTATTTCGCTGGTAAAGGAAGGACATGAGGAGATCCGTAAGATCAGCACGGATGTCATTGAAATTCCGGACTGCATGGATGAGGTTTCACCGGTTCTGGCAATTGTTCCGCTGCAGCTGTTCTCTTATTATATGGCAAGAGAGCGCGGTGAGAACATCGATAAACCGAGAAATCTGGCAAAATCTGTAACGGTAGAGTAAGGAGGATGTTTCATGGCAGAATATGAAGTTCGCGATCTCAGTCTGGCTCCGTCCGGGCATGAAAAGATTGCCTGGGTGCGTTCGCACATGCCGCTGCTGTACGGCCTGGAGGAGGAATTTAAGAAAACCCGTCCGTTTGAGGGTGTAAAGATTTCTCTTTCGGTTCATCTGGAAGCGAAAACGGCGTACCTCTGCCTTGTACTTCAGGCGGGCGGCGCGCAGATGTATGTGACCGGAAGCAATGTGCTTTCTACGCAGGATGACGTCGCTGCAGCGCTGGTGGACGATGGACTGTCCGTATTTGCGTATCACGGCGCGACGGAAGAGGAATATAATCACCATATCGAGCGAACGCTTTCACAGAAACCGAACATCATCATCGATGACGGCGGAGATCTGGTCGGCATGCTGCACACGAAGAGGCCGGATCTGGCAGAAGAAGTGTGGGGCGGATGCGAGGAGACGACGACCGGTGTCATCCGTCTGAAAGCGATGGATGAAGAGGGCGTTCTGAAGTTCCCGATGGTTGCAGTCAATGATGCCAAGTGCAAGCATCTTTTTGACAACCGCTACGGAACGGGGCAGTCTGTCTGGGACAGCATTATGAGAAACACCAACCTGATTATCGCTGCCAAGACAGTTGTGGTTGTCGGATACGGCTGGTGCGGACGCGGGATTGCGATGCGCGCGGACGCGCTTGGCGCGCAGGTGATTGTCACAGAAGTGGATCCGGTAAAGGCGATTGAAGCCAGAATGGACGGCTACAGCGTTATGCCGATGAAGCAGGCGGCAGAGAAGGGGGATATCTTTGTCTCTGCTACAGGATGCTGCAAAACGATCACCGTTGAGGATATGCTGAGGATGAAGGATCAGGCGATCCTGACCAATGCCGGACATTTCAACTGTGAGGTCGATATGGAAGACCTGGAGAAGAATGCTCTGGAAAAGAAAGAAGTCCGGCATAATATTATGGGGTATAAACTCAGTAACGGCCGCTGGGTGCATGTAATCGGCGAGGGACGTCTGGTCAATATCGCCGCTGCAGACGGACATCCGGCAGAGATCATGGATATGAGTTTTGCCGTGCAGGCATTGTCTGCTCTGTATATCAAGGAGCATCACGGTGAGCTGCAGAATCACGTCATTCATGTCACCGATCAGATTGATGACGCAGTAGCCAGAAGAAAACTGGCTGCCTGGGGAACGGAGATTGACACGCTGACGGATGAGCAGGTGAAATATCTGCACAGCTGGAATCTGTAGACTGCAGAACTACGTGGGCGGCGCCCGGAGAAGGAAACTCCGCGGCGCAGTCTGAACCGAGAACAAGTCTGCGGAATAGTCCAGATGTGACGGACGATAATAGAAAAGGGAGGTTCTGGAGATGGAGTTGGAAGAAATCAGACAGGCTGCGCATGATGCGGCAGAGCAGCTGCTTCAGACGGCTAAGGTTCCGGAAGGCGGAATTCTGGTTGTCGGATGCTCGACGAGCGAGGTTGGCGGCGTTCATATTGGAAAGGGATCCAATATTCACGTTGCTGAGGCGATTTATGAGGGCATTCAGGAAGTGCTGCAGCCAAGGGGAATTTATCTTGCCGCGCAGTGCTGCGAGCATTTGAACCGTGCGGTTATTATTGAACGGGCAGCTCTTCCGCCATGGCAGGATATTGTGAATGTCGTTCCGCAGCCGCATGCGGGAGGATCGTTTGCGACAACGATGTATCAGAGAGCAAAGGATCCGGTGGCGGTTGAAGAGATCAAGGCAGATGCCGGAATTGACATCGGAGACACGCTGATCGGCATGCATCTGAAAAAGGTTGCGGTGCCGGTGAGAATTGATGTGAAATATATCGGAGAGGCGCATGTTGTCTGTGCCAGGACGAGACCGAAGTTCATCGGCGGAGAGCGCGCGGTTTATGATAAGGCGCTTTCCGGCGGGGAAGTCAGAGATCCGGAAAAATAACTGCTGAAGAGGCAGTATGTGCGGCTGCTGGAATATGCGGCCGCATTTTCGTATCTTCCGGCAAAAGTGTGAAGCGAAGTGTGCATGAAATACGCACACAGAAGCCGGGCATTAAATAATTAAGCCGTTTACTCTTTTAATATATTGCAGGGATGCCTGCAGAAACAGGAAGGAATAGAAACTATGGATTATCAGAAACTGGCAGAGATGCTGTTCCCTCAGATTACCAAGACCCCAGAGGATTATGAGAAGATGTATCCTCTGAGAAATCTCCCGGAAGGTGCCAAGGTTACAAGACTCGGACCGAGCCCGACGGGATTCATGCACCTGGGAAATCTGTACGGCGCGTTCGCGGATGAGCGTCTGGCGCATCAGAGCGGCGGCGTATTTTATCTGCGCATCGAGGATACCGATGATAAACGTTATGTGGAAGGTGCGGTAGAAACCATTATCCACTCCCTGGATTTCTTTGGCATTCATTTTGATGAGGGCGCATCCATGGACGGAGACAAGGGCGCTTACGGCGACTATACACAGAGTCACAGAGGCCCGATTTACCAGTGCTTTGTAAAGAAACTCATTTCGGAAGGAAAAGCATATCCGTGTTTCCTGACAGAAGAGGAAATCGGAAAAATCCGTGAGCAGCAGGAGGCGGAGAAGAAGACGCCTGGTATTTACGGAGAGTACGCGGTCTGCAGAAACTGGACGATCGAACAGATTCAGGAGGCGATTGATGCCGGAAAGCCGTATGTCATTCGTCTGAAATCCGATGGGCATCCGGCTGAGGAAGGTCCGGACGGAAAATTGCACGGACGCCGCGTACGCGTAAAAGATGCGATCCGCGGAACGCTGGATATGCCGGAAAATTTCATGGATACAGTCATTCTGAAACAGACCGGAATTCCAACGTACCATTTTGCCCATGTTGTAGACGATCATCTGATGCGTACCACGCACGTCGTCCGCGGTGCAGAGTGGCTTCCTTCCCTGCCGATCCATGTCGAGCTGTTTGAAAAAATGGGCTGGGAGATGCCGATTTACTGCCACACAGCTCAGCTCATGAAGATCGATGAGGAGACAGGAAAGAAGAGAAAGCTCTCCAAGCGTAAGGATCCGGAGCTGTCTCTGACCTATTACCGCGACCAGGGATACCATCCGCAGGCCGTCAGAGAATATCTGCTGACGATTCTGAACTCCAATTTTGAGGAGTGGAGACTCGCAAACCCGGATGCTCCGGTTGAGGAATTTGAATTTACGACTGACAAGATGAGTAATTCCGGCGCGCTGTTCGATCTGAACAAGCTGAATGATATCAGCAAGGATGTTCTCCTGAAGATCCCGGCAGAGGATCTTTATACATTCCTGAAGAACTGGTCGGAAGATTTTGCTCCGGAGTACCGCCATCTTTTTGATGACAAAGAGTACATGGTCAAGATCTTAGACCTTGGAAGACAGGATAAAAAACCGCGTAAGGACCTGATCTATGCGCGCCAGATCATTCAGTTCATCAGCTATTTCTTTGATGATCTGTTCCAGATCGAGGACGAGCTTCCGGAAGAGGTTCCTGCAGAAGACGTTGCGAAAATCCTGGATATGTATCTGGAAACATACAATCACAGTGACGACAACGGAGAGTGGTTCAATAAGATCAGAGCTATCGCCGATCAGCTGGGATACGCGGTCAAACCTAAGGATTATAAAAAACATCCGGATGAGTATAAAGGCCATGTCGGCCATGTCAGCACCGTCATCCGCATTGCGCTGATGGGACGCCGCGTCTCGCCGGATGTCTGGGCGATCCAGCAGATCCTGGGAGAAGACCGGACACGCGCAAGGATCAGCGCTTTCGCGGACGCACACAGATAAAATGTGCAGGGAACAATTGAATAAATAGAAAAGGAGGCTGTATGGCATTTACACATCTTCATGTCCATTCAGAATACAGTCTGCTCGACGGAATGGCGAGAATATTCAAAGCGCCGGCCAGGGCAAAAGAAATGGGCATGAATGCGCTTGCGATTACTGATCACGGCGCGATGTTCGGTGTGATTGATTTCTATAAAGAATGCCTGAACCAGGGCATCAAACCGATTATCGGCTGTGAAGTGTATACCGCCATGCGCAGAATGGAAGATAAAGATCCGGTCAAAGACCGCGCGCGCGGCCATCTGATTCTTCTGGCAGAAAACAATGAAGGCTATCATAATCTGATCAAGATCGTCTCCGATTCTTACACCCGGGGCTTTTATTTCAAGCCGAGAGTGGACAAAGAGGAACTGAAGGCGCACAGCAAGGGGATCATCGCACTTTCGGCCTGCCTGGCAGGCCGGGTGCAGTTCTGCCTGCTGAACCGGGATTATGACGGTGCCAGACGTGAGGCAGAAGAACTCCGTGAAATCTTTGGCGAGGAAAACTTTTTCCTGGAAATCCAGGATCACGGACTTCCTGAAGATGAAATCGTGAACCCGCAGCTGAAACAGCTGTCGAAAGAGCTCGGAATACCTCTGGTCGCGACCAACGATGTTCATTACGTCGATCAGGGCGATGCTGAGGCACATGATGTGCTTCTGGCGATTCAGACGGCGTCCAGCATCCATGATCCAAAGCGGATGCGCTTCAAGAGCGATCAGTTTTATCTGAAGAGTGAAGCAGAGATGAGGGCGATGTTTTCTGATATTCCGGAAGCCTGCGATCAGACACAGAAAATTGCGGATCGCTGTAACGTGACCTTTACGTTTGGTGAATATCATCTCCCGGAGTTCAAACCGCCTGAGGGAATGACCAATGATCAGTATCTGAGGCAGCTTTGCCGGGAGGGACTGTCTCAGCGGTATGACACTGTGACCGATTCACTGAAAAATCGCCTGGAGTATGAACTGTCCACCATCGAGCAGATGGGATACGTGGAATACTTTTTGATCGTCTGGGATTTTATCCATTACGCAAAGAACCACGGAATCGCCGTCGGTCCCGGAAGAGGGTCGGCTGCCGGGAGTCTGGTTGCGTACTGCCTGCAGATCACAGATATAGATCCGATCCGATATGAATTAATTTTTGAACGTTTTCTGAACCCGGAACGAGTCAGCATGCCAGATATCGATGTCGACTTTGACATTGAACGGCGCTCGGAAGTGATTGATTATGTCCGCAGAAAGTACGGAAAGGACAACGTTTCCCAGATCATTACATTCGGAACCCTGAAACCAAAGGCGGCTGTACGCGATGTCGGACGCGCGCTGGATGTCAGTTACGCAGATACAGACCGGATCGCAAAGGCGATTCCGTTTGACCTGAATATGACTATGGATAAAGCGCTGGATGTCAGTCCGGAGCTGAAGAACATGTACGAAGAAAACGGGCAGGTCCGCAAAGTCATCGATATGTCCAGAGCTTTAGAAGGCATGCCGCGCCACGCGTCCACTCATGCCGCGGGTGTCGTGATCTCCAGGAAGCCCCTGGATGAGTACGTACCGCTGTACATGTCCGACCACGGAATCGCGACCCAATTTAACATGACGACGATTGAAGAGCTTGGGTTGCTGAAAATGGATTTTTTAGGCCTTCGAAATTTAACAGTAATCCGCGATGCGCTTCAGATGATAAAAGAGAATCACGGTGTGGAGCTTGATTTTGCGAGGATGGGATATGACGATCCCAAGGTTTACGAGATGATCGCGCACGGCGATACAGAAGGTGTCTTTCAGCTGGAAAGCGAAGGAATGACGTCTTTCATGAAGAATTTAAAACCGAGTTGTTTTGAAGATATCGTTGCGGGAATATCCCTGTATCGTCCGGGACCTATGGATTCCATTCCGACATATATCGAGAATAAGAAGCATCCGGATAACATTCAGTATGTGACGCCGGAACTGGCACCGATTCTGGATGTGACATACGGGTGTCTGGTATATCAGGAACAGGTTATGAGGATTGTCCGAGACCTGGCCGGATACAGTTACGGACGCTCCGACATCGTGCGCCGAGCGATGTCCAAAAAGAAAAAGAAAGTCATGATGGAGGAAAAAGAGTACTTCATTCATGGAAAGCTGCGCGATGACGGAACCGTGGAAATTCCGGGATGTATCCGGAATGGAATATCAGAAGAAGCTGCAGAACAGATCTTTTCTGATATGGAAACATTTGCGCAGTATGCCTTCAACAAGAGCCATGCTGCCGCATATGCAGTGCTTGCGTTTGAAACGGCGTACTTAAAATGTTACTATCCGGTGGAGTTTATGGCTGCTCTGATGAGCAGTATGGCCGGGGATGCCCGGCAGACGGCCAAATATATCCGGAACTGCCGGGAGCACGGGATTGAAGTGCTCGGGCCGAGTGTGAATGAAAGCGGCGTCAAGTTTACCGTTCAGGACGGAAAGATTCGTTTTGGATTACTGGGCGTCAAGAATGTCGGTGAGGGAGCGATTGAGGAGATTATCCGGGCGCGCCGCGAAAATGGGATGCCGGCTGATATTTTCCAGTTTATTGATCATATCGACGTCAGTGTTGTGAATAAGAAGGCGGTGGAGAGCCTGATCAAGGCAGGCGCGCTGGATTGTCTGAACCCGAACCGCGCCGCGCATCTTGCGGTGTATGAGACGCTGATGGAGTCGGCGCAGGCAAATGCAAGAAAGAATATAGCCGGGCAGATCAGTCTGTTCCAGACGGCGGAGGCAGCTATGGATGCCGGAGATGTGCGGACGAGCCTGCCGAAGGTGGAAAACTTTGACCGGCGGATTCTCCTGGCTATGGAGAAAGAGATGCTCGGCGTCTATATCAGCGGCCATCCGCTCGACGGGTACGCAGATATGATTCGCAGGACTGCAACGGTGAACAGTCAGCAGCTGGAGGAAGCCGGGCGTCAGTCCTCTGAGGCAGACGTGCAGGATCCGGGCTATTTTCCGGGAGATGCGCGTGCGCAGATGGCGCGGCCTGAAAGCAGCGGCGGCATCAGGGATAAGATGCATGTCGTGATGGCAGGTATGATCATCGGAAAAAAGACGCTGATTACAAAAAAGAATCAGATTATGGCGTTTGTTGACCTGGAAGATCTGTACGGACAGACAGAAGCCGTGGTCTTCCCTAAGGTGCTGGAGAGATACCAGCCGGAAATCTATGAAGACAATGTTGTGATCATGAAGGGCAGACTGGACTTCCGCGAAGGGGAAACACCAAAACTGCTTGTGGAATCGGTAGAGCCTCTGCGCGCAGAGGAATCGCAGAGCAGCGGAGAATTTCTGAAGGTGCGGATTCCGGAACGAATGGACGAGAAACAGACGATGAAGGAACTCGCAGAAATTTTCCGGCGCCATGCAGGGATGCAGATTGCATTGATCTACCCGAAAACCGGAAAGCCGGTCCGCACGGGAAAAAATGCGGGGGTTTCCATTACGGCATCGCTTCTGGAGCAGGTCGGCAGGCTGGTTGGAGAAGAAAATGTAAAAATAGGCGCACGCTGACAGAAGTCGTGGTATGATATATAAATAACTGTCAATTAAGAGATTGAGACTGGTGAAATGCAGACAGGCGGTTTGTAACAGATATTGCGGACGTTTCCTTGCTGTGTGCAATTTGTCAAAATCACTGATTGTGATGATTGGAGGGAATTGGTATGAAAAGAATCGGAGTACTGACAAGCGGAGGCGATTCTCCGGGTATGAATGCGGCAGTTCGTTCTGTCGTACGCTGCGGACTGGACCGCGATATGGAAGTATACGGAATTTATCGCGGATATGAAGGACTGCTGGATGCTGAGCTGAAGCAGATGACCAGAGGCGACGTCGGAGATATTCTGCAGCGCGGCGGCACGATTCTGAAGACAGCCAGAAGCAAGCGCTTCCGGACTGAAGAGGGCATCAAGCGTGCGATGAATGTCCTGAATACATTCGAGATTGACGGCTTGGTTGTCATCGGCGGCGACGGAAGTCTGCACGGTGGACTGGAGCTTTCCAAAAGAGGAATTCCAGTGATGGGAATTCCGGGAACAATCGATAATGACCTTGCGTATACCGATTACACGATTGGCTTTGATACAGCAGTAACAACTGTGCTGGACGCGATTTCCAAGCTGAGAGACACTTCTTCTGCGCATGAGCGTGTCGTAATCGTTGAAGTTATGGGACGGCGCTGCGGAGATATCGCGCTTTATTCCGGGCTTACAGGAGGCGCTGAGGAGATTCTGGTTCCGGAACGTCCGTATGACATCAAAGCGCTGTCGCGCCGCATTATCGAGAGTGCAAACCGCGGAAAACAGCATCATATCATCATTAAAGCAGAAGGCGTGGATATCTCTACTGCGGATCTGACGCATGACATTCAGGAATATACAGGCAGAGAGACCAAAGAAGTAGTTCTGAGTTATCTGCAGCGCGGCGGATCCCCGACGATGAGAGACCGTCTGCTGGCGACTATGTGCGGAGCCAAGGCTGTTGAGCTTCTGGAGCATGAATCATCCAGCAAGGCGATCGGAACCGTGAACGGAAGAATTTCTGCAGAAGATCTTGGTGATGCGCTGAAGGAAACGAGAACGTTGGATAAGGAGCTGTACCAGCTGATCGGAGTATTAGGAAAGTAATGAAAACGGCAGTTGTATATAATTCAAAATACGGAGCTGCGCGGCAGTACGGAGAGTGGATTGCAGAAGCGCTGAACGCGGATCTGATCGACGGAAAAGGGCTGAAGGTCGCGCAGCTTATGCCATATGATCTGATTGTCTATGGAGGCGGCATCTATTCCGGCGGCATCTATCGGCTGGATTTTATGAAGAAACATGCGCGTAAGGAGCTGCGGCAGAAGGTGATCGTCTGCTATGGCGTCGGCATTTCTGTCGGCCATGACGAGAACCAGATTCAGGCGGACGAGATCAATTTTTCCGATGAGCTGAAGGGCATGCCGTGCTTCTATCTGACCGGGCGGTTTCAGCCGTCAGAGATCCACGGATTTGACCGTGCAGTAATCAAGCTGACAAAAAAGCTGCTGCAAGGAGGAACGGGCGCCTACGCGGACGAACTGCGAGACGCGTTTGCAAACGGAAGCGACCTGATCGACCGGGAGCAGATTCTTCCGCTGGTTCAGTATGTCCGTGAACTGGAAGAAAGAATGCAGGCATGAGAGACGTAGATATTTGCATTATCGGAGGTGGTGCGTCCGGCATGGCGGCGGCGATTGCCGCAGGGCGCAGAATATCAGGCGAACGGATTCTGGTTCTTGAGAAACTGGATGAACCGGGACATAAGATTCTGGCGACTGGAAACGGACGGTGCAATTTAACCAATACGGCCTGTGGAAACGCGCCGCGTACGCGGCTGTTTTTCAGGGAGCTTGGAGTTTTTACAAGAGAAGAAGAAGGCGGGCGCGTATATCCCTGGTGCGGAGATGCCCGGGCAGTGCAGGAGGCGCTTCTGGCAGAGCTTGAACGTCTCCATGTTCGGGTGTCTGCGGGATCAGAGGTGACAAAGGCAGAAGTGCAAGGCGGCAGCTTTATTGTGTCCGTCCGCGGCGGAAAGCCAGTCCGCGCAAAAACGCTTCTGCTGGCGTGCGGCGGAAAAGCCGGTCCTAAGCTCGGGACGACCGGAGACGGCGCGCGCCTGGCACGGCAGCTGAATCTTAAGGTTACGCCTCTTGCTCCTGCTCTGACAGCGATGGAGGTCTATGATGATGTCCGCAGTCTGAAGGGTATACGCGCCAAAGGGACTGCAGCATTGTATTTCAAGGATCAGAAACTTGCGGAGGAAGAAGGAGAAATCCAGTTCACCTCGTATGGAATATCCGGGATCTGTGTGTTCAATCTGTCCGGAAAGATGGTGCTTCCGCCGGGGAAGACACTGAAAAACGGGTTTGACGATTACCGCGTGGAGATCGATCTCGCGCATGGTCTGGATGTATCTGCCCGTGATTTCCAGGGGGTGACGGCGGAGCATCTGTTTCCTCTGGAATCGGTGGTGAAGAGGCCTCTTGCGCTGCGCATCGCAGAAGAAGCGCGCGGAGACGGCAAGGCCTGCCTTCGCCTGCTGCGCCATTTTACCCTGCATCCTAAAGGTCTGAAAGGCTGGGATATGGCGCAGGTAACACGCGGCGGCGTCGCCCGGGAAGAACTGAATCCTGAGACCATGGAAGCGCTTCAGTATCCGGGCCTGTATGTTTCTGGCGAATTGCAGGACTGGGACGGGCCGTGCGGAGGCTACAATCTGCAGCATGCCTGGGAAACCGGATACGCTGCGGGAAGCGCGATGGCAGATCGGATCTGCGCAGAATCTGCGGACGAACAGAAAAGAAGTCGGGAAAGGCAGGAAGAGTGAAATATCAGTATCGCATGCATGAAATACGGCTTGGTCTGAATGAATCAAAGAACAGGCTGCCGGAAAAAATCCGGAAAAAACTGGGGCGCGCGGGACGAGGTACAAGTATCTCTGATCTTCAGATTCGGAGAGAATCGATCGATGCCCGCCATAAAGACGATATCAGATTGGTCTACACGGTTGATTTTACTTCAGACCGGGAGCTGAAACTGCAGAAGGCGCCGGATCTGGCCTATCACCGTGCTGTTTCCGGTACACAGCCCCTGGCACACCGGCCGGTAATTGTCGGTATGGGGCCGTGCGGAATGTTTGCCGCTCTGGTGCTTGCGCAGCAGGGTTACTGTCCGCTGGTCATCGAGCGCGGCGCTCCGGTGGAAGAGCGGATAAGGGATGTGCAGAAATTCTGGAAAGAGCATATTCTGGATCCGGAATCGAATGTTCAGTTCGGTGAGGGAGGAGCAGGCACATTTTCGGACGGCAAGCTCACGACCGGGATCAAAGATCCGCGCATTCATTTCATGCTGGAAGAATTTGTTCAGGCCGGAGCGGACCCGGAGATCCTCTATGCACATATGCCGCATATCGGGACGGATGTCCTCAGAGTCTGCGTCAGAAATATCCGGAAACAGATTCAGTCGCTCGGAGGAGAAGTCCGCTTTCATACCAAGATGGAAAAGCTGGTTCTGAAGGCTTCGGATAAAGGCTGCAGCGTTGCCGGACTGGTGGTTTCTGAAAACGGAAAAGAATCCGTGATTGATGCAGATCAGGTTGTGCTTGCGCTCGGTCACAGCGCGAGGGATACGTTCCGCTCTCTTCATCAGCAGAACATTCCAATGGAGCAGAAGGCGTTTTCCATCGGTGTCCGGATCGAACATCCTCAGGATGTGATTGACCGCGCGCAGTACGGAGACACGGGGGAAAATCTCGGACTTCCTCCTGCCGTATATAAACTGAACTGGAAAGCGGAGAATGGACGCGGGGTCTACACGTTTTGTATGTGCCCGGGCGGTGAAGTGATCACGGCTTCGTCGCAGAAAGGCGGAGTGGTTACAAACGGCATGAGCCGGCACGGCCGGGACAGCGGAACAGCGAACAGTGCGCTTCTTGTGGACGTGCGAACATCAGATTTTCCTGATTCTGAAGATCCTCTCTCCGGTGTTGACTTTCAGGAAAAGTACGAGCGCCTGGCCTTCAGAAACGGCGGAGGCGATTACACAGCGCCAAAGACGACATGGGCTGAATTCCGAGATCAGAGCGCGTCCGCAGAACCGGTTATCCAGTCCCTTCCGGAGTTTGCTTCCGCGTCGATTCGGGAGGCTGTTCCTCATTTTGGACGTAAATTGAAAGGATTTGACGCGGATGACGCGGTGATGACGGCGGTGGAATCCAGAAGTTCATCTCCGGTGCGGATATTAAGGGACAGAGAGCAACAGTGCGTTTCTGTCCGCGGTCTGTATCCGGGCGGTGAAGGAGCCGGCTATGCGGGAGGCATTACGAGTTCAGCATGTGACGGAATCAAAATTGCTGAACAGATAATTACGTCTTTTTCCCCATGTAAGGAAAATTCATAAATCGGATGCATTTCTGTTCGAAATGGGATAAGATAGAGGAATAACATTCTGCCGGAAAACGGCAGAAAAAATCAGACTGTGCGTACGCTGCAGAAAGAGAGGGACGAATGCACAAGAGAGAAGATGAAATGGAATTTACTCCGAATGAACGGATTGAGGAAGCAGTAAAAGGCTTCCAGATGGGACAGACAGAGGACAGCACTCAGCAGTTGACGGAAGCGATTCTGACGAGCGCGGTAAACAGTGAGGAACTCCTGGCTCCGGCAGTTCCTGCAGGAGCAGACGGTAAACCGCTGGATCTTGACTATATGACGGATGATCAAATTCAGGAATTTCTGGAGAGCGAAGAGATCAGTTTTGCCATTCATGCCGTTACGGATGAAGACGGCCATGACTGGCTCCCGGTATTCACCAGTCCGGACGCTGTGATGCAGGGAGAAGTTGTAGATGTCATGGCGCATCAGATCGAAACACTGATGGCGATGGCTCTGGACACAGATATGGCGGGAATCGTCATCAATCCGTGGAGCGATGCGCTGAACGTTCCGGCGGATACACTGAAGGTTCTGCTGGACAGCATCCAGGCGATTCATGAGAATGTCGATGAGGAACTCCAGGGTGACATCAACCTGATCGAGGGCGATATCGTCAACATGGACTGTGACGCAATCGTCAACGCAGCCAATAACACGCTGATGGGCGGAAGCGGCGTAGATGGAGCGATTCATCAGGCGGCCGGTCCGGAACTGAATGACGCGTGCCGCGAACTGCACGGATGCAGAACCGGAGAGGCCAAGATCACAGAAGGATTCCAGCTCCCTGCCGACTATATCATTCATACTGTCGGACCGATTTACGACGGGTCCGATCAGTGCGCGGATGATCTGGCGGACTGTTACTGGAACTGCCTGAATCTGGCGATCGACTACGATATTCACTCCATTGCGTTTCCGGCTATTTCAACCGGCGTATTCGGATATCCGATGAAAGACGCTGCAGAGATTGCTGTCGATACTGTTCTGACATGGCTGGATTCTTACGCAGGAGATTATGATATGCAGGTGACCTTCTGTGTTCACGATGATACGGCCTATCAGATTTATACAGAAATTCTGGACCGTGAACTGGCTGATGAACCGGAGGATCCGCAGAATTAGACTGTGTCGGGGTGCAGAATCAGTTTTTGCATTCTGAAACATCGAAAAAGACCGCAGATGTAATGCCGGCCGAGAAAGAATATTTCTTCTCAGCCGGTTTTTTGCATTCGGATGCAGTTCGCAGGTTCCGAAGAGAACGCGGATGATTGGACAAATCCGCCGTACTGTTTATGTTCATCATGTTCGAGGATTGATAAAATATCGTTATACTGAGGTGAAAATATGGATTTGATAAGAATGCCAAAGGCAGAACAAAGCAAGCATACAGTTACAGTAGGGATTCCACGTTCTCTTCTTTATTTTCGTTATGGGGTTCTCTGGCAGCGTTTTTTTCAGGAACTGGGAATTCAGACGGTTGTCAGCGCACCGACCAACCTGGAGATCATGAACACCGGCGCCCGTTTTGCGTCATCAGAAATGTGCCTGGCCATGAAAATCTACATGGGTCATGTGGATGCGCTCCGCGGAAAGTGTGATTACGTTCTTGTTCCAAGGATCAGAGACTTCGGGATACGCAGAGTGATGTGCGCCAATTTTGAGGCGCTTCCGGATGTTGTTTCCAATATTTTCTATGAAGCGCCGTTTAAAGTACTCTCCTATGACATAGACTCATCCAAGAAAAAGGATGAACAGCGAGCGATGGTTGAGATGGCTGTGTCCATCGGCTTCTCACACGGACGCGCGCTGAAGGCATATAAACAGGCGAGAAAAGCGCAGAATGACGCGACAGCCAGAAAGGTGAAGCAGAATGAGGCGCTCTATCGTCAAAACGGGCTGAAGCTTGCGCTCGCGGCGCACAGCTATATTCTGGATGATGAATACATCGGAAAGCCAATTATCAAGTATCTGGAAGAAAACGGAGTCACAGTCATCCGTGCGGATCTGACAGACCGGAAACAGGCGATGAAGGTATCGGAAAAAGTCTCACCGACATTGAAATGGGAACTGTCCAGAGAAATCGTCGGTTCCCTTGCGATGCACCATGAAGAAATTGATGGTGCGATCCTTTTGTCGGTCTATCCATGTGCGCTGGACTCTATGGTAGACGATATGCTGATCCGGAAAAACCGAATGGCGCATATTCCGGTGCTGCAGATGACGCTGGATGCCCAGACAGGAACGGCCGGAGTAGAAACACGGCTGGAAAGTTTTATTGACATACTGAAGATGAGAAAAGAGGTGGAGACAGGAAATGGCAGAGAAAACGAGGCGTAAGATCGCATTTCCAATGGTCGCCCGCTATAACGAAGTTGTCCGGTATTTTGTTGAAGAGGGACTGCACCAGACCTATATCATGCAGCCTAAAATGACGAGAAGAACTCTGAAACTCGGGGTAAAATACGCTCCGGACATGGTGTGCACGCCGTTTAAGACGATTCTGGGCAGTATGATTGAGGCTCTGGAAGCCGGCGCGGATACGCTGATCATGGTATTCGGCTACTGCCGCCTCGGATATTATGGAGAGCTTGCAGAAACGATACTCCGCGACCTGGGGTATGAGTTTGACTACCTTAACCTGGCAGAATACACGACCGGAAAACGCAAGGATTACCTGAAGGCCATCAAGAAGCTGAATCCGAAGGCCAAGGCCGTTGTTATGGGAAAGGCCGGGCTGGATGCGCTGAAGATGATGGAAGACATTGATGCCGTAGAAGATATTTACTATCAGAACTGCGGGTTTGAGACGACAAAGGGTGAATACCGCAAGGCGCTGAACCAGTTTATGAAAGATATGGGTGCAGCAAAAAACCGGAGTGAAATCGATGCCGGATATGACCGCTGCATGGAAGCATTCCGGTCGATTCCGATCGATAAAGGAGAATTTCCGCTCCGCGTCGGTGTCCTCGGAGAATATTTTACGGTTATGGATGAGTTTTCCAACATAGACCTGGAACAGTCCATCGCAGATCTCGGCGTCGAGGTGCACCGCTGGATGAATGTCACCCACAGAAATGTTCATTATCCGGGCGAAAAAAATCTGCACCCGAGGATTCAGGAATACTGTGCGTATGAAATGGGGCCGACGTCAACCGCAAATATCTGGTACGCAAAGGAATGCGCGGAAAAAGGGTTTGACGGACTGGTGCATGTAAAGAGCGCAGGATGCACTCCGGAGATTGACATTATGCCGGTTCTGCAGAGAATCGGGGCTGATTTTAAAATTCCGATTCTGTATCTGACCTATGATTCGCAGGACGGAGATGCCGGACTGCAGACCAGAATTGAAGCGTTCTACGACATGATTGAAATGAGAAAGAAGGTAATCCGCTGATGGAAGACGTATATATGGGCATAGACGTGGGTTCAATTTCCACCAAAGGCGTTATTATTACAAAGGATAACAAGATCCTGTCCAGTGAGTATATCTGGACAGAAGGAAATCCGATCGGAGCGGTGAAGAAACTGGTGCGGCTCCTGGAAGAGCAGTTTGACAAGGATAATTACCGGATCGTTGCGACTGGAACTACAGGCAGCGCCAGAAAGCTGGTCGGAACTGTTCTGGGAGCGACGGTGGTAAAGAATGAGATCACAGCGCATGCGGTCGGCACCACCACATTCCATCCGGATGTCCGCACGATTCTGGAAATCGGCGGTCAGGATTCCAAGATTATTCTGGTGGAGAACGGAGTCGCGATTGATTATGCGATGAACACTCTGTGCGCAGCCGGAACAGGCGCATTCCTGTCCAGCCAGTCTGCGCGTCTCGGCATTCCTGTTGAGGACATGGGAGATATCGCGCTGAAATCTGAGCATCCGACACAGATCGCTGCACGCTGCACCGTATTTGCGGAATCCGACCTGGTACATAAAATTCAGGTCGGACATACCAAGGAAGACATTGTCGCCGGCCTCTGCCAGGCAGTTGTCGGAAACTATCTGAACAACGTCGGCAAAGGAAAGAAAATCCAGTCGCCAGTGGTATTCCAGGGCGGTGTGTCTAAGAACATCGGCGTAGTGAAAGCCTTTGAAAAACAGTTGGGATGTCCGGTTATCGTCGATCCGGACGGCCATTTGATGGGCGCAATCGGAGCAGCAATTCTCGCACGCCGCAATAAGAAACGTGCAGTTTTTGACTTCAATATGGAAGATATGGAGTTTGTGACCAGAGAGATCAACTGCGGCGGATGCCCGAACAACTGTGAAATCATCTGTGTCTACAGGGACGGCGAGATGATTGACAGCTGGGGAAATCGCTGTGAGAGAGGAGACGTGGCAGCTAGGAAGGCCGCCAAACTGGCAGAGGCGGAATAGGAATAAGTTATTTCCGGATTTTTTGATAGAAATATGAGTTGGGCAACTAGTTGTCTGTTTCGTTCATAAAATTTTGCGGGCAATCTGAGACTGCCTCTTCAAATCAGATGATTCAGTGATGGACTGCGTTCTGTTTCGGCAAAACGCAGTTTTATTGTATGTGTGCCAAATGTCCTGTGTTACCCCTGCAGACGCCTGTTCCACGCCATTACGGTGGATGGAGAACAGTTGATCTGGATGAGCAATCTTACGAAGAGAGCAGCTGGGAAATGTAGTCTATGAAGATTAATGAAGAAGATAGGAATCTTCTCTGTCCTTGGTTATTTCAATAGGATACGATACACTGTTTTCAGGTCATAGGAAGAGGCCTTTCATGAACCGCACATATCATGAAAGGCCTTCTAAATCAGAAGTTACAAAGTTTGTTTCATATATTTCTCCAATATTTGATCCTTCTTTACTCCTCCACCAGCACGTCTCCGGTCATTTCTTCCGGAATCGGAAGATCCATCAGTTTCAGCAGCGTCGGTGCGATGTCGGCAAGTTTTCCGCCGTCTTTCAGGCGCTTCGGGTGGTTGGCGATGTGAACCAGCGGAACCGGATTCAGGGAATGGGAAGTGACGGCGTATCCGTTTTCATCCTGCATGACGTCAGCGTTTCCGTGGTCTGCGGTGAGCAGGATCTGTCCGTCTTTTTCAAGGACGGCATCGACGATCTGAGGCACGCAGCGCTCCAGGGTTTCGATGGCTTTTACCGCGGCGCCGAGGTCGCCGGTGTGGCCGACCATGTCCGCATTCGCGAAGTTCAGAATGATGACATCGTAATAATCTCTGCCGATCTCTCGCAGAACGCGTTCTGTGATTTCCGGCGCGCTCATTTCCGGCTGCATGTCGTAGGTCGCGACCTTAGGTGAAGGAATCAGAACGCGGTCTTCACCCTGGTTTGGTTCTTCTACTCCTCCGTTAAAGAAGAAGGTGACGTGTGCGTATTTTTCTGTCTCAGCGATGCGGAGCTGCTTCAATCCGAGACGGGAAATATACTCTCCAAGAGTGTTGGCATAGTGTTCCGGCGGGAACGCAGTCTGTACGTTCGGCATGCTTGCGTCATACTGGGTCATGCAGACATAGCAGAGGTCGGAAAGTGTCTTCTCTCTCTGGAATCCGGAAAAGTCAGGATCTACAAAGCAGCGGGTAATCTGGCGCGCACGGTCTGGACGGAAATTGAACATGATCACGCTGTCTCCGTCAGAGACTGCTGTCGGATTCCCGTCTTTGTCCGGAATGACTGTAGGCACGACAAATTCATCGTTCTCTTCATTATCGTAGGCCATATGGATGGCTTCCTCATAAGAGCCTGCCTGGCGTCCCTTTCCGAGTGTCATGGCGTCATAGGCAAGCTGTTCTCTCTCCCAGCGGGTGTCACGGTCCATGGCATAGTAGCGTCCTGCGATTGTGGCAATGCGGCCGGTTCCCAGTTTATTCATTTTTTCAGACAGCTGCTCCAGATACGTTTCCGCGCAGCGCGGCGGAACGTCCCGTCCGTCCAGGAAGCAGTGAACTGCAACTGAAGAGATCCCTTCTTTTTCTGCCATGTCCAGAAGCGCAAAGAGATGGTCGATGTGGCTGTGGACGCCGCCGTCAGAAAGCAGTCCGCATAAGTGCAGCGTGGATTGGTTCTGTTTTACGTGTTCCATCGCGTTTTTCAGAGCAGAATTGGTGAAAAAAGATCCGTCTGCAATCGCTTTGGTGATCAGGCTGAGATCCTGATAGACGATTCGTCCGCCGCCGATATTTAAATGACCGACTTCTGAATTACCCATTTGTCCGTCCGGAAGTCCGACCGGTTCGCCGGAGGCGGCAAGACTGGTGTGCGGGTACATGGCCATGATGCGGTCAAGCTGCGGCGTGTATGCCTGCGCAATCGCGTTGCCCATGGTGCGCGGGTTCAGCCCGTATCCGTCCATGATCAGAATCATATTCGGCTTTTTGTTGTTCATGATCTTCTTCTCCTTTATTTCTCTATAAACAGGTCTGTATTGCAACCGGATGTTCCGGGTGATTCGGCAGATCGTGCCGCCTTGCTTTGTTTCTTTTGTCTATCAATCATGATACCACAAGTCGGGCAGAATACATCAAAGTTTGGTATACTAGAAGCAGAAAGTTATGGTCGGGTAATAGAAAAGAGGAATTCATGGCTTGGACAGCTCAGCAGCAAAAGGCAATCGATACGGACGGCAGGAGTCTGCTTGTTTCTGCGGCAGCGGGTTCGGGGAAGACGGCGGTCATGGTGGAACGTGTCTGCCGGCTGGTCACGGATGAGGGTCTTGATGTGAGAAGGCTCCTGGTGGTGACGTTTACGAATGCGGCGGCGTCGGAAATGCGCGAGAAGATTCGGTCGGCGCTTCGTACCAAGGCAAAAAGCAATCCGAAGCTGAGAAAACAGCTGGACCTCTTGCCGCAGGCGGAGATCAGCACGTTCCACTCGTTTGCGCTCGATGTGATTCACCGGTTCTTCTATCTGACGGATCTTGAAGCCAGCTTTTCGATCGCGGATGAGGCAAGAAGCGCGGTTCTGTGCGAGGAGGCAATGGAAGAGCTGTTTGATGACTGTTATGAGGCGGAAGATCCGGAATTTCAACAGTTTATGGACTGGTACAGCGCAGAGAAGAATGACGATGCTGTCCGGTCGCTGCTGCTCAAGCTGTACCATATGACGCAGGCGCTTCCGGATCCGGACAGGCTTCTTCAGGAACAGGCGGAGGAACTGGATTCTGATGGAGACTGGAAGAATTCAAGAATTTACCGCGCGCTGCAGAAAGCCTCTTGCGAGGAGCTTGCACAGTCCATGGAAAGTCTGGAACACGCAATGGATCTTCTGGATGAAGAGGGGTGCAGCGGGATCTGCGATAAACTTTGCGGCGTCCGTGAACAGATGGATGCGGCACTGCAGTGCTGCAAGTCCGGTGATCTGGATCAGGCTGGTGCGCATGTACAGGGAATTGTCTGGCCGCGCATGACCGCTTCTAAAGATGAGAAGGAGAATTACGCGCTGATCAAGGACACCGTCACTGCACTTCGCGACGCGTCGAAAAAAAGACTGGATGCTCTGAAGGAGGCGTTTTTCACAGAGCCGCTGGAGGATGCGTTCAGAGAGGTTGCAGAGACTAAGGGTGCGGCAGATACGCTGCTGCGGCTTCTGCGTGATTTCCAGACTCGTTTTCATGAGAAGAAACAGCAGAATCGTCTGATCGATTTTAACGATATTGAGCACTACTGCCTCAGGATTCTCCAGAATGAAAAGGCGGCGAACTATTACCGGGACAAGTTTCTGGCGGTGTTCATCGATGAATACCAGGATACGAGTCTGGTGCAGGAGGCCATCATTTCCAGAATCGCGCGTCCGGACAATCTGTTTATGGTCGGTGACCAGAAGCAGTGCATCTACCAGTTCCGCCTTGCAGAGCCGCGGATTTTCAGGGACAAATATCAGACGTTCAAGGAGGAGATGAAACGGCAGGACGGGCACGCTATGAAAATTGACTTGAATCGCAACTTCAGAAGCAAGCCGGTCATTCTGCAGGCAATTAATGACGTGTTTCAGCCGATTATGGACGGCTATGACGAGGACGCAAAACTGTATCCGGGTATTCCGTATGACGGGGAGTACTCATTTTCGCCAGAAACGCGGATCATTGATACAGAGGCGCCGGAAGGGCTGGATCCGGAGATCGCAGCTCTGAAAAAAGCAGATCTGGAAGCTCGTGAAGCTGCGCGGCTGATCCGTGAGAATGTCGGAAAACCGTATTTTGACGCCAAGTCGGGACAGGTGAAAACGCTGCAGTACAGGGATATTGTGATCCTTCAGCGTTCGGTTCTGGGCAGCGCCGGGACGTTTATGGAAACCATGCAGGAGGAGAATATTCCGCTGTACATAGACAGCAATGACGGATTTTTTGACCGGACGGAGATTCATGTATTTATGAATCTGCTTGCGGTAATCGATAATATGTATCAGGATGTTCCGATGATCAGTGTGCTGCGCTCAGAGATATTCCGTTTTACGACGGATGAACTTGCTGAGATCCGAAGCCTTTCTCCAGAGGGCGCGTTTACAGAAGCGCTGATTGCCGCTTCCGGTTTGGAAAGAACAGGCCTGGCAGAAAAATGTGCATCTGTTCTTCAGAAGATCCGGGAATGGAAAGTTCTGGCGCTGGCCATGCCGCTGCCGGATTTTCTGTGGAAACTCATGCTGGATACTGGTTATTATGTGATTTCCGGGGCGATGCCGGACGGAGAAATGCGGCAGGCAAACCTGCGCGTGCTGCTTTCCCGTGCACAGCAGTACAGTGAAGACGCGCAGAGTTCACTGTACTCTTTCATGCGCTATATAGACGCCGTCCGCCAGCATACGGTCAAGACGAGCCAGGCCAGGCTGCTGTCGGAAAATGACAATGTCGTCCGGATGATGACGATTCACAAGTCCAAGGGTCTGGAGTTCCCGATGGTCATTATTTCTGGCATGGGAAACAACTTGAATTACACGAGCGGGAAGGATCCGATTCTGTTCCATAAAGATATCGGTTTAGGGCTGAGCCTGGAGGATCCGGAACACCGGCTGAAGAAAACCACACTGACCAGGAGCCTGATCGTTCATCAGTACCGGCAGGAAGAATATGAAGAGAATATCCGCATCCTGTATGTCGCAATGACGCGCGCCAGAGAGAAACTGTATCTTCTCGGCTGTGTCAAAGAAGCAGATAAATTTCTGGAGAGCAAGGAGGCAGGGATCCGCACCCGCCGGTCGTTCCTGGACATGATGGAGGCGATTCCGCATCCTGTCGTGATCACTCTGGACGAGCTGGAAAACAGAGAAGAGAATGATGAAATTCAGGATCGTGAGACGCAGGAGCAGACAGAGGCGGCAAAAGACAGACTGGACAAGGTCATAAGCCGGCTGAATTACTGCTATCCGCATCTGTATGCCGGTCATGTGCGCTCAAAATATACGGTAACCTCGCTGAATGAACAGCGGGCAGCGGAAGCTGAACGTTCCGGAAAACACACGGTTCCGGAGGCCGCGCTCCATGTGGGGCGGAAAGTTCCTCTTTTTATGCAGGAGAAGAAATCCCTTACGTTTGCAGAGCGCGGAACGGTGTATCATGGAATCATGGAGCATCTTGACTTTGCGCGGGCGGAAAGCGGGGGAGCGGCGTATATCCGTCAGGCTGTTTCTGAAATGGAAAAGGAAAAGATTTTTCTTCCGGAAGAAATCGAAGCGGTGGATCTTGAGAAAATCGCTGCTTTCTTCACAACTGATCTGGGAAAGCGCAGCGCGCGCGCAGCTGCCGCCCGGCAGCTGTGGAAAGAACAGACCTTCAATCTTGGTATTGAAATGAATGGAGAATTTTCCATGGTGCAGGGAATGATCGACTGTTTCTTTAAAGAAAACGGCCGGATCATCCTTCTGGATTACAAGAGCAACTGGGTCGACTTTCGGAAACCGTTTGAAGAAGAAAGGAACAGGCTGCTGGAAAAATACCGCACACAGCTGCGCATCTACCGGGACGCTGTTCAGAAGGGAATGCAGCTTCCTGTGTCAGAAGCGTATCTGTACCTGTTCTCCGCAAAACGGTGCATATCACTCGATGAAGGATAAAGGAATAAGCAGCAGGGGAATAAGAAAGGGAACAAGGTGAGAGAATGAGTATTGATCATACAGGTGTCATTTTTGAAGGCGGCGGTATGCGTGGAATTTTCTGCACGGGTGTTATCGACTATTTTCTGGAAAACCATATCTATTTTCCGCATGTGTACGGAGTGTCCGCGGGAGCCTGCAATGCCTGCAGTTACGTCAGCCGGCAGGAGGGGCGCGCGTACGGAACATCAACCGAATATCTGAAGGATCCGGAGTTTGGCGGGATGAAGAGCCTGAGAAAGACGGGCAATTATTTTAATGTAAATTTCATCTACCACGAGATTCCGGAGAATCTCTATCCGATCGACAATGAGACGTTTAAAAACAGCGGAGTGGATTTCAGGGTTTCGATTACCAACTGCATCACCGGTGAGGCAGAATATCCGCAGATACGCGATCTGTATGAGGATATGAAGTATGTACAGGCATCTGCGAGCCTTCCGCTGCTCTCACAGATGGTTCCGATCGACGGATATGTCTATCTGGATGGGGGCATCTGCGATTCCATTCCGGTTATGGAGTCTGTCCGTGCAGGAAATAAAAAAAATGTCGTCGTTCTCACGCGTCCGATCGGATACCGGAAGAAGCCGAATCATGCCATCATGCCGATGATCCGCGCCAAGTATATCCGCTACCCGAATCTGGTTCACGCGATTGAAAACCGGTATATGTTCTATAACCGTACCCTGGATTATATCGAACAGGGAGTGAAAGAAGGGAACGTGTTTGTTATTGCTCCGCTCGGCGATCTGGACATCGGAAGGACGGAGATGGATAAGGACAAGCTGAAAAAAGGGTATGAAGAAGGCTATTTTGTGGCTGAAGGTCTGCATGACCGGATGATGGAGTTCCTGGAAGGGTAAATGTCCAGGGTGAAATAGCTGATGAGAACGCGGCGGAACGGATGAAATTCTGTTCCGCCGCTGATTTATATGGAGCTGAAGCGCATGAAAAGAGGGATCCTGCACAATCTGTGCGGGATCCCTCTATATAAAGGTTACAGGCTAAAGTTAATTAGCTTCACCTCGGGGCCGATATTTATGAATTAGCAAACACCCTGCATCATCATAGCTTCAGCAACTCTCTCGAATCCGGCAATGTTTGCTCCGGCTACGAAGTTGTCGCCGAGGTTGTACTTAGCACAAGCCTCTTCTGTGATCTCAAAGATATGATCCATGATGTGCTCGAGCTCTTCATAAACGCGCTCTTTGCTCCAGATCAGATGCTCTGCGTTCTGAGCCATTTCCAGGCAGGAGCAAGCTACGCCGCCGGCGTTGCATGCCTTGGACGGAGCAACAACAACATTGTTCTCCTGCAGGTATTTGATAGCCTCGTTTGTGGTCGGCATGTTAGCGCCTTCGATGAGGTATCTTGCATTGTTCTTAACCATTTCCTTAGCCCAGTCAAGAGTGATGTCGTTCTGCATAGCGCATGGCATGTACAGATCAGCCTTAACTTCCCAAGGTCTCTTTCCTGCGATGAACTTAGCATTCGGGAACTTCTCTGCGTATGGAGCGCAGATGTTCTTTCCGGAAGATCTCAGCTCGAGCAGGTAGTCGATCTTCTCCGGTGTTGTGATTCCTTCTTCATCGAGGATGTATCCGTCCGGTCCGGAAATTGTGATTGGCTTAGCGCCCAGCTCAGTCAGCTTTGTGATTGTTCCCCAGGATACGTTGCCGAATCCGGAAACAACTGCTGTCTTGCCCTCGAGGGACTCACCGAAGTGTTTCAGAACGTCTCTTGCAAAGAATACAATTCCGAATCCTGTAGCTTCTGTTCTTCCGTTCAGTCCGCCGTTGGTGGTTCCTTTTCCTGTCCATGTTCCGTCATACTGACCTGTCAGTCTCTTATACTGACCCATCATGTAGCCGATCTCTCTTCCGCCTACACCCATGTCTCCGGCAGGAACATCGACGTTTGGTCCGATGTGTCTGTACAGCTCATCGATGAAGGACTGGCAGAATCTCATAACTTCTGCGTCGGACTTTCCGGCAGGATCAAAGTCGGAACCTCCCTTGCCGCCGCCGATCGGCAGTCCTGTCAGGGAGTTCTTGAAGATCTGCTCAAATCCGAGGAACTTCAGGATTCCCGGATAAACGTTAGCCTGGAATCTCAGTCCGCCCTTATAAGGTCCGAGCGCGCTGTTGAACTGCACTCTGTATCCTCTGTTTACCTGAACCTTGCCGTTGTCGTCAACCCAAGGAACACGGAACTGGATGAGTCTTTCAGGCTCGATCAGTCTGTCCATCAGTCCGGACTCAACATACTCAGGATGAGCTTCCAGAACTGGCTCGATGGAAGTCAGAACCTCTTCTACAGTCTGCAGAAATTCAGGCTCGTGTGCGTTCTTCTGCTTAGCGATCTCGATGTACTTGTCAGCAATCTTACCCATAACCATTCTCCTTTTTTTAAATAACAGTTTCAGTTCTGTGTGTTTCTCAGAACCTCTCTCTGTCATGGAATATAACACTATGTGAAGGTTCAGTCAATATGTTGAAACGACTTTTTTGGAAAACATAGAAATTATCTGAAAACGTTGTACGAAGGTGGAATTACTTTGTGTATACATTGTGGAACATCACAAAAAACGTATAAAATACTATAAAGAACGCAGTATCGTCGGTGTTTGTATACGTTGAAAATATGCGATATACAGCAGATATTTGATAAAAAACAAACAATGAACATAGAGTGATAATACACGGCACGAGAAGAGAAATCAAGAGCCTGCAAGCACAAATCTTTCAGTGCAAGAACACAGTTTTGAAGAATTATTTGAGAACACTTGCACGCAAGTTGGGTATTTTTTGTCCGTAGTATACCGGTAGACACCAGAAAAACGTTAAAAGACAGGCATGCCGGACTTCCGACAAAAAAGAGGTGTTATGTATTCTGTATAAAATATATTCTGTACAATGGAAAAACAGTAAAGATTCATTCTGCGTGAATGAAAAACATTTTCAAATGCGGCCTGTCCATAATGAGCAGATGATTCTGTCTGCCGTTCTCTTGGGAACAGCCCGTACTTCTTGAAATATGAACACGCAGGCTCTATAATATTAATGTTAATAAGATAAATAACAGAAGAATGAAAGGAGTGGATAGTATGGACAGCGTTCCCGTGGGACATTTGTCTGAGAAAATTCGAATACAACCGTCAATAAGATATTCACTCCTGCATAAAGTCTGCTCCGGTCTTTAGAAACACGGCAGTGCTGTTTTCTGTGCGCATTTTCCTGTTTCATAGGACCCCTGCAGGTTCTGCAGAGGGTGAGGAAAGGATGCGTGAGGACCAATGGAGAATACAGTGGACAGAGACCAGCTGTATGATGAAACCTTGGGAGATCTCCTGGAGCTTCTGGAAGACAAGCAGTATTTCAGGGCTCGTGATCTGCTGCTGAAATTCAATCCGGCAGATATCGCGGATCTTCTCGAGGATATTTCTGATGACGCAGGACTCAGAATGACCGTGGTGCTTTTCCGTCTTCTGCCGAAAGATGTTTCGGTTGACGTTTTTGCGGAACTGTCTCCTGAAGATCAGATGGATATCGTCAGCGAAGTCACAGAAAAAGAAACTTCATTTATTGTAAACGAGCTGGATTTTGACGACAAGATTGACATTCTGGAAGAAATGCCGGCCAATCTCGTCACCAGAATCCTTGAAAAAACACCGGCTTCAGAAAGAAAACAGATTAACACCTTCCTGAATTATCCGGACAATACCGCCGGAAGCCTGATGACGCCGGAATACATCAGCGTCAAGAAGGACTGGACCGTGAAGGAATCTCTGGAGCATATCCGCAGTTTTGGCACTGATGCGGAAACCATCTACACCTGTTATGTGCGCGATGGATCGTGGCGTCTGATCGGAGTGGTGTCGTTAAGCACCATCGTATTATCTGATGAGGACACCAAGATCATGGATATCATGCACACGGATGTCGTCAGTGAGAACGTCGACGCCGACCAGGAGGAAGTATCGGATGATTTTAAGAAATACGGATACATCGCGATGCCGGTTGTCGATAAGGATGACCGTCTTGTCGGAATCATCACCGTCGACGATATCCTCGATGTCATGGAAGATGAGGCCACTGAGGATATCGAGAGAATGAACGGTGTCATCGATTTTGAAGACGCCAGGAAGAGTTATATGGATCTCACCGTGTGGCAGCATGCAAAGAACCGCCTGCCGTGGCTCTTGATTCTGACTGTTGTTTACGTTCTGACCGGACTGATTATTCATCATAATGACCATATGCTTTCTGCAGCAATCCAGCTGGTGACTTACATTCCGCTTCTCATGGGAACCGGAGGAAACTGCGGATCACAGGCAGCATCACTGATTATCCGAGGTCTTGCGACCGATGAGGTAGAGACGGAAGACTGGACCAAGGTCTTGTGGAAGGAAATCCGCGTGGGTATTCTCCTTGGTGTGATACTGAGTGCTGTGAACTTTGCCCGAGTGCGATTCCTGGACGGACAGACCATGATGATGGCGGTCACCGTCTGCGCGGCGATGTTCTTCATAACGATCATTGCCAAGATTATCGGCGGCATGGTTCCGCTTCTGGTCAAGAAGATTCACCTGGACCCGGCGCTGATCGCAAACCCGGCGATTACTTCCGTGTCCGACGCGGCAGCACTGCTGGTCTACTTTGCGATGGCCGGACTGGTGCTGTCCATCTAGCGGAGAACAGGGGGAGTGTGAGAAAATGGAAACGCAGGATCATCGAGAGGATCGCAGAGGCAGCGGGTCTCTGCGCGATGAGCGTAAGGAGGAGCTCCTGAACGCTTATCAGCAGGAACTGCATGAGATTCAGACAAAAAGAAAAGAGCAAGAGGAAATCAGGCGCCCGCTTCCAAAAGCGTCGGACTACGTCCTTCCGGGAACGGAGGAAGATGCCTGGGAGGGAATGTCTGATGAAGATAAAAAGAAAGAAATACATGGAGATCTCCGTTCAGGATGGTCAAAATGGGGAAATCTGCTGATTGCCGTTATTGTGATCGGTGTAATCATCCTGTTTAAATTTCTGTCATAGTTCAATCCCGGACAATGCTGAGAGCCTGCCTCCAGATGTCCGGGATTGCTTTATATAAGAATGAAACAGGGATACAGAGGAAGGAGGAACATGAATGTTTGTACAGATGAATGAACCGGATATGATCACGGAAGAGGATGTGCAGAGTGTCATTCACCGCCGTCCGGAAAACATGCACAAGGGTCAGTGCGGACGCGTACTGATCATCGCAGGCGGGAACGGAATGCCGGGAGCGGCTGTGCTGGCGGCAAAAGCTGCGCTCCGTGCAGGCTCCGGTCTGGTGTATGTCTGCACGCCGAAATCATCATTTTCGGTTGTGCAGACACTTGTGCCGGAGGCGATTACCGTGGAATGGGATGAAGCCTGCTCAGTCATGGACGGCGGCATGGGACGCGGCGCGTCGGATATCTCTTACGACGCAATCGCGTTTGGCCCTGGCATGGGGACGTTCGCTGCTTCCAGAAGGCGGCTGAAGACTGTTCTGCTGACGGCGCAGACGCCTCTGGTCCTGGACGCGGACGGCCTGAACCTTTTGTCTGCAGATGAAGACCTGAGAAATATGGCGGCATCTTATACGGAAGAGATTATCATGACTCCGCATCCGGGAGAGGCAAAGAGAATGCTGGAAACGCGCGAAGGCGCGGCGGCTCCGTCGGACAGAAATGAAATGGCGTTTGATCTGGTCAGAGATTACGGCAGAACGATTGTCCTGAAGGGGTCAGGAACGCTGGTGGCAAGATATGCGCCGGGTCCGGAAGGAGAAGGTGTGGAACTGCGCAGAAATCCAACCGGAAATCCGGGAATGGCCACGGCCGGATCCGGAGATGTTCTGACTGGAGTAATCGCGTCTTTCCTGGGACAGGGCATGGATACCTGGGACGCGGCATGTGCGGGAGTGTTCATCCACGGGCTTGCCGGAGACATCGCGAGGACAGAAAAAGGAGAGCGGGGGCTGATTGCCGGAGATCTGGTTCAGTCGCTTCCGTATGCGCTCAGACGTTTTGAGAATCTTGATGAGATGCGGTAAATGATTGCAAACCTATGGAAATCGTTTATAATAGATGCGTTGAGTTTTTCAATTGTATATTACAGATCAGGAGAGAACCATCATGAAAAGAAAAGACAATGAGTATTATGAGGGAATTGCCTCTAAGATCAGAGTCGACGCGATAAAAGCGATTTATCACGCAGGCTCCGGTCATCCGGGCGGGTCCCTTTCCGCAGCGGATATCATTACGGCGCTGTATTTCGGGGAAATGAATATTGACCCGAAGAACCCGAAGATGGAAGGAAGAGACAAGTTTGTTCTTTCAAAGGGACACGCTGTTCCGGCACAGTATGCCGCGCTTGGAGAGAGAGGCTACTATCCGGTTGAGGATATAATGTCTCTGCGTCAGCTGGGAAGCCGCTTCCAGGGCCATGCAAACATGCATAAGGTTCCGGGAATTGAGATGTCGACCGGCTCCCTCGGACAGGGATTTTCTGCCAGTGTCGGAATGGCTATGGCCGGAAAACTGGATAAGAGTGATGCCAGAGTGTATGCCCTGCTTGGAGACGGCGAACTTCAGGAAGGCATTGTCTGGGAGGCAGCTATGGCGGCTGGCCACTATAAGCTGAACAACCTGACTGCGTTTGTAGACTGGAACAATCTGCAGATTGACGGCCGCAATGAGGATGTCATGACGGTTGCTCCGATTACGGATAAGTTTATTTCATTTGGCTGGAACGCGCTGGAGATCAACGGACATGACTTTACGGAGATCTTTGACGCGATTGATCAGGCAAAGGCCTGCGCCGACCGTCCGACGGTGATCGTGGCGCATACGGTCAAGGGAAAAGGCGTAGACTTCATGGAAGACCAGGCCGGATGGCATGGAAAGGCGCCGAGTGAGGAAGAAGCGAAAGAAGCAGTCAGACAGCTGGGAGGTACATGGTAATGGCAGATAAAATTGCAACAAGAGCCGCTTACGGTGAGTTCCTGGTTGAAGAGGGAAAGGTGAACCCGGATCTGGTTGTTATGGACGCGGATCTTTCTGCATCGACCAAGACGAACGGATTCGCAAAGGCATATCCGGAGCGTTTCTTTGATATGGGAATTGCAGAGCAGAATATGATGGGTGCTGCAGCAGGACTGGCGCTGTCCGGAAAGACAGTATGCGCGTCTACATTTGCTATGTTTGCGGCAGGAAGAGCGTTTGAAATCATTCGCAACTCTATCGGATATACAGGCGCAAACGTCAAAATCTGCGCGACACATGCGGGAATCACAGTCGGTCCGGACGGCGCAAGCCATCAGACGTTTGAGGATCTCGCGCTGATGAGAACCATTCCGGGAATGACGGTTGTCAGCCCTTGCGACGCAGTCAGCGCCAAGAAACTCCTGAAACAGGTCGTAGAGATGGACGGACCGGCATATGTCCGCCTCGGACGCGCGGCTGTTCCGGTATTTTACGGAGATGAGGATGAGCTTGTTCTCGGTAAGGGAAATCAGCTCAGACCGGGACGCGATGTAACGGTCATCGCAAATGGCATTATGGTCGCATCTGCAATGGAAGCGGCGTCTCAGATGGCTGAAGAAGGCGTGGATGTCCGTGTCATCGATATTCATACACTGAAGCCGCTGGATGAAGAGATTATCATTAAGGCAGCAGAAGAGACTGGAAAGATCGTAACGGCCGAGGAGCATTCTGTGATCGGCGGACTCGGCGGAGCTGTTGCAGAAGTGATATCCAGAAAATGCCCATGTAAAATTGCTATGGTCGGACAGCAGGATACATTTGGTGAATCCGGAAATCCGGATGAACTCCGTGAGAAGTACGGCATGACTGCTTCCGATATTGTAAACGCAATCCGTGAAATTTATTAATACAGGCATATGATCATGTTCTCCGGCCGGTGATTCTGGCGGGAGACATGTCTTTCGGAATGATGCGCCTGTGACAGGCGCGGACCGGATTACAGAACGGGTTTCAGGACTTTGTGATGAAAGTTCTGGAACCTGTTTTTTTGTGCGCAGATGGAGGTGCTTCATTAGAGGCGGCCGAGTGTTTCTGCTGGCGGTCTGCGCGTTGGAAAACGTCGAAAAAAGTAGATGGATTCGACCTATCGCCCAGTGCTAACCTGTAATCGGGAGGTGCAGGGAGTGGAGAGACTGTTCTTAAGGGAGAAGCGGGTAGAGAAGGCTCCGGGATATTTACTCGGTGCAGCTGGTTTGTGCAGAGGAAGCGGGGTGACAGCGGCCGCTTCCTCTGCGGCAATATTTATGGCGGAGCAGGGGTTTCAGGTGCGTTATACGGAGTGTACAGCACCTCATCCGGGAATGCCGCTGTTGTATGACGCAGCGGGTTTTTCTGAGCGGTTCTGCGGAAGGACGTTCTGGGATGTCTACTCCGGAATGCTGAGAGATGAAGCTGTACCGCCGGAAGGAAACCGGGAGCTCGGTGTAAACTGGATGATCATGACGCCGGAAAGCAGGGAGAGAGGTGTCGTGTTTTCTCAGGAGCAGCGCGGCAGACTGATTCGGCAGGGAATGAGGGCAGAACTGTCGATATATGACTTTAACAGTGAAGATGAGGAATGGCTCCCGTATATGAGAGATATGGATGCGATGCTGGTTCTTGTGGATCCGCTTCCGTCCAGGCTGGCTGCGGGGGAAGCTATGTTTCGAAAAATGAAGGCGCTGGAACTGGAAGGAAGGGTATCGGTAAAGTGGCTGGTCAGCCGGATGTGCAGTTCCGTAAGCCGCCGCCAGATCCGGAGCTGGATTAAAAGCCGGGATATCTACTGGATTGATGACATCGGAAGAGATATCATCAGTCAAAATGAATATCACTGCCGGTTTCACTGGGAAAGTGAGCCTGTGCGCAGCGTTATGCAGCCGATTTTTCTGGATTTGTTCAGTGATTTGGGCTGGATTTCTGATGAAAAGCAGCTATAAAACCAGCTTTCACAAAATAAACACAGCAAAAACATATCTTAAGAAGTCTTAAGGGTTTAAAATGGAAAAGCGGTGTGATAGAATGAATCCGAGTAATTTTAAGGAGTGCTGCCATTTATGATTACATTTAAGCATGTAACCAAAACCTATGATGGAAAAAATATCGGTCTTGATGATGTCAGTCTGGACATTGATGAAGGCGAGTTTGTTTTTCTCGTCGGACCGAGCGGAGCCGGAAAATCAACGTTTATTAAACTGATCATTAAAGAGATCGACGCTGATGAAGGTGAAATATATGTCGGTGATTATCGGGTGGATACACTCAGCAGCCGGGAGATTCCGCAGCTGAGACGGAAGATCGGGATGGTCTTCCAGGATTTCCGTCTGCTGCCGAAAAAAACTGTTTTTGAAAATGTCGCATTTGCCATGGAGATACTCCATAAGTCGCCGAAAGCCATTAATCGCAGAGTGCCGGAAGTACTCCGGATGGTAGGCATAGAAGATAAAAAAGACCGCTATCCGCAGGAGCTTTCTGCGGGAGAACAGCAAAGAGTCGCGATTGCAAGAGCGATTGTAAATACGCCGAAAATGGTAATCGCGGATGAGCCAACCGGAAATCTTGATCCGAAGACGGCAGATGACATTATGCATCTGCTGGATGCGATCAATGCAGGCGGGACGACTGTTGTCATGGTTACACACGCACAGGATATTGTGAACAAGTGGAATAAACGTGTCGTAGCTATCGAAAATGGCCGCGTTGTCCGGGACGGTTTTGGTTCATACGGCTTCCGTAAAAAGAAAAACACGAAAGGAGGCCGGGAAGATGCGTAGAGTGTTGTATAACCTGAAGCAGGCTTTTCAGCAGATCGGACGGAATAAAGGAATGAGCCTGGCGTCTGTATTTGCGATTACCGCAATGATGCTGATTCTGGGACTGTTCTTCATCCTTTCTGTAAATGTAAATGTATTTACAGAAGCAGTGAAGTCAGACTACGATACGGTGGAGGTCTACCTGAAGGATTCCACTACAGAAGCGCAGGCCGCGCAGATTATGCAGGAACTGAAGGACGTGAAAGGCGTTTCAAAGGTAACATACAGAACCAAGGAACAGGCGATGAAGATCATGAAGAAACGCTGGGGAGACAGCGGATATCTTCTGAACTCGCTTGGAAGCAATCCGCTTCCGAATTCCGTTCTGGTCAAGGTAAGTAATTTAAGCGCGGCAAATTCTGTAAATAAGACAGCGATAAAGAATAAAGGTGTTGAAAACACCACTTACTATAAAGCGACGATCGACAAGGTGACCAAGATAACCAATTCCATTCAGGTTGGAGCATTGATCATTATGCTGTTCCTGGTTGTGGTATCCGTTGTCGTCGTGTCAAACACGATTAAACTGACTGTGCTTGCGAGGGCGCGTGAAATAGAAATTATGAAATATGTCGGCGCGACCAACTGGTTTATCCGGGTGCCGTTCCTGATCGAGGGAATCATTATCGGAATCATATCCGCGCTGGTGTCGTCCGGGATCACATATCTGGTGTACGGAAAGCTGGTTTCTAAAATCGGATTGAAAATGATGACGATGCTCGGGTCGCCGCTGGTGCCGACAGGGTACCTGTGCGGAAACCTGGTCGTGATTTTCCTTGCGCTGGGAATCGGAATCGGTGCGTGCGGAAGTATTGTTTCCATGCGGCGTTTTCTGGATGCGTAGCGCATAGAGCAGAAGGAGGAGTAATGAAAACAGATATTCATAAAATTGGAAGAAAAACTGCGGCAGCTGCGGCTGCAGTGGCGCTTTCTGTGTCGCTCGCCGCGGCGCCGGCAGTATCATATGCTTCATCGCTCAGTTCTGTGCAGTCGAAGAAAGCAAACGTATACAGCGCGATGAATAAAATCGCGTCTAAGATAGAAAAGCAGGAAAAGTCCATCCACTCGCTTCAGAAGCAGATCAATAAAAAAGAAAAGGCTTATGCGAAATCGCAGAAGGAGATGGAAGAGACAAAAGAAAAGATGGCTGACCGCAAGGAAAAGCTCGGTCTGCGCGTCCGCGCAATGTATAAGACCGGAGCTGTCGGTTATATGGATATCATCTTAAATTCAAAGAGTTTCAGTGAAGTGGTATCGAATGCCGAGCTGGTAAAGAAGATTTATACGAGCGATCAGAATGCACTCACGGAAATCAAGCAGCAGAAACAGGAACTGTCCGAACGCCAGGCCTCTCTGAAACAGCAGAAAGCCGATCTGGAAGAAAAACAGGATGAGCTGGAAAAGAAACAGAGTGAAATGAAAAGTGAAGCGGCTGAGCTGAAGGCGCAGTACTCCAAGCTGAAGGCAAAGGAAAGCAAGATAGAGAAGAAACTGCAGGCAAAACTGGCAGCAAGCGCGTCCTCATCCTCATCATCTTCCTCGTCTTCTTCAGATGCGTCTTATCAGGCCGGAGACGGTTCTTTAGCGTGGCCGTGCTCCGGAACGATTACGACAGAATTCGGCACCAGACGTTCGTGGGACCCGTATTCGACCGCGCATACAGGCATGGACATCGCTGTCGGTTACGGAACAGCGATTCACGCGGCTGCGTCCGGAACCGTCATTATTGCAGGAACATACGGCGGATATGGAAACTGCGTGGCTGTCAGCCACGGAAACGGACTGGTCACCCTGTACGGACATAACAGCAGCCTGACCGTAAGCGTCGGACAGAAAGTATCCAAGGGCGACGTTATCGCAAAGGCCGGATCCACAGGATTCAGCACAGGCGTACATTGTCATTTTGAGGTGCAGAAGAACGGAACGCCGGTCAACCCGAGAAACTATTTATAACAGAATGAAGTAAGGAGTTCTATGCAATTACATCCTAAACTGATAGAACTGCTGCAGAAACGCGGGATTGAGACGGAGGAAGAAATCCGGGAATTTCTTTCCGACCGCCCGCAGAAAACATATGATCCATTCCTTCTCTTGAATATGAGAGAGGGAGTGGATTTAATATTGTCAGCAGTAAAATGCGGAAAGAAAATCTGTATATATGGAGATTATGATGCGGACGGGGTAACCTCTACCGTGATCCTGTCAGAAGTTCTGTCCCATCTGACAGATAAGATCATGCACTATATCCCGTCACGGTTCGGAGAAGGATACGGGCTGAACTGCGCGGCGCTGGATAAGATCAGACGTGCGGGCGCGGATCTTTTGATCACAGTGGACACGGGAACGGCGGCCGGTAAGGAAGTCCGGTACGCAAAGGATCTTGGAATGGATGTGGTGATCACGGATCATCATACCGTTCCGGAACATCCTGCGGAAGGGATCCTGATCAATCCGCACCAGAAGGACTGTACCTATCCGTTTTCGGATCTGGCCGGATGCGGGGTAGCCTTTAAAGTCGCGCAGGCAATTGTCACTGCAGCGGGGCTGCCAAAAAGTATTCTGACTGGAGTTCTGGATCTGGTTGCGATTGGAACGGTCGCAGATATTGTTCCGCTCCGGGATGAGAACCGTACGCTGGTGAAGTACGGTCTCCGTGTGATCAATACCGGAAAGAGAAAGAGTCTGCAGTATCTTCTGCGCGCAGCGCATGTGCGGGGCGGGCAGGTGACCTCAGAGCAGATTGCCTACATCATCGGGCCGCATATCAATGCGGCAGGACGCGTGCGCCATGCAGAGACAGCCGCTTCTCTGTTCCTGGCTGACAGCAAACAGGAAATGGAAGAGAAGGCGCTGGAACTGGCGGAGTGCAATGCAATTCGAAAAGATCAGCAGCAGGAAGTGTTCGATCAGTCGATGCAGGTTATTTCCGAACGGCTGAGCGAGGATGATTTTCTGGTCATTGATTTGAAAGGAAGCTGGGAAGGCGTCGCGGGAATCGCTGCGGGAAAAATTAAGGAGCTCCTGTATAAGCCGACAGTGATCGTCACTGAGACAGAAGACGGGATGCTAAAAGGAACCGGAAGAAGCATTGAAGGGCTGAATCTCTTCCGTCTGCTGAATGAGCAGAGAGAAATGTTTACGACTTTTGGTGGACATGCGGCGGCGTGCGGGTTTACACTTAAACCAGAATATCTGGATTCCTTCCGAAGAAATCTGAATATGAGAACAAGAGCGATCCGCGCAAAGCACCCGGAAATTTTCATAAAGCGCATCCGGCCGGATCTGCAGCTGCGGCCGGAGGATGCCTCGCTGGATCTGGTGCATCAGATGGATCTTCTGGAGCCGTGCGGCTGTGAGAATGAGCGTCCGCTGGTTTCAGTCGAAGGCGGAATTGAACACGTCGCGCATATGGGCGGCCGGGGTCAGTATCTGCGTTTTCAGGCAGCGATGGACGGATTCCGGAAACTGTCATGCATCGCGTTTCATGATGTGCGGCGCCTGGAAAAGGAAATCCAGAGTACTGCCGGGCAGCCGGCGCAGATTATCGGCAGCCTGCGCGATGATGTCTGGCAGGGAAATCATCAGCTGAAGATGATGGTAGAAGATATTCATCCTCAGCTGTAGAAAAGGAGAGCGGGAGAAATCCTGAAAGAAAAGCTGAGCAGAGCTCTTCCGCGAATAGATACCATGCATATTTCTAAAGAAAAACTGATCGCTGTAATTGCCGCGAGTGTCCTTGCCGGGATGATTTTGACGACGGCTGTCTATTTTACGGTTCTTCGTTCGTCTGGTATGCGCCTGATTACATCTAAGGAGTACGCGCAGCTGGAAGCGATGGACCGGCGATATGAAAAACTGTGGACAATGCAGAATAAGGTCCGGAAAAACGCGCTGAATTATGTCAGTGTGGATAAACAGATGGATTCGCTGTACCGTGCCCTGCTGAACAGTTACAACGATCCGTATTCTGTCTATATGTCAGAGAAGGAAACCATGCAGTTTGACAGCCGGCTGAAGGGCACCTTCAGCGGGATCGGAGTTTCCCTGGAGGAACAGGGAGATGAGGTCAGGATTTCCCGGATTATGGATAAAAGTCCGGCAAGAGCCGCAGGACTGCATGTAAATGACGAGATTCTGAGAATCGATGGGAAACGCTGCAGGACGATCCATGAGACGATCAGCAGACTGCAGGGAAAACCCGGCTCAACGGTGAAACTGGTCATCCGCCGGGGAAAAGCAGAGCAGAACTGTTCCGTTGTCCGCGGTGAAGTGACGAGTGATTCTGTCACCAGTGCGGTTCTGCGTCACAATATCGGCTATATCTGGATCTCTGCTTTCCAGAAGAACACCGCGTCCGATTTCCAGACGGAACTTTCTGCTATGGAAGACCGGGGTGTCAGGGGTCTGGTTATTGATCTGCGCGGAAATGGAGGAGGATACACAGAGCAGGGAATCAAAACAGCGGACCAGCTCCTTCCGGCATGCACCATCACAAGCATGCAGAAGTCCTCGGGAAATAAAAAATACTATAACTCTGATGAAGACTGCACCAAGCTCCGATATGCCGTCTTGGTGAATGGGCAGACCGCGAGCACAGCCGAAATTGTCGCCGCGGCAATTCAGGATAACCACGGTGGAAAAGTGATCGGAACCAGGACATATGGAAAAGGAATCGTGCAGAATGAGTATCATCTGAAAGATGGATCTGCATTCCGTCTGACGGTGATGCAGTATTTCACGCCGGATGGAAAATCGATTAACGGGAAAGGAATTACGCCGGATATTACTGTCCGTCAGAATTCGGGCGGAACAGACGCTCAGCTGGCAAAGGCTGTGGAGATCCTCGAGTAATACCTGCAATCGGGAGCAGACATAAACGGAGGCTGTAAATTTCAACGGACTTTGTGGTCACTGTTTGACTTTAAAGTGTAAAAGTGCTATACTGAGTATCATATCATTATAAACTTGAAATCACACGGCAGGATGCATAGTATATAATTTATTCAGAGCATGGAGGAATGGAATTATGGCATTCGAGACAAAATTGAAAAACCAGGAGAATGATGAGCTTTTTGACGCTATTCTCTCTTTAACATCACAGGAGGAATGCTACAGGTTTTTTACGGATATCTGCACCATCAATGAGCTGCACGCAATTTCACAGCGTTTCCAGGTCGCAAAGCTGCTTTCGCAGGACCATACTTATAACGAGATTGAAAAACAGACGAATGCGTCAACAGCGACCATCAGCAGAATTAATAAATGCCTGGTTTACGGCGCTGACGGCTATAAGATTGCGCTGGAGCGAATGAGAGAAAAAGAAGAGAAAGCGGCGGGAAGCAGTAAATAATGCGTCATGCCTGGACATGACGTTCCCGCCGGACAGAGGAAGGATCATGCATAGAATATATTATCAGGATGGCCGGCGTGCAGAGGGCCGATACAAGATTCCGCACGGTTCGGCAGGCAGTCCGGTTCTTATTGCATGTGCAGAGGACTTTCTGAAACAGACTGGAAAGTGGGATGAGAAGGTATATGAGAGGCTTTGCGTTGTGCGGACTCCGGAGGGGAAACCGGAATTCAGTCTGTGCAGACAGAATGAGCATTGCGGCCGTGCTGAAATCGCCGGACAGAAACAGCTAAAACAGCAAAACCAGCAGAGACAGATGGAAGGCAGTGCATTCTGCGGACTGTATGTCTCTGTTTCTCATACGGGAGATTTCTGGGTCTGTCTGATTGCGGACTCCCCCTGCGGGATTGACTGTCAGACGATCGGAGATCGGGACAGAGATGTTATAAGGCTGACAGAACGGTATTATCTGCCTGAAGAGCAGGAGGCCGTGAAGCACAGGGGAAAGCGCGAGTTTTACAGGATCTGGACGCGGAAAGAATCGCTTGGGAAGCTGCTTGGGAAAGGCATGTTTCAGGCTTTTCCGCTTCCCGTCCTGCAGGATGAAGAGTCATACGGATTTCAGGAGACTGAGCTTCCCGGACTGGACGGGTTCTGCACCATCTGTATGCGCGATCAGAATGAATTAAGCATGCCGCCGGAGCTTGTCAGCCTGCAGGCGGAACAGCTGAATGGAAACAGAAAGGGATCCCTGACGGTATGATTGATCTGGATGAACTGTACAGAAAAGGCCAGCTTGGGCAGTTAAAGAAGAATACATCTGCGCATGCGAACAAGACGGACGATAGAGATCAGGACGGCATAGCAGGCCGGACTGAAGGAAGACGCGCCGAATCAGAAACGGCACCGAAGAAGAGCAGGCGGACGGTCGATGAAGAGGCGGTTCGCAAACTGTCGAGAAAGAGCATGAGTGCGGAAGAACTCCGGCAGTATCTTAGGACAAAAGAATACTCTGCCAAGGAAATAGAAGAAGAAATTCAGGAATTAAAAACGCATCATTATCTGGATGACCGCCGGTTTGCCTGGGAATATCTTCAATACGCGTTTTCCCAGAACCGGAGTAAAAAACGCGCGTTTACCGAGCTTCGCCGGAAAGGTGTATCGGATGCAGACATACAGAACGCGTTTATGGATTATGAAGATCTGGAAGGCGGGCTGAATGAACGTCAGATGGCCAGGAAAGAGGCAGAAAAAGTACTCAGAATGGCGGATCTTAGCTGGGAAGATCCCATTCCAGATAAAATACGCGGGCGGATTGCCAGGAGGCTCTCCGCCCGCGGGTTTTCCGGCAGTCTGATCTGGGATCTGCTGGATGAACTGAAACGCGGCTGACAGCAGGAGCGTGCGGCGGGCACATGCTCACTGTCAGTTACGCGGCAGTTGTCTGAGTGGTTGATTCTTCAGGGCCGGCGCAGAGCTTCTGAAAAAAATCAGATGCTGTCTCTGCAATTAAATCCTGACCTTTCTGATTCGGATGCATGCCGTCGATGCTGATCAGATCTCTGTAGTTTTCTTGCTGCAGAAATGCTTTGCGGATATCAATCAGCGGAAGATTATATTTTTTTGCAAGACGGAGGACAGCCGCGTTATAATTCTGCTGCCAGAAATAGATGGTGTCTGTGCTGCCGTTCAGGTATTTAAGGATGTTGACCTTTGCGTCAGCATTCTTTTTTTCTGCGAGAGAGGATACCCAACGGTAGAATCGATTCTGATCCAGCGGCGGAAGGGTCATCAGTACCGGCAGACTTCCGAGATTCTGTGTTTCTTCAATCATCTGTGCATAATTCTGTTCGAACTGTTCTTCCGGGACATTGGCCGGATAGCTTTGATCCGGGTTTTCTGCAATTGCGTCCCACGGCATATCGCAGTCGTTGCCGCCGTACTCCAGGATGGTGTAATCCGATTCAGCGATGTGGCCTGCGTTTTTCTGGAGGATATCTTTCCCTTTTTCTGTTGTGCAGCCGAATTTAGAGACATTTTTCATCACGGCCTGCAGCATTGTCTGCAGCGTTTTCATGCCGCTGTTCTTCATAAATGTGTATCTGCCTTTTGTTTCGTCAAAGATGACTCCCTTAGTGATAGAGTCTCCGCATACTGTGATTTTCATATGGACAACCTCCTGATATAGGAATGATTACTTTGCTATCTAGTATTGAATACTATATCACATAATATACAAAAGTCAATATGCGATAAGAGAGATTTAAATGATGATTTGAAGTACTGGCAATTACAATCGAAAAGTGAGATAATACGATATGAAAATTACAAGACCCGGGCGATAACCGGATGAGAGAGGCGGCAGAAGGGACAGAGCAGATTGTCGGTAATCAGAAAAGATGGAGATAAAAAGTCCGTAATCTACTTGCACAGCTGTTTTTTGTCCTGTAAATAGTCAGATAAAGGATGGGAATACTATGATGGAAGATATGCATATAAAGGAAATGACAGAGCGCCTGCGCGCGCCGGAAAAGGGCGGCGGAGAGCCAGAAATGAGCGGCGCGGAGGCTGCGGTGGCGCTGAAGCAGAAACTGGAAAAGAGCCGGCCGGAGCAGTGGGACCGGATTCCGGATATTGATCTGTACATGGATCAGCTGAAATCCTACATGGAGCGTCAGCATATCGGATTTGAGATGCCGGGTACGGATGAGACCCTGACCTCTTCCATGGTGAATAACTACATCAAAAGCGGGATTCTCCCGCGGGCAAAGGGCAAACGGTACAACCGGCGGCATATTGGAATTCTGACGGCGATCTGTCTGTTAAAGCAGGTGCTCAAGGTTGATGAAGTGGGAAAGCTGCTTGCATCTTGTCTGCAGGGGCGAGACGTACAGTCCTTCTATAATGAGTTTACAGAGATGCTGGACCGGGAATACAGATACACCGCGGAAAAGATTGATCCAGAGGCGGACGCGCAGGAGACGACACGGCAGGCGCTCCAGATGGCGGTCAGCGGGTACGCGCAGATTCTCGCTTGCAAGACTCTGCTGAAGACCCTTCCGGAGCAGGAGAACAAGTAGCCAGAAGAATTGATCTGCTTATGAAGCTCCGGTTTGTGGTATAATGTCTGACGTGCAGAGGGGGGAAAACCTTGCTTTTTTCCCCTTTGTCCAAGATAAGAGAAATAATGAACCATAATGCGGCGGGAGATCCCGCGCGAGTATATGAAGGTGAGTAAGAGATGACAAAGGTTGATATTTTCAGTGGATTCCTGGGCGCCGGAAAGACGACGCTGATTAAGAAACTGGTTGAAGAGGCGTATAAGGGCGAGCAGGTTGTTCTGATTGAGAATGAGTTCGGTGAGATCGGAGTGGATAAGGGATTTCTGAACAGCACAGGCATTCAGATTGACCAGATGAACGCAGGCTGCATCTGCTGCACGCTGGTTGGTGATTTTGCGAAGGCGCTGGATGAGATTATGACCAAGTATGCGCCGGACAGAATTCTGATTGAGCCTTCCGGCGTCGGAAAGCTGTCGGACGTCATTATTGCCGTTCAGGACCTGCATAATGACCAGATTCAGCTGAACGGATTCACGACAGTCATCGATGCTAAGAAGTGCAAGATGTATCTGAGCAATTTTGGCGAGTTCTATAAGAATCAGGTGGAGAACGCAAGCTCCATTATTCTGAGCCATGTGGACGGCCTGAGCCAGGAGAAGCTGGATGAGTGTGTCGCTCTGCTGCGTGAACTGAATAAGGATGCGTCCATCGTGACGACGCCGTGGGATGAAATCGACGGAAGCAAGATTCTGGAGATCATGGAACAGAAGAAGACGCTGTCTGCAGAGCTGGACCGTCTGCGCGAGGAGGCGCACAGGGAGCTTGCTGAGCATGAGGCTGAGGAGGCAGAGGAGCACGAGCATCACCATCACGATCATGACCATGATCACGATGAGCATGACCATGACGGACACCATCACGGTCACGATGATCACGACGAACATGAGCATCATCACCATCACCACCATCATCACGGCCATGATGCCGATGAGGTGTTCGATGAGTTCGGTGTGGAAACCTCACATAAGTTTACAAAGGAAAAGCTTCAGCACGCGCTGGAGAGCCTGCAGGATGAAGAGGTCTGCGGACAGGTTCTCCGTTCCAAGGGAATCGTGGAAGGAGAAGACGGACAGTGGCTGGAATTTGACTATGTTCCGGGCGAGCCGGAGGTCAGAGACGGAGATCCGGAAACAACCGGCATGGTCTGCGTAATCGGCGTCGGCCTGAAGCAGGATCATATTAAAGAACTGTTCGGTCTGTAATCAGTCAGGAGGGAAATATGCCGCAGGAAATGAAAGAAGTACCGGTATATCTGTTCACGGGATTCTTGGGTTCCGGAAAAACCACATTCATTCAGGACGCGATGGAAGGCGAGGACTTCAACAGCAATGAAGACCGCACCTTGCTGCTTCTGTGTGAAGAGGGAGAAAACGAACTGCATCCGGCCAAGTTCTACGGACCGAATGTATTTATCGAAACGGTAGAACAGGAATCTGACCTGACGCCGGAGCATCTGGATGAATTGCTGAAGAAGCATCAGGCGGAGCGTGTTGTTGTGGAGTATAACGGCATGTGGGGGCTGGATTCCTTTTATCAGAACATGCCGGAGGCGTGGATCGCGTATCAGGAGATGACTTTCTGCGACGCGCGCACTTTCCTGATGTTCAATCAGAATATGCGCCAGCAGACATTTGACAAGCTCAAGAGCGCAGAGCTGGTCGTGTTCAACCGCTGCGTCAGGGACGATAATTTTGAGGATTTCCAGAAGCAGGCGCATAAGATCGTGCGTGTCGCAAACCGGAAGTCTCAGATCCTCTACGAGTTCGGTCCGGATGACGTCATCATGGACAATCTGGAGGACCCGCTGCCGTATGATCTCACGCAGGACCGTATCAACATTGAGGACGACTGGTATGCAGAATGGTACCGCGATGTGAACGATCATCCGGAAAAATACGAGGGCAAAGAGTTCCGCGTCAAGGGAAGAGCTGCTGTCGGCGAGGGCCTGGCAAAGGATCAGTTCATCTTCGGTCGTCACGTCATGACCTGCTGTGTGCAGGATATCCAGTTTGCAGGACTGCTCTGTCAGTGGACGGATCAGGCGCAGACACTGAAAAACGGCGAGTGGGTGAAGGTCCGCTTCACTGTGAAGAACGAGTACACACCGATTTATCAGGAAGAAGGGCCGGTGCTTTATGTACAGACCCTTGCGCCGTGCGAGCCGACCGAGCCGGAGGTCGCGACGTTCTAAGAGGAAGAACATGAAGAATTATACATATATGCTCCGCTGCGGAGACGGATCATACTACACAGGGTGGACCAATAATCTGGTCCGCCGTCTTCATATGCACCAGAAGGGAAAGGGCGGAAAATACACCCGCTCGCACCTTCCGGTGCACCTTGTTTATTTTGAGTGTTATGAGGATCCGCATCAGGCAAGGACGCGCGAGCCGGCAATTAAAAAACTTTCCAGAGAAGAGAAGGACGAGCTGGTCAGAAATTTTGACTCCTCTGAACTGGAACGTTTTCTTCAGAAGTGCGGGGATTCTTCTGACGATCCCGGCGGCAAAAAGTAACGCACAAGGGGTACGGGCTTTGCGCATATATTCCGGCAGGGTTTATAAACTGCGCGTGCAGAAGCGAAGCGCACAGCAGCATCGGGCAGACGGATAACGTGCATCGTGCATACGCAGAATACCATTATATAACAGCTACAGAAACGGAGAACACAGAGTATGAAACTGATACATTTAGCCGATCTGCATCTGGGAAAACAGGTGAACGGGTTTTCCATGATGGAGGATCAGCGGTATATTCTGGAAGAAATCATCAGAATGATCAGGCAGGAAGAGGCAGACGCCGTGATGATCGCCGGTGATGTTTACGACAAGCCGGTGCCCCCGGCGGAAGCCGTTTCTCTTTTTGATGAATTTCTGGAGATGCTTGCGAAAATGGGCAAAGAGGTTTTTGTGATCAGCGGAAACCATGATTCCGCGGAGCGTCTGGCATTCGGGTCAGGGCTGATGAACAGAAGCGGAATACATATCTCCCCGGTTTACAGCGGAGAGATTCAGCCGGTCACCGTCAGCGATGAATATGGGGATGTGAATTTCTGGCTCCTCCCGTTCCTGAAACCAGTGCATGTGCGCCGCTTTATAGAAGATGAGAAAGAAAAAGAAACGGTGAAAACCTATGATCAGGCGCTGCAGTATGTGCTGTCGCATCTTCCGGTCGATCCGCAGAAACGCAATATTCTGCTCACGCACCAGTTCATAACTGGCGCAAAGACCTCGGATTCAGAGGATTTTTCTGTCGGCGGGATCGATCATGTAGAGGCAGAGCATTTCCGGCCGTTTGATTATACGGCGCTCGGCCATATCCATCGTCCGCAGAAGGCCGGGAGCGAAACGATCCGCTACTGCGGATCGCCTCTGAAATATTCTTTTTCTGAGGCAGATCGCGAGAAATCTGTTCCCGTCATTGAACTTGGAAAGAAAGGAGATATCTCCTTGCAGCTGGAATCTTTGTCCCCGCTGCATGATATGAGGGAAATCCGGGGAACGTATGAACAGGTGACGGAAAAATCGTTCTATGAACAGAAAGATCTGCAGTCGAGCTATGTCCGCGTTACGCTGACGGATGAAGAGGATGTTCCGGATGCTCTTGGGAAGCTCAGACTGGTCTATCCGCTGCTGATGCGTCTGGACTACGATAATGCAAGGACGCGCATACAGAATGAGGTTTCCGGAGAGGAGGCCGCAGAGGTAAAAACGCCGGAGGACTTGCTCGAGGATTTCTACCGGCTTCAGAATAACCATGACATGAACGAGAGACAGAAGCACATTGCAAAGCAGTGCATAGGAAAAGTTTTTGGAGGGGAGACAGAATGAGACCGCTGAAACTGACGATGTCGGCATTTGGGCCGTATGCGGAGGAGACGACTCTGAATATGGAGAAACTTGGGAAAGGCGGTCTGTACCTGATCTCTGGAGACACGGGCGCGGGAAAAACTACGATTTTTGACGCGATCACCTATGCGCTGTATGGAGAAGCCAGCGGAGACAGCCGGAGAACGGATGAGTTCCGCTCAAAATATGCGGATCCGGACACGCCGACGTTTGTGGACCTGACGTTTTCTTATGCCGGGAAGGTCTACCGCGTGCGCAGGAATCCGCAGTATATCCGGGCGGCAAAACGCGGGGGCGGGATGACGACGCAGAAGCCGGAGGCGGAGCTGCATTATCCGGACGGGCGTGTTACAGCCAGAATGACAGATGTAGACCGTGAAATTCAGCAGATTATGGGAATCGACCGGAACCAGTTCACGCAGATTGCCATGATCGCACAGGGGGATTTTCAAAAACTTCTCCTTGCATCGACACAGGAACGTATAGGAATCTTCAGGCGCGTGTTCGGAACCCGTCCGTATGAACAGCTGCAGCAGATGCTGAAATCCGCAGCTCTGGATAAAAAGGGGCAGTGCGCGGCGCTTCGTCAGGACATCGCACGCTGGAGCGGGATGCTGGACGGAGAAGCAGCGCATCAGGAGAAAATTTCTGCCATTCATTCCGGAGAGTGCCTGGTTGAAGACGTTCTGGCATTTTCAGAGGTTTTGATTCAGGAAGATCAGAAACGCCGAGAGGAGAATCTGAGCCGGCAGAAAAATGAAGAGCAGGTGCTGCAGAGCATTCATCTGCAGATTCAGAAAGCGGAAGACGCGCAAAAAAAGGAACAGGAGTTTAATCGTCTCCGTCAGGACGCCGAGCTGGGACAGCGCAAAGCAGCGGAGCTTGAGGCTTCCAGCCTTGCGAAAAAAAAGAAAGCCGAACAGGGCGCACAGATGCTTCAGCAGGCCGGCGCGATTGAATCGCAGCTTTCCAGTTATGAAGAACTCGAGAAGAAGAGTAAAACCTGCGACGACCTGCGCGTGCAGTACCGGCAGGAGCATCAGAAGTTCAAGGCAGTGAAGAAAGAGCATGATGACCGCGCGTATCTGTTGAAGAAGAAACGCGAACGCCTCATGGAGATTTCCGGCGCAGCCGAGAAACTGGAGCAGATCCGTTCCAGGACAGAGAATATGAGCGAGCAGAGCAAAAGGATCAATGATGTCCTGAAGAGTCTGGACCGGTTAGACATCGTGCGCCGTGAGGCACATGAGGCGCAGGCGCGTTTTCTGGACGCTGATCAGAAAGCCGCGGAAGCTGAGCAGAACGCAAGCCGGGCGAGCCGCGCATATCTGATGGAGCAGGCCGGGATTCTGGCATCCTCGCTTCAGGAGAACCAGCCGTGCCCGGTCTGCGGGTCTCTCAATCATCCGCACCCTGCCGTTTTGAGCGAACACGCGGTTAGCCGGGAGACTGTAGAGCGCCTGAAAAAAGAAGCAGCTGACGCAGCACAGGCGCAGAGGGAAGAAGCCGTCGCATCCGGGCGGAAAACGGAGCAGCTGAAGCAGCTCTGCTCCGATCTTGCTGTGCGGATCTCTGCGGAATGCCGGAAGGGCATGCTCCTTTCCCTGGACAAAATGCAGCTGGCCAAGGATGAAGATGCGCTGAAACAGGTACTGGAAACACAGGATTCCGGAGACTGGAAAAAGGCGTTCACCTTGCAGAATCAGCTTTTGTCCGCACAGCAGAGCAGCAGGAAGAAAGAAACTGAGGAACTGAAGAGCCAGCTGAAGGAAAAACAGAATCTCGAAAAAGAGATTCCTGAGCTGGAAAATAAAGGAAAAGATGACGAACAGGTCCAGAGGCAGCTGCAGACGAGGCTGACGGTTCTGGCGTCTGACGGAAAGAATCTGCGTGCGCAGATCGACCAGATGCAGGAGAAACTGGAATACAAGACCAGGAAAGAAGCAGAGGCTGCCGCAGCTTCTCTGAGAAAACAGAAGGCAGACTTGGATCGAGATGCGGAGCAGGCGCGAAAAGAACTGCAGGATCACAAGGATGCAGTGATTCAGCTGAACAGCCGCATGCAGCAGCTTCAGAACGATCTGGCGTCCATGCCGGCTGGAGGTACACTGCAGGGACTGAACGCGCAGGAGCAGGAAGCGAAAGCCCTCCTCCAAAAGCTCAGAGACCGGTTTTCTCAGATCGATCACCGTCTGAAGACTAACCAGAAGGCGCAGGCGGAAATTCAGGAGAGGAGCAGCCGCATGGAATCTGCAGAGAAGGAACTGCAGGATCTTCAGGGACTGTCGGATACCGTGAATGGAAATCTGAACGGGAAAGAAAAAATTCAGCTCGAAACCTATGTCCAGATGCACTATTTTGATCGTATTCTGCAGAAAGCGAACCGGCGGCTTCTGATCATGACGGAAAACCAGTATGAACTGAAACGGCGCAGACACGCGGATAACGCGCGTTCGCAGAGCGGACTGGATCTGGATGTTCTGGATCATTTCAACGGAAGCGTGAGGAGTGTCAACACCTTATCCGGCGGCGAAAAGTTCATGGCTTCGCTTTCTCTTGCACTCGGTCTGAGTGACGAGATTCAGTCTGCATCCGGGGGGATCCGCCTGGAATCTATGTTTGTCGATGAAGGGTTTGGATCGCTGGATGACGAGAGTCTGCAGCAGGCGCTGAAGGCGCTGCAGTCCCTGGCGGAGAGCGACCGGATCGTCGGGATTATTTCACATGTTTCACAGCTTGCGGATCAGATTGACCGGCAGATTGTCGTTTCCAAGACACAGACCGGGAGCCGGGCGGAGATCGTACTGGGATGATGAAAGAAAGCAGAAATGCAGGAGAAAAATGCACGGGCAGCCTGCCCCTGAAGCCTGTACCCGTCGGACTGCCTGCGCGTGATGCGGCGGATTGTGAGAGATAACCGTTTCACGTGAGGAAAATTTGGTGTATAATCTAAATTAACAGACCAAAAACAAAGGAAATTCGTCAGGGCAGCCATCCGGCTGTCCTGTCTCAGCGGAATCAGGAGGAGAACAATGCCGATTAAAGTACCGAATAACTTACCAGCTGTAGAAGCGCTGACGAGGGAAAACGTATTTGTCATGACGGATTCCCGCGCGATGACGCAGGATATTCGTCCGCTTCATATTATTCTTCTCAATCTGATGCCGACCAAGGTCACGACTGAGACGCAGCTTACTCGTCTCCTGGGAAACACACCGCTGCAGATCGAGCTGGATCTCCTGCAGACAACGACGCACAAGACCCATGTGACGAGCCAGGAGCATATGCTGGCGTTCTATAAAACGTTTAACGAAGTCAAAGATCAGTATTACGACGGTATGATCATCACCGGAGCGCCGATTGAGCTGATGCCGTTTGAAGAGGTGGATTACTGGGACGAGCTCTGTGAAATCATGGAGTGGACCAAAACCCATGTTCACTGCACGTTCCACATCTGCTGGGGCGCGCAGGCAGGGCTTTATTACCACTACGGCATTCAGAAGCATGTCCTGCCGGAGAAACTTTCCGGTGTGTATAAGCATCATCTGGATTATAAAAAAGGGATGCTGTTCAGAGGCTTTGACGATGAATTTTATGTTCCGCATTCCAGAAACACAACGGTTTACCGTGAAGACATCGAGAAGGTTCCGGAACTGAAGATCATCGCGAGTTCCGATGAAGCCGGTGTGTTCTGCGTGAAGTCGGAGAATGACCGCCAGATCTTTGTGATGGGACATTCAGAGTATGACGCGGATACGCTGAAGCAGGAGTATGAGCGCGATAAGGCAGCAGGCCTGAATCCGAAAGTGCCGGAGAACTATTTCCCGGACGACGATGATACAAAGGAGCCGGTTGTCCGCTGGCGTTCCTGCGCAAATCTGCTGTATTCCAACTGGCTGAACTATTTTGTTTATCAGAGTACGCCGTTTGATATCCGGCAGATTCATGAAGAGGATCTGGAAAAGATCATGCCGCAGAAAGCAGAACTCAGCGTCTGCAAGTTCGGCGGATCATCCGTGGCAGATGCAGATCAGTTCCGCAAAGTCAAGGCGATTATCGACGCGGATCCGGCGCGCCGCTACGTCATCGTTTCCGCTCCCGGCAGAAGATTCAAGGGCGATACCAAAGTGACCGACCTTCTGATCCAGAGTTCCGATGCTCCGCATCTTCTGGTCAGCAATATGGCCGAGGTAGAGAAACGCTTCCGCGCGATTGCAGACGATCTGGGCGTTGATTTCGACGCGGAGGGTCAGGTTGAACAGATCAGGAAAAACTTTAAGGCAGGCGCCGGCATTCAGTATCTGAAGAGCCGCGGCGAATACCTCTGTGCCAAACTCATGGCGGCATATCTGGGATATGATTTCCTCGATTCTGCGGATATGATTGTATTTGATTACGATGGAAAACTGAACGCAGAAGAAACAGAGAAGAGGCTCCGGGAGACCCTTGCACAGCACGAGCACGCAGTAATTCCGGGCTTTTACGGTGCGTATGCAAACGGCGTCATCCACACGTTCTCAAGAGGCGGTTCGGATATTACCGGATCCCTGGCCGCAGCAGCGGTCGGCGCGGATCTGTATGAGAACTGGACCGATGTTCCAGGCCTTTTGATGGCCGACCCGCGCATCGTGGATAAACCGCTTGCCGTTCCGGTCATTACCTATACGGAACTCCGGTCCCTGTCGCTGATGGGCGCAGAAGTTCTGCATGAAGACGCCGTATATCCGGTCCGTAAAAAAGGCATTCCGATCAACATCAAGAGCACCAATGAGCCGCAGGAGCCGGGAACCCTGATTGTCAGCAAAGCCAGCTACTATAAGCAGATTCTGGACATCTCCGGCATCTCGGGAAAGAAAGGCTATGCGGTTATCACCATTACGCGTGAAAAACTGAATGAGGATCCGCGGTTCCACGCGAAACTGTCTGAAGTTCTGCAGGAGCAGAATATTAAAGTAGAGAAAAGAAGCACCGCCGTCGACTCCGTCGAGCTGGTTGTTGAAGAAAAGAGCCTGAAAGGAAAAGAGCAGGTGCTTGAAAACGCGCTGCGCGAACAAACCGGCGCGGCCGACGTGGAAATTAAGGGCAGCCTGGCACTGATCGCAGTCGTCGGCCGCAAAATTGCAACCGCACCGGGAATCAGTGTAAAGATGTTCGACGCACTCTCACGCGAAAAAATCAACATCCGGTTCATCGAGTACGGAAGCGACAGCATCAGCATGACTGTCGGCATCGACGCGGATGAATACGCACACGCGATCCGCGCCGTCTACCAGGAATTCATCACCTGCGTTTCCGCAATTTCCGCGTAACCGCAAGGCCGCGGCGCCGCTGTCCAACAGAAATGAAAAAACCGCTGCATACTGATACTGATCTCGTCAGTGTGCAGCGGTTTTGTTGTCTAATATTACGGAATCGGCCCGGAAAGGCGTATCACATCTCCGGATCTTTCTTCCGGATGGACTTACTCTGCCTCGTTTCCAGGGAAGTCCGGAATGTAGGCAAAGCCCTTGTCCAGATCTTCATCGGTCGGGATGGAGTCGGTCATGGTTCCGTCGTTGTACTGCTGGTATGCGGTCATGTCAAAGTATCCGGTACCGGTCAGGCCGAACAGGATGGTCTTCTTTTCGCCGGTCTCTTTGCATTTCAGTGCCTGGTCGATGGCGCCCTTGATTGCGTGGCTGGATTCCGGAGCCGGGAGCAGACCTTCTGTTCTTGCAAAGAACTCAGCGGCCTTGAATACTTCTGTCTGCTCGTAAGCAACGGCGTCGAACATACCCTCGTGATACAGCTCGGACAGGATGCTGCTGTCGCCGTGGTAGCGAAGTCCGCCGGCGTGGTTTGCAGACGGGATGAATCCGTTTCCTAAGGTGTACATCTTTGCGAGTGGTGTGACGCGGCCAGTGTCGCAGAAGTCATAGCGGTATTCGCCTCTGGTGAAGCTCGGGCAGGACTTCGGCTCTACACCGATGAACTGATAATCCGCCTTTCCTGTCAGTTTCTCACCCATGAACGGCGCAATCAGTCCTCCAAAATTGGATCCGCCTCCGCAGCAGCCGATGATGATGTCCGGCTTGATGTCGTATTTATCCATTGCGGTCTTGCATTCCAGGCCGATAATGCTCTGGTGCAGGAGAACCTGGTTCAGCACGCTTCCCAGAACGTAGCGGTATCCCGGATTTTTAACGGCAACTTCAACAGCTTCAGAAATTGCGCATCCCAGAGACCCGCCTGTTCCCGGATGTTCCTCCAGGATTTTTCTGCCGACTTCTGTCGTGTCGGACGGGGAAGGCGTTACATTTGCTCCGTACGTGCGCATAACCTCTCTTCTGTAGACTTTCTGTTCGTAAGAAACCTTAACCATATAAACGCGGCAGTCCAGACCAAAATGTGCGCATGCCATGGACAGCGCCGTTCCCCACTGACCGGCTCCGGTCTCTGTGGTAACACCTTTCAGTCCCTGCTGTTTTGCATAGTAGGCCTGAGCAATTGCAGAATTCAGTTTATGGCTTCCGCTCGTGTTGTTTCCTTCAAACTTGTAATAAATTTCTGCCGGTGTGTCGAGCGCTTTCTCAAGTGCATATGCTCTCATCAGCGGCGCCGGTCGGTATGTCTTATAATATTCTCTGACTTCATCTGGAATTTCAATCAGACGCGTATTGTCGTCGAGTTCCTGCTTTGCGAGTTCTGTGCAGAAGATCGGCTCCATCTCTTCAAGCGTGATCGGCTTGTGCGTTCCCGGGTTCAGGAGAGGCGCCGGCTTGGTTGGCATATCTGCTCTCAGGTTGTAATAATACTTTGGCACTTCGTCTTCAGTCAGGTAAATTCTGTACGGGATGTTCTTGCTCATTGTTTTTTGTCCTCCATTTACAATCTGTAGAATCGTTTACATATCGATGGTGTTCGCACGACAAAGGGCATTCTTCCCAAGAAAAAAACTCCTGTCCCCAACATGCGAACTGCTGGGACAGGAGAATAGTCATCTCTTGCGGTGCCACCCGGCTTGACGCTTGCGCGTCCTCTCAAAGCATACCATCATATGCTGCATTTGGTTACGGAGTTTATTCTCCGTCTCGCCTACATAACAGACTGAAGTCTGCCGTTCAGCTCGCCCTCCGAAGTCCATTCTGCGCGGCCTGTATCTGCTGCCATCTCACCATCGGCAGCTCTCTGGAAGATCCGGTTTCCGTGCGTACTTGCTCTTCATCAACGGTTTATTTTCAACTGTTGACCACATCATAGCATCGAAAAATATGTTTGTCAACACAAAAAATGAGAAAAAGTTTGTGTACTGTGCCGATGGGTATCCGGTGGAAGTTGTCGGAATAGAATGGTATAATTAAATATCGTGGAGGCGGGGATGTGGCCCGCGCAGAAAGGAATGCATTATGACAGAGTATTACGATAAGAATTTTGACCCGAAAAAAGTTAAGGACGAACTTGTTGCGTGGATCAGAGAATTTTTTGCGCAGAATGGCAGTGACTGCAAGGCGGTCGTTGCGATCAGCGGAGGAAAGGACAGTTCGGTAACAGCTGCGCTCTGCTGTGAAGCGCTTGGAAAGGACCGTGTGTACGGTGTTCTGCTTCCGAACGGAGAGCAAAAAGATATCGATGCATCGCAGCTTCTGGTGAAGCACCTGGGCATCGATCACAGTACGGTGAATATTCACGCGGCTTATCAGGGAATTGTAGATGAGATGAAGGCAGCCGGATTGAATGTTACGGATCAGATGACCACCAATCTGCCGGCGCGTCTGAGAATGGCGACGGTCTACGCGGTTTCACAGACGATGAACGGCCGCGTCGCAAACACCTGCAATCTTTCTGAAGACTGGGTCGGATACGCGACCAGATACGGCGACGGAGCAGGTGATTTTTCACCGCTTTCGCATCTGACGGTTCAGGAAGTCCGTGCAATCGGCGACGTCCTGGGACTGCCGAAGGAGCTGGTTTACAAGGTGCCGGTAGACGGCCTGACGCCGCTGACGGACGAGGAAAAGCTCGGATTCACGTACGACGTTCTTGACCGCTATATCCGTACCGGTGAGTGTGATGACCCGAAGACAAAGGAGAGCATCGACCAGAAGCACAGAGCCAATGTGTTCAAGCTGAAGCTGATGCCGGCCTTCCCATATGACGGGCCGACCCGGGCAGAGCATTAAAAACTGATGCGGAATGCTGGTGTAGTATTTTGATGTGGTACGCTGATACAGCCAGCTATTTAATGCAGTTGGCTGAAGCGGCTGCCTTATGCGGCCGGTTTACGCAGTCGACGGATGAGATTGCCAGAAGTGGCCGGTTTACGTCGCTGGACAAGAAGTAAACCGGCTGTGCGTGTATATAAGTTCCATGGACGGGAGTCCCGGCAGTATTCAGTGGTGTCTCCCGTCCATTTTTGTATTTCAGGTTCTGTGGACGGGAGATTTGAGTATACAAAGTCTGTGGACGGCGGGGTAAGTGTGACGCAGGGCGGTGAAGATGCTGGGACAGGACCGTGTGCTGCCATGTATCCAAAAAAATCCATTCTGAAGATAATTTCGTGTAAGAACAGAAAAATATTCATAAATATGTGTGGAGTCTACGATGAAAAACGCCGAAGACGCATTCTGAAAAAGGTGTTTTGAGAATAGTTCGAAATGTATTCAGTATCCTGCTAGTTCCATTGATTTACTGCGGTTGACAAGGTTTTCTCATCTGCATATTATAAATATAGAAGTATTGTATGCCATTTTTATGTATACAGAATTATGCACACAAAGGACATGGTAATACAATTTTGATATGGATAAACATTCATATTTTGAATAATATGTATATATAGGAGGGTTACGGATGAAAACGAGAAAAATTGGAATTATCGGAGTTGGTCACGTTGGAGCGCATGTGCTGAGTGCGCTGGTTACACAGGGAATTGCGGATGAAATCGTACTGATTGATACGAATCCGGCTAAGTCTGCCTGCGAATGCCAGGATATCAAGGATTCTATCCCGTATATGCCGCATCGTGTAAGAGTATCTGTGGGTGATTATCCGGATTTAAAGGACTGTGATCTGGTTGTGAATGCCAGCGGAAAGATTTCCATTCTGGCTGAGACCCATGACCGTGTAGAAGAGATGAAATTCACTGTTCCGGCGGCTAAAGGATTTATTCCAAAGGTCAAGGCATCCGGATTCAATGGAATTTTCCTGAATATCAGCAATCCGTGCGATATCATCACCGCTGAGATTGCAAAGGGACTGGGACTTCCGAAAGGTCATGTGTTCGGTACAGGAACCGGACTGGATTCCGCGCGTCTGATCTCCCATCTGGCCGAGAAGACAGGAATCGACCATAAATCCATTACTGCATATATGATCGGTGAGCATGGAAATTCCCAGTTTGCTCCATGGTCTCAGGTGGCATTCGGCTCCCATAAACTGGATGAGCTGGCAGCAGAGGATGAGCGCTTCCGCTTTGACCGCGATGCTATGATCAAGGAAACTGTAGACGGAGCATGGACTGTATTTGCAGGCAAAAGTTGCACAGAATACGCAATTGCGGCGACTGCAGCAAGGATTATCCGTGCGATTTTCCATGATGAAAAGGCTATTATTCCTGTCAGCGCGCCGCTGGACGGTGATTTCGGCGAGCATGATGTCTTTGCGGGCGTACCGGCAATCATCGGTAAAGACGGCTGTGAAGAAGTCGTAGAGCTGCATCTGACGGATGAGGAGCTGGAACATTTCCATCAGTGCTGTGCAGGAATCCGCGAGAACATCAAGATTGCAGACGAAATGTAGGTAAAATGCAGGCTGTCGCATCAGTGATGTCCGCGCGATAATGATTGACAGAAACCAAAATAAACCTCCCGGAGAATGACGAACGGCAGTGTTGCCGCGGTTGATCATTCTTCTGGAGGTTTATTTGCTGTTTAACGATAAAAAACAGTTTAGCATGTAAATTTTATAACATTCGCATCGAAAAGTACAGTCAGAAAAGATCCGGGTGCAGGGAAGAGCAGAAACGGAACAGATGTGATAAAATAAACAGGTATATTAATCGTATGCCTTCCGCTGACTGGAAGCTGTTATTAATTAAATAAAGGAGAATCAATATGTCTTTACATATCGCTGTTTCAGAGAAAGCAAAAGTCGCAGAAACGGTTTTGATGCCGGGCGATCCGCTCCGCGCGCAGTTCATCGCGGAAAATTTTCTGGAAAATCCGGTGAGATATTCCGAGATCCGCAATATGTACGGGTATTCCGGCACATATAAAGGCGTGCCGGTATCTGTGCAGGGAAGCGGCATGGGTATGCCGTCAATGGGAATCTATTCCTGGGAGCTGTATGATCAGCACCATGTAGAAAATATTATCCGCATTGGAACAATGGGAAGTTTCAATCCGGATGTCCACGTCGGAGAGACTGTGCTTGCGCTGGCGGCATCCACGGACTCCAGTTATATGGATACGTTCCATGTAGAAGGGCAGTATTCCCCGTGCTGCAGCTATGAACTGCTGACGGCTGCGCAGCAGGCATCTAAGGAGACGGGAATTGATGTATACGCAGGAAATGTGCTGTCCAGCGATCATTTCTATGAGGCAGATGCAGACTGGTGGAAATGCTGGCAGAGAATGGGCGTCATCGGCGTGGAGATGGAGACAGCAGCTCTTTATTCTAACGCGGCGTTCTTAAAGAAGAAGGCGCTTGCTGTGTTTACCGTCAGCGATCATTTTATCCTGGATGAGGTCGCGACGGTGGAACAGAGACAGACGCAGTTTACGGATATGATGAAGCTGGCGCTGGAAACAGCGGTAAGACTGTAGGCGGGCCGTGGGACAGAATAACAATGCACAGAGGCGCTGGACTTCTCTTCCGGCGGTGTTGTCCGCAACTTTGGTCTGCTGTATCCTGTGGGGCAGCGCATTTCCATGCATCAAAATCGGATATGCGCTGTTCTCAGTCCCGTCTTCTGATACCGCGTCTCAGATGCTGTTCGCGGGATTTCGGTTTACGCTTGCCGGTGTTCTGGTGATTGCCGCAGGGAGTCTGATGGAAAGAAAGTGGCTGCGCCCGGCCGAAAAGTCTGCCGGAAATGTGGTGATTCTGGCATTTCTGCAGACCGCCGGACAGTATTTCTTTTTCTATACCGGACTTGCGCACGCGAGCGGGGTCAACGCTTCTATAATAGAGGGCGCAGGAACGTTTATCACGATTCTGGTTGCTGCGTTTGTTTTCCGGACGGAGCATATGACGGTTCGGAAAACGGTGGGGAGCCTGATCGGGTTTGCCGGAGTTCTTATGGTTGAAATGCGGGGCAGCGGGGCTCTGCAGTTTCATTTTGCGCTGAATGGTGAAGGATGTATTCTTCTTTCTGCGGTTCTTGCGGCATTTTCTTCTTCCTGGATCAAACGCGCGGGACAGAACGAGGATCCGACGACGCTGTCCGGGTATCAGTTTTTGCTGGGCGGCATTCTCCTGACCCTGTACGGATGGGTAAGAGGCGGGCGTCTGCACATCCCCGGCGCTACATGGAAAGGGGCGCTGCTGATTATCTATATGGCATTTATTTCTGCGGCGGCGTACACAATCTGGAGTATACTGCTGAAATATAATCCGGTCAGCCGGATCGCCATATTCGGGTTTATGAATCCGGTGATCGGCGTTCTGCTTTCCGCGGTTCTATTGGGTGAAACCGCACAGGCATTCCGCGTTCCGGCGCTTGCTGCGCTGATGCTGGTCTCTGCTGGGATTATTATTGTCAATTACGGCGGGCGTCCCGGGAAATCGGACGCCGGTTTCACAGCGTGTCGGAGAAATGAAATCAATAAAAAGAAAGAATAAGACAAAAGAGAAAATAAAAAAGAACCGATGGGAGACACAACCATCGGTTCTTCGCTTAAAAGCATGTGCATCCCAGCAGATGCACCTGTGGGGACGGGTGAGATTTTACTTTCCTGCTTTTGCAGCGTTCAGTTTCTTGGTAACCTGAGAAACGTGTCTGCTTGCAGCCTGCTTGGAGATGATGTGCTTGGTTGCAGCTTTCTTCAGCTGCTTCTCAACAGCAGTTCTCTTCTCAGCAGCTGTGTCCAGGTCTTTCGCGGCAATTGCTGCGTCGAATTCCTTGATGACAGCTTTCAGATCGTCCTTGATTACTCTGTTCTGAGCAGTCTTCTTAGCAGTAACTTTTACTCTCTTCTTTGCGGATTTGATATTAGCCATGTTTACCCCCACTACTAAAATATAGCATTAAAAAATTAAATACGCAGTTTTGACTATAGCACGTGTACCCGGAAAATGCAAGCGTTTCCGGCGAAAAGCAAGGAAATAAATGGAAATAACTGCGTGTTTCTGAAGAAGGCGCGAAGCGGGGATTTTCGTGCGGAGCAGGGTCAGCAGTTTACCGCCTTGCGTATTGCTTTTTGTCGGAAGAATGGGTGCGTGAAACGGCGTATGTATGGTAGAATAAAACAGATCATCTCAAATAGTAAGGAGAAAATTGAATGAAAGATAATGATTATCAGAAATATATCCGTAATTTCAGCATCATCGCGCATATTGACCACGGTAAGTCGACGCTGGCGGACCGCATGATTGAAATGACGGGGCTGGTGGCAGAGCGTGACATGAAAGAGCAGCTGCTGGATAATATGGATCTGGAGCGGGAGCGGGGAATCACGATCAAACTGCAGACGACGCGTCTGGTATATAAGGCAAAGGACGGACAGGAATATATCTTCAATCTGATCGACACGCCGGGACATGTGGACTTCAATTACGAGGTCAGCCGGAGCCTGGCGGCGTGCGAGGGCGCAGTTCTGGTCGTCGACGCGACGCAGGGTGTAGAGGCGCAGACAATGGGAAATGTCTACCTTGCCCTGAACGAGGATCTGGAAATTCTGCCGTGCCTGAATAAGATGGATCTTGCAAGTGCGCGGCCTGAAGAGTCCAGGGAAGAAATTGAAGAAATGATCGGCATTGACGCGGAGGAGGCGCCGGAAGTTTCGGCCAAGACCGGCATGGGTGTCGAGAATCTTCTGGAAAAAATTGTAACTGACATTCCTGCGCCGACGGGAGATGTGGATGCTCCGCTGAAAGCGCTGATTTTTGACTCTGTATATGATAATTACAAGGGTGTAGTGATTTTTGTGCGTCTGTTCGACGGGCAGGTCAAGGTCGGCGATACGATCCGTCTGATGGCCGCGAAGGCAAATTATGAGGTAACGGAAGTCGGTGTCATGGCGCCGAGCCACGTTCCGGCCAAGTTCCTGCGGGCCGGCGATGTAGGGTACATCTGCGCGGCGATCAAGCAGGTCAGAGACGCCAGAGTCGGAGACACGGTCACGCTTGCCAATCGTCCGACGGAGAAGAGCCTGCCGGGATACAAGAAGGTGCAGCCGATGGTATTCTCCGGAATTTACCCGGCAGAGGGCGAGAAGTACGAGTCCGTCAAGGAGGCGCTGGAGCGGCTCCAGGTCAATGACGCGTCGCTCCTGTTCGAGCCGGAGACTTCTGCTGCGCTGGGATTCGGTTTTCGCTGCGGCTTCCTGGGCCTTCTGCATATGGAGGTCATTGTGGAGCGTCTGGAGAGAGAATTCCATCTGGACATCATCACCACCTCGCCGAGCGTTGTGTATAAGGTCATCCTGACCGACGGTTCCGTGAAAATGATTCAGAATCCGACCAACCTGCCGGATCCTTCCGAGATTGACCACATCGAGGAGCCGATCGTAAAGGCGGACATTATGCTGCCGAAGACATACGTCGGATCCATTATGGAGCTCTGTCAGAAACGGCGCGGAACCATGATGGGCATGGATTACATCACCACCGACCGCGTCGAACTGCATTACGAACTTCCTCTGAATGAAGTTATCTACGACTTCTTTGACGCGCTGAAATCCATGACCAAGGGTTACGGATCACTCGATTACGAGTTCGTCCGCTACGAGAAATCCGACCTGGTCAAGATGGATATTCTGCTGAACAAGAACATCGTCGACGCCTTCTCCATGATCGTCCACCGTTCCGAGGCGTACAACCGCGCGCGTTTTGTCTGCAAGAAACTGAAGGAAGTCATTCCGATGCACCAGTTTGAGGTTCCGATCCAGGCTGCCGTCGGACAAAAGGTTATCGCCCGTGAGACGGTCAGGGCGTACCGCAAGGATGTAATTGCAAAGTGCTACGGCGGAGATATTTCCCGAAAGAAGAAGCTGCTGGAGAAGCAGAAAGAGGGAAAGAAGAGAATGCAGCAGTTCGGAAAGGTAGAAGTTCCGCAGGAAGCCTTTACGGCGGTGCTGAAATATGACGATGATAAGTAAAACGATGCAGATTATGAAGAATTCCGGAGCAGAAAATAGTACAGGAAAAAGGATCTCGGATGCCGGGGAGAGTAATCCCCTCGGCATCTATATTCATATTCCGTTCTGTATGTCCCGCTGCCGGTACTGCGGGTTTTATTCGCAGGCTGTCGGGAGAACGCAGGGGCCGGAGGCTCTTCAGAAGGAGGCCGCGTACACAGACCGTCTGGTTGCGGAGATTCTCGGATACGGGAGTCAGCTGAAGCGGGCAGAATCCTGCCGGAGAAGCTTTTCCGCGGAGGATGCACAGGACGCGGATCGGCGCGTTTCTTTGGATCCGGGTCCTGGTGAGAATTGCAGGGAGGCCTGGAGGAAGCAGTTTTTTCAGGGCGGGCCGTACATCGTGGACAGTGTGTTTATCGGCGGCGGGACGCCGAGTATTCTTCCGGCGGAATATATTTCCCGGCTGCTCTCTTGCGTAAAAGAATCCTTTTGTCTGAAACCGGACGCGGAAATCACGATGGAGGCAAATCCTGGAACGCTGACGGAAAGCAAACTCAGAATGCTGAAGGAGGCGGGCGTGAACCGGCTGTCTCTTGGGCTGCAGTCGTTTGATAACAGGATCCTGAAAGCGATGGGGCGCGCGCATACGGCGGAGACGTTCATGGAAAGTTATCGCCTGGCCAGAAAAGCCGGATTTCAGAACATCAATATCGACCTGATGTTTGATTTTCCGGGGCAGCGCATGGAGCAGTGGGAGGACACGCTGAAGAAGGCGGCTGCGCTGAAGCCGGAGCACATCTCGTTTTACGGGCTGCAGATTGAAGAGGGAACGCCGCTGTATGAGGATTATAAAATGGAGCGGATCCCGGAGCTGGATGAAGAAAAAGACGCGGAAATGTATTTTCGGGCACTGGATCTGCTGAAAAGTGAAGGATACCACCACTATGAGATATCCAATGCCGCGCTTCCCGGATATGAATGCCGCCATAATCTGAAATACTGGCATTTTCAGGACTATTTGGGAATTGGAGCGTCGGCGAGCTCGTTCATGAACGGAGTGCGCGTCACAGAGAATCCCGGAGGCGGGCATCATGTGAATACATTTTTGGAAAACTGCGCCGAATATGTGTTTACTGCACTCCGGACAGATGCAGGGGTGGATCTGCAGGCGTTCAGAAAGATGTTTGGAAGAGAGCTATGGGAGGTATTTTCTGATCGGAGAGAAGAGTATCGCCAGTACGCTGAACGCGGTCTGGTGAAAGAAGAGAACGGTCATATGACGCTGACCCGGGAGGGGATTCCTGTATCCAACGATGTTATGGCGCTGTTCGTGTAGAGCGGCGCGCGGAAGAGGAAGAGAATGAAGAATCAGGTGTGCGGAGATCCCGTCTTTTCTGCTCGGCGTGTATATTTCTTCTGAAAACGGCCACAGAATTTCCATAAATAGATGTTGACAATTCCCCCTGATGGGGGTACATTATATATAGCAGTTAGCACTCTAAGCGTTGAGTGCTAACAAGCTAAAAAGGGGAGATGAGATATGGAGCTGACAGAGAGAAAATTGAAGATCCTGCAGCAGATTATCGGCGATTATGTCAGGACTGCAGAGCCTGTCGGTTCGCGAACCCTTTCTAAAGAGTTCAACAATGCATTCAGCCCGGCGACAATCCGAAATGAGATGAGCGACCTGGAAGAGATGGGTTATCTCACGCATCCGCATACATCGGCGGGGCGCGTGCCGTCGGACAAGGCGTATCGCTGGTATGTAAACAACTCGATGGGGAAGGTAGAGATACCGCAGGAATCGCAGAAGATAATCAAGGATACCCTGCACAGTGATATTGATGAACTTGATAAAACCATTCAGAGAGCAGCGGATCTGCTGTCGGAGATTACCAATCTGGCGGCCTTTGCGCTGAGTCCGGTGCAGGATGAGGATCGGCTGAAGTTCGTTGATTTTCTGCCGGTAGATGAGCATACAGTCATTCTGATGACGGTTGCGGAGAGCGGAAAGTCATCCAATAATCTGATCCACATGGAGGCGCCGGTCTCCGATGAGGTGCTGCGGGTGCTCAGCAAGACGCTGACCTACACGTACCGCGGGCGGAGGCTTACAGACTTTCTGAAAGACGACATCATTTCCGAGTTCCAGAACGACGTGGCGGCGATGAGCCCGCTGGCCAGAGATGTGATGCCGAATTTCATGCATACGCTGGAAAATCTTTTGAATGTAAGGTTTTATATGGACGGTCTGAGCAACATCTTTGACCAGCCGGAATACGCAGATCTGCAGCGCGCAAAGAGCTTTATTTCCCTGTTTGACAACCGGGACGAGCTCGTAAAGACGCTGATGGACCGGGAAAACGGCATGGTGGTCACCATAGGAGATGAAAATGCAGACGCAGATCTGAAAGACTGTTCGCTGATTACTGCGACGTACCATGTAAACGGCCGGTTTGCCGGAAAGATCGGCGTAATCGGACCGACAAGAATGAAATATGATGAAATCACTTCGATTGTCCAGTATCTCACGGACAATCTGAATGATGCATTTAAAATAGGCGGAGGCGGTGAAAACAATAATCATGGATGAACAGAAAAAAGACAGCGCGCAGGAGCAGGATCTGAAGCAAAACGCGGAGGATCAGGCTCAGGACGCAGCTGAAAACGAGGCCGGCGGAACTTCTTCCGAGGGACCGCAGACAAAGGCTGAAGAACAAGAGAGCACAGCGTCTGATGAAACTGGAAATGCGTCCGGTTCCGACGGCGCATCCGATCAGAACGCGGAGGGCGAGTCAGAAGATCAGAATGAAAAGTACATTCGTCTGATGGCCGATTTCCAGAACTATAAACGCAGAGTTGAGAAGGAGAAATCTGAGATTTACGATTACGCAAATCAGAAGATCCTGGCAGAGCTGCTGACCGTTCTGGATAACTTTGAGCGTGCGCTTTCCCAGGAATGTGCAGATGAGGCATATGAGAAGGGTATGAGCATGATCTTTAAACAGTTCCGCGAGGTTCTGGAGAAATCCGGACTGGAGGAAATCGAAGCGCAGGGAAAGGAGTTTGATCCGAACTTCCATCATGCCGTGATGACCGACAGTAATGATGACTATGAGTCAGGTCAGGTAACCGATGTTCTGCAGAAGGGATACACCCTTCACGGAAAAGTTGTCCGTCCGGCGATGGTCAAAGTCAATCAGTAAGCCCAAAGATCGGTTATAATAATCAGCTAATCAGCAAGCCCGGCCGCAAGGCCTGACCATAGACAGAGGCGTTCAGCATGAAACGCCGTCTCTTAAAAAGGGTTTTGGGAGAGAATTAATTCAAAGGAGGAAATTCGTTATGTCGAAAGTAATCGGAATAGATTTAGGAACAACGAACAGCTGCGTAGCAGTACTGGAAGGCGGAGAGCCTACCGTTATCACCAACGCAGAAGGAAACAGAACAACACCGTCTGTAGTAGGATTCACCAAGAGCGGCGAGAGACTGGTCGGAGAGACTGCAAAGCGTCAGGCCGTTACCAATCCGGACAGAACAATCTCGTCTATTAAGAGACATATGGGTGAGGATTATAAGGTAACAATCGACGGAAAGGATTATACACCGCAGGATATTTCTGCGATGATCCTGACAAAACTGAAGAACGACGCAGAAGCGTATTTGGGTGAGAAGGTCACAGAAGCCGTTATCACTGTACCGGCTTATTTCTCCGACGCACAGAAGCAGGCAACCAAGGATGCCGGAAGAATTGCAGGACTCGATGTAAAGAGAATCATCAACGAGCCGACAGCAGCTTCTCTGGCATATGGACTCGATAAAGAGACCGGATCCCAGAAGATCCTGGTATACGACCTGGGCGGAGGCACATTCGATGTATCCGTTCTGGAACTGGGTGACGGCGTATTTGAAGTACTGGCAACCAACGGCGATACACACCTGGGCGGCGATGACTTCGATAACGCAATCATGAATTACATGGCAGACACCTTCTCTCAGGAGCATGGTGTAGATCTGCGCCAGGATAACATGGCTATGCAGAGACTGAAGGAAGCTGCAGAGAAGGCAAAGAAAGAGCTGTCTTCCGCGCAGACCACCAACATTAACCTGCCGTTCATCACGGTAACAGCAGAAGGTCCGCTGCATCTGGACATGGAGCTGACAAGAGCCAAGTTCAACCAGCTGACTTCAGACCTGGTAGAGAGAACTATTCCGCCTACACGCAAGGCACTGCAGGATGCAGGAATCACTGCTTCCGACCTGTCCAAGATCGTCATGGTCGGCGGATCCTCCAGAATCCCGGCTGTACAGGAAGCCGTTAAGAGAGAAACTGGTAAAGATCCGTTCAAAGGCATCAACCCGGATGAGTGCGTAGCAATCGGAGCAGCTATTCAGGCCGGCGTACTGACTGGTGAAGTCAATGACGTCCTGCTGCTGGATGTCACTCCGCTGTCCCTGTCCATTGAGACTCTCGGCGGTGTCGCAACCAAGCTGATTGAGAGAAACACAACAATCCCGACCAAGAAGAGCCAGATCTTCTCCACAGCTGCAGATAATCAGACGGCTGTAGATATTCACGTCATGCAGGGTGAACGTGAGATGGCCGCAGATAACATCACACTGGGCAGATTCCAGCTGACTGGCATTGCACCGGCTCCGCGCGGAATTCCGCAGATTGAGGTTACCTTTGATATCGACGCGAACGGCATCGTTCATGTAAGCGCAAAGGATCTGGGCACAGGTAAAGAGCAGGCGATCACCATTACTTCCTCTACAAACCTGTCTGAAGATGAAATCAATAAGAAGGTAAAGGAAGCAGAACAGTACGAGGCTGAGGACAAGAAGAAGAAAGCTGCTGTTGAAGAGCAGAACAAGGCAGAGAACATGATCTATCAGTGCGACAGTGTCATTAAGGAAGCCGGAGATAAGATCTCTGAAGCAGACAAGAGTGCACTGGAAGCAGCCAAGAATGATCTCCAGTCCGCGCTGAATGCGAATAATCCGGATGATGTCAAGGCTAAGGAAGACGCCCTGATGGCTAAGCTGAATGAAGTTTCCACAAAGCTCTATCAGCAGGCAGGCCCGCAGCAGGGTCAGCCGGGAGCAGGCGCAGGAGCCGCAGGAGCAGGCCCGAACATGGGCGCTAATCCGGGAGTAGGCGCTGCAGGCGGAAATGCAGGAAGCTCCAATTCCGGAAACGATGACAACGTAGTCGATGCGGATTATACTGTAGTTGACGACGATAAATAATGCGCAGGCCGCATAATAACAGAAATACGGCAGCGATCGGATATCAGTCCGGCCGGGATTATCCCGGTCGGATTGATGTGCCATAAGCTGCAAGAAGGTGAGAAGAGGTATGGCAGAGAATAAAAGGGATTATTATGAGGTTCTGGGACTGAAGAAAGGTGCCAGCGAGGAAGAAATCAAAAAAGCCTTCCGAAAGATGGCCCTGAAATATCATCCGGACCGCAACCCGGGAGACAAGTCTGCGGAAGAAAAGTTTAAAGAAGTCAATGAAGCATACACCGTCCTGTCAGACCCTGATAAGAAGAGAAAGTATGACCAGTTTGGGTTTGCGGGCGTAGATCCGAATGCCGGTTTCGGCGGAGCCGGCGGAGGCAGCGGATTCGGCGGTTTTAATGCCGGCGATTTCGGGGGCTTCGGAGATATCTTCAATGATTTCTTCGGCGGCGGATTCGGCGGCTTCGGAGGAGGCGGCCGTTCACAGGCCAATGCCCCGAGAAAGGGCGCAGATCTGCAGGAACGCATGACCATTACTTTTGAAGAGGCTGCGTTCGGTGTCAAAAAAACCATCAGTCTGACCAAGAATGTGACCTGTAAGAAGTGCGGCGGTTCCGGAGCAGCTCCGGGAACAAGCAAGCACAAGTGCTCGCGCTGCAACGGAACAGGAATGTTCACACGGGTGCAGCGGACGCCTCTGGGTCAGTTCCAGAGCAGTTCACCGTGCCCGGACTGCGGAGGCACCGGAGAGATCATCGATACACCGTGTCCGGATTGCCGCGGAACCGGAAAGGTCAGAAAAAAGATCAAGATCGATGTCAATATCCCGGCAGGCGTAGATACCGATTCTGTAATTCCGATCAGAGGACAGGGTGAACCGGGCGAAAACGGCGGCCCTGCAGGAGATTTGTATATCATTCTCCGTGTACAGAACCACCCGCTGTTTAAGAGAACGGGAACGGATCTTCGCATTGAAGTCCCGATCACATTTGAACAGGCAGCTCTCGGAAGTGACATCACTGTTCCGACACTGGACGGAAAAGTCAGCTACCATGTTCCGGCAGGCACACAGCCGGGGACGATTTTCCGTCTGAAAGGTAAGGGCATCAAGAGTCTGAGAACCGGACGCATGGGCGACTTGATGGTCACGGTTAACCTGGAAGTACCGACCAAGCTCAGCGGAGCACAGAAGAAGGCAATTAAAGAAATGGACAAGAAGCTGAACGACAGCTGCTATAAGAAAAAAGGCAGCTTCACACAGAAAGTGAAAGAGTTCTTCAGTTAAACAGACCGCCAGACCGTTTACAGATTTCTGACTGCCGCAGAAATGCGGCATCAGGAGTCTGTTTTTTTCTTTTTGCCGAATAACTTTTGTGTGTAACGACGATATACAGCACTCCATATTCACCTCGCCGGGATGATTTTGACTGCAGAAACGGTATAATATCCTTGAAAAGTGCACGAAAATATCAATATGAGGTATATTCGAATTCGAAAAAGTGTATAATGATTGTGCGAAACATTTTGATCCGCTTGAACGATATAGGCATGAAAAGCAAGTGAATAGGAGTACAATCATGGCGAATGATAAATTGTTGCTGAACAGCAGACCGGTAGCACCTCTGGGCGTGGTTCCTCTGAAGAGCTGCGAAGATATCGGAAAACGCGTAGACAACTGGCTGATTTCCTGGCGCAGTGAAAGAGATGAGGAGCGTACAAGCAAAGAAGAAGAGCCGGTTTACGATAACGGTTCATACCTGGTTGAGATCGACAACCCTCGTTTTGGATCCGGAGAGGCAAAAGGTGAAATCAAGCGGACAGTTCGCGGTCTTGACTTATATCTGATGGTTGACATTACGAACCACAGTCTGTTCTATGATATTTACGGCGAGCCGAATCACATGTCCCCGGATGATCATTTCCAGGATCTGAAGAGAATTATTGCCGCAGTAGAAGGAAAGGCGCACAGAATCACCGTGATCATGCCGTTCCTGTATGAAGGCAGACAGCACAGAAGAAGCGCCAGAGAATCTCTGGACTGCGCGCTTGCGCTTCAGGAGCTGGTCAACATGGGCGTAGATAACATCATCACATTCGATGCCCACGACCCGAGAGTCCAGAACGCCATTCCGCTTCATGGATTTGAAACTGTAAAATGCACATATCAGTTCATTAAGGGAATCTGCAAATACGTTGATGATATCAAATTCGACAACGACCATCTGATGGTTATCAGCCCGGATGAAGGCGGTACGCAGAGAGCCGTATACATGGCATCTGTACTGGGAGTCGACATGGGAATGTTCTATAAGCGCCGCGACTACAGCAAAGTTGTAGACGGACGCAATCCGATCGTTGCCCACGAGTTCATCGGAGCATCCGTAGAAGGAAAAGACATGTTCATCGTAGATGACATGATCGCATCCGGCGAAAGCATGATCGACGTCGCAACCGAACTGAAAAAACGCGGCGCCCGCAGAATCTTTGTGATTGCGACATTCGGCCTGTTCACCAAGGGCATGAAAGTGTTCGATGAAGCAGTAGAAAAAGGAATCATCTACAAAGTCGTTACGACTAACCTGGTTTACCAGTCCGAGGAGCTCCTTTCCCGCGACTACTACATCAGCTGCGGCATGAGCAAGTATATCGCTTACATCATCGATACCCTGAACCACGACGCATCCATCAGCAACCTGCTGGATCCGTTCGACCGCATCAACAAGCTCGTCACTAAATACAAGGAAGAGCACGATCAGTAATAAAATCAACAACTGCACAGTTGCACAGTTGCACAGCTGCACGTGAGATCCTCCGATGAGAGACCTCACGTGCAGTTTTTTAGTGGTGGAAAAGATAACTCATATGGCGCAATCCCGAAGAGAAAGAGAGGCCAGACTTCGGGAATTGCGCGGGAAGATGCCGGTTCCCGAAGTGAAAAATAAAAGTTCGGGAACCTTATTTATATGCGTTCAGCTTTTTGCAGATTTTCTTATAGGCCTGTTCGGCTTCCGGGCGGTTTGGCGCGGAATTGATGGTGTCTTGTGCGTGAACGCAGGATTTCCAGAGGGATTCGCGCGCGGATTGATTGATTTTGCTCAGCGGTAGAGCAAGGTAACGCTTCTGGACGTCTTCTGCGAGACGGGCCTTTGCGTTGGTGCTGATGTAGTATTTGCTTGCCGGGTCGGTGATGATTGTCAGGGCATCGACGCGCGCGTTGAAGATGGAGCGCAGGGTCCGGATCTGCTCGATGTTGACGGCGGTGCGGACTTCTTTGACATCCTCTTTGTACAGGCGTGTGAGCGCGGCCTTGTCGGCTGCGGAAATTACCCGGGAGCTCTTTGCGTACCTATACTTCTTTTTCAGGGCCTTCAGGATCGCGGTTTTCTTTTTGGCCGCGCTCTTATTGGAGTACCAAGGCTTGGTTCCTGCCGGGTTGGCGTTGTCGGCGAGAATCAGTGAAACAAGCAGTGTTGAGAGATCGGTGATGTCGGTGCTGTCATCGTCATCGGTAAACTGGATGTTGATGTTGTATTTTGTGGAAATTTCCAGGCATTCGCGCATTAAATCGGAGTAGGTGGCTGCGTGTTTCAGCGCGGCGGTTTCGTTTTTCCGGGTATTTTCAATGATTCCCCAGTAGTAGCTGCTGTATTTCTTTTTGTTCTTTGGCATCTGCGAATGGAAACTGTTTACGGCTGTGGATTTCAGCTGTTTCAGGCTGCTGCTTACCGGGGCAATGGTTTTGGTGATGGTCAGCAGTTTCTGGTACACCTGAAGATCGGTGCTGTAGTAGCTTCTCATGTCTGCGGCCTGGCGCACGGTCTGAATCTGATTAAGATGCCGGATAACAGCATCGTGCGCCTGGCGGATTTCTTTCTGCACCTGTGGATTGTACTGTTCCTGGTTCTGCTGGTAATCGGTGTCCAGTTCATTCAGAGCGATGAGGTATTTCTGGCGTGCGTCTTCGACTGTATCTCCCGTAGATTTGACGGAGGCGGCGGATATGCGTGCAGAGGCGTGCGCTGCCGGTGAAGCTGCAGGAGTAATCATCGAAGCGGCCGCAGGTGTAAGCGGTGCTGCAGCTGCCGGGAATTTTGATGAAGCTGCAGCGGACACGGAAGAAGCGGCCGCGGGAGCCTGGACAGTGCGGAAAGCCTTGGCAGCGCGGGCGTGCTTCTTAGCAGCTGAAGATGAAGGGGCGCCGCCGATGACGACTTTTTTTACCGCGTGCAGCTCATAACGGGTGCCGCTTTCGCCAAGGGTGGCGACGGAGGCGGTGACGTATGCCGTTCCTTTTTTCCTGGCGGTCAGTGTGCCGTCATGGCTGATCTTTGCGGCGGAACCGCTGACGGACCAGGTAATCTGCTGGGAGACGTCTTTTGCGGTTTTGCCTTTATAGGCGCGAGCCTTGAACCGGAAGGTTTTTCCCGGCTTCAGGCGGCTTGCGGTCTTGGTCAGTTTGATTTTGTCCGGGGCCTTCTTAACGGAGAGGGTGATGTGATCGCTGACGCTGCCATCGTAATTGCGGACGGTGATTTCTGAGGTTCCGACTTTCCTGGCGATGAGGTAAGGGTCGGTGTTTCCGTCGCAGTAGATGACATCTGGCCTGCTGGAAGTCCAGTACCGTTCGAGATTGGAGGCGTCCAGCGGATGAATGACAGCCGTCAGGTATGTCCGGTCGCCGAGCAGGATTTCACGGTGTTTTGGGATATCGGCGATGGTGATGGAAGATGCTTTCTTCTCCGGGGTTATGGTGACCTTCACGGACGCCGTTTTTCCGCTGCAGGATGCGGTGATTTCTGCAGTGCCTGCTTTTCTGGCCTGAATGACTCCGGTGGAGGAGACGGATGCCGTGGAAGGGTCGGAACTGGACCAGGTGATGGCACTTGTGGTGTTTTCCGGCTTTACCAGCGTGTCGACGCCGTAGTCGTCTCCTTCGGTCAGATGCAGTTCAGACGGCTTGACCTGAAGAGAGGTGACCGGAAGGCTGCCGGCGGATGCGGCGCTTTTCACGGCTTTCAGGCAGTCGATGTTTCCATATGCGCTGTAATTGGAAAAGGTACTGGAATCAGTTGTTCCGCAGATGATATTGCGAACCTGCTCCGGGGTCAGATCCGGGTTGGCGTCCAGGATCAGCGCGGCTTCAGCGGCGACGCAAGGGGACGCCATGGAGGTTCCGTCCATTTTCTTATACTGGTTTCCCGGGACGCTGCTCAGAATCTGGAAGCCCGGCGCGGAGACATCGGTATCCATTCCGAAGTTAGAGAAGTATGCCGGCTGTTTCTTATTGGTTGCGGCGTTGACGGAGATGACTTCCTTCTCGTAGTTCGGGGTGCCGGTGTAATCATTGGAATCGTTTCCGGATGCAGCGACCAGGGTGATTCCGTGTGCGTAGGCATCGCGCAGACCCTGTTCCAGAACGCGGTCTTTGGTGCCGAAGCCGAAGCTCATGTTTACGACGCGGGCGCCGGCCTGTTCAGCGGTTTTCAGGGCTGTTACGACGTCGTAGGTGCAGAGGGAAAGACCGTTATCGCTGGCGCCGATCATCAGAACGCGCACCAGGTCGTTATGATGGCCTGCTGCGATTCCGGCCGCGCCTTTTCCGTTTCCGTATGTCATGCCGATGATTCCGGAGACGTGTGTGCCGTGTTCGCCGGAATCGTCTTTTGTCTGTTTTTCTGTCCCGTCAGAGACGTTGGTGTAGCACCCGTCTTTGGTCACCAGATTCTTCTGAAGGTCCTCATGCTCGGTGTCTACGCCGGTGTCGATCACAGCAACCGTGGTTCTTCCGTGCTTTCTGCCTTCCAGGAAACTCCATGCCTGCTCTGCATTTGTCGTTTTCAGCTGGTACGCCTGGCCGTTTTTCAGATAAGGATCTGTTTCTGAGGAAGCTGTTTTGGTTGCGGAGCCGGTTGTGCTGGCGGTGAAAGAGGACTTGCCGGCGATTTTGTATACATAGTTCGGCTGTGCGTAGGCGACCGATTCCTTCTGATTCATGGCCGATACCGCCTCGCGCACAGACATGCCGTCCTTCAGCGATGCCTTGACGACCGTGCGTCCTGATGCTTTCACAGAATCCGCCGCCTTCATGCCGGCTTGCTCCACGCTTGTTTCTGCGCGGCCGGTGGAAACGCCTTTTTTATACGTCACGAGTATGGAATGTGTATCTTTTTTCAGTGGAGCAGAAGTGTGCCTGTTTGATGTGTCCTGGCGGACAGTCTGCGCAGATGTCCTGTGCGCAGACTGTTTCTGAACGCTTGTATCTGCCATGGACGGGACCGCTGAGAATGAGACGGCTGTCGTCAGACACAGGGCAAACGCAAGGAATTTTACTGGTATCTTCATAAAAACCTCTCTTGATCATTCATGGATATCATAATGGATATGATAATCGTTGTGATTTATACTTGTCTGCCGGCGCACAAGATTCCTGCCCCGTGCGCCGCGCGCTGTCAGCCTGCTGCTGCCTCCGAGCCTGAAGCCGGATTGAGACTGTATGAGCTGATATGTATTAATATAGACGATCATTATACATTTGTGTGGATACTTCCAAATATTTAAGGAATATTTAAGGTTTTCGGCCTGAAATACGAGATGTAAAATCCGTGTGATGCCCTGCAGATTTTATAGCCGGGAAGGGGTTTCTGTGGTAGAATAATGATATTTATGAGATAAGATTCTAAAGGGAACCGTACACAGCCGGGTGCGGTTTTTTCTGTGTTAGAGTGATCTTTTTCAGGAAAGGATGCATATGGCAAAGACTCTGATTGAATTAAGGGATATCTGTAAGCGGTATGATGATAACATCGTGCTGGATCATTTTAACCTGACGGTTGAGGAAAATGAGTTTATCACCCTGCTCGGACCGTCCGGATGTGGAAAAACCACGCTTCTGCGCATTGTCGGAGGATTTGAAAAACCGGACAGCGGACAGGTCTTTTTTGAAGGTAAGGATATCACGGATCTTCCGCCGAATAAACGGCAGATTAACACAGTGTTTCAGAAATACGCGCTTTTCCCGCATATGAACGTAGGACAGAATATTGCGTTCGGACTGAAAATCAGCGGAAAAAGCGATTCATACATCCGTGAGAAAGTAAAATACGGATTGAAGCTGGTCAATCTGGAAGGGTTTGAAAATCGTAAAATTGATCAGATGTCCGGCGGGCAGCAGCAGAGAGTCGCGATCGCCCGCGCCGTAGTCAATGAACCGAAACTGCTGCTTCTCGATGAGCCGCTGGGCGCTCTGGACCTGAAGCTGCGTGAGGACATGCAGTATGAGCTGATCCGTCTGAAGGAGGAACTCGGCATCACGTTCCTGTATGTCACTCATGACCAGGAAGAAGCGCTGACTATGAGCAATCGCATCATCGTCCTGAATAACGGAGACATTCAGCAGATCGGAACGCCGGAAGAAATCTACAACGAGCCGCAGAATGCGTTTGTTGCCGACTTTATCGGAGACAGCAACATCATCGACGCCTGCATGATTAAGGATAAGCTGGTTCGCATCTGCGGGACGGAATTTCCGTGCGTAGACACGGGATTCGGCGAGAATCAGCCGGTCGACGTCGTAATCCGCCCGGAGGACATCATTATCGGAGAACCGGGAAAAGGACGGCTGGACGGCGTTGTCACGCATAACGTCTTTATCGGCGTCCATTATGAGATGGAGATCGAGGCAGGCGGGTTTACCTGGCTCGCGCAGAACACCGTAAGTTATGAAGTCGGGACGCCGGTCAGCATTGACGTGATCCCGTTTAACATTCAGATCATGCATAAACCGGTTAAGCCGGAGCAGCAGGCTCTGGATCTTGAAGCTGAGTAGAATACTGCTCAGAGAAAGGAGAACTCTATCGATGAAAAAACTTCCTGCAGTTCCGTACATTGTGTGGATGATCGCCGGAACGCTGATTCCGCTTCTGATGATCGTCTATTACGGATTTACGGATCGGACGGGCGCCTTCACAGCGGCTAACATACTGGCAGTCTTTCAGCCTGTGCATCTGAAAGCGCTCGGACTGTCGCTCGGGTTGTCCGTCGTCAGTACAGTGATCTGTCTGGCCCTGTCGATTCCTCTGGCGCTGGTGCTGAAAAAGAGCACCATGGGGCGCCGCGGACTGATCGTATTTATTTTCCTTCTTCCAATGTGGATGAATTTTCTGCTCCGCACCATGGCGTGGCAGGTCATCCTGGAAAAGGGCGGCATCATGTATCACGCCGCGCAGATCCTGCACCTTCCGTTCCCGCACATCATCAATACAACGGGGGCGATTATACTGGGCATGGTCTACGATTTTTTACCGTTCATGGTTCTGCCGATTTACAACGTGCTGGAAAAGATCGATCCGAACGTCATCGAAGCTGCATATGATCTGGGCGCAGGAGAATCTGCCGTCCTCAGAAAGGTTGTTCTTCCGATGTGTGTCCCGGGCATTGTCAGCGGAATTACGATGGTCTTTGTCCCGAGCCTGACCACGTTTGTTATTTCCAACATCCTGGGCGGCGGAAAGATCTATCTGATCGGAAACATTATCGAGCAGGAGTTTACAACGAGTGCCAACTGGAACCTGGGATCCGGCATCTCGCTGGTCATGATGCTCTTTATCATCCTGAGCATGGCCGCGCTGATGAAACTGGATAAAAACGGAGAAGGGAGCATGCTGTAATGAGAAAAGCAATTCGAGGCATATATCTGATCATTATTCTGCTGTTCCTGTATCTGCCGATTATCACCCTTATGGTGCTGTCGTTTAACAAGAGCAAGTCCATGTTCGCGTGGACGGGATTTTCCATTCGCTGGTATAAGGAAATGTTCCACGATTCACAGATGCTTTCTGCGGTGTGGAACACGTTCTCCATCGCCATTGTGTCGTCTCTGATCGCGACGGTAATCGGCGTTCTGGCCTGTGTAGGCATTCTGCAGTTTGGAAAGCGCGGACAGGCGTTTCTGCTCGGCATCAATAATATCCCCCTTCTGAACGCGGATATCGTCACTGGTATCTCTCTGATGCTCGGTTTTATCGCTTTTGGCTTTTATCTGAACTGGGGTACCGTTCTGCTTGCGCATATTACTTTCAGCATTCCATACGTCATCCTGTCCGTCATGCCAAAATTGAAGCAGCTCGGCGTCCAGAACTATGAGGCGGCGCTGGATCTCGGTGCGTCTCCGGTGACGGCGTTCCGGAAAGTCGTGATTCCGGATATCCGTCCGGGAATCGTGTCTGGTTTTCTCCTTGCGTTTACCATGTCAGTGGATGATTTTGTCGTCACGCACTTCACGCGCGGAGCGGGAATCAATACGATTTCCACGCTGATTTACAGTCAGGTCAAGGTCGGCATCCGTCCGACATTGTTTGCGCTCTCAACCATCATCTTCATCATCGTCATGGCTGTTCTTCTGATTGCAAATCATGAGGACGGACGTCCGCCGGAGGATGAGTTTATCGTTGAGACCCCGCAGAGTTAGGAGGGTGGACAAAAGATGAAAGAACAAGGTAGAACATTTACGGCCGCGCACCGGACCGTTGCGGTCTTGCTGATTCTCATTTTGTCTGTGCTTGCGGCGGTGACGCTGAGCGGATGCGGAGAGAAGGACAAGAATGAGGTCCTGGTCTACTGCTACGGCGACTATGTGGATCCGGCTGTGGTCAAGCAGTTTCAGAAGGAAACGGGCATCAAGGTGGTGCTGGACACGTTCGATACGGTGGAGGAGATGTATCCGGTAATTAAGAACCGCGCCGGTGTGTACGATGTCATCTGTCCGTCGGACTATATGATTGAGAAAATGCGGAATGAAGGGCTGCTGCAGAAGATTGACTTCAGCAAGGTTCCGAATTTCAAATATATCGGAAAGCAGTACCTGAAGATTGCGGACAAGACGTATGACCCGGGGAACCAGTATGCGGTGCCGTATCAGTGGGGTGTTGCCGGAATTATGTATAATAAGAAGGAGCTGGGTGAAGGCGCGGTTACATCGTGGAAGGATCTGTGGAATAAGAAGTATAAGGGAAGTATTCTGATGCAGGATTCTGTCCGCGATACCATGATGGCGGCGCTGAAGAAGGACGGGTATTCCATGAACACGACCAATAAGGCGCAGCTGAAGAAGGCGGTGGATGACTTGATCGCGCAGAGGCCGCTCGTCTATAAATACGCAAATGATTCGGCCAGAGACCTTCTGATCGGAAATTCAGCCAAGCTCGGCGTCGTGTGGAACGGCGAGGTGATTTACAGCCAGAAACTGAATAAGAATCTGGACTTCTGTGTGCCGAAGGAAGGATCGGAGCTGTTTATTGATAACTGGGTCATTCCGAAAAATGCGTTCCATAAGACCAACGCAGAGAAGTGGATCAACTTCATGTGCCGGCCGGATATTGCGTATAAAAATTTTAAGTACCTGACGTACAGTACGCCGAATGAAGGCGCGAGAAAAATGATGCCGGCGAAGTACAGAAACAGCAAGAACCTGTTCCTGTCGGACAAGCAGTTGGCACGCTGTCAGGTGCTGCGCGATCTCGGGCCAGAAGGCGACGATTTATACAGTACATACTGGAAGATCTTCAAGTCTTCTAACTAGGCGCGCGGTTTTGCAGCTGAGAGTGCATGATCATTTGGAAGTATGGAAATATGTAAGTATGTAAGTATGGAAATATTGTAAGGGTATACTGAATACCAGTGTTATTGGACGGGGATTTCGTGTATACACGCGCGGGGGACGGGAAACTGTGCGTGTAACAGGAGCGCACCCCGTCCATTTTGTGATAATGGATGTCATGGACGGGGGATTCATGTATACACGCGCGAGGGACGGGAAACTGTGCAGGTAACAGGAGCGCGCCCCGTCCATTCCTGGTGTTGAAGGCGACAGAGAAAAAAACGTGTTTATTATGGGAAAACAATTGACTTTTAATGAACATATGATAATATAATCATATGAACGATAGTTCATAGTTTGAACTTCGCAGAAATCACAGGAGGGGTAGTATGGCGGATTTAATTGAAATGTTCGACCGTAAAGTGGATCGCCTGACACAGCAGATTGACGAGGAGGAGCTGATCGATCTGGCGGAGCTGTTCAAGGTCTTTGGGGATTCGACCAGAATTAAGATACTCTATGATCTCTTTGACGGCGGGAAGAGCGTAGGAGAAATCTGTGAGGATATCTCTATGAATCAGTCTGCCGTTTCTCATCAGCTGCAGATCCTGAAAGCGTCTGACCTAGTCAGTGCGCAGCGTCAGGGAAAGTCTATGATTTATTCTCTTGCGGATGATCATGTGAAGACGATTATCGCTATGGGAAAAGAGCATATTGAAGAAGAATAACTGGAATCAGTAAAGAGGAAAGGTTCTGTGCGCAGATGTTCTGAAACGGGCGGCATGCACGAAGAACAGCAGAAGAGCAGAACAAAATGGGATTCATGGTAAAGCCGGACGGCTGCCCGGCGGAAAGGAGCAGAACAATGAAAAAGAAATTCAAGATTGAGGTCGACTGTGCCAACTGCGCAGCAAAGATGGAAGACGCAGTAAAGCATCTGGACGGAGTCAACGATGTAAACATTAATTTCATGACACAGAAGATGAAATTGGATGCGGACGACGCGCGGTTTGAGGAAATTCTGGATGAGGTCGTGAAAACTTGTAAAAAAGTCGAGCCGGACTGCGAAATTTACCGCTGATTTCAAACGGATCAGCTGCTGCATCCGGATTTGCAGGCTGAGGCATGATCTGATTTACAGCATGGTTAGATAAATAAGACAAAACGAAAAGTACAGATATACGGGGACAGAAAGATATGCATGCTGCGCGGAATGTGCGGCTGCATGAAAGACCCTGGAGTAATGGAGTTAAATGTAATGGGAAAAATGATTCTGACAAAGAAACAGAAAAAAGAACGAAATCGCATCCTTCTGGCACTGTGCCTCTATTTTGCCGTGATTCTGGCAGAACATGCGCTGCTTCGCGCCGGACTGCTGCATGGGATCTGGACAAATCACTGGGTCCGGATGATCCCGTATCTCGTTCCGTATTTTCTGGTCGGCGGAAGCGTAGTGAAAAATGCGCTGATCGGCATCCGGAATCTGCAGATGTTCGATGAGTCGTTTTTGATGACGCTGGCGACCATCGGCGCTTTTGCAGTCGGAGAAAACGCGGAGGCCTGCGCGGTGATGCTGTTCTATCAGGTTGGGGAGTTTTTCCAGGATTATGCCGTAAATAAGTCCAGGGGATCGATTCAGGAACTTATGGAGATTGCGCCGGAGTTCGCGAACCGGATCGCAGAGGACGGCAGCATTGAGACCATCGACCCGGATGATGTCCAGATCGGCGATCTTCTGGCCATCCGTCCGGGAGAAAAAATTCCGGTAGACGGGGTCGTGGAAGAGGGAACAAGCATGGTGAACACCGCGGCTCTGACCGGAGAATCCGTTCCCCGCAGTGTGCATAAGAATGATGAAATTCTGTCCGGCTGCGTAAACGGAGAGGGGCTTCTGAAAATCCGCGCATCCAAAGAGTACGAGGATTCCACAGTGTCCCGCATCCTTGAGCTCGTCGAGGATGCAACATCTAAGAAATCCAGGACAGAGAATTTCATTACCCGCTTTGCGCGCTGGTACACGCCGCTTGTCGTTCTGGGCGCGCTCGTCCTGGCCATAATTCCATCCATTATTACCCGGGATCCGCTGACCTGGATTTACAGAGCCTGCACATTTCTGGTTATTTCCTGCCCGTGCGCCCTTGTCATATCCGTCCCTTTGTCATTCTTTGGCGGAATCGGAGCGGCATCGCGCGCAGGCGTACTGGTGAAAGGTTCCAATTATCTGGAATTGCTGGCGCAGATGGACACGGTGGTTTCCGATAAGACCGGTACATTGACAAAGGGTGCGTTTACTGTGACAAAAACAAGCCCGGCAAGAGGCGTGACGGAACAGAAACTCCTGGAAACTGCAGCTGCTGCAGAAGGGCTGTCCACGCATCCGATTGCGGTTTCTATCCGCAGCGCCGCGGGAAATCCTGCGGTTCCATCTGGAAATGAATCTGTTGAAAACGTCTCCGGGCGCGGCCTGATCGCAAAGGTCGGAGAACATGGAAAGCATATGGTGTGTGTTGGAAATGCGCAGATGATGCATGAGCGGGGAATCTCGTTTCAGGAAGAATATGACGATGCGTCTACGATCGTCTACGTTGCAGAAGATCAGCAGTATCTCGGCGCAATCTTTATTTCTGATACGGTAAAAGATGAAGCAGAAGAAGCCATTCGGGAAATGAAGAAAGAAGGCGTCCGTCAGGTTGTTATGCTTACCGGAGACCGGAAAGCGGTTGGAGAAGCGGTCGGTTCAAGACTCGGCGTCGATCGGACGTATACCGAGCTTCTGCCGGCAGACAAAGTTGAAAAAGTGGAAGAACTTCTTGAAGAAGAGCGTCAGAATCATAAAAAACTGGCATTTCTCGGAGACGGCATTAATGATGCGCCGGTGCTCGCCAGAGCCGATGTTGGAATTGCAATGGGATCTCTCGGATCAGATGCGGCGATTGAGGCGGCCGATGTCGTTATCATGGACGACAATCTGAACCGCATTCCTCTGGTGATCCGCATAGCCCGCAGAACCGTCCGCATCGCGCGGCAGAATATTGTGTTTGCCCTGGCTGTGAAAGCGCTGATTCTGATTCTCGGCGCTCTGGGAATTGCCGGAATGTGGGCGGCAGTATTTGCCGATGTCGGCGTTGCAATGATCTGCATCATCAACGCCATGCGTCTGCTGAACCGGAAAGGGTTCAGCAGCAGAGGCACAGCGGAAGTGTCCAGCAGAACGGAGACATCCCGTATCCCTGATTAGCAGACGCGGACTGGTACATACCGCCGACGCTGTTCATCTGGCTGTAGGCATTTTGATACTCCTGATTTCCGGGATCCATCTGCACAGCAATCTGCACATCCTGCAGTCCATCGGCGATCCGGCCGAGCTGGAACGAAACGACGCCGTTCAGAAAATGCCATTCGGCGTCTTCCGCGCGGTTCTGCAGAAGAAGCTGCTCCGCAGCGGCAAGGTTATTGCTGTTAATATAGGCGCGGATCTGGTTATAGATCGGAGAACTCCCGTCATAACTGCCGCTGTAGTTTCCGTAAGCGCCGTTCTGGCTGCTGTTTCCATAGGTATAGCTTCCGGAAGATCCGGAAGCAGATCCGTAAGACGCATAGGCGCCGCTCTGCGAAGAATACGCAGCGGCGCCGCTGTTTTTTGTCAGCGTGTCATAAGCCCAGTTGACCTCCTGCAGTTTCTCCTCCGCGAGATCAGCAAGCGGGTTTCCCTGGTACTTGTCCGGATGGTATTTTTTTACCAGTTCCCTGTAAGCTTTCCGGATGTCCTCCTGAGAAGCATTGCGGGGAATCCCGAGTATTTCATATGGATCTGTGTTTCCCATTTTCATTTTCCCCCTTCTCAAGTATCTGGTCGGTTTTACTCCGGAGTCCCAGATATACAATGTTTTCTATAATCCCCCTGTTCTTTCTGATATCCAGGAGATCGAGCGCCTGGGACATCTTCCCGAGAGCATGGTACAGCAGGCTGCGCGCCAGACCGCGGACTCGGTCTTCCTGAAGGTACAGGAACGGGTTATAGTTTCCGGATTCTTTATCTTTATTGTAGTCATCCAGCGCGTCAATCATGTAAATCCACCGTCCAAGATGGTAAGAAAATTCACTGACAACGCGCAGGATGCGAGGATCACAGTCGTCGGTAAAATAACTGAGAAAAACCGTTTTCATGACCTCGCCAAACGCATTGGCAGGATCATCAACGGACCGGCATTCATCCGCTTCCATCCGGTACAGAGTTTCCAGCTGGCGGTGCACCTGCCCGGCCGCTTCGGGGAAACGCGCAGCAGCGCGCTCATAAGGGCGGCGGAGAGTCAGAGAGACCGGAATCGTCTTGACTGTTTTTCCATCATCGTTCAGATCATCAAGATTCTTCTCATATCCGAGGATGACCGTCATCGCCGCGGCATAATCAGACGCCGAGCAGCGGATGACCGGTTTTTTGCGGATGTGGTGAACTACGCAGTGCTCTTCATGGATTTCATCTGCAGAATCATCCAGCGACTCCAGGAACAGCGCTAAAAATGCCATTTCAAACTGCAGCCCCATGCGGAGCAGCTGTCCGTACTCTGCTCCGATGGTCTTGCACAGCCCGCAGTAGTATCCGTTATAGACACTGAACTCGCGGATTCTCAACTCTTCCTTCTGCGTAATTACATACCCAAACATAAATTCTACTCTCATTTATTATTTTACAGTTATTATTCTATAGGACACGGGTGGAAATTTAAAGGCTGTTTTGTGTAGATCATATGATATGATTTGACAAGCTCAGGCATTTCGATTATCATGATGTATAATTGCTTAAGAATATTTAAGATTTTGGTGCTAAGTAAAGGAGGAATTTTTTTGAATTTGCATAAGAGAGTTTCCCGGCGGCTGATATTGCTGCTTTCAGTGATGATTGCACTCATCATGGCGTTTTCACTGACTGTTTTTGCGGCAACGAGCAGCACATCCGGCGGAAAGACCTATTATCATCCGCCTTATGTACAAGGCAGCAATTATATTACATTTAATGGTATTGATGTGTCCGTCTTCCAGGGCAGCATCAACTGGCAGAAGGTGAAGAAATCCGGTGTAGATTTTGCGTTTATCCGTGTTGGAGGAACATACGGAAAAGCAGCATTTACACAGTATAAAGACAGCCAGTTCGCAACCAACGTGGCGAATGCGCAGAAAGCCGGCGTCAATGTAGGCGTCTATTATTTCTCCCTCGCTAAGACAACATCGGAAGCAGAGAGGGAGGCTTCCTGGGTCGTGGACCAGATTCAGGCCGCAGGATTAGAGCCGAGCATGCCGGTTGTTATGGATTATGAATTCCTGTCCGGATCCAGACTCAGCACAACGTCATACGGTGCAACGGCGTCTGTCCGGAAACAGCTGACCGCGAACGCTCAGGCTTTCATGGACTATATCAAGGATGCCGGTTACACACCGATGTTCTACACATACAGAAGTGTCTGCGACTGGTCGCCGCGTTTCAATATGCTGGATCTTCAGGACTATCCGTTCTGGTTGGCGCAGTACAGCACCTCCAACAGCTACAGCAAGCGTGTGGACTACTGGCAGTACAGCAGTTCCGGCAGAGTCAGCGGAATCAACGGAAACGTCGACATGGATTTCTACTATTACAATCTGAACGGAACCGGAACAGAAGCCGGAACCAAGTCGATTAGAAACTGCAGCGTGTCCCTTCCATACAGCCAGATGGCTTACAGCGGTTATGCCCTGGAGCCAAAGGTTACGGTCAAGGATGGAAGCAAGACACTGACCGCTGGTGAAGATTACACCGTCGCATATTTCAAGAATGTCAGCAAAGGAACGGCATATGTCGTTGTAAATGGAATCGGAGACTATTCCAATACAATCAGCAAGACCTTCACAATTTCCAGCAAAACTATCGCAAGCAATGGAAATACAAGTAACGGCGGCAACAGCGGAAACAGTTCCGGAAACACCGTCACATCACTCGGTCAGGTAAAGAAATTGAGCACCACCGCACTTCCGTCTTCCGGCAGTGTGAAACTGAAGTTCAGCAGCGTAGACAACGCGCAGGACTACCAGGTCACTTACAAGACCAATGACGGCGATTGGAAGAATGTTATGACCGGCGGAAAGACCAGCTATACACTGAAACTCAGCCAGAATGACGCGGCGGCCATCAAGGTCCGGGCCGTGTACGGCTCCGGCTCCAGTGCAATCTATGGCGCATATTCCAATACCTCGTACCGATATCTCGGACTGGTCAAGATGGGAACCGTGCTGAATATGAACAAGGGTGTCGCATACATTTCCTGGACGCCGATCCAGACAGAAAACGGCACTGCCAGCTACTCCGTCAGTGCTGTAGACAGCAGCGGAGACGCAGATGCAGTTAAGTACACTGGAACAGACACAACGACCAGAACCATTGATGTGGAGGAAGGGGATGACTATACTCTGCGGATCACGCCGTACATGAACCTGAACGGCCAGAATTATTCCGGAACCCATACAGGAATGGTCAGCTACCGCCTCACATCCAAGTGCAGCGAGCCAAAGGTAACTGCAAATTCCTCCGGAACAAGCGTCAAGGTCTCCTGGGACGATGTCAACGCAGATAAATATCGTGTTTACGTCAGCACCAGCTCATCTGCGTCCACACCGAACGCGCTGACCAAGACGACAACCTCCACGAGCGCGTCTGTCTCCGGTCTGACACCGGGAAAAACCTACTATGTCAGCGTCCGCCCGATCGACGTGTCCGATCATACCTATAACGGAGAGCTGAGCGGCAGAAGAGCGGTAACCATGCCGTCCGCATCGCGCGGCGCTTCTGAGAGCAGCGTGACAGCGCCGGAAAAAATCAGTAAGCTGAGCGTAACCGGAAGTACGAGCAAGCCGCAGATCTCTGTTAAAATCGGCAAGGTCAGCGGAGCGACCGACTACCAGATCCGCTACAGCAAAAGCAACGGATCTTGGAAAACCGTTTCCACAAACGGCAAAACCACATATACAATTAAAGGTTCTTACGGCGACTGCTTCCGTGTAAAAGCAAGAGCTGTAACGACCAAAGACGGAAAGTCCGCATACAGCAAATACACCGGAATCCGCAAGCGTTCTCTGACTTCACAGCAGAAGATCCTGAAAGCATCTTCCGCGTCAAAGGGAACCCTGACGCTCAGCGTCAAGAAGCAGAAGTATACCGGCTACTACGTCAAGCTGACCAGAAACGGCAGCAGTAAGTATTTCCGTTTTAAGGATTATAAGAACACAACACTTCAGATGAAGAACCTGACCGCCGGCACTTACAAGGTCACCGTGTATAACTACAAGAAACTTGGTGACACCACCTATAACGGATGCGCGTCCAAGACCGTTTCCGTGACCGTGAAATAAGCGCATCCGGCAGCTCAGGCAAAGCCCATGACAAGTAAATGAATGAAAAAACATCCCGCCGCGCAGGCATCGCCGGAACCCCCCGGTCATGTTATGCGCAGCGGGATTTTTTTGCTTCTGCTCCCGTCCATGGCGCGTGTATACATAAAAACCCCGTCCACTGGCCCCAAAATCACAAAGTGGACGGGACGCGCCGCCAAAATCAACCCGGGTTCCCGTCCATGGCGCGTGTATACATGAAGTCCCCGTCCACTGGCCCCAAAATCACAACATGGACGGGGAGCGCCGCTGTAAACTGCCCGGGCTCCCGTCCACGGCGCGTGAATACATAAAAACCCCGTCCACTGGTTCCAAAACCATAACGTGGACGGGGAGCGCCGCGATAAACCATCGGGAATCCGGCGTTCATTGACATCTGTGCGGTGAGATGCAATAATAAAGGGTATGTGTACAGCTCTTTATGCAGGCTGTGCCGACTGGTAAATCGACGATGTCTGCGTGTAAATCATGCAGACAGGAATACGGAAACATATGTCCTGCCGGACGGCGAGCCGGGCCAGGAGAATAGTAGGATAAGATATAAGATAATAAGGGGTAGTTGATTATGGCATTATGGGGCGGAAGATTCCAGAAAGATATGGATGACATGGTCAAGAAATTCAATGCGTCTATTGGATTTGACCAGAGGATGTACCAAGAGGACATTCAGGGAAGCATCGCGCATGTGAAGATGCTCGCAAAACAGGGGATTGTAACAGATGAAGAGGCGGAAACCATTATCAAGGGCCTGGAAGGCATCCGTCAGGATATAGCGGACGGCAAGATCACGTTTACCGCTGACGATGAGGATATTCACATGGCAGTTGAAAGCCGTCTGATCGAGCGGATCGGAGAAACTGGAAAGAAGCTGCACACGGCGCGCAGCAGAAACGACCAGTGCCAGGTGGACGGACGCCTGTATCTGAAAAAAGAGATCCGCGAGATTGTCAGTGAGCTGATCCACCTTGAAGAGGTTATTTTGTCGAAGGCGGAGCAGTATAAGGATACTATCACAGTAGGATTCACTCATATTCAGCATGCACAGCCGATCACAGCAGGCTTTATTTTCATGGCGTATTTCCAGATGTTTAAACGGGACATTGAGCGTCTGATGGATACCTATGAGAGGATGGATTTTTGTCCGCTCGGAGCGTGTGCGCTGGCTGGCACAACGTTCCCGACAGACCGTCATTATACTTCGGATCTGCTGGGATTCCGCGCGCCGACAGAGAATGCCATGGATTCGGTCAGTGACAGGGATTACGCGCTGGAGTTTCTGAGCGATGCGTCAATCAGCATGATGCACCTGTCCAGATGGGCAGAGGAGTTCGTCTGGTGGAACAGCTCGGAATTCAGCTATATTGTGATTGATGACAGCTACTGCACGGGAAGCAGCATTATGCCGCAGAAAAAGAACCCGGACATGGCGGAACTGATCCGCGGAAAGTGCGGACGCGTCTACGGCGATCTGATGCAGCTGCTGACCACAATGAAGGGCACGCCGCTCGCATATAACAAGGATTTCCAGGAAGACAAGGAAGGTCTCTACGACGCAGTCGACACCTGGAAGGCCTGCATCGCAATTTTTGCAAATATGCTGGAGAAAACAGAATTCCGGAAGGATAAGATCGACCAGCAGCTGAACAAGGGTTTCCTCAACGCGACGGATATCGCAGAGCATCTGGCGCAGGAGGGCATTCCGTTCCGTGAGGCGCACAACATCGTCGGCAGGATGGTCCGTCTCTGTGAGGAGAGAGCATGTGATTTTTCAGATCTGACAGATGAAGAACTTCAGGAGATCGACAGCCGCATGAACAGACAGTCGCTTGGAGACATCAGCATTCCGGCCTGTGTGGACGCGCGCAGATCGTTCGGAGGAACTGCACCTTCTGAGGTTGTCAGACAAATCAAAACCGGCAAGAAGTGGCTGGAGGGTATTCAGCAGCGCGAGGCGGAAGAATAGTACACTCGTGATTTTGCTGAAGCTGAGCAGGCAGCGGAAATACAGAACCTGCCGGTGAACATGACCGTAAGCCAGAAAGGACTATTATGACTGAATATAGAATTGAACATGATACCATGGGGGAGGTGCGCGTTCCTGCGGATAAGTACTGGGGCGCGCAGACACAGAGAAGCTATCAGAACTTCAAGATCGGAAAGAGGAAAATGCCGGAAGAGATCATTCATGCGTTTGCCATTCTGAAGAAGGCGGCAGCGCAGGCCAATCAGGAGCTGGGCATGCTGGATCAGCGCAGGGCAGAGCTGATCAGCACTGCCTGCGATGAAATTCTCGAAGGTAAACTGGACGGAAATTTTCCGCTCGTGATTTTCCAGACCGGAAGCGGCACACAGTCTAACATGAACGTCAATGAAGTGATCGCGCACCGGGGAAATGAGATCGCAGGAGAGAATCTGCTTCATCCGAATGATCATGTCAACTGTTCCCAGAGTTCCAACGACACATTTCCGACGGCCATGCACATCGCCGCGCTGCATACCATAGAGAAGCGGCTGCTGCCGAGTATCCGGACGCTCAGAGATCTTCTGAAAGAGAAGGAAGAGCAGTACATGGATGTGGTGAAAACAGGAAGGACGCATCTGCAGGACGCGACTCCGCTGACTTTGGGACAGGAAATCAGCGGATGGCGCTCCATGCTGGATCATGATGAACAGCAGATCCGCGAAGCCTCCGGCTCACTGCGGGAGCTGGCCCTGGGCGGAACAGCAGTAGGAACCGGACTGAACGCACATCCGGATTTTGCCGCGAAGTCTGCAGAGAAGATCAGTGCACTGTCCGGAATTCAGTTCAGAACAGCAGAGAACAAGTTCCAGGCGTTGACTTCCAAGGACGCGCTCGTCTATACACACGGCGCAATAAAGGCGCTTGCCTGCGATCTGATGAAAATCGCGAACGACGTCCGTCTGCTTGCAAGCGGCCCGCGCTGCGGCATCGGCGAACTGATCATTCCGGCGAACGAGCCGGGCAGCTCGATCATGCCGGGAAAAGTCAATCCGACACAGTGCGAAGCCGTCACCATGACCGCCGTTCAGGTTATGGGAAACGATGCAGCTGTCGGGATTGCCGCGTCACAGGGAAATTACGAACTGAACGTATTTATGCCGGTGCTGATCGATAATTTCCTGGAGTCCGCCAATCTGCTTGCAGACGCGATGGATTCCTTCGGGAAAAACTGTATCGCCGGAATCCGTCCGAATGAGGAGAAAATCAAGGAAAATCTGGAGAAATCGCTGATGCTGGTCACAGCGCTGAGCCCGCACATCGGCTATGAAAACAGCGCCAAAATTGCAAAGCTGGCGTACCAGGAAAATCTCACACTGAAAGAAGCCGCGCAGAAGCTGGATCTCGTCTCGCCGGAGCAGTTCGACGCGTGGGTGGTTCCGGAAAACATGGTCCACCCGAATCAGAGGTGATCCCTGTATGAAAAAGTGGATAAGCTAGCTGTCAGTGGTGCTGGGTGTTTTTCCGTTCCTGATCCTTCTGTGGCCGCTGGATCTGAACTCCGGAATCAAGTATCCCCGCGATGTTGCGGCGGCGGTCATCCCCTGCATTATTGCGTCCATCAGCTGCATCCTGCTGAACATAAATGATGTGAGAAAACGCAGGCCGCTGTCGGCGCGCAGGGCCTTGTCTGTGATGGAACTGTACATCGCCATGTTTCCGTTCCTCAGCGCGGCGTTTGCAATGACAGCAACACTGCTGATCGTTTCCCGGCATACGTGCCGCGCGTGGGAAGTCAGCGGGGCGGCCTTTCTGATCTGCGGCATTCTGCATATCGTGCCGATCAGTAACGCCGTCGGCCTGATCCTGCGCCTTCCGTCCCTGACGACCGGAGACGGCAACAGCCGGAGAAATCTGCATATCGGACTGCAGTTCATTCCAGTTGTCAACATCATCGATTCCTGGCACCTGCTGCAGATTTCCCGTTACGAGGGTGAACAGATCAGCCGGGCAAGATGGGCGACCCTGTACATGGGCCTGCTGATCCTGCTGATCCTATCCCTCCTGCTCGCGAGATTTGTGATCTGGTGGATCTTGACGTGATAGAAAGACAAGTACATAAAAGTATCATTACAGCGGATTTCCCAGCCAGAGCGAGGTTGGAGATCCGCTGTTATTCTTCTCTGGACAAAAGGTGATCAGCAAGGCAAAATAATGCGGGGATGAACGGTACAGCAGAAAACAGGTCACAGATACCCGATACTGTCAAGTCATTTTCATATTGTAAGAATAGGGAAAAGATGTATACTTTATAAAGGTATTGTGAAGATTAAGTGTTTATGATATCATACATGTAATCAAACGATCTGTTTTGATCATTTATTAACCATTGTTCTCAAATAATTCACTTAAATACAGTCAAATGTAAAAGGCAAACCGGCCGTGAGACCGGGACGCAAAACTACAGGGTCTTCCGAGTTTCTAAGCGATATGTTCCGGAAGACAGCCAGCTGCCATTCCTGTAACTGTAAAACAAGAATGGAGGTATTTACTATGAGAAGAGAGAACAAGAGAAAGGGACTGAACCGATTACTGGTTCTCGTCCTGGCGGCAGCCGTCACCATGGCGTTCAGCTTTACGAGTATTTCGTTTGCGGCGGAAGAGACGGGGGGTAGCACAAAACAGGTAAGCGTTGGTAATTTAGCATCTGGACAAATGGCAGATTTTGTTACTGATCCTTCACCACAAAGTAAATATTATGATGGTCAGGAACAATGGGATGCAAATGGAGCATTGCCACGTGTACCTGTTAGTTCTAGCCTTGTCGAAGGACAGGACTATACTCGGATTTATTTCTTTACAACAGATAGGAGATGGAATCCGACAGGAGATCCGAATAATCACCAAGAAACAGCGAAACAATTTCATGATCGTTTATTAAAAGATACGCATGGAAGTGTTCTTGAAAATGGGCAAGGAATAGCTGGTCCAGGATACATTTGGGAATTTGTTTACGGGCTTAATAAATATGAAGGTTATGGACCTTATGACGTCAGGCATTCAATTAATAGCATATTAGACGTGGAAATCTCTGATCAATCAATATATGAGGGTGATCAGGAGCCAGAAACATCATACCAAACGCAATTCACAAATAATAATCCGAACAATTACAATAAATACAAGCTAAGTTTTTCACGGAAGGCGGGAGACACACCTGGTAAATATGCAGTACAAGGAACATTTGAACCTACTGAAGACAGTGATCATCTTACAATAATTCCTTACTCCGCTGAAAAGAAGTATCTAAATATACATGGTACCCTTCGAGATGGGAGTGTAGGTTCGTTTTCCTATATAGTTGGGGATTCTACAGAAGGATATATCTTTGTAAAAATACATGATGGAGTATTTACAATAAAGAAGAAATCTCACCTTATATATAATTCCAACACATCGCAGCCTTCTGAAGTAACTTCCGATGGTAAATGGAAGCCGGGGGAAGAATCGGAAAAACTTCAGACGGCGAAGGAGCTGAACTTCCAGAACAGTGGATATACTCTCACCGGATGGAACACTCAGGCAGATGGAAAAGGAACATCCTATAAACCGGGAGACACGTATAAGTTCACCGATGCAGACGATGGAAAGGATGTAACTCTGTATGCCCAGTGGAAAGAGAACTCCGCTCCGTACGTTCCGGTTACTCCATCCACTCCAACCGAGGAGCACACCGTCACGTTCCACCCGAATAACGGCGAATCAAACTTCACACAGACCGTTCCGGACGGCGGCAAGGCTGTTCAGCCGGAAGATCCGGCGCAGGAAGGGTATACCTTTGACGGATGGTTTACAGACAGCAGTCTCACACAGGCTTACGATTTCAACACTCCGGTGAAGGGGAATCTCGATCTCTACGCCAAGTGGACCAAGACCGTAAAACCGGTTAATCCGGTCAAGCCGGTTAAACCTTCCAAGAAGGTCACAGGAATCTTGCTTCCTAAGGTCATCGCAAAAGGCAAGCATGCCCAGACGCTGACCTGGACAGCGCTGAAAAATGTAGACGGATACTTCATCTACACCAACCACTGCGATGAAGCGCAGGGCAGAATCCCGCACCCGTTCAAGAAGGTAGCGGACTACAAGGCATCCAAAGCCCGCGTCTACACCAAGAAGAATCTGAAGACGTACCATAACTACAAATACTATGTTGCGGCGTACAAGATCAAGAATGGCAAAAAAGTCATCGTCAGAAACAGCGTCACGGTTCATTCTGTTTGCGGAAACACCAGCGCACGCTCCACAAACGTGAAGTCCGTGGAGGTATCGAAGCACGCGGTCACACTGAAGAAAGGCCAGACTTACAAGGTTAAGGCATCCATCTCCAAGCTGAACAAGAAGCGCGCGTTCCTCGATGCAACGCACTGCGGACTGCTCCGCTACCTGACGGCAGACAGCAAGATCGCGACCGTAAATTACAAGACCGGCGTGATCAAAGCTAAGAAAGCCGGAAAGACAACCGTATATGTACTCGGCGTCAACGGCATCCGCGACAAGGTCACGGTGACAGTGAAATAAAAAACGAATAGGATCGCAGTAATAAACTGCTCAGTTTGAAACGGAAATACTTCCGCAAGGGAGCATTAATTATCGGGTCCCGGAATCCTGAAGAGGGTTCCGGGATTTTCTGTAATGAAAGGGGAGAGAGGCTGATGAAAGTATACTGTATGCAAAAGTGTCAAATGAGGCGAAATGCAATGCATCGAGGGATGAATATATATTCTGTATGAAGATGCTGATAAATGAATAACAAATCGAAATAATCATTGTTGGAGTGTAAAAACCGGCAGGATAGTTTTGTATACAAAAGGAGTTTTAAGTTTTCTGTTCTCAATAACGCTAAAACCGTGATTTCAGAACACAAAATAGGACTTTTCCGCGGAAAGGATCGTGATGAAGCAGAGACAAAATCATGAGTTGTATATGGGTGCTGTAAATGTGCAGATTGATGTACAATTGTGTGCTCAATAATGTACAATGCGGAGGAATATTGTGAAAATATGGAAGGTGCATCTTCGACAAGTGAATATGTCAGCGATAAAATATGCATTACATAGAATAACTATTAATTCGTGGTAATTTCAATGTATGTATTACTGTAGTGCGAATTTGAACATGATCAAATGTGTTCCGGAATCATGATTACTATGCTTTTCGGAAACAAAAAAAGTGAAACTCCTATTTTCTGTTTCCATTTTGGCAGATTTCCGGGTTTTGAGAACACATTTGCGGAACACCAGTCGCCGGGCCCGAGCCACCCAGCCACTAGCCACCAGTCGCCGGGCCCGAGCCGCCCAAACCCCGTCACCAGTCGCCGGGCCCGAGGCACCCAGCACTAGCCACCAGACGCCGGGTCCGAGCCACCCAACACCAGCCGCCCAGCCACTAGCCACCAGCCACTAGCCACCAGCCGCCCAGCCACCGGCCACTAGCCGCCCAGCCACCGGCCACTAGCCGCCGGCCACCAGCTGCCGGGCAGAAAAAAACCGCAGAAGCAGCGCCGTGCGGCCGGATTGGGATGCCCGCGCGTATCTGAAAAGTATGGTGCTGCTGTCTGTGGTTTCTGTATTATTGTTTTTCTGTTTTTCGGATGGCTGTGAAGGTGCCGGATCAGTTCTTCAGGCTCTGCAGCGGGGCAGGGATGCGTCCGCCGCGGTGGATCATTTTGGCCGGGGATTGTTTGCGGACGCTCATGACTGGTCCGCTTCCGAGAAGGCCGCCGAAGTTCAGTTCTTCGCCTTCTTTCAGGCCGATGGCCGGGATGACACGGACTGCGGTCGTCTTGGAATTGACCATTCCGATGGCTGCCTCGTCGGCGATGATGGCGGAGATGACTTCTGCGGTCGTGTCGCCTGGGATGACGATCATGTCCAGTCCTACGGAGCAGACAGCGGTCATCGCTTCCAGTTTTTCGATGGACAGGGTCTTGCTGCGGGCGGCGGAAATCATGCCTTCATCCTCCGTAACCGGAATGAAGGCGCCGGACAGGCCGCCGACGCTTGAGGATGCCATCAGGCCGCCTTTTTTCACGGCGTCGTTCAGCATGGCGAGCGCGGCTGTGGTGCCGTGGCCGCCGCATTCTTCCAGTCCGATTTCTTCCAGGATGCGTGCGACAGAGTCGCCGACAGCAGGGGTCGGGGCCAGAGACAGGTCTACGATGCCGAACGGAACGTCCAGCAGTCCGGCGGCTTCTTTACCGATCAGCTGACCGACACGGGTGATCTTGAAGGCTGTTTTCTTGATGGCTTCTGCGACTTCATCCATCGGCGCGTCATCTGGCATGTTATGAAGGACGCTGCGGACTACACCCGGGCCGGAAACACCGGTGCTGACGCAGCAGTCTGCGTTTCCGACACCGTGGAACGCGCCTGCCATGAAAGGGTTGTCTTCCACGGCATTGCAGAACACGACCAGTTTGGCGTCGCCGATGCACTGGCGGTCCTGTGTCAGCTCTGCGGTTTTGCGGAACACTTTTCCCATCAGTTCTACGGCGTCCATGTTGATTCCAGTCTTGGTGGAGCCGATGTTAACAGAGGAGCAGACCAGCTCAGTTTCAGAGAGTGCCTGAGGGATGGCTTCAATCAACTCGCGGTCGCCGGCGCTGAATCCGCGGTGTACGAGTGCGCTGAAACCTCCGATAAAGTCGATTCCGATCTCATGTGCGGCCCGGTCCAGTGTACGCGCGTATTTTACCGGATCGCCTCCGCTGACCCCGACGAGCATAGAAATCGGTGTCACAGAGACACGCTTGTTCACAATTGGAATTCCATATTTTTTAGATAGTTTTTCACCTGTTTCAACCAGGTGATCTGCCTTCCTGAGAATCTTGTCATAGATTTTGCTGCAGGACAGGTCGATATCGCTGTCCGCGCAGTCCAGCAGAGAAATCCCCATGGTAATCGTCCGCACATCCAGATTTTCTTTCTGGATCATGTTTACCGTTTCCATGATGTTATCCATTGGCAGCGGCATTGTCATATTCCCCTCCTATTTATATCGTGTGCATAGCCTTAAAGATGTTTTCATGCATCAGATGAATCTTCATGTCCGGAAGCGCCTCCTGAACAGCCGTTTCCAGGTCGTCCAGGGATCCCTTCATATGCGTGACGTCAATGACCATGACCATAGAGAAGAATCCGTTCAGTACAGACTGAGATACATCCTCGATATTCGCATCTGCTTTTGCCGCTTCCGATGCAGCAGCAGCTAGAATTCCCGTGTGATCCTTTCCGACTACAGTCAGGATCGCATTCTGTTTATCCATATTATCCTCCTGTCTCGTGTATGCAAGTACGTTAGAATGTCTTTAGTTTAACATATATATGAATTCTATGGAATATATCTGGTAAATTTTGTGTATACAGGACAAAATACAATGCACAAGGAGAAGAATCCGGGAAGCCTCACGGCTCGGCTTACGGGCTGGCGGAACGCATCTTCCGTCATCTGTTTGCTTTGTGCTATTTGACAAAAAATAAACAAGTATATCAAGGAAATTTAATAAATTCGCACATGAATATTAATGAAAATTTGTTTATATTGTGGTAATATAAGAAATACGGGTGTTGAGCGGACGTGTGCCGCCTGACGCAAAAACTGAGTAAGGGAGATTGCTGTTTATGGTTCATATAGGAAATGACTGGGACGATCTGCTGAAGGACGCGTTTGCGAGTGAAAACTATCAGCAGCTCCGCCGTTTTCTGTATCATGAGTATAAGACGAGAACGGTTTACCCGGATATGTATGATATTTTCAATGCGCTGAAGTACACGCCGTATCAGGATGTAAAGGCGGTGATTCTGGGACAGGATCCGTATCATGAACCGGGGCAGGCGCAGGGGCTGGCGTTTTCTGTGCAGAAGGGCGTGCCGCAGCCGCCGTCGCTTGTGAATATCTTTAAGGAGCTGCAGGATGATCTGGGAATCGTTCCGCCGCCTCCGGATAACGGATGCCTGGTTCCGTGGGCCAGACGCGGCGTGCTCCTGCTGAATACGGTGCTCACCGTCCGGGCGCATCAGGCCAATTCTCACCGCGGACACGGCTGGGAACAGCTGACGGACAGGATTATCGAGCTTCTGAACCAGAGAGAAAAACCGATGGTGTTCATCCTCTGGGGAGGAAACGCCAAGTCCAAGATCCCGCTGATCACGGGGCGCCAGCATCTGGTGCTGAGCGGTCCGCATCCGAGTCCGCTGTCTGCGTACCGCGGATTTTTCGGCGGACGGTATTTTTCCAGAACCAATGCGTTTCTGGAGAGCAGAGGAGAGACGCCGATTGACTGGAGCCTCACAGAATAGCTGAATGCCGGAAATCGCGAAAATCTCCGGTTTCCTGCCAGGCTGCAATGTTGAATATAGCGTGTTTCTGTGCTATTATTAGTTGTTAGTTTGGAAAAGGAAAAGAAGGGAAATACATGGGAAATAAACAGAAAATCATCAATATCGCTGTAATTGCGCACGTTGACGCAGGAAAATCGACGCTGGTTGACGCGTTTCTTGCACAGAGCCACGTGTTCCGTGAGAATGAAGAGGTTGTCGACTGTGTTATGGACAGCGACGCGATTGAGCGTGAGCGTGGAATCACGATTTATTCCAAGAACTGCTCCATCATGCATAACGATGTAAAGATCAACATCGTCGATACGCCGGGACACGCGGATTTTTCCTCCGAGGTTGAGCGTATCATGAAGACAGTAGACACTGTTATTCTGCTGGTTGACTCCAGCGAGGGACCGATGCCGCAGACCAGATTTGTACTGAGTAAGTCTCTGGAGCAGGGTCTGAACCCGATTCTGTTCATTAATAAGATTGATAAGAAGGACGCCAGAATCGACGAGGTTGTCGATGAGGTGTATGAGCTGTTCATGGATCTGGATGCGAACGATGAGCAGCTGGACTTCCCGATTCTGTACGGAATTGCCCGTCAGGGAATTGCAGTAAAAGACCCGAAAGACGCGGAGAGCGTCATTGTCGGCGAAGGCGAGACCAAGCTGAAACATACGCCGGAAGGTCTCGGCGGACTGAACATCAATCCGCTGTTGGATACGATTATTGAACACTGCGACCCATATCCGGACAAGAGTGATGAGCCGCTGCAGATGCAGGTCTGTCAGCTGGCTTACGATGATTATATCGGACGTCTGGGAATCGGCAGAATTACGCAGGGCACATTGAAAGAAGCACAGGTGGTCGGCGTTGCCAGAGAGGACGGCAAGATCGACGAGCGCAAGATCAATCAGGTGTTTGTTTACAGAGGGCTGCAGAGAACGCCGGTTGCCGAGGCGCAGTGCGGAGACATCGTGGTTGTTTCCGGTATTTCCGACATCTCTATTGGAGAGACGCTGGTCGACCTGCAGAATCCGATGCCGATGGATATGATTCAGATTGAAGAGCCGACGCTGTCCATGGAATTCATGGTCAACTCCTCTCCGTTTGCAGGAAAATCCGGAAAGTATGTCACTTCCCGCCATATCCGTGAAAGACTGGAGAAGGAGCTGGAAGTCAATGTCGGACTCCGTGTGGAGGAAACAGATTCTACGGACTGCTTTAAGGTGTCTGGAAGAGGTGAGCTCCACCTGTCCATCCTGATTGAGAATATGAGAAGAGAAGGATACGAACTTGCGGTTTCCAAACCGGAGGTTATTATCCATAAAGATAAAGACGGCAAAAAGCTGGAGCCGGTTCAGGAAGTGATCTGCTCTGTTCCTGATCAGTACGCGGGCGCGGTTATCAATGCGCTGAACCTGCGTAAGGGAATGATGACGCAGATGAATTCTGAGAACGGGTATACCAGACTGGAGTACCATGTGCCGATGAGAGGTCTGCTCGGATACCGTTCTGAGTTCATCAACTCCACGCACGGCGAGGGAACGATGGAACAGCGTTTCCTGGATTTTGAGCCGTATAAGGGAGAGATCAAAGACCGTACCAACGGAGTGGCCATCGCGATTGAAGAGGGAAGCTGCACACCGTACGCGATCTTCAACATTCAGGAGCGTGTACAGATGTTCGTTGCGCCGGGAGACCATGTCTATGAGGGCATGATTGTCGGCATGAACTCCAGGGGCGACGATATGGAGGTGAATCCGTGCAAGGCCAAGAAAGTCAGCAATCAGCGTGCGGCTGGATCGGATGATACGATCAAGCTGACGCCTCCGAGAGTGTTCAGCCTGGAAGAGGCGCTGGAATTCATCGCAGACGACGAGCTGGTCGAGGTTACGCCGGATGCCATCCGTCTGAGAAAGAAACTTCTGCATGAACTGGACAGAAGAAGAGCATACAACGCGGCCCACAGACGATAATCTGCAGAGGGCAGTTGCGGTCAGACTTTTTTCCTATGGCCGGCGCGACAAAAATCGTATCGGACGGAGTGAAAATCAGACTTTAATTCCCTGTCAGAAGGGAATATCCTATATATAGAAATTACAGTATACAGATATACGGCGGTCAGAGAATCCCGGAGAATCCGTCAAGACGGAAACTCTTGGCGGGTTTTCTGACAAGCTGTGGCCTTCAGGGTCAGAAAATTAAATTTTGTCCATCAAATATTGCTTTAATTGCTATATTAAATATATCAGCTAAGATGGGAGTTTGAATATGGGAGAGATAAGGAAGTTTAAGAGGGTCCTGGTTGCAAACCGAGGCGAGATTGCGATCCGTGTCATTCGTGCTTGTAAAGAGCTCGGAATCCGTACGGTTGCGATCTATTCGGAGGAGGACAGAGATGCCCTGTTCCGCACCAAGGCGGATGAGGCGTATCAGATTGGAAAGGGCAAGGCTCCGGTCGACGCTTACCTGGGAATTGATGAGATCATTTCTCTGGCAAAGGCAAAGGGTGTAGATGCGATTCACCCAGGATACGGTTTTCTGGCTGAGAACCCGGAGTTTCCGGATGCGTGCGAGAAGGCGGGAATTGAGTTTATCGGACCGACAAGCGCAATGATGAACGCGCTGGGCGATAAGATTCAGTCCAAGATTGTAGCCTCCGAGGTCAATGTCCAGGCCATTCCTGGTGTGGAGAAAGCCATTGAGACTGAGGATGAGGCTGCAGAAGTCGCAGATAAGATCGGATATCCGATCATGCTGAAGGCAGCTGCAGGCGGCGGCGGACGCGGAATGCGTGTCGTCAGAGGCAGCGAGAACATCAGAAGTGAGTACGCTACGGCAAAGAGAGAAGCGGCCAAGGCGTTCGGAAATGATACCATCTTCATTGAAAAGTATGTAGAGGATCCAAAGCATATCGAGGTTCAGGTACTTGGAGATAAGGAAGGAAACATCGTTCATCTGTACGAGAGAGACTGTTCTGTTCAGAGACGTCACCAGAAGGTTATCGAGTTTACACCTTCTCTGGTTCTGACGGATGAGCAGAGAGAATCCCTGTGTAATGATGCGCTGAAGATTGCACGCGCTGTAAACTACAGAAGTGCCGGAACAGTTGAGTTCCTGTTCGATAAGCATGGAAATCATTATTTCATCGAGATGAACCCGAGAATTCAGGTAGAGCACACGGTAACCGAGCTGACTACAGGCATCGATATCGTGCAGGCGCAGATCCTGATTGCAGAGGGATATACACTGGATTCGCCGGAGATCGGCATTCACAGTCAGAAGGAAATTCACCAGAACGGCTATGCGATCCAGTGCCGTGTAACCACGGAGGACCCGGCAAGCGGATTTGCTCCGGATACCGGCACAATCGAGCAGTACAGATCTGCATCCGGATTCGGAATTCGTCTGGACGGCGGAAACGGATTTACCGGTTCTGTCGTAAGTCCGTACTACGATTCTCTGCTGGTTAAAGTTACCGCATACTCCAGAACGTTTGAGGATACCTGCCGCAAGGCAATCCGCGCTCTGAACGAGACAGAGATCAAGGGCGTAAAGACGAACAAGGGTTTCCTGCTGAACGTGCTGAATCACCCGACATTCCGTGAAGGAAAGTGCGACACCGGATTTATCGCAAACAATCCGGAGCTGCTGCAGATCGAGCCGGTTGATGACCGCGAGGGCAAGGTTCTGCGTTTCCTCGGAAACAAGATCGTCAACGAGACCAAGGGACATAAGCCGCAGTTCAACGTACCGGTATTCCCGCGCATTCCTAAGACAGAGATCAATACCCTGTCCGGAACCAAGCAGATGCTGGATAAGAACGGTCCGGAATATGTTTCCAAGTGGGCATACGATCAGAAGAAACTGCTGATCACCGATACAACCATGAGAGACGCGCAGCAGTCCCTGATGGCAACTAGAATGAGAACACGCGACATGGAGAAGATCGCGCCGGCTTACGCCAAGTATGCCAAGGACTTCTTCTCTCTGGAGATGTGGGGCGGAGCGACATTCGACACATCCTATCGTTTCCTGAAGGAATCACCGTGGGAAAGACTGGATACTCTGCGTGAGAAGATTCCGGATGTCCTGTTCCAGATGCTGATCAGAGGCGCGAATGCTGTAGGATATAAGAACTATCCGGATAACGTCATCCGTGAATTCGTAAAACAGTCCGCAAAGAGCGGAATTGACGTATTCCGTATCTTTGACTCTCTGAACTGGATCCCGGGCATGGAAGTTGCTCTGGACGAGGTTCTGAACCAGGGCAAGATCGCTGAGGCAACAATGTGCTACACCGGCGATATCCTCGATACCAACAGAGACAAGTACACGCTGGATTACTACGTCAATATGGCGAAGGAACTCGAGAAGAGAGGAACGCACATCCTGGGCATCAAGGACATGAGTTCACTGCTGAAGCCGATGGCTGCACGCAAGCTGATCCGCGCCCTGAAACAGGAGATCGGCATTCCAATTCATCTGCACACGCACGATACAAGCGGAAACGGCGTAGCTACCGTACTGATGGCTGCACAGGCAGGATGCGACATCGTAGACTGCGCGTTCAACAGCATGTCCGGACTGACTTCACAGCCGGCTCTGAACACCATCGTTGCTGCGCTGGAGAACTCCGACAGAGATACAGAGATCGATGCAGACGGACTGCAGGCAATTTCCGATTACTGGGCAGATGTACGTCCGGTATACAAGGAGTTTGAATCCGGACTGCAGGCTGCATCCGCAGAAATCTACAAGTATGAGATCCCTGGCGGACAGTACTCCAACCTCAAGCCGCAGGTTGAGAGCTTTGGCCTTGGCCATAAGTTCACCGAGGTTAAGGAAATGTACAGAAAGGTCAACCAGATGCTGGGCGACATTGTAAAGGTTACCCCATCCTCCAAGGCGGTTGGCGATATGGCGATCTTTATGGTCCAGAACGATCTGACTCCGGAGAACATCCTGGAGAAAGGAAAGGGCATGGACTTCCCAGATTCCATCGTATCCTTCTTTGAGGGCATGATGGGTCAGCCGGAAGGCGGTTTCAATAAGGAACTGCAGAAGGTTGTCCTGAAGGATAAGAAGCCGATTACATGCAGACCGGGTGAGCTCCTGCCGCCGGAAGACTTTGACTATATCAAGGCCGGACTGCAGAAGTACTTTGATCTGGAAGGAACAGACAGAGAGATTATTTCCTACGCGATGTATCCGAAGGTCTTTGAAGATTACCAGAAGAGCCTCAAGAAGGACGGAAACTTCCGCAGAATGGGTTCCGACATTTTCTTCCACGGTCTGGCTGTCGGCGAGACCTGTGAAGTTGACATTGCAGAAGGTAAGACTCTGGTCATCACGCTGGATGAAGTTCGCGATGTCGATCCGGAAGGATACCGCGATGTCGTATTCCGCTGCAACGGAAATACCAGAGTGATCCGTGTAAAGGATAAGTCTGTTGAGACTTCTGCCTCTGCAGCGGCAACACGCTACGCGGAAGAAGGCGATCCGAATGAGATCGGTGCGAACATTCCTGGAAACATCGTCAAGGTTCTGGTCAAGGCCGGCGACGAGGTTAAGGAGGGCGATCCGATCGCAGTCATCGAAGCGATGAAGATGGAGACAAACATCATCTCTACTGCAACAGGAACGATTCAGGAGATCTGTGTCAAGGAAGGACAGGCAGTTAAGTCTAACGAGCTGATTGCTGTCATCACAGCATAAAACAGGTGAAAGCAGAACAGTCGCAGCCTGCTGACAGGCAGAAGAGAATGCGTGTTATGCGTTAACCGTAAGGCTGCCGCGCGCAGCGAGAGAGTATTCTCGCTGATGCGCGGCGGCTTTTGTTTTTGGTTCAGCGTGTGCTTTCGTATAATGGATAAGGTGAGTGTGAGCAGGAAGGCACCTGGCCGGTTTGAGATGATATGGGGATGGAAGAGGAATACGCATGGCGCTTTTGCTTTTCCGGTCAGCAGGAACCAGCCTTTGCAGGCAGGGCTCCTGGAAGCGCATTATTGCAGTGGACACGAGATTGCGGTAAAATAATCTTGTGTATCCTATTGTGGCAGTAGAAATGGAAGAGAAAAATGAAAAGAAGAAAGAATCAGCTCCTGGAGGGATTGCTGGAGATTGCAGAAAATCTTCAGGCAAGCGGAGCATATTTCAGCGATTTTGAAATTACGGGCCAGGAAAGCCTGGAGACATTCTCGAACAATATGAAAGATTTGGAAAGCAAAGGCGACAACATCGTCCATGAAGTTATGGTCGAACTGAACAGAAGTCTGATTACGCCGCTGGACCAGGAAGATATTCTGGCGCTGGCGGAGGCTCTGGATTCCGTTCTGGACTGCATGGAAGAGGGGTCGGCTTTTTTCTATATGTATAACTATATTCACATGGATAAGTATGTGGAGGCCTTCCGACGTCACATCAAGCAGTGCACGGCAGAAATCTGTCCTTGCATTCGCCATTTGTCTGAACGCAGCCTGGTTCAGATCAAGAAGCACACGATCAAGATCAAAACGATTGAGGAAGAGTGCGACACCATTGAGCGCGAAGCGATCCATGCTTTATTTCAGACAGAGAAAGATCCGATCCGCCTGATCAAGTACAAGGATCTCTACCATATTCTGGAAAGCGTCGTGGATTCCTGTCAGCATGTCGCCAAGGAACTGGATTCGATTGTGATGAAGAACGCATAGGAGCATAAAGTAAATGATTCAACTGTATTTAATTATTGCGCTGGCTCTGCTGTTTGACTTTATCAATGGATTCCATGACACAGCCAACGCCATTGCGACCGCAGTGTCCACGCGCGCGATTCGTCTGCGCTACGCGATTTTCATGGCCGCGTGCATGAATTTTATCGGCGCGATTCTGTTCACCGGCGTTGCAGAAACCATCGCGACCGGCGTGGTCGATTTGAATCAGGTGAAAGAAGGGCCGCTGGTCATGATTGTCGCGCTGCTGTCCGCCGTGTTATGGAACCTCGCTACCTGGTATCTGGGAATTCCGAGCAGCTCCTCGCACGCGCTGATCGGTTCGCTTGCCGGGGCTGCGCTGGCAGATGCCGGGGTTCACGCTGTCAATTTTCATGGCTTTGTCACGATCTTCATTTCTCTGATCGCGTCGCCGCTGATTGCGTTCTGCGTCGGTTATCTGCTGTTCACACTGATCAAGGTTACCGTGCGGACCATCAGCATTTACCGCGCGAATTATGCACTTCGCCGTGTCCAGATCTTCACGGCGGCTCTGCAGGCTTTCTCGCACGGTTCCAACGACGCCCAGAAATCCATGGGTGTCATCACCATGGCGCTTGTATCCTTTGGCGTAGAGCATCAGATGGTCGTTCCGCACTGGGTTCAGATTGCCTGCGCTACAGCAATGACGCTCGGAACCTCTGTCGGAGGCTGGCGAATCATCCGGACCGTCGGCACACAGATCATGAAACTGAAACCGATTAACGGTGTTGCGGCAGACATTTCTTCATCCCTGATCATTCAGATTGCCACACATCTGGATCTGCCGGTCAGCACGACACAGGTCATTTCCTCGTCCATCATGGGTGTCGGTGCATCTGTCAGAAAGAAGGGAGTAAAATGGGGAACCGCCGTAAAGATGTTCGCATCCTGGTTCATCACCGTTCCCGTCACAATTCTTGTCGCATTCCTGCTGTTCCATATTGTGCATATTTTTGCGTGACCTCAGGGACAAAAGAGAAACGGGCAAGAGGCTTACTGAAGTATAGCGTTCTGTACACCGAAGAATAAAAAGTCTGTTATAATAAATAATATCTGCGGCAGGCGCTGATGGATGAGCACGCGTACAATAGCGTATGCTCATGCAGCTGCTGCCGGATGCTGTGGAGAGAAAAATCAGATCGTGGAGAAATAAGGAGTAGAGGGTATGATTACCGCTGATGAAATCCGCAGATATGCGGAACAATACGATTGTTTCTATTTATATGAAGAAAAAGTTCTCCTGGACCGGATTGGCACTCTGGTTCGCGAGTTTCCGTATACGCATTTTCTGTATTCACTGAAAGCGAATGACAATCAGGCTGTAACAGCGACTATCCTGCGCCACGGATTCGGCGCAGACTGCGCGAGTCCGGCTGAAGTTCAGCGTGCAGAAGTATATGGCGTGCCAAAGGAAGAGATTCACTACTGCGCGCCGGGCAAGACAGACCGCTGCATCCGTGAAACGCTGAACCGGTGCATTCTGATCGCGGACAGTGTCGGAGAGGTAGAGCGGATTTCTCGCATTGCAAAGGAAGTGGGCGTCAAGGCCATGCTCGGACTGCGCATCGACCCGGATTATAATTACGATGAAGAAAACGAGAACGCAGAGCCGCATAAGCTCGGCATTGAATACGCACAGGTCAAGGAGCATCTGAAGGAATGGATGGCAGATCCGAATCTTGATCTGCTTGGCATTCACGTTCATCTGCACAGCCAGGAGCTGGACTGGGCCAGACTGGACGCGTATCACGATGCAGTTCTGAACGTCGCGGATGAACTGATTGAGGAATATGATTACCCGATGAGTTTTGTGAACGTCGGATCCGGTATTGGCATTGCGTATTCCAGAAGGGATGAGCCGTGTGACGTAGAGGCCCTCGGCGCATCGCTGACAGAGAAATGGAAAGAATTCCGCCAGCGTCATCCGGATGTCGAACTCATGATGGAAACCGGACGCTACATCACCGGAAAGAGCGGACTGTATGTCACCAAGGTCATTGACCGTAAGACATCGCGCGGCAAGAACTATATTATTCTGGCCGGTACGCTGAACGGATTTGTCCGTCCGGTGCTGTCCCGCATCATCACACAGTATGCGGGTGAGTACTGCGACCGTCCGGCAGAACCGTTCTTCACCAAGACAGATGCCTATCCGCTCTGGTGTGTTTCCGGAGACGGCAGAAAAATTGAGGAGCGGGAGACGGTGACCATGGCCGGAAACCTCTGCACTGCCAATGATATGATTGCGGAAGACATCAACTTCAGAAAACTGGTTCCGGGAGACCTGGTAGTCGTGAGAAATGCCGGCGCGTATGCGTCCGTCGTATCCCCGATGCAGTTCTGCGCGCTTCCTAGACCGGCGCAGATCATGATCCGCGAGGATGACCAGAGAGCGCTGATGGAGGCAAAGGAGAAATACGCGTATACACTGTAGCCACATGTACGGATATAAATCGCAAAACAGAATCTGAAATGTTAAGTAAAAATACTTGACACAAGAGGCAGCTTGTATTAAACTAATCCAGTATGTTAAGTGAAAGAACTTGACAGAGGAGGAGACACAGTGAATCAGATTGCAGAAGAAAGCCTTCTGTTTGATTTCTACGGATCTCTTCTGACGGATAAAAAACAGAAGGTCATGCGCCTGTATCATGAGGAGAATATGTCACTCTCTGAAATCGCGGAAGACTGCGGAATTTCCAGAGCGGCGGTATATGATTCGCTGAAAAAGGCCGAAAAACAGCTTCAGGATTATGAAAATAAGCTCGGGATGGTTGCATCCTATTTTGAACGTCTTGAAACTGTGAAGTCGATCAGACAGGATCTTCAGGAGTTGAAAGACAAGCTGCCGGATCTTTTTTTGGACACTGATCAAGACGCCGTTCAGCTGATGAACGATATGGAAGCGCGTCTCTTACAGATGTCAGAAGAGATCTAAGGTGCAGCAGGAGAGAATATATGGCATTTGAAAGCTTATCAGATAAGCTCCAGGGAGTGTTTAAGGGCCTGAAAGGAAAGGGCGTTCTGGAGGAGAAGGACATTGATGCCGCTCTGAGAGAAGTTAAACTTGCACTCCTGGAGGCAGATGTAAACTTCAAGGTCGTGAAGGAGTTCGTCGCTGATGTAAAAGAAAAGTGCATGGGTGAAGACGTCATGAAAAGTCTGACGCCTGCACAGCAGGTCATCAAGATTGTAAATGACAGTCTGGTGGAACTGATGGGCGGTTCGGGCGCCAAGCTGACGTATTCCCCAAGCGGATTTACAACCATCATGATGGTCGGCCTTCAGGGAACCGGAAAGACGACGTCCTGCGGAAAGCTTGTAAACTGGCTGAAGCAGAACGGAAAGAAACCGATGCTCGCTGCGTGCGACGTTTACCGTCCGGCCGCGATCGACCAGCTGGAAGTCGTGGCAAAGGCGGTGAAAGCTCCGGTCTATATCGACCGCGATGAGAAAGATCCGGTTAAGATCGCACAGAAAGCAAAGGAAGAGGCGGAACTGAAGGGATATAATGTTCTGATCATCGATACGGCCGGCCGTCTTCAGATTGACGACCAGCTGATGGAAGAGCTCGCGAGAATGAGAAAGGCCGTCAAACCACACCAGATTCTGCTGGTGGTGGACGCGCTGACTGGACAGGACGCGGTAAACGCGGCCAAAGGATTCCATGAACAGCTCGGTGTGGACGGCGTCATCATGACCAAGATGGACGGTGACTCCCGCGGCGGAGCAGCGCTGTCTGTCCGCAAGGTTACAGGCTGTCCGATTCTGTTCATCGGAACCGGCGAGAAATATGACGCGCTGGAAGTTTTCCATCCGGACCGCATGGCCAGCAGAATCCTGGGCATGGGCGATATGCTGTCGCTGATTGAGCACGCAGAGCGCACATATGACGAAGAGCAGGCCGCAAAGCTGGAGAAACATCTCAGAAAGAATCAGTTCACACTGGAAGATTTTCTGGATCAGATGGGACAGGTTCGCCGGATGGGAGGCCTGGGAAAGATCATCAGCATGATGCCGGGAATGAGCGGAGCCAATATTTCCGATGACGACATCGATAAGGGTGAAGCTGAATTCAAGCGCATGGAAGTCATTATTCATTCCATGACGATCGAGGAGAGAAGAGATCCGAACATCCTGAACGCCAGCCGGCGCAAACGAATCGCCGCGGGAAGCGGAACAACGGTCACGCAGGTAAATAACGTGATCAAGAAATATAACGAGACCAAGAAAATGGTCAAGAAAGTGATGAAACCGGGCGGGATGAAGAAAAGCGGTCTGCGAGGCCTGTTTTAACAGGAAGCCGGGCGCCCGTGATTCCTTGCCCCGTAAAAAATTTGTCTGAATGTCTGAATGCAGAATATCTGCGGCGGACTTTCAATATAATGTGAAGAAACAGAAGGAGAATACAATGGTTAAGATCAGACTGAAGAGAGTTGGAGCACACAAGAAGCCGTTCTACAGAATCGTAGTTGCAGATTCCAGAAACGCAAGAAACGGTAGATTCATCGAGGAGATCGGATACTTCGATCCTATGGTTGAGCCGAACATGGTTTCCATCGACACAGAAGCTGCTAAGAAGTGGATCGACAATGGCGCACAGGTTACCGACCGTGTAAAGACTCTTCTGAAGAATGCAGGAGTTATTGAGTAAAAGCAGGCGGTGACGTTCAATGACAGAATTGGTTGAGACGATTGCCAAAGCGCTCGTTGATGACCCGGAAAGTGTCGTCGTTACAGAAGAACGCGGCCGGCAGGGTGAAGTTCTGCAGCTACAGGTTGCGGGCAGTGATATGGGTAAGGTCATCGGAAAGAAAGGACGCATTGCGCGTGCGCTCAGAACGGTGGTCAAAGCTGCGGCGACAAAAGAGAATAAAAAAGTCACAGTTGAGATCGTTTCTGAAGATGAACTCGATCAGACAGCTGAATAGGCAGAATGATAAAGAGGCTGCGGCACATCCTTGCGGCCTCTTTTTTCTGTATATCAGGATAGAATCATTATGGAAAAAATATTAATTGGAAAGATTACAAGCGCGGCAGGTCTGAAGGGCGAGATGCGTGTGTACAGTTATGCGTCGTCGCCGGACCGTTTCCGGACTCTTTCGCGCATCTGGATTGATGATGCGGAATATGCGCTCGTGCGTGCGCGGACGCAGAAGAATATGGCAGTGCTTCTGGTTGACGGAATCAATGACAGAGATGCAGCGGAGCGGATGCGCGGGCGCAGTGTGTATATGTCGGACGACGATCTGGAGGAACTGGAAGAGGGCAGCTACTACATCCGCGATCTGATCGGCCTCTCTGTAATTGATGATGATACATCAGAATCGATCGGCAGTGTGAAGGACATTCTCACAGACCGCCCGCAGGACATTTATGTGGTTTCACGTCCGGACGGGAAAGAGGCGATGATCCCGGGAGTCCGCTCGTTTATTCGCAGAGTAGATCTTCAGGAAGGATGCATCTACGTGCATCTGATCGATGGAATGCTTGATTAATTGAGGCTATCGCCAATCGCAATTAAACGATATATGACAAAAGGAAGACGCAGCAAGATGAAATTCAATATCTTAACCTTGTTTCCGGATATGTTTTCCGCAGTCAACACGAGCATGGTCGGAAGGGCCGCAAAAAAGGGACTGATCGACTTTAATGTCGTCAATATCCGGGATTTCAGTACAGATAAACATAAGAAAACAGACGATATGCCTTTTGGAGGCGGCCAGGGCATGCTCCTGATGGCGCAGCCTCTGTGGGGCGCGATGGAATCGGTGCAGGCACAGTCCAAGCGTGTGATTTATATGTCACCGCGCGGAAAGCTGATGGATCAGGAACTGATCGAGAATCTGGCACAGGAAGACGAGCTGGTTATTCTCTGCGGCCATTATGAAGGGGTGGATCAGCGCGTGCTGGATATCTGGAACTGTGAGGAAGTCTCCATCGGGGATTATGTGCTGACCGGCGGCGAGCTCGCGTCTATGGTGATGATCGACGCTGTCGCGCGAATGATTCCGGGCGTGCTGGCGAGCCGCGAGGCAGCCGTGGACGAGTCCGTGTATTCCGGGCTTCTGGAGTATCCGCAGTACACGCAGCCGCGTTCTTTTCAGGGACACGATGTGCCGGAAGTTCTGCTCAGCGGGAACCATGAGCGGATCCGTCTGTGGAAGCTGGAACAGTCTCTCAGGCTGACCAGGGACAGGAGGCCGGATCTTCTGCGTGCGTTCCTGGAGAAAGCAGACGGTTTAAGCAAGGCCGAGCGGAAAATCGTGGATCGCGTTCTGTCCGAGCCTGCAGAGGGAAGAAAATAAGAATTTCGTGGAAAAACCCCGTTTATTGTTGTAAAATGGAGTATAAGAGGAAAAATTGGGAGGGCATGGATGAAGAAAAAGAAACGATTTACCAAACATCCGATCCTTCTGCTTTGGATATTCCTTTTCATTTTATTATGCGTGATCATTTATGCGATTCCGTCGCTGACCGGAGCGCTCAGGTCTACGTACACGGTGAAATACGGAAGTCTGGCCGTGCAGGACGCGGGCACCGGATACCTGGTCAGAAATGAACGAGTGTACAGAGCGCAGTCCGGAGGGACGGAAAACCGCTATATACAGAATGGGACGCTGGTCCGGAAGGGCGTTAAAGTCATGGAAGTGAACGGCAGCAATTCCGGAGAACACAGTCAGACCTACAAGGATCTCATGGAGAGACTGGACGGTCGGGGCGTATTTTCATCCTATGCGACCAAAAACGAGGGTGTGGTGACATACAGCGCGGATGGATATGAATACCAGCTGACCCCGGAGAACATGAAAAGGCGTTCACGGAACTGGTACGAGTCGCTGTCCAATAATACGGTCGTGCAGCTGAAGAGAAACCGCGTCAAGAAGAATGAACCGGTGTTCAAAGTTGCCGACAGAAGCAAGTGGTACATCGTCATGTTCCTTGATTCTTCTCACGCGAGCCGTTATCAGGACGGGGAACAGCTGAGAATCCGGCTGGATAAGGCAAAGACAATCTATGGATACGTGGATTCGATCAGCAAGACGGGAGGTTCTGCCCGCCTGATTATCTCCACGGACTATTACTACGCAAAGTTTGCTTCAGAGCGGGCCGCGCAGGTGACGGTCACTATGTCCGAGACAGACGGTCTGATTATTCCTAATGAGAGCATCACTGTCAAAAAGGGGCAGAAGGGCGTCTACGTCCGTCAGAAGACAGGACGCTACGCGTTTACGCCGATTAAAGTTCTGGCAACAGACGGGAAAAGTTCGGCAGTTGCGCAGTCGAGTTACGTAGACGAGAACGGAAAATACGTAAATACCGTAGAAAACTATGATCAGATTCTGCGGCATGGAAAATAGAAATGAGAAAAGAGGTCTTTACCAGATGTCTATTCAGACAAATATTGAAGAAGTACGCAGCAATATCGCCAGAGCAGCAGAAAAATCCGGCAGAAAACCAGAAGATATTACACTGGTTGCTGTGACTAAGCTGCATGAAGCGGATGAAATGAATGAGGCTATCGATGCAGGAGTGACGGACATCGGAGAAAATAAAGTGCAGGAAGTTCTCAGAAAATATGAGGATGTCAAGCCGGTGCGCTGGCATCTGATCGGTCATCTGCAGACCAATAAAGTCCGTCAGATCATTGATAAAGTCTGTCTGATTCACTCCGTTGACAGTTTTCATCTTGCAAAAGAGATCGAAAAGCGCGCGGCGCAGCACGATATGACCTGCAGGATTCTGATTCAGGTAAATACCGCGCATGAAGACAGCAAGTTCGGCGTTTCAGAAACAGAAGCGGATGGACTGATCGAAGAGATTGCGGAAAACTGTCCGCATATTAAAGTCTGCGGACTGATGTGCATCGCTCCGTATGAGGCTGATCCGGAGGACTGCCGTCCGGTGTTCCGCAAGGCAAAGGCCATTTACGACCGATGGGACGCAAAAGAACATACAGACCGTGTTGATTTTCAGTATCTGTCCATGGGAATGACAAATGACTATGAAACAGCCATTGAGGAAGGGTCCAACATGGTGCGAGTAGGTACCGCTATTTTTGGTAAGAGAGATTACCGCAGTGAGGAAAAATAAGGAGGATTAACATGAGCTTAGGGGATTCGATGAAGAAGTTGATCGGAATTGAAGAGTACGATGACGACGATGAAATCACGGACGCAGAAATCGATGCCGAAAAGGAAAAAATGGAGAAACAGGAAGTAAGATCGACAACGATCGCTGATCGTCCGCGCGCGGCGGCAGCGCCTTCCAAGACGGAACGTCGATTCTCCATGACCAATTCCGGCGAATTCAAACTGATCCTGATCGAGCCGAAGACATTCGATGAGTGTCCGAAACTGGTAGACAGCCTGAAGGGCAGAAGACCGATCATTATCAACCTGGAAAAGCTGGAAACGGAAGTCGCAAGAAAAATCTTTGATTTCCTCAGCGGAGCAACTTATGCGCTGAACGGCAATGTTCAGAAGGTCGCTAATAATATCTTTATCTTTGCGCCGGAGAATGTAGATATTGCCGGCGGTCAGATTTCGGAAAACGGCAATTTCGATTTCGGAGCAGAGGAAAAGAGAGACGACAATCCTTGGAGGTAATGCCGTGAGATTGTACTTTATTCTGGTGACAGCGGTTCGCCTGTTTTGTGAAATCCTGATCTGGGCGATGATTATTCAGGCTGTGCTGAGCTGGTTCGTCCGGGATATGCATTCCGGACTCGCGTCAGTCTATTCATTTCTGGTGCGATTCACAGAACCGTTCGTAGCGCCATGCAGAAAACTGCTGTACCGCCTGAACATCAACACGGGGATTTTTGATTTTTCACTGATGGTCGCATTTCTGTTTATTGAAATCATCGAACGAGTGGCAATCCGCCTGATTGGTGTGATTCTGCTCTAGCAAGTGAAAGAAAGGATGCGGAATGGTTACACCTAAAGATATTCAGATCAAGCAGTTCGGCTATTCCATGCGTGGATACAACAAGCGTGAAGTCGACGAGTTTCTGGACGCAATTACGATCGATTATCAGAATGTACTTGAAGAAAAAGCACGTCTGGAGCAGGAAAACAAGGATCTGCAGTCCAGGCTGCAGGAATCCCAGAAAAATGAGCATTCAGTCATGAATACGCTGGAGCAGGCTAAGCGCCTGATGAGCGATATTTCCGAGAGCGCGGAGAAGAGGGCAGAAGTCATCATCAAGAATGCCCATCTTGACGCGCAGACGATCACCAGGAATGCAAAAGACTCGGTTGCAACATACACAGAGCAGAGCGAGCAGATGAAAAACAAGCTCGCCGGTTTCCGCGCCCGCTTCAAGCAGTTCATGAATGATGAGATGGGACGGATGGATTCGACTGTTGAAGAACTTTTTGCCGATCTCGGCGAGATCGTGCCGGATATGGATGAGCTGGACCGGCAGAATACAGAAAACTACAGCCGGATGGATGCAGAAAGAACAGCGCGCGCGGAAGAACGCTCGCATACTTCCAACAGGCCGCAGACGCGCAGGGCGCCTTCCCGTGAAGCTATGGAGGAAACGAGAGTCTTCTCTATACCGGATGAGAAAACACCTTCTCCGGAGGTATCTGCTTCAGGTTCGGACCGCAGATCGGATGGATCAGAACACACGATGGTGTTTGGAAGGGATGAGCTGAAGAAGGCTGCAGACCGCACTCCGGATACCGAGGTGAGAAATAATTCCTACGAGAAGTACAGTCTGGAAGATCTGTTTAAGGACTCCGGGTCAGAGAAATCCGGGAACACAGATCAGACGATGGTCTTTTCTAAGGAAAAGATCACCGATGAATTCGGATCGGAAGATCAGGCTGCGGAGGGACTGAATGCGGGATCGGACCGCGCGGCATCCAATGAGCCGGATACGTCATGGCTGAAGGACGCTCCGGAAGAAGAGCGCATGAATCCGGCGCCGGCAGGCGGACGGCGTGTGTTCGACGGAAAAGGTGAAACCGTAGTCATGGATAAGAATGATTTTCTGAAGGAATTCGATAAACATTGATATAAACACGGATCAGACAGAACACCAGCGTAAAAACAGTGCGGCGGACGGGCATCAGACAGCGGAACCGTCCGCCGTTTACGCGTATTCATGGGTTGAAATGAAAGAAACAGGTTAGATATACATATGAGTTATTTTTTAGTTGCAGTACTTATGTTTGCACTGGATCAGGGAACCAAGGTTCTGGTCCGGTCCAGGATGCTGCCCGGGGATCAGTTCTCCGTTATCAACGGGCTCCTGTCCATCCATTACATTCAGAATCCGGGTGCGGCCTTTGGTATTCTGGCGTCATCCTCACATCTGCTGGAGATGATCCCCGTTGTGGTCATACTTGCCGTACTGATCGTTGTGATGATTAATAAGTACATGCATCCGCTCTGTAAATATGCATTGGTTATGATTGCGGTCGGAGGACTGGGAAATCTGGTAGACCGTGTATTGTACGGGAAAGTAACCGACATGATCAGTCTGAGTTTTTTCCCTCCGATTTTCAATGTCGCGGATATTGCCATTACGCTCGGATGCGTGATGATCGCCGTGTATGTACTGTTCGGCGAGCGCTTGAAAACGCCGCACAAAAACAGGAGATCGAGATAAATGATGAAGGAAGTAAGATTTACCGTAACGGCGGAAGAATCCGGAAAAAGACTGGATAAAGTGATTGCCGGCCGCCTGGAATCCTATTCCCGTTCCCAGGTCAGAAAACTTTTTGAACTGGGAAATGTGTATGTCGACCGGAAGGATGTCAGCGCCGGAAAACAGAAAGTTGCTGAAGGCATGCAGATCTACCTGAGGATTCCTCAGCAGGAACATCTGGAAATCCGGCCGGAAAACATTCCTCTGGACATCGTTTACGAAGATGAGGATGTGATGGTGATCAATAAGAGGCGGGGAATGGTCGTCCATCCCGCTCCTGGAAATTACAGCGGCACACTGGTGAACGCGCTTCTGTATTACCCGGGAAAGGAACATCTTTCAGACATCAATGGTGAGGTGCGCCCGGGAATTGTTCACCGGATCGATAAGGACACCAGCGGTCTTCTTATGATCGCAAAAAACAACGCGGTGCATAAGAGCCTGGCCGATCAGCTGTATGTTCACTCCATCAAACGCCAGTATATCGCGCTGGTGCAGGATAATATCAAAGAAGACGACGGTGTGATAGACGCGCCGATCGGACGCGACCGGAAAAACCGCATGAAAAGAAGTGTAAACGGCGAGAATCCAAAGCGGGCCGTGACGCATTTTCACGTTCTGGAGCGTTTTGGCTTCTGCACACTGATCGCCTGCCGCCTGGAAACGGGCAGGACCCACCAGATCCGCGTTCACATGGCATCGATCAGACACCCTCTGGTCGGCGACCCGATGTACGGATCCCGGAAAACCTGGAAGGGCCAGATGGCGCGCCTGGTCTCGCAGATGAACGGACAGCTGCTCCACGCCCAAATCCTCGGATTTCAGCATCCGTCAACCGGGCAGTACATGGAATTCAGCGCCCCGCTGCCGGAAGAGTTTCAGGATGTCCTGAATCATTTGAGACATACAGAAGAATAAACAGAAAGAAAGCAGACGGAAAAGCGGTACGGACGACAGAGAATGCCGGTAACTGTGCGTGTGTTCATAATCCTGACCGGCCGGTTTACTGACGATAACGAGTTCATCCTTCCGTCATCCGTATGCTTCTGTGTGAGCGCAGCGGTTCCGTCTGAGACCTTATCGCTGCCTGAGCGTCCCCCGGCTCTCCCTCAGGCCGCCGGAGCTGCGGATCAGAATGGATTCCGCAGGCAGATTCAGAGACCGGATCACAGAAAGACAGTCGCTGCAGATCACGCCGCCTTTAAAATTTTGATTGTTGTGAATGTTCCCGCACAGGGAACAGAACTCACTCATGTTCGTTCCTCCTTTTTTGCGTATAACTGTGACGGGGCGGGTTTTCCCGCTCCAATCCTGAAAAGCAGCCCTCATCTCGCGTCGGGGCTACGGTTATCGTATCCCGCCTGGTCCGCCCGTTCAAGTGGATTACCACGAATCGGCCGGTTAATAACTGCGTCCTGCGTTTTTTTGAGCGGGGATTTTTCCTTGCGCATTTTTCTTTTGTCGACAAAAGTGAAACAGGCAAGGGCAGCGCCGGAATGAGGTCTCGTCACTTACCCCAAAAATACTGCAAAGTGTATATGAATAAGTACAATAAAATGACGACTTCACAGAAACTCCACGCAGATTTTGACATATTATTAACAATTTGGCATAATATATAGAGAAATGGGGTAAAATAGTAAGAGAACAGCAACAGGTTTCATCGATCTGTAAATGGTAGAGGAGATTATTATGTCAGAAGCAACACAAGAGAATCGTCTGCAGAATCGTTCCAACGCAAGTGTATTTGTGAATCCGAGTCTGTACGGGGAGTCAGAACGCATGGGCGCGGCGGAAAGTGCATCTCTGGCGGCGGAAACGCAGTCCGAAGAGGACATCAACGCTGCGGTTATGGAGATCGCACATTCCCATCCGGAGACCATCCTCACCCGTCAGGAAGGATTTGATATCCTGATGATGCGATACGATTCTGCAATCCGGGAAGTGAGAACCAAACTGGAGATTCTGAATGACGAGCTGAGTCTTAAGAGAGACTCCAACCCGATTTCTTCTATTATCACCAGAAGAAAAAAACCGCAGAGCATCTATGAGAAACTGATCCGCCAGGGAAATGAGATCACGGTTTCTTCTATTGAGGAGAATCTGAACGACGTGGCGGGCGTGCGTGTGATCTGTCCGTTCCTCGATGATATCTACAAGGTCGCCAAGATGCTGGCTCAGCAGGATGACATTACGCTGATCCAGGTAAAGGATTATATTAAGCATCCGAAGCCGAACGGATACCGCAGTTTTCATATGATCGTCGAGGTGCCGGTGTTCTTCTCCAATGAGAAACGGCCGATGCGCGTCGAGGTGCAGATCCGGACGGTTGCCATGGATTACTGGGCAAGTCTGGAACACCGCATGAAGTATAAGAAGGCGCTGCCGATGGAGACGACCGCAGCGATTTATGACGATCTGAAAAAGTGCGCGGATACGATTGCCGACACCGATGCCAAAATGCTGCAGATTCGCGAGCGCATCAACGTCCTGGAGCGCGAGCATAAGGCAACGCGTCCGGATGAACGCAATGAACGCCCGGATACTGCTGTGATGTATAAGTAGTTCAGATCCTGCGGATCTGATAAAAACCGCGAGTTTATGAAACGATATGAAAAGCCTGCGTGCAGACTTACCTGAGACGTGAAATTATCGCTCGGGGACAGTCTGGTACGCAGGCTCTTTTCGAATCTGTTATTTGGTTGTTGATTCCGGTTCTTTCGGGTTGACGTACACCGTCCGGTTGTGCGTGAAAATCACCATGCCCGGCTTGGCGCCGTTTGGTTTCTTAACGTAACGGACGCGGACGTAATCGACAGGAACATTTTCCGAGGTTCTCGCCTTGCTGTGGAAGGCTGCGAGTGCAGCCGCCTCCATGACTGCCGTCTCCGTCAGTTCCTTTCCGGCCGTTTCCAGAATGACGTGCGATCCCGGAATATCTTTTGTGTGCAGCCAGTAGTCGTTCTTGGACGCCAGCTTCAGTGTCAGAGCGTCGTTCTCTTTATTATTCCGTCCGACCAGAACGGTAAACCCGTCACTCGTCGTGTATTTCAGCGGATGCGGGCGGAATTTCGGCTTCTTTCTGCGGGCGGACGCCTTGCGTGCGCGGATCCAGCCCTCTTCTTCCAGTTCCTGGCGAAGTTCCTCAATATCGCGGATACTATCCGTATTATTCAGATAAGTCAGCACCGATTCCAGATAATCAATGTTCTCCTGATTTTCCTTCAGCTGCGCTTTTTTCTCATGCACGGCCGTCTTCGATTTTCCGTACTGCTTGAAATAGTTCTGCGCGTTCTTGTTCGGAGACCATCTCGGATCGAGCGGAATCGTGACCGGTTTTCCGGTATAGTAGTTTGTGACCGTCACTTCCTTCATTCCCGGCTCCATCAGATGCATGTTGGCCGTCAGCAGTTCCCCGAACAGTCTGAGCTGCTCGGAGTTTTCCGCGCGCAGGAGGTCTTCCTTCAGGCGCTGCTGTTTCAGGTACAGCTTGTCCAGGCGTGTCTGGACAGAATGGACCAGACTGTGGGATTTCTGGCGCGCGCGGTTAGTTGCGTTCCGGTGCTCATAGAAATACCCGCAGGCGTGGCTGAGCGAGTCAAAATCCAGCCGTTTGCAAGTATCCTCATACTCTTCCAGAGGGGCCATGTAGAATTCCACCGGGCGTCCATCCTCGTCCTCATAGACGACCGGCTTCAGCGCACCGTCCTCAATCCTCGACAAAAACTGACGCAGCAAGGCGTAACGGTTCGGCGCGCGGAACAGAGCGCGCGCAAAACAAGGTGCAATTCCTCCGACCTTGGACAGGATAGCCTTTGGCGTATCACCGGCCTCATCCAGCTGCTCCTGTGTAATTTCCCGGAACGGGATCTTATTCTGCGAAGGAGGATAGGTGTAGATCATGCCCGGCAGGACCTGGCGGGCGCGGTTGACGTCCAGAGAAATCTTTTTTATGCAGTCTATGATCTTTCCTGTCGACATCTCCACCAGGACAATATTGCTGTGCTTGCCCATAATTTCAAAAATCAGCTTCTTATTCACTGTAAAACCGAGTTCATTCAGTGTTTCCACAGAGATCTCCAGAATACGTTCTGAATCCTTCTGTTCTACACTGGTAATCCGTCCGCTCTGAAGATGCTTTCTCAGAAGCATGCAGAATGGAAGCGGCGACGGCGGGTTCAGGGGATTCCTGTCGATCAGGCGGACACAGGACGCCGATGAATCCACGGTAGCATAGAGCCTCTTGTTTCCAGTTTTCGTATGGATATGCAGAACGAGTTCACTCGATTCCGGCTGATAGATTTTATCAATTTTTCCGTATAGAATCTGCTCCTGCAGTTCTCCGGCCATTGCGGCGGTAACGATTCCGTCAAATGCCATAGCTATAATCAACTCCTTATTTTCTCGCGCATATCGCGGCAATATTACCATTATATGCTTGCTTTCATGCGATTGTAAAGAGACAGGCGCTGTGATAAAATATTCATATGTATGCACGGAATGATAAACAGAGCAGGAGGCGCAGATATGATCAGAAGCATGACAGGATTTGGACGTGGCGAGTATAAGGATGAGGAGCGGTGTGTAACTGCAGAAATCCGGTCTGTTAATCACCGTTACTGTGATGTTTCGGTAAAGCTGCCGTATGCGTACCAGTTTGCGGAAGATCCGATCCGCAAGGCCGTCAAAAAGCACATCCAGAGGGGAAAACTGGACTGCCGGATCACGATTGATCTGCTGAAGGACAGCGACGTCACTATCGCGCTGAACCGCCCGGCGCTGGAACAATATATGGAAAGTGTCTCTGTGATGAAGGAAGAGTACGGGCTGAAAGGCGATCTTTCTGTGGATCTGGCGGCGTCGCTGCCGGGCGTATTTAAAGAAGAGACGTCAGTTGCCGATGAAGGGGCAATCGTGAACGCCTGCCGGGCTGCCGCGGAACAGGCTGCGGAGAATCTGAGCGGAATGCGCCTGATTGAGGGTGAGAAACTCGCAAAGGATCTGATGATGCGTGCGGATCTGGTGAAATCATATGTGGAGTCCATTGAAGAGCGCGCTGAGCATGTGCCGGAAGAGTACCGTGATAAACTGCGCGATCGGATTAACGACCTTCTCTCTGACACTTCTGCAGAAATTCCAGAGGACCGGCTGGCCGTGGAAGTCGCTGTTTTTGCTGACAAAGCGAATATTACCGAGGAGCTGATCCGGCTGAAGAGCCACATGGATCAGATGAAATCCATCATCAAAAGCGATGAAGAGGCTGACGGAAAGAAACTGGACTTCCTGGTGCAGGAAATGAACCGCGAAGTCAATACCATTGGTTCCAAGGCCAATGATCTGGAAATTACCAGACTGGTTCTGAAATCCAAAGCAGAAATTGAAAAGATCCGCGAACAGGTACAGAATATCGAGTAAAATATCCGTTCATCGCATGGGTATCTCCTTGAAAAAAAGCGTTTTTCATGCTAAAATTAGAGTTCGTAGTAAACGTATGGAGGAGTTCAGATGAGTGAAAAACGCGGAAAACTTTTTGTCATATCGGGTCCGTCAGGAGCCGGAAAAGGAACCATCTGCAAGCGGCTTATAGAAGACAGCGATCCGTCTAAACTGGCGCTGTCCGTATCCATGACGACGCGGAAGCCGCGTGAAGGCGAGGTTGACGGCATCAACTATTTCTTTAAAACAAAAGAGGAGTTTATGCAGGAGGCAGACCGCGGCGGGCTTCTGGAATACGCTGCCGTATATGAGAATTATTACGGTACGCCGAGAGCCTACGTAGAAGAGAAACTGAATCAGGGCACAGATGTCATTCTGGAAATTGATATTCAGGGTGCGATGAATGTAAAGAAATCCCGCCCGGAGAGTGTGTTCATCTTTATTCTTCCGCCGTCTATGGATGTGCTGCGCAGCCGTCTGATCGGCCGCGGCACGGAAACCAGAGAAGCCGTAGAGCTGAGGCTGTCCAAGACCAGGAGTGAGGTCGTTCACATCCGCGATTATGATTATTACGTTGTAAATGATGATCTGGAAACTGCCGTGGCGGAGACCAAGGCGATCTTTACAGCGGAGCGTCAGAAAGTTGAGGACAGTGTCTCGGAAATCCTGAAGAACTACGGTGTAGAAAATGCGTGAAACGCTGAACGCAAGATAGAAAAGACAGAAACAGAAGATCAATCATAAAATCAAATCGTCAGATAGTCCGCAGAATCTGGTCATGCAGGGCGCCGGAGCGGATGCGGGGGGAAAATCCCCGGAGTATATAGGAGGAAGATCAACCATGTCCATGTTATATCCATCAATCAATGAACTGAAGAAAAAAGTCGACAGTCAGTATACGCTGTGCATTCTTGCGGCTAAACGTGCGCGCGATCTGATCGATGGCAAGCCGGCTCTGGCTGAGTGCGACAGCGACCGTCCGGTATCCAAGGCGGCAATGGAAATCTCTAAGGATCTGATTTCCTATAAACGTCCGGCTATCGCACTTGCGGACGAGGCAGAGGATATCGGCATGAATCTGGAAGAGCTTGCGGAGCAGGTCGGCGCTGAACCGCTTACGCAGGAAGAAATCAGTCAGCTGAAGGCAGACGGAGAGGAGAGTATTCTCGGCGGAATTGAGCTCGCTTCAGATACAGAGGCAGAAACGGATAATAATCCTTTTGATGAAGCGGCGAACGCGGATGGGGCTGCGGATACGGAGGAATAATGAGCGCGCGGCAGTGCGCACGATGAAAGAGAGAGGCTGCAGCCCCGGGAAGGGGCCGCGGTCTTTTTGCGGTTTTAGAAGAAATGGATAAAGGATGAAAACTATGAATAGGGAAGACAGAAGCATGACGGCTGCGGATGTGTTAGGCAGTCTGGACCCTGAACCGAAGAATGTGTTCCGGTTCTTCAATAAGCTGTCCCGGATTCCGCGGGGCTCCCGCAGTACGGATCAGGCAGCCGGTTTTCTGCTGGCTTTTGCGGAGAACAGGGGTCTGAAATGTACGATCGATGCCTATAATAATGTGGTTATCTGCAGAGACGCGTCGGAGGGAATGGAGGATCATCCGCCGGTCATGCTCCAGGCGCATCTGGATATGGTGGTCGAACGCGATGCGCGCGCAGAGAACGATCCGCGCACGTACGGAATTTCGATTTATTCGGAAGGCAGCTGGATGAGAGCAAAAGGGACGACGCTCGGCGCAGATGACGGGATCGGCTGCGCGATGATTTTGGCGATTCTGGATGACGATACGCTGCGCCATCCAAAAATTGAAGCGCTTTTCACGTCTGATGAGGAGATTGGAATGAAAGGCGCGCAGAAGCTGGATGATCACATTCTGCGCGCGCTGACTGCTGCGCGGTGCATTAATCTGGACACCCATAACGGCGATCAGATCGTGCAGGCGAGCACAGGCGGACTTTCTGTTGAGACCGTTCTTCCAATCCGCAGAACACCGATGACGGGAAGCGTCCGGTGCACCGTCAGGGTCATGGGGCTGGCCGGCGGCCACAGTGGAAGTGATATTCTTATGGGCAGAGGAAACGCCCTGATGATTCTGGGAAGAGTCCTGTATGAGCTGTTCCACACTGCTCCTGTGCGCCTGGTTTCTATCAAAGGCGGCACCAGATTAAATGCCATTCCGTCGCATGCAGAAGCAGAAATCGTGACGACCCAGAAGGGCGTTCCGCGCATTACAGAAATCAGCGAACGCATGCAGGAGATTCTGAGCAAAGAGTATGCCGGGACAGATGACGGCCTGCAGATTGAAGTCGATATTCAGGACCAGAATCAGGAAAGCGCACAAGCAGCCGAGGGACAGAGACGCGTCGCCGCAGAGAGGGTTCACACAGAACGAGGCGGCCGGGGAGTCGGTGCTGCCGGATCAGACGCCGGCGATTCTTTCTGGCAGAAAGCCGCAAAAAAACAAGTCGTCATGCATACTAACACGGTCGTGTCTGCCGGCACACAGCGTCCCGCAGAACCGGACGTGCGCATCTACCGCCGCGTCGGAGGACAGGACTCACTCAACATTCCCCTGGATGAAAAAAGCACTCGCGCCGTGCTGTCCTTTCTCATGTGCGTTCCGCACGGAGTCGTCCGCATGAGCCCGCTTCATCCGGACATCGCAGAAGTGTCATCGGTAATCTCACAGGCAGAAATGAAGAGAAGTGAGTTCCGTGCAGTTGGACTCATCCGCAGCTTTTCTGAAACCAGAAAATATTACCTGGCAGAGCGGATAGAAACCCTTGCCGAAACCCTGAACGGCGATATCATGACCTTTGATAATTACCACGCCTGGCAGGGGAACACGGAGTCGCCGCTTGCCGATGCCTATGCGCGCGCATACCGGCAGAAAAACGGAAAAGATCCTCTCCGCACCGCTGGCCCTGCCAGTCTGGAGTGCGGCATCCTCTGTGAAAAACTGGGCGGACACATGGATATTATTTCCGTCGGCCCGACTGTAGAAAACGCCCACTCCACCCGCGAGCAGCTCTCCATCCCGTCGACGCAGAACGTCTACGAAGTATTGAAAGCCGTGCTGGAAGAGCTGTAGGAGTCGTAAGAGCTGCGGCGCCGGACGCGCCACCTTGAAAAAGCGTCCGGGCGCCGCAGATGCTCGGGTCGGACCATGCCGGAAGGGAGGATTGTAGAGCGCATGAAAATCTTTTCGAAAAAACTTTAAAAATAATTTCGAAATCCTGTTGACAATCTTACAGATATGCGGTATATTAATATCGTTGTCACTGAGGTGAGCGCAGTGAGCAAGATGATCCGAAGTAGCTCAATGGTGGAGCAACCGGCTGTTAACCGGTAGGCTGTGGGTTCGAGCCCCACCTTCGGAGTTTCCTTTTGCCGGTGTGGCGGAATTGGCAGACGCACAGGACTTAAAATCCTGAGGTCTTTATCGACCGTACCGGTTCGACCCCGGTCACCGGCATATTTGATTCGTGACCGGCGGGGTCATCGTCGCGGGGTAGAGCAGTTGGTAGCTCGTCGGGCTCATAACCCGGAGGTCGCAGGTTCAAGTCCTGCCTCCGCAACCAAGTTTATTGAGAATCCAATCTTCACAGTGTGTGGAGGTTGGATTTTTTTATCTTCCGGATCAATTTATCACTTATTTAACACAAGGGACGATCTGTACGGAATGGCGGATCACAATGAACTTGTGCGTGTAAGGGGAAAAGGGAATAAAGGTGTGGAGTGGATAGGAGGAACAGAAATTTATTAGCAATGAGGGGTGCTTACTTTAGTGTTGCAAATATTATTCTGACATGTATAATATCTTTATATAATGTTAAGTGATTATCTGGTTTTATTAATGATCAGACAGTAAAGAATGGATTGCACACATATTCTTTTCACAATTGTGAGATATTTGGTTTCTACTTAGATAAAGAAAGGAAATTATGAGTAAGCCTCAAACTATTGATGAACTCATGCATCATTTGAAATATGAAAACGGGATTGACATCGATGGAGATGAGCAGAAAGATCAACTAATATGTTATGGTTATTATCATGGATATAAGGGGTATCGTTTCTTCAATAAACCAAAGTGCAAGATTCCGTATACGAACTTTGATGAAGTGATTGCGGTTATCGAATACGATAATAATTTAAAATCAGCACTGTATCCTGCGGTCATGTTTCTTGAAACGGCAATCAAGAATATTGTTTGTAATACTTCAGTAATTGGCTTAGAAGATAATACTTTTGATGCAGTATATAAGGAACGAATGAAGGATAATCCATCAGATTCAAAACTGCGGTTTAATCGGTTACAACTTAGAAATGCTGTATATTCCAGAATATCCCATGAATACAAAAATGAAAAAAATAAAGAAAATCAAATGGTTAGACATTTTTATAATCGAGGTGAAGATGTACCCATTTGGGGAGTTTTTGAAATAATCTTCTTAAGCGACTTGGCTAGTTATTTTAGTTGTCTGGATTTCGAATTCAGAGAAAAAGTTTTACGTGAAATGAATATTTTGGATGCTTCGATTGATACGAACCGACAGTTAATATCTAACATACTATACACACTGAAACCTTTGCGCAATGCCGTTGCACACAATAACATTGTTTTCGACGCACGCTTTAAAGATCGCAATATTAATGCTGTTGTGAAGAAATGGGCGGAGAAGGAGAGTGGGATAAAAAACATTTCATTGTATTCATTAATTGACTATATTATTATTATTTGTTGTTTGTTAAATAGATTTGATTTTAACATGAAGCGTGCTAAACATGTTTTTCAAACATATAAAGATCAAAATAAAATATTAGAGCAATCTGTATCATCCGAAATATACAATATGCTCATTCCACCAAATGTTGTTGTAAAGCTTAAAGGCTTGGAAAGACTTATTAAAGAAAATTAGGTTGACTTTGCTTATGGCATTTTCTATAATTATTATACCGAATGAGGCGTATGTTTGCGGACTGCGCTGGGAGAGTCACTCTGTGGCTCTCCATTTTATTTTCTAGCTATCTTTTTCTTCGCACGGAATACAGATTTTCACACCTTTTGTTTAGTATATTTTCTACCTATATTGAAAATCGAATGTTCATGTTTTCTATACGCATGTATAATAGAACTTATTGAACTCCCTTACGCAGGAACGCAGTGTGCGTCCACTGGATGATGGAAAACGGAAAGAAGCAGGCATTAAAGCCAGGATGATCCAGGTAATGAATCTGGTTTGCGATCCAGCTTCAACGGTTCAGCGGGGGAGAATACGGTATCAATTTGAAGGAGAGAAAGTATGAATAAGAATCAGCTGGCGGCGAAGATCTGGGAATCCGCAAATAAAATGCGTTCCAGCATTGAGGCGAACGAGTATAAAGACTATATTCTCGGCTTTATTTTCTATAAATACCTGTCGGAGAAGGAAGAGAACTGGCTGCTCCGGCGTGACTATACTCCCGACGATATCCGGGAATACGTGAATGAGGATGACCCTGAAACGGTGCAGAGTGCGCAGCAGAGCCTCGGGTATTTTATTGCGTATAAAGACCTGTTTTCCACATGGATCGGCATGGGAGCCGATTTCAGCGTGGATAATGTCCGGACGGCGCTGTCGTCTTTTTCGCGTCTGATTTCGGAATCGCATAAGAAAGTGTTTGAAGGAATTTTCAACACTCTGGAAACGGGACTCAGCAAGCTGGGAAGAGACAACCGGACCCAGACCAAGGCGGTCCAGGATCTAATCCACCTGATCAATGACATCCCGATGGAGAATTACGATGTCCTGGGTTATGTGTATGAGTACCTGATTGAAAAATTTGCGTCCAACGCGGGAAAGAAAGCCGGCGAATTTTACACGCCGCATGAAGTCTCCGTGCTGATGTCGGAAATCGTGGCCGATCATCTGAAGGACCGGTCAGAAATCCGCATCTACGACCCTACGTCGGGATCTGGCTCCCTGCTTCTGAACATCGGCCATGCCATCGCGAAATACATGGATGATCCAAACCGCATCCGCTACTATGCTCAGGAGCTGAAGGCCAACACCTACAACCTGACCCGGATGAATCTGGTTATGCGCGGAATTCTTCCGGATAACATCGTTACCAGAAACGGCGACACCCTGGAAGAGGACTGGCCGTATTTTGACGAGACCGATCCGGCAGCAACCTATGAACCGCTTTATGTTGATGCTGTCGTCAGCAATCCGCCGTATTCCCAGCCGTGGGATCCGTCCGGAAAGGAGAACGACCCGCGTTTTGCGCGGTTTGGACTTGCCCCGAAATCCAAGGCCGATTACGCGTTCCTGCTGCATGAACTTTTCCATCTGAAGCCGGACGGGATCATGACCATCGTTCTTCCGCACGGCGTTCTTTTCCGTGGTGGAGAGGAAGGACAGATCCGAAAGAACCTGATTGAGCAGAATAACATCGACGCCATCATCGGACTTCCGGCCAATATTTTCTACGGCACAGGCATTCCTACCATTATAATGGTGCTTCGCCAGAAGCGGGAAAACACTGACATTCTGATCGTGGACGCGTCCAAAGGATTTGAGAAAGTCGGAAAGAGTAACAAACTCCGCGCGTGCGATATCCGGAAGATCGTCGATACCGTAACCGGAAGACTGGACATTGACAAGTACTCCCGAAAGATCAGCCGTGAAGAAATCCGTCAGAATGACTACAACCTCAACATTCCGAGATATGTGGATTCTTCCGAAGAGGCGGAAACCTGGGATCTGTACGCGTCTATGTACGGCGGCATCCCGGAAACCGAGCTTTCCCGCATGCAGGATTACTGGCAGAACTTTCCTTCCTTGAAAGGTGAACTTTTTGACACCGACAGAAACTACGCGAACCTGAAAACCTCCGACATCAGGCAGACCATTATGGAAAATGAAGACGTGAAAGACTTCATCTCCCGCTACCGCAGCGTGTTCGCAGATTTCGGCAGGGAGCTGGAGGAGAAGCTGATCGATCAGGCGGAGACCGTTTCTGCTGTGAAAGAGAAGGATCAGATTACCGGCGGCCTGTTCCGGAGATTTTCAGATATTCCGCTGGTAGATAAGTATGCGGCGTACGAGCTGTTCAGCGATGGATACACGGAAATTTCCGGCGATTTGGAACTGATTCAGGCAGAGGGAATGGAGTGCGTGAAGCAGGTCGATCCGAATATGGTCCTGAAGAAGAAGAACGGCCGCGACCAGGAAGTGCAGGATGGATGGAAAGGTCATGTTCTGCCGTTTGAGCTGGTTCAGAAGACCCTGCTGCAGGAGGATCTGAAGGCGATTCAGGAGAAAGAGGACCGGCTGCAGGAGATTCCGTCCGAGTATACGTCCCTGATTGATGAGATGAGCGAGGACGATAAGGAAGCTGCGTCCGATGCGCTGAATGATGATAACGACGCGTTCGTGATGAAGAACGTCAAGCGCGTGGTGAAGGAACTGAAACAGGACGGAAGCGGGGATGCCCTTGCCCTGGCGGGTGTTTTGACAAAGGCTGAAGCCCTCAGCAAGGAGGAAAAGGGGTTGAAGTCCGACGTGAAGAAGGAAACGGAAGCCCTGCATCTGAAAACCAAAGACGTGATCGAATCCCTGGACGACGATCAGGTCCGGACCCTGCTGCAGAAAAAATGGATCCGGCCGATCTGCGACGGCATCGACGCGCTGCCGGAAACGCTCCTCTCAGATTTTGCGAAACAGGTACAGGCCCTGGCGGACAAGTACGCCGATACGCTGGAGGATATTGAGAACGAGATTCAGGAAACCGAGAAGAGCCTGTCCTCTATGCTCTCCGAGCTGACCGGGGACGAGTTCGATATGGCCGGCATCCGCCAGCTGCAGAAGATGCTGGGAGGTGAAGAGTAATGGAAAAGAGACGCGCGCCGAAGCTCCGCTTCCAGGGCTTCACCGATGATTGGGAACAGCGTAAGCTTCGAGATCTTGTAAAAGAGATAAAAAGAAATGATCCAAATTCATCAGCACCTATTATGATGATTACTGCAAATGATGGGTTTATTAATCAGTCAGAACGATACTCTACTGACAATGCAGGAAAGAGTTTGCAGAAGTATATTCTTCTGCAAAGGGGTGAACTTGCTTATAATCATGGAGCATCTAAACTACGTCCATATGGATCTTGTTTTGCATTGATTGATGAGGAAAATGCGCGTATTCCGTATGTATATCATTGCTTCTCATGTGGTAATGAGAATCCTGAATTTCTCTCTTTGGTCCTGAATAGTAAAGCTGTAGAGCAACAATTAAGGCGATTAGTTTCGTCAGGGGCCAGAATGGATGGATTGCTTAATATCTCATTTGATGATTATACTTCGATTCCGATAATGATACCAAATCGGAACGAGCAGAAACAAATTGCAGATTATATCCATACTTTAAATGGACTCATTACCCTTCATCAGCGTAAGTACGATATGCTTCAGAAAGTGAAGAAATCCATGCTGGAAAAAATGTTTCCAAAAAATGGCAGCAAAGTTCCGGAAATTCGATTTGCCGGATTTACGGACGATTGGGAACAGCGTAAGTTAGGTAACATTTCTGATTCATATTCAGGTGGAACACCTTCGGTTGGAAAAGCAAACTATTATGGAGGCAATATTCCTTTTATAAGATCCGCAGAAGTTAATAGCGAAACAACAGAACTATTTTTGACGGAAGAAGGTTTGAAAAACTCATCTGCAAAGATCGTGAATAAAGGAGACATTCTCTATGCTTTATATGGCGCCACAAGTGGAGAAGTAGGGCTAGCAAGGTTTGATGGAGCTATAAACCAAGCAATTTTAGATATTAAACCGTATGAAAGTTATGATGCTTCTTTTATCATGCACTGGCTTAGAAAAAATAAGAAGAGCATCATTGGGACTTTTCTTCAAGGTGGTCAAGGAAACCTATCTGGAACAATAGTTACTTCACTTATGATTGATTGCCCATATTATAATGAGCAACAGAAAATCGGAGCCTTTTTTGAACAACTAGGCAACCTTATCACCCTTCATCAGCGTAAACTGGAGAAATTGAAGAAACTCAAGAAATCCATGCTGGAGGAGATGTTCGTATAGGATGTTACGGCGAATACATACATGTAAGAATGTGTGTATTCGCTGATTCTATGGATGAACTGTCGCTCAGAGTAATCGTAAGTTGATCTGGCGGTTTGAAGATGGGCTCAGATAAAATAAGGCGCTCTTTGAATGGGTTGCGGGAGAATACATCTTGGGAACAGCGTAAGTTATCGGATATTGTAGGTGTGACTTATGGTGGAGGCACCCCCAAAACAGATAATGAAGCTTTTTGGGATGGTGATATTCCGTGGATCCAGTCGTCAAATACTATCGAAGAACAGTTGTTTGATGTAGATGTGAAAAAACATATTTCGAAAGACGGACTAACTCATTCCGCGGTACAAATGATTCCGGGAAATTCTGTGGCTGTAGTAACACATGTTGGTGTTGGAAAGCTTGTTTTTATGCCCTATTCCTATACCACGAGCCAAGATTTCATTTCATTGTCAGATTTGAAATGTAGTCCTAAGTTCTTGTGTTATGCATTATATAGAAAACTGCAAGAAGATTTACATATTGTGCAGGGATCAGCAATCAAGGGAATCACTAAAGATGATTTGATGACAAAGCAATTAACTTTTCCGCAGATTGAGGAACAAGAGAAAATTGTAAGCACATTAGAGTCACTCGATAACCTCATCACCCTTCATCAGCGATGGTGAAAATGGCTGCATTGGGTGTGGTGCTGATAGCTTGGGAACAGCGTAAGCTGGGAGATGTGGTTCAGCGAATAACACGAAAAAATGAGAATATGGAATCTTCATTGCCTTTGACCATTTCAGCCCAGTATGGGTTGATCGATCAAAATGAATTCTTTGATAAACGGATTGCAAGTAAAGATGTAAGTGATTATTATCTCGTGTACAGAGGTGAATTTGCCTATAATAAGAGCACATCTACAGATGCACCGTGGGGTGCAATCAAACGACTGGATCGTTATGAAAAGGGCGTATTATCAACGCTTTATATTGTATTTCGAATTCAAAATGAAGAAGAAACTGATTCTGATTACTTGGTTTCATATTATGATACGGAATTATGGCATAATGGAGTACAGGCAATTGCTGCAGAAGGCGCAAGAAATCATGGCCTGCTCAATATTGCACCAAATGATTTCTTTGAGACGAACCTTTTAATGCCTGAAAGTGTGAACGAACAAAGAATGATCGGAACCTTTTTTAAGAAGCTCGATCACCTCATTACCCTTCATCAACGACAGCGGATTCTGGATTTAAAATGGGTCTTTTCAGCATTTTCCGATATGTTAGAATAGATATAATGACGATGTAAACAAGCGATAGTGTGAATTGAGAGGAAATAAATGGCAGTACCAAAATATGATGAATTGTTCGGGTCGTTTCTAAAGGCGGTCGGAGATGGGAATATCCATCCGCTGAAGGAAATCCGGAATATTGTGGCAGAGGATATACATCTCAGTGAAGAGGATCGGGCAGAACTTCTCCCGAGTGGAAAGCAAACGGTGTTCGATAATCGTCTTGGCTGGTGCAGAACGTATCTGAAGAAGGCCGGATTGCTTGAAAGTCCGGCCAGGGCACAGTTCCGGATTACCGACGCCGGAAAGAAGGCGTTGAAGGATGCGGATCAGATTGATGGAGAATATCTGATGCAGTTTCCAAGCTTCAGGAAATTTCAGAGTCACAGCTCAATGAAAAATGTGCAGCAAGAATCCTCAGAGAATAAGTCGCCGAAGGAAATCCTGGAAGATGCGCTGAATGTCATCAATGAATCCCTGAGTGATGAACTGATGGAAGAAATCATGAAACTTTCCTCCACTGATTTTGAGAAACTAGTAGTTCAATTGCTGCTGAAAATGGGTTACGGGGATGGCGTCGACGATGCCGGAAACGTGACAACAGCTACGCGTGACGGCGGTATTGACGGCCTCATTAAGGAAGATCAGCTGGGATTCAGCTACATTTACATACAGGCAAAACAGTGGTCGCCAGAACGTACTGTTGAACGTCCAGAAATTCAGAAATTTGCCGGCGCGCTGCAGGGACAGCAGGCATCAAAGGGTTTGTTTATTACCACGGCTTCTTTCAGTAAAGGAGCGAGAGAATTTGCTGATAATCTTTTGGGATCCAAGATCGTGCTGATCGACGGGCAGCAGCTTACTAAACTGATGATTAAGCATAATCTTGGTGTTTCTGTGGAAGTGACTTATGAGCTGAAGCGTATTGATTCTGATTATTTCAGCGGCGAGTTTTAAGGGAGTTTTGCATGGCAATTGGATTTAACAGGGAAGCGGATTTTGAAGAGGCACTGATTGAGGCGCTACAGAGGAACGGCTGGGAGCGGAAGGTGCTCCGGTATCCGACGGAGGAGGATCTGATTCAGAACTGGGCGAAGATTATCTATGAGAATAACCAGTCGATTGACCGGCTGAATCATGAGCCGCTGATCCGGGAGGAGATGCAGGAGCTCCTGGATAAGATCCGGGATCTTCGTTCTCCGCTGGCGCTGAACGGATTCATTAACGGTGAATATGTCGCCATTACCAGAAAGAATCCGGCGGATAAGGATCATTACGGAAAAGAAGTCAGTCTGAAGATTTTCGGCCGCAATGAAATCGCTGCCGGGCAGAGCCGGTATCAGATCGTGCAGCAGCCGCTGTTTCCACGGCATGAGAAGGTTCTGCAGGACCGGCGCGGTGATCTGATGCTTCTGATTAACGGAATGCCGATGTTTCATATCGAACTGAAGAAGAGCGGTGTTCCGGTGTCGGAGGCCTGCAACCAGATCCAGAAATACGCTAAAGAGCAGGTGTTCACCGGCCTCTTTTCTCTGATTCAGGTGTTCGTGGCCATGAATCCGGAAGAAACTCTGTATTTTGCCAATCCGGGGCCGGACGGCAAGTTCAACTCTGACTTCTTTTTCCATTGGGCGGATTTCAATAATGAGCCGATCAACGACTGGAGAGAGATTGCAACGACACTTCTCTGTATTCCACTGGCGCATCAGATGATCGGATCCTACACCGTTGCGGATGATTCTGACGGAATCCTGAAGATTATGCGCAGCTACCAGTATTACGCGGCAAATAAAATTGCGGACAAGGTGGCAAAGAAAGACTGGAACGATAAGAAGCAGCTGGGCGGTTACATCTGGCATACGACCGGTTCCGGAAAGACGATGACATCTTTCAAATCCGCGCAGTTGATTGCCCATTCCAAGGATGCAGATAAAGTAGTTTTTCTGATGGACCGGATTGAGCTGGGCGTACAGTCACTGAAGGAGTACCGGGCGTTTGCGGATAACGCGGACGATGTGCAAGAAACGGAAGATACGGTTGCTCTGATTGGAAAACTGACCAGCATCAATCCCCGGGATATGCTGATTGTTTCGTCGATTCAGAAAATGAGCAATATCCGGGAAGACGCGGAGGGCCGCATGCGCGCAAAAGATCTGGAGACGATCCGCGCTAAACACATCGTGTTTATTATCGATGAGTGCCACCGTTCGACCTTTGGAGAAATGCTGACGGCCATCAAGAGGACCTTCCCGAACGCCCTGTTTTTCGGGTTTACCGGTACGCCGGTCTTCCACGAGAATGAGAAGGCGCTGAATACGACCACCGATATTTTTGGAGATGAACTGCACCGCTACAGCATCGCCGACGGCATCCGGGATAAGAATGTTCTGGGATTCGATCCGACGATGGTGATGGTCTACCGCGACCGGGATGTGCGCAAGATCACCGCGCTCCAGAAATGCAGGGCGTCCAGCGAAGAAGAAGCTTTTTCTGATCCTAAGAAGGAGAATATCTATTACCATTGGCTGAATGATGTTCCGATGGTTGGCAAAACCGACGAGCAAGGGAATTACCAGAAGGGCGTGGAAGATGAGTTCCCGAGAAGTCAGTATGAGACGGATGAATATCAGGACGCCGTAGTAGACGATATCGTGAGCAACTGGACCGTCATGAGCCGGAACCGGAAGTTCCACGCGCTCTTTGCCACCAGCAGCATTCCGGAAGCCATCCGCTACTACCGCAAGTTCAGACAAAAAGCACCGGACCTGAAGGTCACCGGTCTGTTTGATCCGTCGATTGATAACGAAAACGCAGAACGTTCTCTTGCTAAGGAAGACGGCCTGAAGGAGATGCTTCAGGACTACAACGCCATGTTTGATCAGAACTTCAGCATAGGATCTTACGCGTTCTTCAAGAAGGATGTTTCTTCTCGTCTTTCGCATAAACGTCCGTACGCGCATATGAAAGAGGATCAGCAGCTGGATCTTTTGATCGTCGTCAACCAGATGCTGACCGGGTTTGACTCAAAGTGGATCAACACTCTGTATCTGGATAAGGTACTGACATATGAGCATCTGATTCAGGCATTCTCCAGAACCAACAGGCTCTTTAATATCAATGAAAAACCGTTCGGTTCCATCCGTTACTACCGGTATCCGCACACGATGCAGAAGAACATTGAGGATGCCGTCAAGCTGTACTCCGGCGACCGTCCGAGAGGCCTGTTTGCCGATCACCTTGCCGATAACATCACGCACATGAACCTGAAGTTTCAGGAGATTGAATCGGTGTTCAAACAAGCAGGCATCCTGAATTTTGAGCATCTTCCGGAGGAAACGGCAGAGAAAGCCAAGTTTTCCAAGCTCTTTCGGGATTTCTGCACCTATATGCAGGCGGCACAGATTCAGGGATTTCAGTGGGAAAAGCGCCGATATGAGATCCATAACTATGATCCTGGAAAAGAGGATGAAACGGTAGAAATTGTCGAAGTTCTTCCGACGGAGCGGGAGTACGATACCATGCTCCAGCGTTATCATGAGCTGCGAAAGGGAGACGGACCGGGAGGCGATAAGGATGAGATCACCTTTGAAATCGATCCGTATTTAAGTGAGCTGAACACCGGAAAAATCGATAATGATTATATGAATCTCCGGTTCACCAAGTGGCTGAAACAGCTGGATCAGCCAAATGTTTCAGATGAAGAACGCGAAGAAACACTGGAAGACCTGCATAAGTCGTTTGCCTTCCTTTCACAGGAAGATCAGCAGTTCGCAAACCAGTTTCTGCACGACGTCCAGACCGGAGATGCGAAGCTGGAACCGGGAAAGACTTTCCGGGAATATATCGCAGATTACGCATCACGCGCGCAGAACGACCAGGTGCACCGTGTTTCCGAGTCGCTGGGATGTTCAGAAGATCTGCTCCGCAAGATGATGAACGCGAACGTAACCAAGGATAATCTGAATGAGTACGGGCGTTTTGATGCGTTAAAGAACACCGTTGTCAAAGAGCAGGCGCAGACCTATTTCACCAGACGCGAAGGAAAGAAATTACCGATGTTCCGGGTGAATAACCGCGTGGATGCCTTCTTGACCGATTTCATTTTGTCCGGGGGCACAACGGAAGTAACGACAGAAGAAAAGCCAGAACCAGAGCAGCAGAAAGGAGAACCGAAGATGACAACGCAGAAAGTAAAAACAGCTGAAATGCAGCCAGCGGGCAGCGGCGAGACAATTAAAGCGCTGTCCATTCACGCTCCGTGGGTGTATGACATTCTGACCGGAGAGAAACAGGAGGAGTACCGCACATGGAAGCCAAAGCAGAAGGGAAGGATCCTGATCTGCAGCAGTGCGAAGGTTTACCGGGGATATGTCAGCGGATATGCGCTGTGTACAGCCGAGATCGGGGAAATCAGGAATTATGGCGATCAGTATGGCTGGGAGCTGAAAGATGTTCAGTTCGTAAAACCTTTCCGCGTAAAGGGAAAGCTGCATTTATTTGATGTTGACCGGTCAAAGGTGGAAGCGCTGGAGGGCATTTCCCTGGACGAGTACATGAAGACGTATTACGACCCTCTCCGTTCATAAGTCTGTTTCATAAGGGACTCTCCCGTGCAGGACTGGTATGATGGTTCCGTCCCATCGGTATAAACCATACCAGAACGGGAGGAAATCATATGACGGAAAAGAAACAAGACACGCAGCTGTTCTGCGAGTATTACGAGCAATGGGTGAAGGTCTATAAAGAAGGGGCTATCCGGCCGGTTACACTCAGGAAATATGAGATGTCGCTGAGCTGGCTGAGAAAACTGATTCCTGATGTTAGGATGTGTGACATGACGCGGATTGTCTACCAGCAGATGATTAATGATTACGCCAAATGCCATGAGCGGCAGACGACGATGGATTTCCATCATCAAATCAAGGGCGCTGTCCTCGATGCTGTAGATGACGGTTTGATTGAACGCGATCCCACTAGAAAAGTCATCATTAAAGGAAAATCTCCGAGGCAGAAAAAAATTAAGTACCTGAATCAGTTTGAGCTGCACACTCTGCTGAATCACCTGGACTTAGGCGATTCCATCAGCTGGGACTGGTTCATTCTGCTTGTCGCGAAAACGGGGATGCGGTTTTCCGAGGCGCTGGGCCTTACCCCTGCAGACTTTGATTTTTCGCATCAGCTTCTGAACATCGACAAAACCTGGGATTACAAGGACGGAACGGGATTCACGCCGACGAAGAACAAGTCCTCCGTCCGGAAAATCCAGATCGACTGGCAGACGGTCGTGCAGTTTTCCGAGCTGGTGAAAGATCTGCCGGAGAATGAGCCGATTTTTGTTCATGAAAAGACGGTGTACAATTCGACGGTAAATGATATTCTTGCGCGCCACTGCCGGCAGGCGGGAGTGCCTGTGATTTCCGTTCACGGACTGCGCCATACACACGCGTCACTTCTGCTGTTTGCAGGCGTTTCCATTGCCAGTGTAGCGCGCCGCCTCGGACACGCGAGTATGACGACCACACAGAAAACCTACCTGCATGTGATCCATGAACTGGAGAATCAGGATATCGACCTGGTTATGCGTGCCATGTCGAGCTTAAACTAAATCGGTATTGATGAGAGTGGGTTTATATCGGTGGGGAAACTTGAAGAGGTGAAATAATAGAAATAGAATGAAAGGGAATGCATAATGAGTGGATGGGGATGCCTGCGCATGTAAAAAGCAGAAGCGGGATCAGTGAGGCGGTTCAGTCAGGAACCGGCAGTGTACAATCATTGAACATCGGAAGCAGTAAACAATATCAGTGAAATTAAACAGAAAGGGCGCTCATCCGTTTGTTCGGGATGAGCGTCCTTTCCTTGCCGTCATGTAATTAAGATCTGTGCCGAATTATAGAGGGTGTAAAATTAAGTGTGTAAGTTACCGGTAACTAATTTCAAACATGTAACTTACGCACTTTATCTTTTTCATAGAGTGCGGTATTGTAGAAAGGA
>SFHC01000028.1 GCA_004555725.1 [Eubacterium] saphenum
CCTTTCTACAATACCGCACTCTATGAAAAAGATAAAGTGCGTAAGTTACATGTTTGAAATTAGTTACCGGTAACTTACACACTTAATTTTACACCCTCCCTGCTTTTTAATTCGTATCCGTGCAATTTGCACTTTTATTAACACAATGCTGAGTAATTTACAGGACGCTTATAATCGTTGTTCATCCCGTATCTCATACCTGAAAATCCAGATCTTTTCTCCGCATTTTCCGCTGCCTATGCGATGCTCTTGACCTCGTAGTCTTTATCTTCAACGGCTTTCTTCAGATCTGCGTCTGCCACATCAGAGTTTATCGTCACAACAGCCTGTCCCGCCTCATGGCTGACCTCTGCACGTTCTACGCCGTCCAGCGCCTCCAGCGCTTTCTTTACTGTAGCTTCGCAGTGTTCACACATCATTCCCTCGATTTTCATTGTTTTCTTCATGTCATTTTCTCCTTTGTCATTATTTAGATTCTCATCTTTTCTATCATCTTCAGACGCGGAAATCAGTACCGCATCCTGTGAGATCGCGTGTTTTTTCTTCCTGTCTCCTGCAGCATTATGCAGTTTAAACAGATTCAGTCTGAGCGCGTTTGTTACCACGCAGAAACTGGACAAACTCATCGCTGCAGCCCCGAGCATCGGATTCATGGTGATGCCGAGCAGATGCGCATATGCACCCGCAGCGAGCGGCATCAGCAGCACGTTATAGAAGAATGCCCAGAACAGGTTCTCGTGAATGTTCCGAAGCGTTGCGCGGCTCAGTCTCACTGCTGCCGATACATCGGTCAACTTGCTGTTCATCAGAACGACGTCAGCAGCATCGACTGCAACATCTGCGCCGGCGCCAATGGCGATTCCTGTATCTGCGCGCGTCAGAGCCGGCGCATCGTTGATTCCGTCTCCGACCATGGCAACCTTTCCATATTTCTGAAGACTGCGGATCACGTTTTCTTTTCCGTCCGGAAGCACACCTGCAATAACTTCATCGACGCCTGCCTGTTTTCCAATGGCGCGGGCTGTTTTTTCATGATCTCCGGTCAGCATGACGACATGGATGCCCATATTCTGCAGTTCCTTGACTGCCTGAGCGCTGTCTTCCTTGATGGTATCTGCGACAGCGATCAACCCTGCAATCCTGCCGTTCTCTGTAAAGTACAGACAGGTTTTCCCCTGGTCAGACAGCCGGTCGGCCATATCAAGCTTTTCTCTTGAGATTTCAACCTTTGTCGAAATAAAGCGCGCATTTCCTCCATATACTCGATTCCCGCGGAAGGTGCCTGATACCCCGCTCCCGGACAACGTCTGGTAGTCATCTACTGCTGCTTCTGTCTGCCCGAGTGATGAAACACGATCCATGACAGCACGGGCGAGCGGATGCTCACTTTTCGCTTCCAGAGCGCCGGCAAGTGTGAGCAGCTCTTCTTCTGTATATCCTTCTGCCGGCAGGACATCTGTGACAACCGGATGACCTTCTGTGATGGTTCCGGTCTTATCCAGCGCAACAATGTCAATGCGTCCGGTCTCTTCCAGAGAAGCGGCGGTCTTGAAAAGAATTCCGTTCTTAGCGCCCTTTCCGTTTCCAACCATGATCGCTACCGGCGTTGCCAGGCCGAGCGCGCACGGACAGCTGACAACCAGTACGGCAATTCCTCTGGACAGCGCATAACTAAGCGCGCCGCCTGCCATCAGCCAGATCAGAAAGGTCGCCAGTGCAACCAGCAGCACTGCCGGTACAAAAATCCCGGATACCCGGTCTGCGATCTTGGCAATCGGCGCTTTGGTCGCGGCCGCGTCACTGACCATCTGGATGATCTGTGAAAGTGTGGTATCTCTTCCGACACGGAGCGCACGAGCCTTGATATACCCGGAGCTGCTGACGGTTGCGGCGGAAACGCGGTCTCCTGCCTCCTTATCCACCGGGATACTCTCTCCTGTCAGCGCTGACTCATCAAAAGAGCCGCTTCCCTCAATAATCTCCCCGTCAACCGGAACATTTCCGCCGGCGCGGACGATAAATATATCTCCGACATTCAACTGATCGATCGGAACTTCCTGCTCCTCGCCGTTTCGTTCGATAATCGCGGTTTTGGGAGCCAGCTTCATCAGCCCCTTCAGCGCGTCTGTTGTTCTGCCCTTGGAAACAGCTTCCAGGAGTTTACCGACCGTAATCAGTGTAACAATCATTGCAGCCGATTCAAAGTACAGATCATGCATGTCGGTCATTGCCGCTGCATCTCCTCCAATGATCTGGTCGCGCGTCATCTTCATCAAAACGACGAAACTCCATGCAAAAGAAACCATTGAACCCATGGCAACCAGCGTATCCATATTCGGCGCGCGGTGCATCAGTGACTTGAATCCGCTGGTAAAGAATTTCTGATTGATCACCATGATGATGCCGGCAAGCAGCATTTCCAGAATACCGACTGCAACCATATTTCCCTCAAAGAAAGACGGCAGCGGCCAGTTCCACATCATATGCCCCATCGAAAAATACATCAGCACAAGAAGAAATAATACTGAGGAAATCAGCCGCTTCTTCATGACCGGCACATCCTTATTTTCCAGTGCCTTCTCCTCTTCTGCGTACATGTCTGCCGAAGAGCGGGTCTGTTCTCCTCCCTTCAGCTCCGCACCGTACCCGGCATCTTCCACAGCCTTAATGACCTCACCCGGAGAAACATCTCCTTCGACACGCATCGAATTGGTCAGGAGGCTGACGGTGCAGCTTTCTACCCCGGGAAGGCTGCCGGCCGCTTTCTCCACGCGTGCCTGGCAGGCCGCGCAGCTCATTCCCGTTACGTTAAAATCTTGTTTCATTCTATAAACCCCTTTAATAACCTTCTGACAGTTTCCAAGTCCCGGCACTTATACAGCTTCGATCCCGGAAACGTGGTACCCCTGATTTTCCACTGCGGAGGACAGCTTCACATCCGGAACTTCCCGATCCATCTTCACCACCGCCTGATTTCTGCGGTAACTGACTTCAGAAGAAACTCCGTCAATCCGGTCCAGCGCTCTCTGCACACAATACTCACAGTTCCTGCAGTGCATCCCGTCGATATGCATGAGCTTTTTCCCGACGATTTTTCCGTCCAGTTCTTTCTTCATTGGTTTCAGATCTCCGCCGCCTCCTCCGCAGCAGCCGCCCCTTACGGTTTTGAACGTTTTACGGATGGCAAACACCATTCCGACAGCAATAATAACAATTAATACGATCACTCCAGATTTCATCCCATAACCCCTTTCTTCGCGTTTCATCAAACCGGATTACTTCATCATTTTCTGAAGCATATTGACCAGTTCGTCGATGGATTCATCCTTCCCCATGCGGATGTCATCGGCGACACAGGTCCGGATATGACTGGCCAGAAGCACCTTGTTGAAACTGTTCAATGCAGCAGCAGCCGCGGAAGACTGGCGCAGGATATCCGGACAGTATGCATCATCTTCAACCATTCTCTTGATTCCTCTGATCTGGCCTTCAATCCGGTTCAGGCGGTTGATGAGGTCACGGTATTCCTTTGGCGTGCGTTTCTTCATTTTACAGCATCCGTTATCCATCGTTACGGATCCGTCTTTATGAACAGATTTTTCTAAGTTGCCCTCACATTCTTTACACTTTGACAAATTCTTGTTTCCCTCTTGCTCCGGCATCCTTTTGTCCCCCTTTCCTCATGTATTTCATGATGCAATGTCCATCATCCGACTCCATAAGATGACCACTGCGGATCGAAATATGATATTCGCTCTCCATGACACATGCATTATACCCCTGGTGGGTATAATAAAACAAGACTAACTATTGTATTTTATCACAGACATATTCCTCCGGACTCTGCCTTCAGATCCGTTGCCGTTTAATAGAATAAAAATAACAGCGAAACTGCAGGGGGTTATTCTTCTCCCTGCAGCCGCTGTTTTCAAGATTACGCTCTCTTTCCGCGTCCTTTTCCCGCAATCAGATTGACGATCACACAGAGCAGAACCGTAAAGATGAAATCCGGAAGCGTATTTCCAACCGGTGTACTGACTTTCATCAGCCAGCGATAGACAATAAATCCTGCCAGCCAGACGATCAGATTGATCCAGTTGAATTTACCCATGCACTCTTCATGTTTCAGGATGAAGTAATCCGCTGTCTGCACCGCAATCATCGGCGCAAACACACTTCCGATAAAATAAAGGAAACTGGTGATGTTATCCATGTTAAAGAGCATCGCGCTGATCGTTCCAATCACAGCCACCACGAGTGCCGCATGTTTCTCATTGATCTTATGCCAGATGGTCACGCTCGATACCCCTGCAGAGTATGCGTCCAGAAAAGTGGTCGTTACCGTGGACAGAATGACAATCAGAAGTCCGGCGACGCCCAGTCCTGCCTTGGTCATAATCACAGCGATGTTGGTTTCTCCTGTATACAGCGCTGCGCCCATGCCAATCACAAACATAAAAACAGACACAATGCTGTACGTAACGACACTTGCCGCTGCCGCCGCAGCCGGACGCTCCGCCTCTCTGGTATAGTCTGAAATCAGCGGGAGCCAGGACAGCGGCATCGACGCTGCAAGCTCAACAGCAGCACCAAAGGTCATCGCATCTCCAGAACCCTTTCCCACCTGATGACCACTGAAGAACACGAGCTTGAACAATAATATCGACAGGATCAGGAGAAGCGCCATGGATACAAGGTTGATTTTTCCAAGATTAGTAATGCCAATGACAATCCACAGCACGATCAGAGCCCCGATAATCAGCGCCCAGAACCAGACCCCTGTATGGAAGATCGACTGCGCTGAAATAGCCCCGTCATACGTCATAATCGCCGTCCATCCGAGGAGCTGAACCACATTAAGAATCGCGAACAGTTTACATCCGATCGTACCGAAGCTCATGCTCACCGTTTCCATCGCGCTCTTTTCTTCAATTCCACCAATCAGCCCTGCAAGCAGCATCATGACGCCGCCGATTAGATGGCCGAGAAGAATGGCAAGCAGTGCGCGCCGGAACCCCAGTGCGCCAAAATAAGTGCCCGTGAGAATTTCCGCGATCGATACTCCTGCTCCGAACCAGATCAGCGCATTGCTGAAGACCGAAGTTTTTTTACTGCTCATGCATATCCTCCTCCGGTGCCAGATCGCCGTATTCGCCTTCGATACGGAACGCGTGATTCATAGGGCCGCTGCCCTTTCCCAGATCCATCATCGCAGCAAGCGCTCCGGAAATATATGCCTTGGCGAGGCGTACAGAAGTCTTCAGATCTCTGCCCTTGGCCAGATTGGACGCAATCGCGCTGGACAGTGTGCATCCCGTTCCATGCGTATTCGGATTGTCGATCCGTCTTCCGTAGAACCAGTGCGCTCCGTTCTGATCGTAAAGCAGATCGTTCGCTGTGCTGAGCTGATGTCCACCCTTGCACAGGACTGCGCATCCATATTTTTCCATAATCTTTTCAGAAGCTTTCACCATATCCTCTTCTGTTTTTACCGGCATCTCTGCCAGAACCTCCGTCTCCGGAATGTTCGGCGTGATGACTTCTGCCAGGGGCAAAAGCTGGTTTTTCAAGGCATCAACGGCATCCTCGCTGATCAGCCTGGCGCCGCTCGTCGCGACCATGACCGGGTCAACGACAATATGTTCTGCGCCGTACTGTTTCAGCCTGTCGGTGATTACCGCAATCAGTTCCCGCGATGCCACCATACCGGTCTTTACCGCATCCGGATAAATATCCGTAAAAATACAGTCCAGCTGTTTCCCAAGAAACTCAGGCGTGGACTCCAGGACATCCTCAACCCCGGTCGTATTCTGTGCGGTCAGCGCCGTTACCGCGCTCATCGCGTACACTCCATTGGCCGTCATGGTCTTAATGTCTGCCTGAATTCCAGCGCCTCCGCTGGAATCCGATCCAGCGATTGTTAATGCGGTTTTCATGTTCATGATTCTGTTCTCCTTTCTCAGAAACGCATTAATTTTATTACGCGGCAGAAGGTGGTGCCCCCAATCTCCCGCAGGCAGAAAAGCACATGTGCGCAGCAAGGAAACGAAAAAAGAGACCCTCCTCATCGGAATAAGCCTCTTTCTAATATTCCATAACTCCCTACGCTGGCATTATCCAAATCAGGTCACAGGGTCAGGACGAACCTTTCTCAGCCTTACGCTCCCCTCTATGTACATGCATATTATTCTGCTGTGTCCTTATCGTATCACCATGCAGAAGTCCTGTCAAATTCTCCTAGTCGTCTTCTGAAACACCGTATTTTTCCATCATCTTATGAAGGAAGCTCAGGTGCAGCTCTCTTGCGATCATCGACTCCGGCTTTCTCTCATAATCGCGGCACTTCTGGTTCACTTCTTCTTTCGCATCCTCAGAGAGGCGGTCGTTCGCAAAGGTGTAGACGACACTGTTCTCTTTCTCAATATGACGCTGGAGCAGGTTTGCGTATCCCATCAGATGCGCGATCAGCTGCAGTTTATGCTCTGTCTTTGGTTCTTTCTCATACAGGTTCAGAGCCTCTTCCGCCTGACGGACATGATCGCGTCCCAGATCATGTTCAACCAGCATGCCGTGTGTAATCAGATTATCCGCTACTGTTCCAAGGTCCTGAATCATCCTTGGGAACAGAAAATCCTCTTCTTTTCCATGATGATGACGGTCCGCATACTTTCTGATGAACGCAATGATTCTGCGGAGCTCATCTCCGTCCGGTTCCGCACCTTCCAGAATGCCGCAGCAGATCCGGTCTACAACCTGCAGCATATAGTGAATGTTCTGGTGCTCTTCCATCATCAGATCCACCGCGTACATACCCAGTTTCACATTGCCTTTTTTGACCACACAGGAACCGTCATGATCAAAATAACTAAATCCGGTTCCCTCCAGCATTCCGGAAATCATGGCCGTGCGCAGCGCATAATAGACTGCATCATCCTTTCCAAGGGCCTGATAACTTCCAGCATGCACATCCTGCGTTCTTGTCCAGCTTACACGGTTCTCCGAGTCCTCCGTCAGCTGATTGACGTTGTCGCAAGGCATTCCGTCCAGCAGACTGTCGTTCAGCAGCCGATACACATCCCCGGCTTCCTTTACCTCTGCCTTATGCTGTTTTCCATATTCCGCGGCCGCTTTCTTCAGCGCATCCAGGCGCGACGCATCTTCATCCAGGACAGCGGTCACGATTCTTGCCGAACGATCCTCTGCAGAGCCAATTCTGGCCTGCAGCCACCCGTGGATATTACCGCCGTCAATCACAGTGTCCAGCTCTGGCATCTCGACTGGTTTTACATCTTCCGACAAAGACTGACTGGCAAGAACATTCCAATTATTCGCTTTTCCGTATTCCACAATTGCGTCCGTCAATCCCTCCTGCAGCTGAATTTTCCGGTACAGCCAGAAATGGATCGGTCCCAAAAATTTACTCACTTCTGTTTCTCCTTCTATAGTCAGATTGAATAAAACTCCGGGCAGCTGCTTCCGGAAAAATGCATGTTTCGCATTTCTCCGGAGGAGTTTCTTCAATCTCAATCTGCTGCCCGGATATATTCAGTCCGTTATTCCTTCATTCATCAACTATCGGTCTCGAAGCGAACTATTTTCCAACTGCCTCGTTAACCTTCTTCAGGACGGTATTGACGTCCAGTCCGTGTACATAGCAGGCATCTCTCAGGGATTCCATCTGGGAAGACGGGCATCCGAGGCAGTGCATGCCGCACTCCATCAGTGCGTCCATGGTCTCCGGGAACTGAGAAATGATCTCGCCGACAAACATGTCCGCAGTAACCGGTCCGTCTGCCAGGCCGTCATCAGCCTGTGTCTCCTCTGCGGCTTCACCCTTTGTCTCTTTCTCCTGTGTGAAAAGCTTAATATCCTCTTCAACACTTCCGATTCCTGCAATGCCGAATGTGTCGACCAGAACCTGTGCAACAGTCGGCGACAGGAATGCAGGAAGAGTCGGTCCGAGGTGGATGTTCTTCACACCCAGAGCGAGCAGGGCAAGCAGAACGATAACGGCTTTCTGCTCATACCATGCGATGTTGTACTCGATCGGAAGATCATTGATATCCTCGGCTCCGAACATTTCCTTCAGAGCCATGGCAATCATGACCAGGGAGAAGGAGTCGTTGCACTGACCAGCGTCCAGTACACGCGGAATTCCATTGATATCGCCCAGATCCAGCTTGTTGTACTTATACTTTGCACAGCCCGCAGTCAGAATGACGGTATCCTTTGGCAGAGCCTTAGCAAACTCGGTATAGTAGTCTCTGCTCTTCATACGGCCGTCGCAGCCCGCCATAACGATAAACTTTTTGATGGCGCCGCTCTTTACTGCGTCTGCAATCTTGTCTGCCAGAGACAGAGTCTGTACATGCGCAAAACCTCCGACGATTTCACCTTCTTCAATCTGCTGAGGCGGCTGGCAGGTTTTTGCAAGTTCGATGATCTCTGAGAAGTCCTTATGACCGTTCTCATCAGCCTCAATATGCTTGCATCCCGGGAATCCGGCAGCGCCTGTTGTAAACATCTTATCCTTATACGGGCTGTCTGCTGTCGGCGGAACAATGCAGTTCGTCGTCATCAGGATTGGTCCGTTGAAGGATGCGAATTCCTCTCTCTGCTTCCACCATGCATTTCCGTAGTTTCCGGCAAGATTGTCAAATCTTCTGAAGGACGGATAATAGTGGCCCGGCAGCATTTCGGAGTGAGTGTAGACATCTACGCCAGTTCCCTGTGTCTGCTCAAGCAGCATTTCCAGGTCTTTCAGATCGTGACCGGAAATCAGAATTCCCGGATTGTTTCTGACGCCGATGTTAACCTTGGAGATAATCGGATTTCCGTACGCCTTGGTGTTGGCTTCATCCAGATCTGCCATGCCCTGCGCGCCGAATTTTCCAGTCTCAAGAGTAAGATTGATATACTCTTCAGCAGTCATCGTATCATCCAGAGTCTGTGCAAGCGCTCTCTGAACAAACGCGTCAACTTCCGGATCTTCCTTGCTGAGGACGTTCGCATGCTTGGTGTATGCAGCCAAACCCTTCAGTCCGTAAGTGATCAGCTCTCTGAGGCTGCGGATGTCTTCATCAACCGTGGACAGAACACCGACTTCATCAGAAGCAGCTTTCTCCAGATATGTCTCTTCCGGACCGCTCCACTCCGCTGCTTCCGGCAGATTGTCGCGGCTGTCCAGCTCATACATGAGTTTTTCTTTCTCAAACAGAGTATCGGTAATTCTCTGCTTAATAGCGTCATCGTCAAAGTTTGCGTTTGTGATCGTTGTAAACAGGTTCTCTGTTACCATATGATCGACATCTCTTGGAACTTCTTTATTCTCATCTCTCATTCTTGTTGTCACTGCGGACAGTCCCTTCGTGACATAGATCAGAAGATCCTGCAGCGCAGCTGTCTGCGGCTTCTTTCCACATACACCGCTCTTGGTGCATCCTTTATTTCCGGCTGTCTCCTGACACTGAAAACAAAACATTGAATTATCCATAACGTCCTCCTTTATTCACTGCGCGTCATACGCGCCATCTCTTTCAAACAACAACTGAAGTATAGCATGCTCAGTCACTGGATTCGATAACAATTGTTACATTTCTTGTTTTTCTTTTTCCAATTTCATTTTTCTCCCTGACAAAGGGTATACGCGCCAAGAGGACTGACCTGAATGCATAGGATTGAATCCGCCGTCTGCTTCTGCGCTTTCTCGCATTACGATAAGACGATAAGAAATCCTACAGCAGCTCGATCAGCCGTTCCGGATCCGGAACCGTGATTTTCCTTTTTTTCATGTCGATGAGTCCTTCTTCCTTCATATGATTTAATTCCCTGGAGATAGACGGACGCGCCACATTTAAAAACTCAGACAGATCGGTCTGACTCATGGAAAATGGCTGATCCGGATGATCCGAATAATGAGTGAGAATTGTTTTCGCCAGTTTCTGGCGGAGTGTAGAGCAGGACATGATCTGAAGCCGCCGGTTCAGAAAGTACGCCTTCTTCGCAAATACCGAAATCATATTATGAATCAGCTTCTGGTGCCATTCACATGCATTTCCACACGACTGGAAGGTAAACGTCTTCGGCATAAGCAGAAGTTTTGTCTCTTCCGTTGCCTCCGCAAAGTACTCATACCGCTCTTTGTCTAAAAACAGCAATACTTCACCGAACATCTCTCCCGGCTGCTGAAAATCCGCGATCACTGCGCGCCTGCTGTCCAGATATTCTTTTCCAACCAGCACCTCTCCAGAAAGCAGGATCATCAAATCCTCCGGTTTATCCCCTTCCATAAATATCTGAGAACCCTTTCCATACGTTTTTACCCTGGATCCGCTGCAGGAAAGGCACTGTCCGATTTCGGCAAGCCCCATCCCGCGAAACAGTGCGCAGGATGTCAGCGCATCTGCAAACCTCTTCAGTTCTTCCTCTTTCATGGCCGCCTCCCTTCTGTTCTTGTCACGTGACAGTCCAATACACTATACCACAACTGGAACAGATGCAACCAGACAGAATCCTGCACACTGAAGAATACGGACACGCTTCAAATATTCATTCTGATGCTCATTCTTTTCTGCCTCCTCCACGCGCAGCATCCGTTCCCTGCAATCTGCGTACATCAAGCGATTGTATACAACCGCTTGACATATTATCCGGTTTCAGCTAGAATATGAAATTGAAAATGATTTTCATTTTAAAGTACTGATAATAAAAGGAAGCATCAAGATATGGCAAAAGCAGAATATAAAACAAAGCAGAAGGACGCCATCCTGGATTATCTGAAACAGCATCCGGGCAAACACGTTACCGCCAGTTCCCTTCAGCGCCTCCTGGAGGATGAAGGCGTCCACATCGGCATCACAACCATATACCGCACCCTGGACAGACTGGTAGCTGAAGATCTGGTGCGAAAATATGAAACCGGAAGCGGACAAAGCGCCTGTTATGAGTTTCTGAATGAAGAAACGAGATGCCACCCGGGAGAGTACCATATGCGCTGCGAATGCTGCGGCCGTCTGATTCACCTTCACTGCGAGGAAATGCAGAAAATCACCGATCATATACTGGAAGGACACGGCTTTACTCTGGATCCGGGACGGACTGTGCTGTATGGAATCTGCGAAACCTGCCGGAATAAGGAAGCGAAAAAACATGATTAAGTTCATCCGAAAAAGACGATATCACCATACTGCCGGTACAGAGACGCCTTTCTGCACAAACCAGAACCCGATTTCTGAGATTCCAGAGCACAGATCTCAGCGTATTTCCCGCGTGTGGACACTGCAAAAAACAGGGACACTTTTTCTGTGTGTACTGCTGATGGCCGCATGCCTGCTTCTTCCTGCATGCAGCCCCGACTCAGGATCCTCTGGACATTCAGCAAGATCTTCCTCACCGTCAGGAAAATCTCACAAGCTGCGCATCGTCGCGACAATCTTTCCGCCATACGATTTTGCACGCCAGATCGCCGGAAAAGACGCTGACGTGCAGATGCTTCTGAAGCCGGGTGAAGAATCCCATTCCTACGAGCCGACACCGCAGGACATACGGAAAATCCAGAATGCGGACCTCTTCCTCTATGTCGGCGGCGATAATGATACCTGGGTAAAACAGATCCTGAAATCAATGGGAAGTAAAGCTCCGAAAGCAATAAAACTGATCGACCTGACCAGCACTGTAACGGAAGAAGAGAGTGAAGGCATGCAGGAAAACCCTGCAGAGCATCATGAACACGGAGAGCACGGCGAACATGACCGGGACCTGGACGAACACGTCTGGACCTCACCGCTGAAATCGATCGAAATCACCAGAAAAATATCCCTGGAAATGCAGCGTCTGGATCCCGAGCACGCATCAGACTACCGGAAACACACCGCCGCCTATACCAGAAAACTCCATCGGCTCGATCAGCAGTTTAAAGATGTCGTCTCCCATTCCAAGCGGAAAGAGATCTTGTTTGCTGACCGTTTTCCACTGCGCTACCTCACGGATGAGCTCGGACTTAAGTATTACGCAGCGTTCTCCGGATGCTCCGCGAACAGCGAACCAAGCGCAAAAACCGTCTCCTTTTTGATTCATAAAGTAAAAGCTGACCATCTCCCAGTCGTTTTTACAATTGAACTGTCCAACCATCAGATGGCTGATTCCATCTGCGAGGTGACGGGAGCCAGACGCATGACCTTTTACTCCTGCCACAACATCACCGCCAGACAGAAGGCACAGGGCGTCACCTACCTGTCTATGATGCGGCACAACGTCCACGTACTGGACTACGCGCTGAATCACTGACAAAATGAACCCCTTAACCAAAAAGAAGTACTCTGTGTTTTGCAATACGGATCTGTTATCATATGAGCCTGCGAATGCTGAATCCTGCCATGTCTGCAGGACCTGAGGACTTCATTCCTATAAAGAAAGAAAGATGACTGACATGAATCTCATTACCTGCAATCACTTAACCATGCGCTACGAATCCAGCTTCTACGCACTGAAAGACTTAAATTTCCACGTCGAGACAGGAGATTATCTTTACATTCTCGGCCAGAACGGCGCTGGCAAAAGCACACTGATCAAGGGACTCCTTCAGCTGAAAAAGCCTGCTTCCGGAGAGGTTATTTACGGAGACGGGCTGCAGCCTTCCGACATTGGATACCTTCCGCAGACGACACAGGTCCAGAAAGATTTCCCTGCAAGCGTCCGCGAAGTCGTCCTCTCCGGATGTCTCAACCAGATGCGCCGCCGGCCGTTTTATTCCCATAAGGAAAAACGCCTCGCCGCAGAAAACATGGAACGCATGGGAATCACAAAACTTCAGAATAAATGCTTCCGGGAACTGTCCGGAGGCCAGAAACAGCGCGTTCTTCTCGCACGCGCTCTCTGCGCCACAAAAAAAATCCTGCTCCTGGATGAACCGGCAGCAGGACTGGATCCCGTCGTCACGCAGGAGATGTATGAACAGATCCATGCAATCAACCAGAATCTGGGAATCACCATCATCATGGTTTCCCACGATATGCATGCCGCGCTGAAATACGCAAAGCACATTCTCCAGCTGCATCAGAATCAGCTGTTCTACGGAACAACCGCAGAATACATCGCCAGCGACGTCGGCCGAAATTTCATCCGTGAATCGGAAGACGCCGGACTTCTCGATCTTCTCGATCAAAGCTGCAATGTAATCCGAAGCCGGGAACAGACAGATGTCCAGAACGAAGTCCAGGCTTCGGGCATCCCACAGAAAACTCCAAACCATCCATACGAACAACATCAGGAGGAGGAACACGATTATGCTTAATCTGCTGAAAGAAATGCTGGAATACCCGTTCATGGCCCGTGCATTTACAGCCGGCACCCTGATTGCACTCTGCGCTGCTCTTCTCGGTGTCAGCCTGGTTCTGAAGCGTTATTCCATGATTGGAGACGGACTCTCACACGTAGGATTCGGCTCCCTTGCACTCGCAACTGCACTGAACGCGGCGCCGATGGCCGTTGCCATTCCAATTGTTGTCATCGCTTCAGTTTTTATGCTCTGGATTGCACAGAACAGCCGAATCAACGGAGACGCTGCCATCGCCCTTATTTCCACCGGCTCCATGGCCGTCGGCGTCATGATCATCTCCATGACCAACGGAATGAACGTCGATGTCTATAACTACCTGTTCGGCAGCATCCTGAGCATGTCCAGAGGGGACGTTCTCCTGAGCACGGCACTTTCCGCCATCGTTCTCCTGCTTTTTATACTCTTTTATAACCGGATCTTTTCCGTGACATTTGACGAGAGTTTTGCCCGCGCTACCGGAACCAATGCCGGAATGCTGAACGTCATCATCGCCCTGCTGACCGCGCTCGTAATCGTTCTCGGCATGCGCATGATGGGCGCGCTGCTGATTTCCGCGCTGATCGTATTCCCTGCACTCACCTCCATGCGCATCTGCAAGACCTTCCGGACTGTAATCATCAACTCCTCTGTCATCGCAATTCTGTGCCTCTGGGTTGGTCTGACGCTCTCCTATCTGTTCGGAACACCAAGCGGCGCAAGCATCGTCGTCTGCAACATCGGTGCATTCTGCATTTACGGACTGATCGGCCTGGCAGGGCGGAAAAACGCGTAGGAGTAGTCCTCAATCTACTCTGAATTTCCGATCTTCAGTTTTTTCATCTATAACAACAGGGACTCGTGCAGTTTTCGAGTCCCTGTTCAATGTATGAATCCGTTATTTTCCTTGCCCTTTATTTATTTGAAGCAGAATCCGGTCAATTGCCCGATCAGCTGCATGTCCGTCATAGTTTGCGAAATTATCTTTAACGAACTGCTTTGCTTTTTCTTCTTCAAAATCGCCGCTTCGCAGTGCGTCCATCATTTCTTCGAAGGTATCACATACCTTGCCAGGAGCGTTTTCTTTCACACTTCGGTGAACTCCGCGGCTGAGTTCATAAATTTCACGATCTGGTGTATAAAAAAGCATCGGTCTTCTCATCAAAGCATACTCATAAAAATTTGATGAATAATCCGTGATCAATAAATCTGTAATATAGTACAAACTATTGATATCTGGGTATTCCGACATGTCAAAGATGTTGCTGCTGTATTCCGGTGGTATCTCTGCTTTTTCTTCAACAAACGGATGCATTTTTAATACAAAAGCATATTCAGATCCGCAGAACTCATGTATTTGCTGAAAATCAAGCCATGAATAGTCATAATATGCATGTTTCTGATCTGTGCCTCTGTATGTCGGGGCGAAAAGGATTACTTTCTTTTCTTTCAGTTCCGGATACTGTCGATAAAAAGTCTCCTTAAATTTTTCAATTCGCTGCTGATCCAGAAACCCATCTAATCTGGGCATTCCCACTGGTAAAAATGCGCTTTTTTCGATACCGAACACCTCTTCAAATACATGGTTCAGTTTCGGTGACCCGGTCAGTACATAATCATTTTTCTTATGACAGTTATCTGTCGGGCGTGGCGAGCTTGCTTTACCAAATCTGGCATATCCGACGGCCTTAAATCCCTCACCCGCATGCCATACCTGTATGAGTTTCGTTTTATGGCTGAGATTCAGATAACTGAAAAGCGGCGCGTAATCATCAATAAAAATATAATCCGCTTTTGCGATTTTCTTCAAAACCCGAACCCACTCTGAAATAACCTTCTTTTTCCCAACAGCTTTTCGGAATGAATAGTCCATCTCGAACTGTTTATCCAGACCACGTCTTTTTATCGCATCATCAATTGCTTTTAAGTTTCCCCAGAGCTTATCCCTGGTTTCACTCATCATCAGAACACGATGACCACGCTTCGGGTATACATGATTGTAGAACTGATAAACTTTATCAACTCCACTTTTCGTGATCTTTTCTTTCAGTTTCTTTCTTTTACCTTTAAATGTTTTTGATTCCGAAAGCCAGTGATGTTTTCTCCAGTCATCATTTCGGATCATAAAGAAGCTGTGCATCAGAAACCAGAGGTATTTTTCATTTTCCGTTGCAGAAGTGAACAGAACTGTGTACGCGTACTGGTTATTTCCGTACCGGAACATACGTGTATATTCATCAAAATGATAGGCAAGTGAGAAAGATGCATATACAACATACACATTATGATTCGTTTCCGCCCTTATTCTCCATATGCCGTTGTTCAGAAACGTTCTTCCGTTCATCGCTGTAATATTACAGCAGAAAGAGTATACTCCATCCTCATAGGAATCCCATGGAAGAGGAACTCTCTCTACTACTCTGGCCCGGTCTACCCGGTCCGTTTCATTCTGCTTCATTCCTTCCAGACGTTCAAGAAAGAAAACCACCTGGTCCGGTACGCAGGATGAAATCTGTAAATGGAGGAAAACCCTCTCCCACTGAACATTTTCGACAAAAAACACCGGCTGATAATCCTTCCGCATATCTATGCTTCCTTTGTCATTCCCTGCGCAATAAAACTTGCAATCAAACGCCTGTACATCTCTTCCAGATTATACTGCGGCTTCCAGCCAAGCGTCTGCAGTTTATCTGAATTCAAATGCAGCACCACATCCGGAGCATAGCCATATGTCATCGCATCTTCCGGAATATCAAATACAACATTAATTTTTCCGTCCGCCATCTTTTCTGCAACCATTTTCGCCATATCACGAATCTGGACAGAAGTTTCTGGGTTTGCAGCAGTATATACGTTCGCGTTTTCGCCTCTTAGCAGAGCAGTCATGATTCCTGCTGCTGCGTCAGCGGTATAACAGTAATTCCCCCATGATTGTCCAGCAGTATGAAGAACAATATCTTTTTCTTTGATCGCGCTTTTTGCAAACTGTGCGAATACCCGTCCTTCACTGACTGAAACACCTGCTCCAAATGTCTGTGCCAGTCTGACTACTTTTACCGGAACTTTATATTCATGACAATACGACGCGCAAAGCAACTCACAGACTCGTTTTCCCTCTGAGTAACAGCTTCTGACATTCATAACGTCTATATAGCCTAGATCCTCTTCTTTTACAGACGCCTTTTTCGGATCTGTAATGCCGAATGCTTCCATAGATGAAATATACACCATGCTTTTAACATGACAACCATGGGCGAATTTCAGCACATTCTCCGTCCCGTCAATGGATATATGCAGAGTTTCAACTGGTTTGGTCACAAATGTTTTTGATGCAGTGACACTTGCACAATGGACAATGTAATCAACATGCTCCTCAGTTTCAATCGGTTCGAGAATGTCCCCTTTGACCAATCTCAAGTCTCCTCTGGTCAGAAGGCCGCCATAAACTGATTCTGCCTTTTTTTCATTACGAACAAACGGCAACAGTGTCATTCCCATATCATACTTTCGATTCAAGCAGGCTAATGCCTTAATTAAAACAGATCCAACCAATCCTGTAGCTCCTGTTACAAGTACAGATCTGTCCTTGAGTTCAGTATATACCGATAATCTGTTCGCCAGTTCATCTAAATCCTCTTGAAAAATCTTATCTTCTGGACTTTCTAAAATACAGGTATTCAACAATATCGTGCTCCTTCTCACAAAGTATTATACTATGAAATCATTTCCACCGAGCTTCTACCACAACAGAATGAATATCAGGAATATTAAAGTCAGGGAGTTGATCGCCGGCATGAAACAGCATTTTATTCTTGCTTACCCCCTGTTTGTAATTGATTGTATCACAAAAGCTTCCATCTTCAAGGATCCAGTACCAGCATTTCCCGCATCGAAAACGCAGTACCCAACCCTTAAATTTATGTTTTGCATACTGAAAACATGAATCTGGAAAAACCATTTCAGATGCCGGAGTCTTATGTTTATAAAGAGTAAGTTCTAAAGCGCCAGACTTTAGACGTTTCATTTCACCAT
>SFHC01000029.1 GCA_004555725.1 [Eubacterium] saphenum
GCCACGCCAGCTTAATATTGGCGACCAAGACCGGGTTCGAACCGGTGACCTCCAGCGTGACAGGCTGGCATTCTAACCAACTGAACTACTTGGCCTCATCTGTGCCCCGAACTCAAGGCGCCTAATTATAGTAACACGCATCCCCGCTTAATGCAAGTCTTTCTTAAAACTTGTCAATATTTTACATATTCACGGGAATACCCGCCGCTGGAACATGTTTCGATCCTGCAATCATCCTCCAGGTGCTTCTTTTTTCCTTCATCATAGAAATGTCCGCGGGGCGGCTTTTTCCCCGAACGCCGCCCCGCATGATCGTTTCTGATTATCTTATTTCAGCATATTACCTACCGTTTATTGGACGCTTTCCAGATTCCCTGCTTCTCCGCATCGCGGATCAGTTCATCGCGGACGTCCGGATGGGCGATCCCGATCAGGGCTTCGGCGCGCTCCCATGTGGTTCTGCCGATGAGTCCGGCTGTGCCGTACTCGGTTACGATATAGTCGGCCTGTGTGCGCGGGGTAGTGATGATGTCGCCTCCGGTGAACTTTGGCTTGATGTTGGAATGGACGCCGCCGTTCTTATCAGTGAATGTGGAATGCAGCGCCAGGAAGGATTTTCCGCCCGGTGCGTGGTATGCTCCTCCGACAAAGTCCAGCTGCCCTCCTGTGCCGCTGATCTGACGGGTGCCGACTGACTCGGAACTGACCTGGCCGTACAGATCCACAGCGATGCATCCGTTAATGGAAATGAAGTTTTCCATCTTGCTGAGTGTCACCGGGCTGTTGACATAATCCATCGGCGCAGAAATTACATCAATATTGTGATCCAGGAAATCATAAAGCTCTCGCGATCCGTTGCAGACGGAGAACACACCCTTTCCGCGATGCAGAGCTTTCTTTTTATTCGTGATTTTACCGGACTTGTAAAGGTCCAGATACCCGTCACTCATCAGTTCGGTATGCATGCCCAGATCCTTCAGATCGGACTGCGCGATCAGTGATCCGAGCGCATTCGGCATTCCTCCGATGCCCAGCTGAAGAGTCATGCCGTCCTTCAGGTACGGGAACAGGTTTTCTGCAATCTTACGATCCGTATCGGATGCTTTCGGCGCAGGAAGTACTGCTACATCGGATTTGCTGCGAACAACGTAATCAACATCGCGGATGTTGATATGATCTCTTTCCATACCATAGACATACGGCATCGTCGGATTTTCTTCGACAATAATGATATCTGCCGCATCCAGCAGACTCTGTGTCACACAGTTGCTCAGACCGAAGCTGAAGTTTCCGTACTTGTCCATCTCTGACATGGTGATCATCGCGACATTAACTGGTGCGTATCCGTGTGCGTAATAGGACCCGCAGTCTCTGAACAGCATCGGCTGAAAAAATGCTCTTCCTGCCGCAAGGTATTTCCGGTCAATTCCGGAACAGTGCCAGAGGTTTAGTGTAAAGGATTTTCCTTCCGGGTCTTTTTCGATAACCTGGGCCGGACGCATGGTAATAGCGCTGCGGATTTTCACATCATGCAGTTCACCTGCGCGGTCGCCGAGCGCTGCATCAAGATCGGTCGGAAAAGAAACAGCCTGACCGTAATCCACCCAGTCTCCGTCTTTTACACATTTTACCGCCTCTTCAGCGGAAACCAGTTTTTTCTCGTATTCCTGTTCTATACTTGTCATTGAATCACCCCTCCGCTCTCTGTGAAATGACATCTTATTCCGGCTGCGCATTCACAAGCACAGTCTGCGCCGGTCTGTGCCGTCCGGCCGCCATAGATCAGTGTATCACAATCGCAACAATTTCTCACGATGTATACATTTATTTCTTTCTTCTCGGATCTCTGGAAATCAATTCCCTGCCGTCTTTTTTCTGCGAAAACGCGCAGGCCGTATAGTTCATTCTCTGAAATTCGCGGATTTCACTATCCAGATTTTCCATCACTTCTTTCCGGATGGCGGCCGGGTAGCGCGCGATGCGGTGGTCCCTGGACCAGGCGCCCTGATAGTACCATAAACTGTCTGGATCGTCTCCAGACTGATAGACAGCAAGCTTTCCGATCACCTGACGCCCTTCAAACAGGTAAACGCCCCTGATCAGCTCTGCCTGTTCGGCCTCCAGCAGCAGATCGGCTTCTTCATTAGCATATTCAGGAAGTTCCCGGTTTAAGCGGCGAATAAATCCATCGGCAATCCGTCTGACCGTCTCCTTTCCATGGCCATATGCCGCTGCCGACTCCTGAACAGCGTCTTTTTCTTCATCCTGAAGTGTAACTGCCCTGGCAGGTGATTTTTGTCTGTTCCTCTTTCCCGCTTCCTCGGCGATGAAAATTCCCAGCTTCTCATGCTGATCCAGATCACGCGCATCGATTTCTTCAATCTCAGCAGTCCCCAGATCAAACCCGGCTCTCTGCAGGGCCATCAGGTAAGCGGCACGGGCACTCGGCTGATAGAGACGTTCGATGGAGATGAAATTTCCGTTCTCGGCAGTCAGTTTTTTCATTTTTCGGACGTACGACTGGAACAGGTTCTCTTTTACCCGCACTTTTTCGGCAAAAGGTGAAAAGGCAAGGCCGGAAATGCGCCTGACATCCAGATTCTCCTGGAGTGTACGGGAAGAAAAAACGGTATCGTACGTTCCGGTATTCTGCTTTGCTCCTGTGCCTTTTCCGGAATGCCCGGACTTTTTCCGCTCGGCCCGGATTTCCGATTTCCACTGGTCAGGGTCCAGGAAGCGGACATTGTCGATCTTCAGCTGTTCTTTCAGGGTATTTGCCAGCGCGACAGCTTCGCGGCAGCGGTCTACCGCCGTGATCTCCTTGCCGGGGAATCTTTTTGCCATAAAGAGGGAAATCAGACCGATATCGCAGCCTTGATCCAGAATCCGCGTCCCGAAGTGTTCCGGATGCGCGTCGATCCAGTCACAGGTCTGTCCGATCAGATCGCCCTCAAATCCGATGGAAATCGCAAGACTGCGCGGAAGATTCTCGTTCTTAAACCGATAAAAAGACAGATGATCCATAGCTCCGGCATGATTCTTCTGGTCAGCTCGCTCAGCCAGAACCTGAATGACCTGACCGGCCTCCCCTTCACCGAGCTGCTCTTTCAGCAGATTCCGGAAATCTTCCTCATTTTCCGCGATCTTATAATTAAACTGTGCAATAAAGTTTTTTCCTTCTCCCATATTCTTCCCCTGTTCGATAAAAAGCGCCGGAAAGCAGCGCAGGCTTCCCGGCGTCGGTGATTTCATAGGTGTATCTGTTATGCGATAATGGTGCGGCTGATCAGATTCAGAATGCCTGAAACAGCCGGATTCAGCACGATATCGACGATGTTGAACATAATCAGCAGCATAAGAATCCAGAATCCGCTTCTGTAGAGCGGATAGTACCAGCTGTATCTTCTGAGGTCGAAAATCTGCGTTACAATCCCAAATCCGTCAAGCGGCGGAACCGGCAGCAGGTTAAATACCATCAGGCTGATATTAATGACGACGATATAGCGGAAAATGTCCAGTAAGATCTGCGCCAGTGTGACGCCAGATGATGACATGGTAGTCAGCACGACTCCGGAATGAATCATGAGACGCATGATAAACGCAAACACGCAGGCTGTAATCAGATTCATCACGACACCTGCGATGGAGACGAGAAATTCATCTCTTCTCGGATGTTTGTAGTGTCTTGGGTCAATTTCCACAGGAATTCCCCAGCCAAATCCGGCAAAGATCAGGCAGATAAACCCGAACCAGTCGGTATGCGCGAGCGGATTCAGAGTCAGCCTGCCCTGCGCTCTCGGCGTCGGATCGCCCAGCCGGTCGCTCATCCAGGCATGGCCGAACTCATGGAACGACAGGCCGATCACAATCCCCGGCAGAGTAAGAATCTCTTCCACCAGCCATGACCGCGCGTCGCTGAATCCGCCGTCCAGCATCCGCATAATGATCATGGCTCCTAATATGATGACAATCAGGAGTCCGTTTCGATTTCTTAAATTCACGTCCTGCAGTCCTCCTCTTCTGCGTGCATACACACGGATTAGTTAATAGATAAACCCTCTGTCCGGCTCGCTGTATTCAGCGAGGCGCTCTTCATAGGCTTCCAGAGCCGCTTTTTCATAGGCCGGGTGAACATCCTTCATGCCCGTTTCTTCCAGAACACGGACCATGAATTTCGGGTTCAGTACGAACAGCGGTCCGATAATGTAAGTCGCCATAAAATTTTTATACCGGATGCCCTCTTCCATGATGTCCGGATTCAGTCCGCAGCCGCGCACCGTCTGGAAAAGAGGTTCCAGCTTTCCGTCCGGATAGCTCTGCGTGAACTGGCTTTTGTAGCCGACGATGGAAAGATCGTCATATTTCCCGATATAAAGGGAATTATAGCGGTGCATAAGATCACGCTCCGTGTGGAACGGGAAGAGGTTCAGGAACTCCATATCTCCGTTTTCCACATCATGCACGCGGCTTCCGAAAATCTCCAGAGCATTTCCGGTGACAAGCATTCTCTGTCCGCGCTCAATTGCTGCCTTCAGCTCCGGAAGATAGCCTTTCATCGTATCGCGTACAATGATCTGGGCACTTTCCGTCATTGTCCCCATATAGACAAGATCGATCCCGTTTTCCTCGTCGAGAAAAGCCGGCCGTTCGTTCAGCGCCGTTTCGATAATCTCCGCTCCCGGAACAGAAAGCTGAATATAACGGATGTTGCCGAGTTCGCCGTACAGATTAGCGACTTCCGGATATAATACTTCCACCTTCATTATGCTTCCTCCTTCCCGTCAGATTCATTCTCTGCGTTCTTGCTTCCGTGTGCGTCATTCCAGGCTGCAACCGCGGCTTCAGCCTCTTTGGTTGTCCGCATTCCCAGATTGAATGAATCCGTTCCGTAGAACACGTAGATATTATCATCTGGAAGCATCTTCAGTTTTCCGACACCGTCTGCAGGGTCTTTCACATAGGTTATACGCTCCTCCGGAACCCCGGCAATCAGCATTCTCAGCTTATAATCCAGGCCGCGGTCGCCGTAGACGATGATCTGTCTGATCTTGTCATCCGCCAGGAATTCAAAATCACAGTCATACAGCCAGCAGGTATTCTCTGACCAGTGGTGTGTATCACCGATACAGTTGTTAAACAGGAGAATTTCCTTGGTTCCCGGCTGCTCGCCCACGTATTCAAACACACGGGACGCGGCATACGCGTTTTTCTCCTTGCAGAGAATGTTCCGGACGGTTTTGTCGCCGATCTTGTGCACGCCGTAGCGGGAGGACGTGATCTGAATCTGCTCCATGGCGTGCTTAATCTGATCCAGAGAGTAATCCATCTGCTGCAGCACAGCAATCGCAGAAACCTGATTATAAATATTAAACACACTCGGATTCATCAGCTTAAATTCTGCGGACTCTCCTCCTCCGGAATACTGCATCGTCATTGTGCTGACGTCGACATCCTTTGCTTCGCAGTCATATTCAGGCGATTTAAAATCGCAGTTCGGGCAGTACGCTTTTCCGATATTGCTGTAGCGGATATATTTATATTTCAGCTTGGTGTGGCACTTTGGACAGATCTGCATATCGTTGATCAGGTTCCGGCACTCTGTAAAGTCGCCCGGCATCTGATCGATTCCGTAGTACACACGCGGATTTTCCGGTGAAACGGAGGACGCGATCAGATCGTCTGCGTTCAGCACCAGCCTGGTCTTTTCCGGCATATAACGTTCCAGAATGTATTTAATGTATTCCGGATGGCCGTTTCTCATGATGGAGTCTCTGGAAAGGTTGCTGATCAGCATCAGATCAGGCTGAACATACGGGAATACAACACGCGCGGAGCGTTCATCAATCTCCAGCACAGCCGTGTCATATTTTTCGCGGCCGAACAGCGTGACACCGCTGATCAGACAGGTTGCAATGCCCGTGTTGATGTTGGATCCCATGCCGTTGTTCAGCACATTTCTGCCGAGTTTAGACAAAAGGTCATTCAACATGTTGGAAACTGTAGTTTTTCCATTGGTTCCCGTGACGCCGATGATGGTTTTCGGTTTATGAATATACTTCAGAAAATCCGGGCAGATCTTCAATGCGACGATTCCCGGGAAATTGGTTCCATTGTGTCTGGTAATTTTCAACGCCAGTACGGACAGTTTTGCGGCAAGCAGGGCGATGCCGTATCTAAACTTACCCATGTTATTGTTTCCCCCGTTTCTTAATGATTCTCTTCATCATCCATCACGGCAATCAGTCTTCCTTCCAGGCTGAACGTCTTTCCCTGGGTGATTTCTACTTCAGCAAATTTTCCGGTCCACGCTTCAGCAAGCGCAGTGACCGATCTTCCTCCTCTGCGTATCTGCTCCGGCAGATCTTCCGGAAGCACAGAGAAGTTCACAAGCTTGAAGCCGTCTGTCCGGCCGCACAGTGCCTGCTTGTTCCGCTTGCTCTTTCCCTCAATCATGATGGTCTGCACAGTGCCTTCATACGCCTTGTTTTTCTCCGCACTGGAGGCATTAACCTCATCCACAAGCCGATTAAACCGTTCGTGCTTGACATCCTCTGGAATCTGGTCTTCATAGGAAGCGGCCGGCGTCCCCTTCCGGATGGAATACAGGAAGGTAAACGCGGAATCATACTGCACCCGGCGCACGATATCGAGCGTATCCTGAAAATCTTCTTCTGTTTCTCCCGGAAAACCGACGATGATATCAGTGGAAATGGTAATGTCCGGAACTGCTTTTTTCAGCCGTTCTACAAGAGACAGATACTTTTCCCGGTCATAATGCCTGTTCATTTTCTTTAAAATCCGGTCGGATCCAGACTGTACCGGCAGGTGAATGTTCTTGCACAGCTTGTCGCAGGTCTTAAACGTATCGATCAGCTCCGGCGACAGGTCCTTCGGATGGGACGTCATAAAGCGGATGCGCTTGATGCCGTCAATTTCTGCAACCAGGCGGATCAAGTGTGAAAAAGTACAGTATCCGCTTGTTTTTTCGGCCTCTTTCTTATCCTCTTCCGTCACCGGCTCCCAGACTGCGCGCTGTGCGGTTTCCGGCAGCTCGTATTCTCCCTTGTAAGAGTTTACATTTTGTCCTAAGAGCATGACCTCTCGGACGCCGTCATCGGCAAGCGCCTGGATTTCCTTGAGAATTTCCTCCGGCTTTCTGCTGATCTCACGGCCGCGTGTGTACGGGACGATGCAGTAAGTGCAGAAATTGTTGCAGCCAAAGGTTATATTGACAAGGGCCTTCTCTTTATACAGCCGTTTCATCGGAAGATGTTCCGGAATCGATCTGTCCGCGCCACCGTCCAGGATTTCCATTTCCTGGTCGTGATTCTGCATGACGCTGCGCAGCAAATGTGGAAGCCTCTCGATGTTGTGTGTCCCGAAAATTAAATCTACCCACGGATACTTCTTCTGGATCTGATCGATCACACGCTGCTGCTGCATCATACAGCCGCAGACGCAGACGTAGAAATCCGGATCCTGCATTTTGCGGCGCTTCAGCTGGCCGAGCGTGCCGAAGAACCGTTTATCAGCGTTGTCTCTGACGCTGCAGGTGTTGATAATTGCGATGTTCGCGTCCTTTCTGTCCTTGACGGGCGCCATGCCCATATCACACAGAAGTCCGGCCATGATTTCAGAATCGTGTTCATTCATCTGACAGCCAAATGTCGTGATGTGAAACGTTTTACTCATATTGTTCTCTCTACTTCTCCTCTTTTCCGGTCCGGCGCGCGCCTACCGGAAATTCATCTCATTCTTCCGATCTCTTGTCATAAGCTCATCCACGGCCTCTTTCGCCGTGAGCTCCCCATGAACACAGGCGTTGATGCACTTTGTGATCGGCATTTCCACATGATACTTGCGCGCAAGTTTCGCTGCCGCCTCTGCAGTAGTAATTCCCTCGACAACCATGCCGATTTTTTCTACCGCTTCATCCGGCGCCGTTCCCTGTCCAATCAGAATCCCGCAGCGGCGGTTTCTGGAATGCATGCTGGTGCAGGTCACAATCATGTCGCCCATTCCGGTCAGTCCGGCAAAGGTCTCCTGACTTGCACCCATTTTCAGACCGAGGCGGATCATCTCCGTAAGTCCGCGTGTCATCAGCGCCGCTTTTGCATTGTCTCCGTATCCGATTCCATCGCTCACCCCGGCTCCGAGCGCAATGATATTTTTCAGGGCGCCGCCAAGTTCGACGCCGATAACGTCATCGTTGGTATACACGCGGAACCGGTCCGTCATAAACAGATCCTGCACCTTTTCTGCGGCTTCCCTGTTCTCAGATGCCGCAACGACAGTCGTCGGCAGATAGCGGCAGACTTCCTCCGCATGCGACGGACCCGAAAGCGCGACATACGGGAAATCCGGGCGCAGAATATGCGCAACCTTATGAAGCTGCAGCAATGTACCTTTTTCGATTCCTTTGGCCGCATTGACCACGATAATACCGTCATCCATGTATGGAATAGCTTCTTCAAACGCAAAGCGGAATTTCTGCGCCGGCGCTGCAAAGATGACAAATTCCGCGCCTTCCAGAGCCTCTCCTCTGTCCAGAGTCAGACGAATGCCCGGCTCCAGTTTAATTCCCGGAAGATAGCGTGCATTCTCCCCGGTTTTCTGCATATCTTCAAGCTGTTTCTGACTGTGCACGACCAGATATACTTCATGGCCTTTATGCGCCAGTGTCATCGCCAGAGCTGTTCCCCAGCTTCCTGCGCCGATTACAGCTGCCTTACTCATGATACCTCTCCTTTACCTTTTCATGCGACTGTTATTCCGTCAACGTACTCTGCATCGAGCTGATCTGCCGGTTTTATTTCTCTTCATTCGGCTTTTCGGTTTTCTTTTTAAACCAGCTGATGCTGACCGGATCCTCTTGGTGATGAATCAGACGGACGATATTGCTCCTGTGATTAAACAGAACCAGTGCGCCCATAACCAGACCGATCCAGAAGAATTCTCTCATCAGAAACCAGCAGAGAACCGGACATGCTATGGCGGCAATGATCGAACCAAAGCTGACTCTTCTCGTGATCAGCACAGACAAAACGCAGATCAGCAAGAGAGCAAACCCGATTTTCGGATTCAGCGCAACAAGCACGCCAAATGCCACGGCTACGCCCTTTCCTCCGCGGAATTTATAGTACACAGGCCAGCAGTGGCCGGCAAATGCCGCCGGCGCGCTGACCATCGCGCCCAGATGTCCCGCAAGCAGATACCCGGCCGCCACAGCAGCAATGCCCTTGCCGATATCAATGATCAGCGTAGCCAGCGCCGCCTTTGCGCCGAGAACACGCAGTGTATTGGTCGTTCCCGCGTTTCCGCTTCCCGCTTTTTTAATATTGACACCGTGTCTTCTGGCAATCAGCGTTGACGGGGAAATGCTTCCCAGAAGATATGCGATTACTGCAGACAGAATAACCATCAGAACTTCATGTCTCATCTCTACTGATCCTTCTCTCTTTTTTCACGGAAGATGAATTTGATGGATGTTCCCTCAAAGCCAAACGTCTCCCTGATCCTGTTTTCCAGATAGCGGTTATAGGAAAAATGAACCAGTTTCCGGCTGTTGATCTGGAACATGAACAGCGGCGGTTTAACACCAACCTGAGCGCCGTAATAAATCTTCAGATGTTTTCCCTTATCCGACGGGGTCGGTTTCATCATTACCGCGTCGGCAATCAGACTGTTCAGCTGTCCGGTCGGGACGCGCTGCGCACGGTTCTCCGCTACGGCCTTGGTCATGGCCATGACGTCATTCAAACGGAGTTTTTCTGTTACAGACGTAAAGATGATCGGCGCATAGCTGCAGAACTGGAGCTCAGATTCTACATTGCGGATAAAATCGCGCATGGTATTGGTCTCTTTTTCAATCAGATCCCATTTATTGACCACCAGGACAATTCCCTTTCCCGCCTCATGCGCAAGCCCGGCAATCTTCTTATCCTGTTCGGCCACGCCGTCCCGCGCGTTCATCATGACGATACAGACATCCGCGCGTTCAACTGCTGCAATCGCGCGGATGACGCTGTACTTTTCCACATAGTCATAGACTTTGGATTTCCTTCGGATTCCAGCGGTATCAATTAACGTATATTCATCCCCGTTCCAGGTGAACGGCGTGTCGACTGAATCTCTCGTTGTTCCGGCAATCGGGCTGACGATGACGCGGTTATCCTGAATCAGCGCATTGATCAGAGAAGACTTTCCGACATTCGGTTTTCCGATGACAGCGACGCCGATGCGGTCCTCCTCATCCAGACCGTCATCATCCGGGAAGCTGTTCACAATATCATCCAGGACATCGCCTACATTCAGCTTATTTGCTGAAGACACTGGAATTGGCTCTCCGATTCCCAGTGTATAAAAATCATAAAAGGAATCCGGAAGATTGGTCGGTTTATCAATCTTGTTCACGACCAGAAGGACTTTTTTTCCGGTTCTTCTGAGCATCTGCGCAACTTCTTCATCTGCGGCAGTCAGACCTTCACGGCCGTCGACCATGAACACGATAACATCGGCCATATCCATGGCAATCTGTGCCTGCTCACGCATCTGGGACAGAATGATGTCCTTGCTGGATGGTTCGATTCCGCCTGTATCAATCAGCCCGAACGTCTTTCCGTTCCATTCGGCTTCCGCGTAAATCCGGTCCCTGGTCACACCAGGAGTATCCTCAACAATTGAGACTCTCTGACCGACCAGCATATTAAAAAAAGTTGATTTTCCAACATTCGGCCGTCCAACGACGGCAACAATCGGCTTACTCATCAAAAATCCCCCTTGCGAATTCCAGCGGATCAAACTGCTGAAGGTCCTCGATTCCCTCCCCGACGCCGATATACTTGATCGGCATATCGAACTCATCCGCAATGGTAATAGCAATTCCGCCCTTGGCAGTTCCATCCAGTTTGGTAATGACAATACCCGTCAGCGGAGCGGCTTCATTGAACTCCTTGGTCTGTGAAACGGCATTTTTTCCATTTGTCGCATCCACAATCAGCAGAGTTTCACGGTCGGCTTCCGGATATTCCTTATCGATGACCTTGTTCATCTTCTCCAGCTCAATCATCAGATTCTTTTTATTCTGGAGCCGTCCGGCTGTGTCGCAGATCAGAACATCGATGTTCTTTGCTTTGGCGGACTGAATCGCGTCAAACAGAACAGCGCTCGGATCCGCTCCCTCTTCATGATGAACCGTGTTGATTCCGATGCGGTCGCCCCAGATGGTAAGCTGCTCTGCCGCAGCTGCGCGGAACGTATCCGCCGCTGCGAACATGACGGTTCTTCCTTCTTGTTTCAAACGGTTCCCGAGTTTTGCGATAGTGGTCGTCTTACCGCCCCCGTTAATCCCGATCATCATTATGACGAGCGGCGACTTGCTGCTGAGTTTCAGACGGTCCCCTTTATCCATAAGCTCTGCAATGATCTCTGTCAGCTTCTTCTTCACGCGCTCCGGCGCCTGGATATAGTCTTTCTTGATATGCTGACGCAGATCTTCCATGATCTTTTCTGTGGTCTCCATGCCGATATCGGACGTAATCAGCACTTCCTCCAGCTCATCCATCATGTCTTCATCTACGGTATTATGCGCCAGGATGACATCTCCGATGCGTTCCGCCATCCTGCCGAAAAAACCTTTTTTCTTCTGTAATATAGCCATTGGAGTAGTATCCTTTCTTTATTCGGTATAGTCGTTCGGATCATATTCTCCGAGTCTGAGGCTGATCACCTTGGAGACCCCCTCTTCTGCCATTGTAACGCCGTACAGGGCATCTGCGTGCTCCATTGTTGCCTTCTGGTGGGTAATCAGAGCAAACTGCGTCTGGTGAAAGTTCTTCAGATATTCAGAGAATCTTGCTATATTCGCCTCATCAAGCGCGGCCTCAACTTCGTCCAGAATACAGAACGGCGTCGGTTTCACACAGAGTACAGCAAACATCAGTGCAAGCGCCGTCATGGTCTTTTCTCCTCCGGACAGCAGATTGATATTCTGCAGTTTCTTCCCCGGCGGTCTGGAGATGATCTGAATGCCGGATTCCATCGGATGCTTTTCATCTTCAAGGAGCAGCTCTGCGTCACCGCCTCCGAACAGCTCTTTAAACACCCGGGTGAAGTTCTTGCGGATGGACTGGAACGTAGTGGTAAACTGATGGATGATCTTATGATCCATGTCATCAATAATCATTTCCAGTTCGGATGCCGCGTTCTGGACGTCGCTCTGCTGGTCAGTCAGGAACTTGTAACGCTCGCTGACTTTTTCATATTCATCAATCGCACCGACATTGACCTCTCCGAGTTTACGGATGTCTTCCTTCAGTTCGCTGCTCATCTTCACCGCACCATTGAGGACAAATCCGTCCCATTTCAGATCGAGAGCCTGCGCGTAGGAAAGTTCAAAGTCATCGAACAGGCGGTCTTTCAGATGTTCAAGCTGTGTTTCATTCTTCGCAGCTTTTACTTCCAGCTGATACTTCTGATCGCGGTAAGCGCCGGCTTCCTTTCTGAGCTGCGCTTTCTGATCCTCCAGTCTTTCTTTCTGTCTGGAAAGATCTTTTCTCTCATCGCGGCTCTGCGAGATCAGCTGTTCTGCTGTCTGTTTTTCCTGCTGAAGACGAATAAGGACCGCATCGTCATCTGCCGTTCCGTACGACATATGATTCTTTTCTCTGGCAAGCTTGTCTGCCTGCGCTTCCTTCTCCTGCTGCTGGGTAATCAGCGCATTCATCTCTTTATCGCTGTGCTTGGCGATGGATTTTGCGCTCTCCAGTTTTGCGTTCCAGCGGTCGTACTCAATCCGCATCTGCGAGACTTCTTCCTTCGACTGCTGAATGGCATCCTGAATTTCCGCCTCTTCTTTTCTTCGCTTATCGATTTCCTGCTCGAGCTGATTAATCTTCTGTTCAGCATCCTTGCTCTCGTTAATGAGGTTCCTGACCATGTCATCTGATTCACGAAGCTCCTTTCCGGCGTTTTCTGCCTCCAGATCATTCTTCTTGATCTGTTCTTCGGCTTTCCGGATTTCTTCCTGAATCGATTTCAGGCGCGGGGTCACTGCAGTGAGGCGGATATCATTCTCCCTCTGCTCGCTGTGGATCTGATGAAGCTGCCGCTCGATTGCCTTCAGTGCATTCTCAATGGACGAGCTGCTGTTTTTCTGACGGTTTTGTTCATCTTCTGCCTGTTCGATATCATTCTGCAGCCTTGCAATTTCATTCTTTCTTCCGACGACATTCGCAGTTTTTCTGCGGTAGACGCCACCAGTGATCGCTCCGCCTGCGTTAATGACTTCGCCATCCAGAGTAACGTAGCGCAGGCCGGTTCCCCTGATCTTGGACAGGCGGATAGCAGCATCCAGATTCTCCACAACTGCAACGCGGCCCAGCAGATAACGGAAAATACTGCGGTACCGCTCCCTGAATTTCACCAGATCTACGGCCAGCCCCATGAATCCGGCATCCTGCGCGATACGCTCCGGAACCTGGGCATTCTTTCCCTCAATAGTTGATACCGGAAGAAAAGTCAGACGGCCGGCCTTATTATGCTTCAGGGCATTAACCGCTCTCTTGGCGCATTCCTCGTCGCGGATGATGATGTTCTGCTTGGAGGCTCCAAGCGCCGTCTCAATCGCGGTTTCCATACCGTCAGGCACATCGATCAGATCTCCTGCAACGCCTTCTACGCCGATCAGACCGGACTGCATGATATAGCGAACCGCGTAACTGTATCCCTCGTAGCTGTGCTCCATCTCTTCGATGGTTTTCTGACGCATGGTCATTTCGCTGATGCGGATTTCCAGACGGCTGAGCTGAGACTGGAGATCCTTCCTCTGCTGGAGCAGGTTCAGACGCTGTTTCTCCGCTTCGCCGAGTTCCTTCTCCAGGCGCTGTTTCTCATTCTGCGCGTAGCGTTCACTGGTCTCAATTTCTTTCTGCTTATTCTCATACATCTGCTTGGTGTGCAGAAGTGCTTCCGAATCACTTTCCAGCTCGCGTTTTCTCTTTTCCAGCGTGGATTTATAGCTTTCCACACTTTTAGCCTCGCTCTGTTTAGAAGCAGCTGTGCTGTGCAGTTCATACAGCTCATTCGTCAGTTCCTTCAGACTTGCTCCGCGTGTACGTTTTCTGCTGAGCTGTTCATACGCGTTCTTTTTCTCTTCCAGACTGTTTGCGGCCATGCGCGTCCTGGCATTGAGTTCCGCGATTTTCCCCCGGCTTTCCTCAACTTCCATGCGCATTTCATCAACACGGCGGGTGATCGATTCCAGTTCATCCTGAATTCTTTTTTCTTCACGCTCCATGTTCTTCTGGCGTTCCTGCTTCAACTGGCGTTCTCTCTGGAAATTTCCGATCGACTCGACAATTTCCGGGATTTTCTGATGCGCCTCTTCTTCCTGCCGGATCAGTCTGGACTCTTTATTTTCAAGTGCCAGCGCATCAGTATTCACCTTTTTCAGATTGTCTTCGGTGAAGTTGATTTTCCCGGCAAGATCTGAGGACTCCGTCTTATACTGCTCCGCATTTTCCATATCATCCTTGATATTCTTCAGAATGATATTTACCGACAGTTCACGGTACTGTTTCTTCAGTTCCTGGTACTGTTTTGCCTTCTGACTTTCTGTACGCAGAACCGTGATGCGGCTTTCCAGTTCCTGGACAATGTCATCAATCCTGTCGAGGTTAATTTTAGTCTCTTCCAGCTTTTTTTCTGCCTCCGCTTTCCGGTTTTTATAGGCAACGATGCCGGCGGATTCTTCAAAAATCTGTCTTCTGCTTGACGGCTTGTCGCTGATGATGTCTGCGATCTTTCCCTGTCCGATAATGGAGTATCCATCCACACCGATTCCTGTGTCAACGAACAGGCTGCGGATATCCTTCAGTCTGCAGTTATGGTTATTGATGAGATACTCACTTTCTCCGCTTCTGAACATTCTGCGCGTGATCGCCACTTCGTTATAGTCGATATTCAGAGACTGATCGGTATTATCAATGACCAGCGTAACTTCAGCCATGCCTTTTGGGCGGCGGTTCTCCGTTCCGTTGAAGATCACTTCTTCCATTTTACCGCCCCGGAGTTCCTTGGCGCTCTGTTCACCCAGCACCCACCGAATGGCATCACTGATGTTGCTCTTGCCGCTTCCGTTAGGCCCTACAATCGCTGTAACGCCCTCATTAAAATCAATCACCGACGGCTCGGCAAAGGATTTAAATCCGTGAATTTCCAATCTCTTAAAGTACATCTTTTACGTAACCCTCCTCAAGAGACGCCTTCGCGGCGTTCTGCTCCGCTTCCTTCTTACTCTTCCCGCTTCCGGAACCCATCTGGTGTCCGTTGCAGAGCATGTGGACATAGAACGTCTTATCATGATCCGGACCGGTTTCACGATCCAGCACATACTGGATTTTCGGCTCGGTTCCTTTCTTCTGCAGGATCTCCTGAACCTGCGTCTTATAATCGGTGTACAGTTTTCCGGCAAGCGCCTGATCGACCAGAGGTCTGAATTCCCGAAGGACAAAATCGCTCACCTGCTCATATCCGCTGTCCAGATAAATCGAGGCAATCACAGCTTCCACCGCATCTGCGATAATCGACTCGCGGTGTCTCCCTCCGGTCAGCTCTTCGCCTTTACCCAGATACAGATACTCTCCGATATTTAATTTTCTGCCCACTTCTGCCAGTGCCTTTTCGCATACCACCAAGGCTCTGAGTTTAGTCAGTTTCCCTTCATTGGAATGGTCCAGCCGTGTAAACAGCTCGTTTCCGATAATGGCATCCAAAAAAGCATCGCCCAGGAATTCCAGCCGTTCATTGCATTCCATCGGCGGACGGTGATGTTCCTTACAGTAGGAACTGTGTGTCAGCGCTCTTCTCAGCAGACGGATATCATGATAATGATACTGCAGCACCAGCTCAAACTTTTGCTCATTCAACTTTTGCCTCCCGTAAAAATAGAATTCCGGCCGGCAGCAGATGCCGGCCGGCCTGTCCTTACTGTCTTTCTTTCTCTTCGTCTTCTTCGATTGAACGCGCGCGGTCGCCGAGCGCCTGCGCGATCGTTTCCACTACGCCCTCCTCGACATACGGAACCGCCTTCAGGATGGTCTGACGAACTGCCAGAGCATCTGAGGAACCGTGCATTTTCAGCAGGGCTTTCTGCAGGCCGAGAATCGGCGCACCGCCGTATTCCTTATAGTCCAGCTGCGCCTTCAGACCGGCCAGCTGGTCTTTCATCATCAGAGCGGCGAACTTGGTTTTCGGACTGCTCATAAACATGCTCTTAGCCATCTTCAGCATGGAAAGGCCGAGCCCCTCCGTCAGCTTGATGCAGGCATTTCCTGTAAATCCGTCTGTGACGATGACATCGCAGACTGCGTTCTGCAGCTCCCTTGTCTCAATATTGCCGATGAAATTCAGATCGCTGTCTTCAAGCAGAGCGCGGGCAGCTTTGGTCAGCGGCGTTCCCTTCTCCTTCTCGGTCCCCAGGTTTACCAGGCCGACCGTCGGGTTCGGACGGTTCATAACTTTTTCCATGTAAATGCTTCCCATGACGCCGAATTCAAACAGATTCCTCGGTTTACACTCCGCGTTGGCTCCCGCATCGGTCAGAAGTGACGGCTGATCGCTTCCAAGAACCGGATACACCGTTGCCAGTGTCGGCCGGTCGATGCCGCGAACTCTTCCAAGAATCAGAAGCCCTCCTGCCAGCAGCGCTCCTGTGCTTCCGGCCGAAATGAACACATCTCCGTCGCCTTCCTTGACCATGCGCAGCCCTTTGACGATTGAAGAGTCTTTCTTGCTGCGTACTGCCATTACCGGCGCTTCGTCATTAGTAATTACACTCTGCGCGTCGCAAATAGTAATTTTGTGTCCGCGGTATCCATACTTGCTGAGCTTTTCCCGGATCAGCGCTTCAGGCCCTGTGATACAGATTTCATCCGCATCCTTCAGCATTCCTGCTGCCTGCACAGCACCTTCAACAATTGCGTCAGGCGCATGATCACCGCCCATTCCATCTAAGATAATCTTCATTTATGCGATCTTCCTTTACATCTGCTGTAATTATATTTTCTCCGCTCTATTCCGCTTTCTCACGGTCCAGACGGCGAACAACTTCATCAATTTTTCTGGCTGTCTGCCTGAAATCTTCTTCCTTGAAGCCTCTGGTGGTCATCGGAGCAGTTCCGACACGAACTCCGCTCGTCTGCTTCGGCGGACGCTTATCTCCCGGAATCGCGTTCTTGTTCAGCGTGATGCCGACCTCGTCCAG
>SFHC01000043.1 GCA_004555725.1 [Eubacterium] saphenum
CACACAGACGTCGAAGGCGTTCTTTCCTTCCGCCGCCTTGAGACTTGAGCTTCCCAGAATCTTAACATCGCCGTTGTTGCAGCTCAGTGCATAAAGGCATTTATCGTTCATGGACGCATCCACGTTGAAGTCCTGCAGCGTCAGATTGGCGTAGTTCTGGATTCCCATATTAAAGCGCTCAACCTTCAGCGTTCCGTTCTTCAGGGTAATAGTCGAGCCCTTCTCGAAGTGCATGGCCTGAGTTTCATATCCCGGGCTTCCTACACCTGTTCCATTAAAGGTGTAAGTATGTCCGCCGAAGTCAAAGGTCAGTTTCTTCGCTTCCTTCTCCATGATTGCGACACCGCTGCCCTCTGCGTCTTTCAGCAGAGTGACGGTATCCCCGTCCTTCGCTGCGGCGACTGCTTCCGCCAGCGAAGCAAATTTCTTTGTTCCTACTGCAACGACTGCATCTGCATCGTCCAGAACCCCGTAGGTTCCGTCGCTCTTCGCTTCCTGCGAAACGCCCTCGGGCAGATACTCGTCCGGTATTTTCGATGTGAATGTTCCTGCTCTGACTGCTATTTTTCCGGTTCCTGCTTTGACACCGATCGCATCGATGCCTGCAGGAGTGCTGATCGAAGTGCCACTCCCGGTAACGGACAGGTTAGTGGCCTTGTTGACGTAAACAGCCGGTTTGTTTTTCGTCTTGCTGTCAATCACGCAACTCTTCATCGCCACGTCTACGGTCGCACCCTCATCTGCCGCAACCTTCACACAGCCGTACGCTGTTTCAGGAGCCGAGATTTTACAATCCTTCAGACTGTATGTATAGTTTCCGCCCCCGTACTGATGATCAACAAACAGCGCATACATGTCGGCATCGCCGCTTCCGCTCAATGTACACCCGTTGAATTCTGCGTTTCCGTAAACGACGACGCCGCCGTCAAAGATGCAGTTGTTGAACTCATCCTTCTCTCCGCGAGCATAAATATACTTCGTCGAGCGGTTTGCTCCCGTGCTTACTTTAGACGCGTCTTTTTTGTTGACAAAGTGTACTTTGTTGAATGTGAAGGACTTTCCGGCAGGCGCAGAATCGTTAGGGCCGATGCCTGCAAAGGTGAATCCGGCAGGCGAACCCCCGCCTCATTAGGCCAGGAATAGCCCTCCGGCGCACCTGCCAGTGTAATAGAATGACCGTTTCCGTTGATGGTTACACTGTCCACGTCCGCCGGGAAACGAATCTCGTATCCCTCCGTGGCTGTATGCGTTGTCTCATCCAGCGCGGTGTCCGCCAGAAGTTCGATGGTTACCGATTTTCCTGACGCGGCAGCCGCCGCTTCCTTCAATGTCGCATACTTCACGTCCCCGATCTGCGCGACGGCCGCTCCGCTTTCACTGCTCCCGCCGGACGGCGTATCGTCCGCAAAAGCAAATGCCGGCATGTATGCGAAGAACATTGCCAGCGAAAGCAGCAGAGCAAAAGATTTGCTTCTGATTTTCATCTGTTCCCTCCCATAAACTCAGGCAAGCCGTATCTCCGGCTCACCAGATAAAATAAAAAATCACAGTCGTTACATTCACGGCGCTAGTATAGCATATTTCGGAATGAATTTCAATTCAATTCTGCATTTTCCTGCAAATCCCACCTATAGTCGGTAAATTCTCACCGTGTAAACAGTAAACAATCGAGTAGGAGACGGTCGTTAGACCGCCGACCTCTCACCGTTAAATATATTTTTAAATTCCATTTGTGTAAGACTAACTTCCACATTGCTGAATTTACTCCTGCACAACTATATAATGAACATATGGTCACCTGTCCTCCTGCACAACTATATAATGAACATATGGTCACCTGTCTGCGCAATGAGGAGGTTTTTATGAGTAAAGATATCAAAAGTGACCACAAGCATCTGACACTGTCAGACCGTATCTACATCGAACAGGCTCTGATTCGCGGAGACAATTTCAGGATGATTGCCCAGGCACTTGGCAAAGACCCGACAACGATCTCGCTGGAAATCAGAAGGTTTCTTGAGTGGAACGATGGTCTTTATGCCAGGGATGGAGTCAACGACTGCGCTCACTACAGTTCCTGTGATGTCGAATACCTGTGCGGTCTATGCGAGCTTCCCTGTAAAAATTGTCTTTCGAATAAGTGTACGAAGCTCTGCCCAAGTTATGATCCGATCATCTGTGAGGATCTGAAGTCTCCACCCTACGTCTGTAATGGCTGCAGGATCCAGGAAACATGTCAGGCAACACATTACTACTACCGAGCAGAAGAAGCTCAGAAACGCTACAAGGCTCTGCTGTCCGAGTCACGGGAAGGGATCAATATGACTGAGGAACAATTGAAAGAACTGGACGATTTCATCTCCCCCCTTATCAGTAATGGACAGCCTCTCAGTCATATCTTCTCTGTGTATGGAGACAAACTCCCCTGCAGTCGCAAGACCATATACAACTATCTGGATATGGGGCTGTTCACAGTCAAAAATGTGGATCTGCCACGCAGGGTCCGCTACAAGCTCAGAAAGAAACGCAGAGGCGAAAACCCTGTAAAGTACGCTTACCGCAATCGGCGCACCTACAAAGATTTCCTCAGTTACACCGAGGCTTTCCCGGAATACGAGGTCGTGGAAATGGATACTGTGAAAGGAAGCCGCGATGCCGGCAAATGTCTCATGACTTTGCTGTTTCGTAAGTCCTCCTTCATGCTGATCTTTCTCCTGCCCTCCTGTACCCAGGCTTCTGTGAAAGCAGTCTTCGACATGCTCTATGAGAAACTGGGGCCAATCGTTTTTCGAAAGACTTTCCGGATCATACTCACTGACAATGGGCCTGAATTCAAGGATCCCTGGTCCATTGAGAAAACTCCGGACGGTAAGCGCAGGAGCCGCGTGTTCTACTGTGATCCATACAAGTCAAACCAAAAGGGGCGACTTGAAAAGAATCATGAATTTATCCGTTACATCATCCCAAAAGGCCGGAGCATGCACGACCTCACAGAGGAAACCGTCAGATGGATGACCTGTCATATCAACTCAGTCGCCCGTGACGGTCTGAATGGCAAATGCCCCTTTGATCTGGCAAAGTTATTGCTCAGTGAAAAAGTGCTGACGCGTTTAGGATTGCAGCAAGTCTCCCCAGACGAAGTAATCCTCAAGCCAGCACTTCTCAAAAAATGATCTTTAGTTGATCCAGCCGCAGACAGGTCTGATCATGACTTATTATTCCGCCTGGCCGGGCGGAACAGTTGTTCAGCGAAGCAGAATTTATTTTTACACAAATCTCTGCCCCGTCTTTTTGTCATGCAATGAACCCGTATTGGCTAATTGAATTTTACAGCATTTCAGGCCTGATTCCTATACCTGATTTTATGAAACCAGCCTCTGCCGGTCGTTTTTCTCTTAAATGTGGAAGTTACCTTTTCATTCAAGC
>SFHC01000010.1 GCA_004555725.1 [Eubacterium] saphenum
ATCGGATATGGTCGATTGCCAGAACAGCCGGCTGACCAGAAAACAGTGGTGCGAACTGCATGGGATTAACATCAATACGTTTAGTTATCGCTGTACTCGTGTGCGGCATGCCGCGAAGGCATATGAACAGCATAATGACGAGGAACAGTCAAGATTTGTCATGGTTGCGCCTTCGTTGCAGCAGGAAACAGAAATGCAGGAAGCAACTGGGGAGCCCGTCACTGAATCTTGCATTTTGCGAATGTTTGGGTTTCAGATGAAAAGGTATGCATAACGGGTGTATAATGCTGTCGTATCGTTTAAGTAAGGGGAGCTTGCAGGGATTGGAGGATTTTTGAAATGCTGAAGTATATGATTATCGGTGCCGGAGGGACTGGCGGAGCGCTGGGCGCGTATCTGGCCAGGAGCGGCAAGGATGTTACGTTTATTGCCCGGGGAGCGCATCTGAAGGCGATGAGGGAGAAGGGCCTGCGTGTAGTCAGGATGCGGGATGAGTTTACCATTCAGCCGGTAAAGGCATGTGATATGGAACATTGCGATGTTACACCGGATGTTGTTTTTGTATGCGTGAAGGGATATTCAGTTGACGGGGTGATTCCGTTTATCCGCAGAATTGCAGGACCGGACACGGTTGTGATTCCGATCCTCAATGTCTATGGTACCGGAGGCAGAATGCAGAAGGAGCTGCCGGGGGTCCTGGTTACGGACGGATGCATGTACATTGCGTCACAGAGAAAGGAACCGGGCGTCATCCTGATGAGCGGAGATATCTTGCGCGTGGTTTTTGGCGTACGGGAGAAAAAAGATTTCCGTCCGGTTTTAAAGGAGATTGAGCAGGATCTTAAGGAGAGTGAAATCAGGGGAATTCTAAGTGATGATATCCGCAGGGATGCGCTGCAGAAATTTGCCTATGTTTCACCGCAGGGGGCATGCGGGCTGTATTATGACATTCCGGCGGGACCGATGCAGAAGCCGGGAGAATACCGTGACACGTTTGCGGAGCTGGTGCATGAAATTGAGCTTCTGGCGCAGGCGCAGGGCATTCCGTTCATTGGGGATATTGTGAAGAGCAATCTGGACATTCTGGACCATGTGGCGCCGGATATGACGACATCCATGCAGAAGGACATTGCCGCGGGACGTGAATCGGAAATCAACGGCCTGATCGCTGAGGTGCTGCGCATGGCGGATGAATATCATGTGGAGCTTCCGATGTATAAGAAAATCGCGGAGGAATTAAGGCAAAGAGGAGTTTTATCATAGTGAAGAATAATACTCGATTATAACGAATACATCATGCATTCCTGAATGTAAAACCCCGGAAATTCTGTACAGACTGGTTCAGAATCTCCGGGGTTTTGTGCAATATCAGATCGTGCAGATCTAAAGGTTTTTATCGAATGGGCCGTACCCGCGGTCTGTGGGTTCTTTAGTCCGAGATCACGCGGCAGCGGATGCATCCCGGAATCTTCGGGATGGAATCGAAGGCGGATTTTGTGGAGACAAGGACGTATCCGTAGTCGCCTTTTGCACCGCCGGCGACGGCATCGATTTCAATATTGGTCAGTGCGCGGATGACCGTGTCAACTGGTGATTTCAGTCCTTTCGTCATGACGGCGATGCGGATATCTCCGTTCATCGGTCCGAGATCGGCATCTGGGAAGTTCACTGCGTGAATGGCGTTGCCGTTTTCGATGAAGTCCATAAGTTCATCTGCAGCCATCAGCGCGCAGTTGTCTTCGGCTTCCTTAGTGGATGCGCCCAGGTGCGGAGTTGTGATGACGCCTTCGTGGCCGAGTGTTTTCTCCGTTGCGAAGTCGGTGACGTAGCGGGAGAGTTTCTTCTCGTTCAGGGCGTCGCAGACGGCGTCTTCATCACAGACGAACGCACGGGAGTAGTTCATGAGAACGGCGCCGGTCTTCATAGACGCGATCTCTTCCGCGCCTACGAGATTTCTGGTGGCGTCGTTTCCCGGAACGTGAATGGTTACATAGTCAGCCTGGCGCATCAGAGTTTTAATGTCCGGCGCGAGTTTAATGGTCGGGTCCAGGTGGAGTGCTGTCCGAGGAGACAGGTACGCATCATAGCCGACGACGTGCATGCCGAGCGCGGTTACCGCGTTTGCGATCCTGGATCCGACAGCGCCAAGGCCGATGACGCCGAGTGTTTTTCCGGCAATTTCACTGCCCTTGAATTTACTCTTGCCCTTTTCAACCTTTGCCGCCATATCTGGATCGTCCTGAAGATCCAGCGTCCAGCGGATGGCGGATGGAATCTTACGCGCGGCCATCAGAATCCCTGCGAGCACAAGCTCCTTGACCGAGTTGGAATTTCCGCCCGGTGTGTTGAACACGCAAATGCCCTCGTCGGCGCAGCGGTCCAGCGGGATATTGTTCACGCCTGTGCCGGCTCTTGCGATCGCGAGCAGATTGTCGCCGAACTCTTCATCGTGAATGTGCTGACTTCGGAGGATCAGTCCGGATGCCTCGGACAGGCTGTCGGTAAACTCATACTTGTCCGTGAAATGCTTCAGTCCGGCTGGAGCAATCTTATTCATCTTTGCGATTTTATACATGGTACTGTCCTCCAATCAGTCCGCAGACAAAGGGAAAACGCAAGGGAATTTCCTGTCTGTATTGTTTAATAATTAACACAAAATAGTAATAAATGACAAATAATGGTAAAACACGCACCGTTTCTGCGATAAATGCGGGCGCAGAAACACCCGGTGCCGATGTTTATAGTGTATTTATTACCTAAACACAATAAGTTAAACATAAATTGTTGTGTAGAAATAAATATATCATCTATTTTGTTTACATTCAAGAATAAAGATGCTATAATCATGTGCGTTAAAACAAAAACTATTGAAGATCTAAATGATGCGAGAATGCTGCATTGTTTATGACGAATTTAGGAGGAGGCAGATGACTGCTTACAACAGAGTTTACAATTTCTCAGCGGGTCCGTCTATGCTGCCGCTCGAAGTGCTTCAGCAGGCTGCATTAGACATGTTCAATTATCATGGAACGGGAGAATCCGTAATGGAGATGAGTCATCGATCTCCGGAGTTTGACGCGATCATTAAAGAAGCGGAGAAGGATCTGCGGGATCTCCTGCATATTCCGGATAATTACAAGGTGCTGTTTCTGCAGGGCGGAGGAACACTGCAGTTCTCTATGGTTCCTTTGAATTTCCTGAGGAAAACCAAGAAGGCAGATTACATTATCACCGGAAACTGGGCCAAGAAGGCATATCAGGAGGCCTGCAAGTTTGGCGACATCCGCGTTGCGGCAACTTCTGAGCCGGAAACATTTACCTATATTCCAAAACTGAAAAAGGAAGACTTCCGTGAGGATGCGGATTACGTATATATATGCTATAATAATACTATCTATGGATCGCACTATTCGTACGTTCCGGATACAGGCGACATTCCGCTGATTGCGGACATGTCCAGCTCTTTCTTAAGCGAGGAAGTCGATGTCAGCAGGTTCGGGATGATCTATGCGGGCGCACAGAAAAATGTAGCTCCTGCAGGTGTCACGATCGCCATTATCCGCGACGATCTGATCGGATATGCGGCGGATGATGTGCCGGTATACCTGAATTATGAGACACACGCGAAGAAAGATTCGCTGTATAATACACCGCCGTGCTATAACATCTATATTGCCGGACTGGTGTTTAAACATCTGAAAGCGATGGGCGGTCTTTCCGCCATGCATGAAGCCAATGTCCGGAAAGCCGGGAAGCTGTACGCGTATCTGGATTCTACGGATTTCTATAAGGCGCCGGTTGCTCCGGAAGACCGCTCGCTCATGAACGTCGTGTTTGTAACGGGCAGCAAGGAACTGGATGCGGAGTTTGTTGCGGGAGCCAAGGAAGAAGGCATGATCAACCTGAAGGGCCATCGCAGCATCGGAGGAATCCGCGCGAGCATCTATAACGCAATGCCTGAGGAGGGTGTTGACAAGCTGATTGCCTATATGAAGAAATTCGAGAAGCAGCACAGTTAAGGGCTGAATGACGTACGATAAGGGCTGGATCTGTTCCAGTCCTTTTATTTTGGCAGAAAGAATTGCAGGAGCAGAGGTTGCTGAATGAAGCACGTGAGAGAAAACCGGATCAGAGTTCTGGAGCGAGTGGCCGCAGTCATGATGATAGTTATTCTTATGACAGGACTGTTTCCGGCATACGGAGATGTTTTTGGAGCGGACAGGACGAGACAAATGGAGAATCTGAAGCATAATCCGTCTGCGCAGATTGCATGCAGCACGGCAGGAATGAAAGAGGCCAGCGCAGATGTTCAGGATACACATATTATGCAGGTGGCGCAGAAGACGAACGGGAGTGATCCGCTGAATCTGACGGCGTCCAGTGCGATTGTGTACTGCGAGAATACCGGGCAGACGATTTATGAGAAGAATGTGGGCCAAAAGGAATATCCATACAGTATTACCAAGTTGATGACGGCGCTTCTGGTCGTCCAGAAATGTCCGCTGGATAAGAAAGTAACGGTTTCGAAGGATGCTGCCTCGCAGGGAGATACCACGATTCACCTGAAAAAAGGTGAAGTGGTTACAGTAGAGGAGCTTCTTTACGGCGCGCTGCTGAGTTCCGGAAATGATGCCGCGTATGCTCTGGGTGAGGCAGCGTGCGGAAATGGAAACATGAAAGAATTTCTGGACCAGATGAATCAGACAGCCAGAAATATCGGATGCACGCACACGCATTTTTCAAATCCAAACGGAATTTCCAGCAAAAAGAATTACACAACGGCGTCGGATTTTCTGAAGATTGCCCGTGTTGCATTTGCTAATGACACGGTGCGAAAGATTGCAGGAACCAAACGCTACCATATGACGGCGACCAATAAAAGCTCTGGCAGAACGTTCATAAACAAGGCCAGTCTGGTGCGCATGGCCGGGAGTGGAATTGTTGCCGGAAAGACCGGGTACTGGACCAAGAGCGACTGCAGCATTGCCGCAGTCTATAATAAGAACGGACTGGAACTGTGCATCGTCGTTCTGGGTGATACGGCGGTGACGCGGACGGCCGATGTGCGGAAGCTGATTCGATATGCTAAGCAGAAGGTGAAGGGGATTCGGGCGGTCAGGAAGAATAAGAAGGTCGGTCGAGTCCATGTCAACGGCGGAGCAAAAACGAGGCTGGATGTATACACGGCGGAAGACGGGTATGCGTATCTGCCAAAGGAGGGATCGAAAAAACTGATCACCTGCAAGGCGGAAATCGGACACAGTTTGACTGCCCCGGTCAGAGCCGGTCAGCAGGTCGGCACTTATAAAATTTACGTCAGCGGTGAACTGGTTAACAGCATTCCTCTGGTGGTATCAGAAGGAACAGAAACGGGATGGTTCCCTTCTAAACTGGGAATTTCCAATTTCGCGACCGTTGTGATTGTTGTGATTCTGCTGATCCTGGGGATCTGCGGGATTGGAATCGCGATTGCCCGGGCGAGAGCCAGAAAGAGAAGGCAAATTGCGAGAAAGAGAAAAATCGAACGGCTTGCGCGGAGAAAAATGCTGGAAGAACAGGAAAAGGATGAGCGGGGCTGGTGGTTTTAGCCCTTGCGCGTCTGCTTTTTGTCGAACATATGGCCGAGGTGAACGTAAGGGATGTTTGATATTGCTGAAAATCTGAAAAAGCTTCCGGACTGTCCGGGTGTGTATCTGCATAAGGATAAACTAGGGCAGGTGATTTATGTCGGGAAGGCAATCTCGCTGAAAAACCGTGTGCGTCAGTATTTTCAGTCTTCATATCAGAACAGCAGCCCGAAGGTAAAGGCTCTTGTGCAGCACATCAGTGAGTTTGAGTACATCACTTGCGGCAGTGAGATGGAAGCGCTGATTCTGGAGTGCAACCTGATCAAGAAATATATGCCGAAATACAATGTTCTGCTGCGGGATGACAAAACATATCCATACATTGCAGTCACGGTTTCAGAGCCGTATCCGAGGGTTTTGAAGACGAGGAGGCTGCTGAAGGACGGAAACCGGTATTTTGGACCTTACAGTGACGCGGGAGCGGTGAATCAGATTGTGGAGCTTCTGCAGAGGATGTTTTCGCTGAAACGATGCAGTATGACGGAATTTCCACCTTCCCACCGGCCGTGTCTGAATTACCATATTCATGCCTGTCAGGGGATCTGCACAGGACAGGTGAATCAGGAAAAGTATCAGGAGTCGATTCAGCAGATTATTGATTTTCTCTCAGGAAAGGACAAGCCGCTGGTGACGGAGCTGGACCGGAGGATGCGTGAGGCATCTGAAGCGATGCGTTATGAAGAGGCGGCAAAATGGAGAGATGATTTGATTGCAGTCAAGGCACTGAAGGAGACGCAGCGGGTGACGATGATCAGTGATCAGGATTTTGATATTGTCTATGCGCTGAAAGATCAGGATCATGCGTTTGTGGTGCTGTTTCCGGTGCGCGCGGGCAAGCTGAGCGGACGCGAGACGTTTCAGATTCAGGCAGATGAGAGCGACTCCCGAAAGAACATGGTGTCTGCGTTTATCAAGCAGTATTACAGCCAGTGGGCGAGTGTTCCGCCAGAAATTCTGGTGGAGGAAGAGCCGGACGAAAAAGAACTGCTGGAAGAATTTTTAAGCCGCGGACGCCGGAAAGTTCAGGTTACCGTTCCGCAGAGAGGAAGCAAAAAGGCTCTGATGGATCTGACCAGAAAAGACCTGCGGGAAATGACCAAGACGATCGAAGAGCGTGCGTCCAGCCGCCGTGAGAGGGAACGCCTGGTTTATGCTGAAATGCAGGATGTGATGAAAGAAGGCGGATTTTCCCGTGAGAAAACGCGCGAGGGAAAACCGTTCCGCGTAGAGTCTTATGATATTTCCAATACCAACGGCGTGGACTCTGTCGGCGCAATGGTTGTGTTTGAAGGTCTGGAGCCGGTAAAGAAGGATTACCGCCGGTTTAAGATCCGGACGATTGAGGGCGCGGATGATTACGGAAGTCTGCAAGAGGTGCTGTACAGAAGATTCCGGCGTGCGCAGGAAGGCAGCCGGGGATTTCAGACCATGCCGGATATGATTCTCATGGATGGAGGACAGGGGCAGGTCACTGCTGCTCTGAAGGTCATCCGCGCGCTGGGACTGAATGTTCCGGTTGTCGGGATGGCCAAGGATGACCGGCACAGAACGAGAGCAATTGTGTTTGAAGACGGGCGCGAGATCGACCTGGTTCATCACGCTGTTCTGTTTCGCTACTGCGGGACGATTCAGGAAGAAGTGCACCGGTTTGCGATTGACTATCACCACCGGCTGCACAGCAAGAATTCTTTTCGCTCGGAACTGGATGATATTCCGGGAATTGGTCCGAAGCGCAGAAATGATCTTCTCTATTATTTCAAATCCACAGAGGCGATCAGAAAGGCATCTGAAGAGGAGCTGATGCAGGTTCCATCCGTAAACCGAAAGGCAGCGGAGAGCATTGCGGCGTATTTTGCTGCGCATCCAGCAGGAAAAAAGACATTCGGGACCGGGACGGTGGAATTTCTGGAGGAAGAGGAGTAGCCTTGGCCAGGTTGTTTTTGTCGCAGGGTACTATGTATCAATAATCACAATTGTTCAGGATGAACCGTGTCCGTGCGATTGCAAACCCGCCGCCCATATGATAAAATTCTGTTGAAGAGTTAGATCAGCGTTGCGATGATCGAATGGAGGATAATATGGCAGACGAGAGATACGAGCTGGGAAATGAAGTCGAGGATGATGATATCATTACCTTGGAATATGATGACGGCACAACCATGGAATGCGAAATCATGGGTGTTTTCCCACTGGGCGACAGAGATTATGTTGCGCTGATTCCGCACGATGACAGCGATGATGTCTATATTTACCGCTATCAGGAATATGATGACGGGACGTTCGAAATCGATTCCATCGAAGACGAGAAAGAATTCGACAGAGCGGCCAAAGAGTTTGACGCGATTATGGCCAGTCAGGATGAGGACGAAACGGAAGAGTAAGCGCCGTTGTAAATCATGGAATATTAGAAGAGGGCCGGCTGAGTGCGGACCCTCTTTTCTGCTGTTTATAGATATAGAAAGAGGTGCAGAGTGAAAAAATATGATGTAATTGTTGCGGGAGCCGGCGTTGGAGGCGTGTTCCTGTCTTATGAAATGACAAAGAAAAAGAACAAGGCGAGTGTGCTGGTCATTGATAAGGGCGCGCCGCTGAAAAAGAGGATCTGCCCGATCCATGCCGGAAAGACGACGCAGTGCCTGAAATGCAAACCGTGTGCGATCATGAACGGATATGGCGGTGCAGGCGGACTTTCAGACGGAAAGTACAACCTGACCACACAGTTCGGCGGAGATCTTCATAAATATATTGGTGAAAAGCAGGCAATGGATCTGATGTGGTATGTAGACGGCGTGCTCTGTGATATGGGCGGCGCAGACGCAAAACTGTATTCGACCGCAGATTCGCAGCTGCGCACTAAATGTCTGCAGCATGACCTCCATCTCCTGGACGCGCAGGTCCGCCATCTTGGCACTGACACCAACGTTAAGATTCTGGATAACATCTACAGCTATGTGAAAGACCGGATTGATATGCAGTTCTATACAGCTGTGGAGGATGTTGAACGGAACGAGGACGGGACATTTACCGTCAGAACACAGAATGAGGAATACCAGTGCAATGATCTGGTCCTCGCTACCGGACGTTCAGGGTCAGACTGGATCTCGAGCATCTGCGACAAATTTCAGCTGAAGCAAGAAAAAAACCGTGTGGATATCGGTGTTCGCGTAGAACTTCCGGCAGATGTATTTAAGCATATTACAGATCAGGTTTATGAGAGCAAGATTGTCTACCAGACATCCCAGTATAACGATCTGGTGCGCACCTTCTGCATGAATCCGTACGGAGAGGTCGTCTCGGAGAATACGAACGGCATTGTCACTGTAAACGGACACAGCTATTCCAATCCGGAACTGCACACAGAGAACACCAATTTTGCGCTTCTGGTCTCCAATCATTTTACAAGTCCGTTCCAGGACAGCAATGAATACGGTGAGGCAATCGCAAGTCTGTCCAACATGCTCGGAGGCGGCGTGCTGATGCAGCGCTTCGGCGATCTGGTGAAGGGCAGACGCAGCAGCAGCCGGAGAATGGAGAAGTGTTTCACACGCCCGACTCTGCAGGCGACTCCTGGAGATCTGAGCCTGGTAATTCCGAAACGTCAGCTGGACGACATCATCGAGATGATCTATGCGCTGGATGAGATTGCTCCGGGAACAGCGAATGAGGATACACTGCTGTACGGTGTTGAGGTGAAATTCTATAATTCCCGCGTGGATGTGAACGCGAACCTGCAGACGAAGATTCCGAATCTGTATGCCATCGGAGACGGCGCAGGCGTCACACATTCGCTGTCGCAGGCTTCTGCGTCCGGTGTGTATGTGGCAAGACTCCTGGCAGAAAAGTACCAGTAAGGAGATCTCTGCACAGTGAAATACATTAGAATTCAATAATGCATAACAGCAGCGGATGAGGACGGCATACGTTCCTGCCATGCCGAGCGCGATCGAATGATAAAGGTGGTGCAGGGATTGCGGGAAGTATGCCGTTTCAGATATATCTGGGGAGTTCACAGGACTCTTGTACTTTGGAATATAAAGGGATTTCAATGCGTTTTACAACTCCCGAAAAAAACTTATATTTTTTTCAAAAAAGGGGTTGCAATAATTACTGATTCGGGTATAATAATATTCGTCGGTTGGCGAGAGAGCTTCTGAGAGAGCCAAGCAAATCGGCTGGAACAATTGAAAAATGCGGTTGTGGCGGAATTGGCAGACGCGCACGGTTCAGGTCCGTGTGATGAACAGTCATGAGGGTTCGAATCCCTCCAACCGCACCAACGAAGAACCGGAATCATTGCGATTCCGGTTTTTTCATGTTTCTGCGGATAATCAATGGGAAAAGACCTTCTAAACATTATGAAATAATGTGGACGGTTACATGTAGTCCTATACAAGAGAACGGCTGAGCCGGGCATTCCTGCCTTGGCTCAGCCGTTTATTTCTGCATCCGCTGTTACTGGATTTCTTCAGGATGCTCTGCGAGATAGTTGAGGGCAAATTCGCGGAACTTGCTGGCCGCAGGCGAGAGCTGGTCTTTAGGAGCGGTTGCAATGCCGATATCGATCATAGGGTCCGGAGACAGGCGGAGAACTTTCAGGTTCTCGCTGTATGCGGTTTCCGTGTAGAGTCCGTTGCACATGGTAACGCCAAGGCCGGCTTCAACCATGGCTGAAGCCGAATATGTGTTCATCGCTGACATCCGGTAGTTCGGCGTAATTCCGTATTCGCTGAATACAAGGGAATTGTCAGTCACCTGATCCGGAAAGATGTCGATGCAGGGTTCTGTTTCAAATCGCTTCATCGGGAAGACGTCAGGATCTTCAAGTGTGTCCACGGGAAAGTTTTTTGGGACCCAGGCGACCATATGGTCTTTTGGAAGCGGGATCCAGTCAAAGTTGCCTTTTCTCCAGCTGATGATGCAGAAATCGATGCGGTGATCTTCAATCTGGTCGACCAGAACGGAGCTGAAACCTTCTTGAATTTCGATCTTGATATGCGGATGTTCTGCAGTGAAACGCGCGATGATCTTTCCCAGCAATTCATAATAAGTAGAATACGCGGTTCCGATGTGAATCTCACCGACATCCAGGCCCATAATGGTCTGTGCCTGCTCTGTGTACATTTCTCCGAGACGTACAAGCTCGGAAATAATCGGAAGCAGTTTCTGACATTCCTGTGTCGGCGAGACTCCGTTCCGGCTTCTGTGCAGCAGCGGGAAGCCGGTTTCAGATTCAATAGAGGCCATCATCCGGCTCATGCCGGAAGGTGTGTACCCGAGCTTCTGTGCGGCATCGGAGAGGTTTCCGACGCGGATGGCACACAGAAGGGCTGCGCATTTTTCTGTATCCATATTGTACTCCTGTAATTTTGTTTGCGGTTTTGTCATAGCAAAGTTGAGATTGTGTCGCTTTACTCAATAATAGATCTGGATTATATTAGAGTCAAGAAAGAAATTGTGTACACTGCTTTCGATTGATAAAGTGAATTGATAAATCAATATAGTGAATGATATCAATTTGCGACACATAATGGAATATTCAGGTTAATACATACAGATAATTACAGGAGGAATTGTTCTCATGTCTCGCAGAAATGCTGAATTGCTTTTAATGCTTGCAATCGCACTGCGCGCTACATCTTTATTGTTTAGTAAGATTGGACTTGCCGGGATGCAGCCGTACACACTTTTAGGAATGCGTTTTCTGATGGCCTTTGCCATTTTGGTATGCATATTCCACAATAAACTTAAACACATAAAGAAGAGCACTGTCCTCCACAGCATGATTATCGGCGCGGCGTTCACGGTTATGATGTCGTTTGAGCTTCACGCGCTGGAGACGACACCGTCATCCGTAACGTCATTCCTCGAAAATACAGCAATCGTACTGGTGCCGATGATTCTGGTTCCGCTGCAGCGTCAGCTGCCGCATAAAGGTACCGTTATCAGCTGCCTGATGGCCATCATCGGTGTCGGAGCTCTTACACTGAAAGGTGACGGATTCTCATTCACAAAAGGTGAGATTCTCTGCCTTGGAGCTGCAGTTACTTATGCTGCTGCGATTATCTTCACTGGTAAGTTCTCTAAAGATGACGATACACTGCAGATCGGAATTCTGCAGAACGGGTTTATCGGACTGTTCGCCATTTCCATGGCGTTCCTGTTTGAACACCCGGAACTTCCAAAGACTGCTGTGAACTGGGGATGCCTGCTGGCGCTGACTTTGATCTGCAGCGTTCTTGGATTTACAATTCAGCCGATTGCGCAGAGATATGTACCTACAGAAACAGCAGGACTGTTCTGTGGACTTAATCCGTTGATCGCATCCATTCTTGGAATGGTGTTCCTTCATGAGCGCCTCGGAATTAACGGGTTTATCGGAGCGGCATTCATCCTCGGAAGCATTCTTGTTTCTCACCTGCTGGATGCTCCGGCTCCTGCTGCAGAACCAACACCGGTACGCCGGAAAGTTCAGCCGATCCACTCGTATACCAGAGCAGCAGACAAGCCTGCGGCCTAATATAATCTGTTTGGTGATTGACCTCTGTCACCATAATTCAAAGGCGTTAACAAGTGGTCTGCACACAGACCTTGCAGACTGTTCTCCTATATTAATATCTCAGACAAAATCGGACTGTGCGCAGCACGGTCCGGTTTTTTCTCGAGTATATGCATGCAGAGAGTACAATAGAGAATCGTAGTGGTGGATGAAGTTAATGGAGATGAAGTTCTCCTTGAAATCAGCTATTCACAATGCTAAAATGAAATACCGAGTGTTCGAGACCTTCCACTCGTAAAACAAAACTAAAGGAGACAATTAAAATGAGAAACAAAAATGTATTATTCTTAACGCAGGCCGGACTGATTGCGGCGGTTTATGTCGTACTTGTCGTGCTTCTGCAGGCGTTTAGTTTTGGTCAGGTGCAGATCAGAGTAGCAGAAATGCTGACGATTCTGCCGGTATTTACGCCGGCTGCGGTTCCGGGCCTTTTCCTTGGCTGTATAGTCGGTAATATTATGGGCGGTGCAGTACTTCCGGATATCATCTGCGGAAGCCTGGCGACACTTGCCGGCGCCTATTTCACTTATAAACTGAGAAACAGAGGGCTGGTCATTGCATGCCTTCCGCCGATCATCGCAAATATCCTGGTGGTTCCGTTTGTGCTGAAATACGCATACGGTGTCCATCTTCCGATTCCGTTTATGATGCTGACAGTAGGTATAGGCGAAGTCGTCGGATGCGGAGTTCTCGGTGTCGCCCTCGGTAAAGTGCTGACGCGCTATAAAAGCGTTATTTTTGGAAGTCTGGCGGCTTAATGCAGACGAAAAAGATCTGCAGGATTTCAGGCGTATAGAAAAAAGTAAAAGTGCAAAACGTCAGAATGTGCCAGATTTATGACAATGTAGATTACCATATAATAGAAATAATTATAGAATAGAATACGAAGGTTTATGACAGGCGCATGATTCGGGCATCCGAAGGCATGCGTCTTTTTGATTGGCTGGACCCATCTGTATGCCCTTTTTTTATCTGCTCCATGTCGATCATACTTTGACAGCAGTGCGCGATCTGCGAGGCAGTTAATTTTCGCTGTCAGAAATGCAGGGGGGCGACTCCTGCAACGAATTTTGAATATCATAATGTCAAATCAATATAAAAGAATCGATATAAGTTAAATGACGGGAAACGGATTCATCATCGTAAACATCAAGATAGTAGTAGAGGCTGCGTCCAGAATGTGGAGAGGGATGGAGATTCGCAGGTATACTGCATAATGATTAATTGGACGCAAAATATCTCTTTCAACGATCAGGTACGAGCCGGGAATTGCGTCCAAACAGGATGGACGGACAGGAATATGAGTGTATGCTGTATAATTACAGTTTGGACACAGAAACATACGGGAAGCGGCTGGTTGGGAGAGGAGAACTGCGTCCAAATGGCGATGAGTAAAAAGAGGGTGCGCGTATACAGTATACTAACTGCCTGGACGCAGATTATACCTGATTTTCATATATCGAAGCATCTGAACTGCGTCTATTAGTCAGAATTCTGGGAATGGAAGTGAAATTGGGTATACATGGAAAGTGGACGCAAATTCCGGCAGCGGGGTGGTGGATATCAGAAGGGATTCCCGTCCACAGCGCATGTATACACAGAATCCCCGTCCAACTAAGCAAACCAACCCAAGTGGACGGGGATGCACGGATGTATGCTCTCAGATTCCCGTCCACAGCGCATGTATACACGAAATCCCCGTCCATTTGTGAGGTATGCAGTATACCCGCATTTACCTTATCTATCAACAATTTATGAATTGCAGGCAGAACTTTATGTTATCGATTGTGGGAGGCGAACTTGGGATATACGACGTTCCGCAGGCTGATCGAGCTTCGCCTTTGGCTCGCTCTCTCAGGCGGAACTAGCATAAGGAATTCCCATTCATCTGCACGAGCAAAAGCGTAGTGCAGATGAGGGCAACTCCATTAAAAAAGCCGCGGAGGTAAAACCTCTGCGGCTAGTCTGTTGGTCGGAGTGATGAGACTCGAACTCATGGCCTCTGCGTCCCGAACGCAGCGCGCTACCAGCTGCGCCACACCCCGACAACAAAATTAATTATAGCACGATAAATATGTTTTGCAAGTGTTTTTTTATTTCTGGAAAATAATGTATAAAAAGTGAAAGTGGAGCAGGGGATCGTTGGAATATCACGCGTTTTGTCTGCGTGCCCGGGCCGCCTGCTCCGATGGTTAAAAAAATAAACTATTTTATGACGGTCAGAAGGTCATCTACGGATTTACGAGGAGGCATTTTCGGATTCTGGTCCGGGTATCCGACTCCGACGAGGGCTGAGACGATCTGATCGTCTGGAAGTCCGACGGCTTCTGCTACGAGGTCTGGATCAAAAATGCCCATGATGACGGTGCCGAGACCAAGGGCTTCTGCTGCAAGGGTCAGGGTCTGGGTGGCGATGCCGGCATCAAAGACTTCCCAGCGGTCTTCTTTCTTGGTTGAAAAACTGCCGTCGCGTTCGAATCCGGAGCGGCCGTGTCTGATGGACGGGATCAGCAGTACGCTGCATCCGTCTATAATGCTCTTGTTTCCCGGGACATTCATGACACAGGTATCGGCAATTCTGTTTTTCAGTTCTGGATTGAATACTGCGGTGTACCGGATCGGCTGACAGTTTTTCCAGGACGGCGCGTAAGACGCGAGTTCGATCAGTTCGCGTACGGTTTCTTCGGTTACAGACTGGTCCGTAAATTTGCGGACACTTCTTCTGGTTTTAATGCATTCTATTGCGTCCATATTCATCCCTCCATAAGGCATGTGTTCGATAAGGAAAGTCGTGCGCATGTCTGCAGTCTGGTGCAGATGCGGCGTGTTTCCGCCTTTTGATAGTAGTATACCACAGTTTGTTATTTGTGTGACAAAACTTCCCCGGCAAGTGGTTTCCTCGGTTTGAGTGTCTTGCAGATTAAATGTACGCAAGAATGGAAGTGCACGAAAAAGCAGACAATTTGGTGTAGGCTCCGACATAAAAACGAAAATTGATTTGAAGAATGTGTGAAAACGTGTTCGCGTTACAGATTAAGTTTTGACGTTGATGCACTTAGTGTATATAATAGGAACGCGAATTTGAAATGAAAGGGAAGTTGGGATGGAAAAAAGAATTCTTACATTAAGATATGGTAAATGGCTCGGAATCCTGATGGGATGCATCATGTACGCTGTTACCAGCAGTGTGTTCACGATATCTGTGTCAGCTGCTCTGGCTGTCGTGTTCGGCGTCAGTTTCTGGATTCTTCTGAAGAGAGAAGAGATCCGTCAAATTGGACAGAACATTGCAGAATCTATACGTGAAGCTGTTCAGGAGACCTGGACGGGGGAACAGCTGATTGAAATCAAGCGCATCCGCAGAGGGATGATCGCCCGTGTTTATCTGATCGGACAGAAATCCAGGATGGAGAGGGTGCAGCAGGCGGTAAGTGAAAAAATGTCGGAGAATCCTTTCCGCAATTATCTGTGGGTTATGCAGATGACGCAGCTGAAAAGCCGGGAGGAAGTCAGAAAAGCCCGTGACGTGCTGAATCGTCAGCTGGTGCAGTCAATTCTGGACGAAGCTGAAAAAGACAGCCGGTAACGGAAGCCGTGGAAATCCTGGATTGCGCATAAGGAGACAAAAAAGGAGAGACGCAGAATATGGAAATAGAGTTAAAGTACTCCATTGAGGATCCGGCAGATATTGACCGGCTGTTCAGCGATCCCGATGTAGAGAAGGCAAAGGATGAAAACAGCGTGGAATCGGTTCCGATGGATGCTGTATATTACGACACGTCTGATTATGCTCTGACACGGCAGCGGATTGCGTTCCGGGTCAGACGTGAGGGAGAGCGGTATATCGGCACGTTGAAATGGGATGGAGAGCGTGATCATGCGCTTTACCGCCGCCATGAAATCAATCTGACGATTAGTGATCCGGAGCAGCAGGTCCATCCGACAATTGAGCTTTTTGAACAGTGCGATCTCGGGGATCGCCTGAAAGAACTCGTGGCCGGGCAGCAGCTTGTGCCTTTGGTCGAGATGAATTTTGTCCGGAGAAAGGCCAGGCTTGACACAGGAAAATGCATCATGGAGATGTCGGTAGACCGCGGAGATATTAACGCAGGAACGCAGATGACTACGATTCTGGAGGCTGAGTTTGAACTTCTGAACGGAAGCGAAGAGGAAATGCAGGAATTTGCGGAAATCCTCGCGGACAGGTATGGAATGGCGCCTGGCGAAAAAAGCAAGTTTGCACGCGGTCTGGAGCTGATCGGCTATCGTAATGAGCAGTAAATCATCATTTTTTCCCATTCAGCATGGACAAAAGGCGACTTTGCAAGGAGAAAGGCGTCTGAAACCGTCAAAAATGGGCCGAAAATATTTACTTTAAAAATGAAACCGTGTATAATTAATTGGTATGTGCACAGAAGTCACAGACTGAGGTGAGATGAGCGAAATCCCTCAGCCGGACATATGGACTGCATTCTATTTTAGGAGGATTTATATAATGAAAACAACACTCATCTCTAACGAGAACAATGAAGCAAAGCTGACTCTGGAATTTGAGGCTGCTGAATTTGATAAGGCTGTCAATGATGTATTCAAGAAAGAGCGTAAGAACTTCTCTATTCCTGGATTCAGAAAGGGAAAGGCTCCGAGACAGATTATTGAAGCGCATTACGGTGAGGGAATTTTCTTCCAGGACGCAATTGATCAGCTGTTCAGAGAAGAATATCCGAAGGCCCTCGACGAGCTGGATCTGGAGGTTATCGACTCTCCTAAGGTAGATTTCAGCGAGATCGGAAACCACAAGCCGCTGACCATGACTATGGAAGTTCCACTGTATCCGGTTGTTGAGGTTAAGGATTACTTTGGACTGGATGTTGATCAGGACAAGGTTGAGGTTACTGATGAGGAAGTCAGCGATCAGATTGAATCTCTGCGCAAGAGAAATGCCCGTATGGTTACGGTTGACCGCGAAGCAAAAGAGGGAGACACTGTTGTCCTGGACTTTGCCGGATTCATCGGAGACGATCAGTTTGACGGCGGAACAGCTAAGAATCAGGAGCTGAAGCTTGGATCCCACATGTTTATTCCGGGATTTGAGGAGCAGCTGGTTGGCGCAAAGGCTGACAGCAAGGTTGATGTTAACGTTTCTTTCCCTGAGGACTATCAGGTAGAGGAGCTGGCTGGCAAGGAAGCCGTATTCCACTGCGACATTCATGAAGTAAAGGAAGAGCAGCTTCCGGAGCTGAACGATGAGTTCGCGCAGGATGTCAGCGAGTATGACACACTGGAAGAACTGAAGGCTGGCACCAGAAAGGACATGGAAGAGTCCAGAACCAAGTCTGCGGAGAATGACGCAAAGAACAGCATGGTTAATCAGATGATGGAGAAGAATCCGATCGATGTGCCGGCTGTTATGATTGAAGACGAAATCGACAATATGGTTCGCGAGTTCGAGCAGCAGCTGTCTTACCAGGGAATGAACATGGATATGTACCTGCAGTATGTTCACTCTGACATGGCTAACTTCAGAGATAACATGAAGGACAGCGCTGAGCATCGTGTAAAGAGCAGAGTTCTGCTTCGCTCCATTGCTGCCCAGGAGAATATTGAGGCAACAGAGGATGAAGTAAACAAGGAACTTGAGAATGTTGCAAAACAGTATCAGATGAGCGCTGAGGACATGAAGGGAATGCTGAACCATTCCACACTGAGACTGTTCTCTCAGGATGTCGTCGTTCAGAAGACTGTTGATCAGATGTTTGAGAAGGCAAATGTCACACTGGTTGAGCCGAAGAAGCCGGAAGAGGAAAAGGCTGAGGATCAGGCAGAAGACCAGGCTGAGAAAAACAGCGACGCAGAGTAGTAAAATATAATTCTTTGGGTATAAAGACATAAGATGATACGCGGACGGGGTCTCTGATGAGGGATCCCGTCGCGGTTCATCATGGAAAAAGTTATAAAACCGAGAGGAGAAGGGAATGGCACTGGTACCATATGTAGTAGAGTCGAGCGACAGAGGTGAACGCTCGTATGATATCTATTCTAGACTTCTGAAGGACCGGATTATTATTCTGGGCGAGCAGATCGATGAGAACGTGGCCAGCGTGGTTGTCGCGCAGCTTCTGTTCCTGGAGGCTGAGGATCCGAATAAGGATATCAGTATGTACATCAACAGCCCGGGCGGTTCGGTCACGGCGGGAATGGCAATTTATGACACCATGCAGTATGTAAAGCCGGATGTATCGACCATCTGTGTCGGCATGGCCGCCAGCATGGGCGCGTTCCTGCTTTCCTCGGGAGCAAAAGGAAAACGGTATGCGCTTCCGAACGCAGAAATTATGATTCACCAGCCGCTGATTTCCGGAGGCGGACTGTCCGGACAGGCTACAGACATTCAGATTCAGAGCGATTGGCTGCAGCATACCAAGGACAGACTGAATCGCATTTTGAGCCATAATACCGGAAAAGATCTGGAGATTATTCAGAGAGACACAGACCGCGACAATTTCATGGACGCGGCAGACGCATGCGCGTATGGCTTGATTGATGCAGTCATTGACAGAAGAGAAGGGGAAGATCGATAATGGCATCAAACAGAGGGGACAATCAGGAGCTGCACTGCTCCTTTTGCGGAAAACCGCAAAGTCAGGTTCGTCGTTTAATTGCCGGACCTGGAGTGTATATCTGTGATGAGTGCGTGGACATGTGCAGCGGAATTATCCGTGAATCAGAACAGCAGCTTCATCCGGAATACAATCAGGAGAATAACCAGACTGGAACAGACGCTTATCGTTATCTGAAACCAAAGGATATTTATGATAAGCTGTCGGAATATGTAATTGGGCAGGACAGAGCCAAGAAAGCGCTGTCAGTAGCGGTTTACAATCACTATAAGAGAATTTCCGGACTGACGGAAGATGAGCGTGACGGCGTGGAGCTTCAGAAAAGTAATATCGTGATGCTCGGACCTACAGGATCCGGAAAGACGCTGCTCGCTAAGACACTTGCAAAGATCCTGGATGTACCGTTTGCGATTGCAGACGCGACTGCGCTTACCGAAGCCGGCTATGTCGGTGAGGACGTAGAAAACATCCTGCTTCGTCTCCTGCAGGCAGCGGATTATGATGTGGAGAAGGCGCAGAGAGGCATCGTCTACGTCGATGAGATCGATAAGATTTCACGTAAGAGCGAGAATCCGTCGATCACCAGAGATGTCAGCGGCGAGGGCGTACAGCAGGCTCTGCTGAAGATCCTGGAAGGAACGGTTGCCAATGTTCCGCCACAGGGCGGACGCAAACACCCGCATCAGGAATTTATCCAGATCGACACGACCAACATTCTGTTCATCTGCGGCGGTGCGTTTGACGGACTGAACCGCATTATTCAGAGGAGAATGGGTGAGAATGTCATCGGATTCAATTCGGAAGTATCTCTTTCCAAGGAAGAGGAACAGAATCTCCAGCGTAATGTAGAGCCGGAGGATCTGCTGAAGTTCGGTCTGATTCCGGAGTTTATCGGACGTCTGCCGGTCATCGTCACTCTGGATGAGCTGACTGAGGACGCACTGATCCGGATTATGAACGAGCCAAAGAATGCGCTGATCAAACAGTATCAGAAACTCTTTGAACTGGACGGCGTAGACCTGGAAATTGAAGATGACGCGGTCAAAGCGATTGCAGACAAGACGCTGGAGCGTCATACTGGAGCGAGAGGACTGCGATCTATTTTTGAAAAATCAATGAATGACATCATGTTTGATATTCCATCCAGAGATGATGTCGAAAAATGTGTAATCACAAAAGATACGATTGAACACGATTCCAAGCCGCTGCTGGTTAAGGGAAAACAGCATAAAAAGTGGCTGGATGAGGGAAACGGTGAATCAGAGAAAGATCAGTCTGACGCATCGTAAGACAATCTGTATCTGAATCATTCCGCAGAGATCAGGCTGCCGCGTCAGCGGTTTCAGGGGGAGATCCTGATGTTCTGTGTGGGGAAGGATGAGGTAAATGAAGGAAGAATTTGAAAACAATCCTGTGGTCCAGGCGCCTGATTCGCAGAGTCAGAATGTCCGGCCGGCCGGAAAAGACTATGACAGCGGCATGGATGTGAAAGAAGTCCTGCCATGTGTTCCGCTCAGAGGAGTGACGATTTTTCCGCATACTGTCGTACACTTTGACATAGGAAGAGAGAAATCGATCCGTGCGCTTGAGCGTGCTATGGCGACAGATAAACTTTTATTCGTGTCAACACAGAAAGATGAGAAGGTTCTGATTCCGATGGTTTCGGATATGTATCCGATCGGAACAGTAGTTCGCGTAAAACAGATGCTGAAGATCCAGGGCGACGCAGTGCGCGTCCTTGTAGAGGGACTGTGCCGCGCGGTCATCGATGAATGCATCACAGAAGACCATTACATTTCCTGCACGGTAGATCGTGTGCAGGAGGACATTGCCGAGGATGATCTGACGATTCAGGACAAGGCCAGGATCCGTCTGATCGAAGACGCATTCTCAGAGTATTCCTCTCTGAGCGCTCAGATCGGTGATGAAGCAGTAGATAAAATCCTCTCGGAGAAGGATGCCGGCGCCAAGATCGATATGATGGCCAATGAGCTCTTTGTCACCTCCGAGAAGAAGCAGAAGATCCTGGAGGCCTTAAATTTCTCTGAGCGTCTGCAGATTATCGGAGAAATCATCTCTGAAGAGAATGAGATCGCTGCTGTAGAGAAGAAACTTGCGGCAAAGGTCAAAGAGAACATTGACAACAGCCAGAAAGAATATTATCTCAGGGAAAAGATCAAGGCAATTCAATCCGAGCTCGGGGTGGATGAAGACACTGCTGCGGAGACTGCAGAGTGGACAGAAAAGCTGGATGAGCTCAAGCTGGATGAGAAGATTGATACCAAGGTACGCAAAGAAATTAAGAAATATGCGAGAATGGTACCATCTTCTGCAGAAAGCTCTGTTGTCCGCAATTATGTGGAAACGATCCTGGAGCTTCCGTGGAATAAGGCTTCCCGTGTAAACCATGATTTGAAGCGCGCAGAAAAGATCCTGAATGAGGATCATTACGGAATGGATAAGGTCAAACAGCGTGTTCTGGAGTACCTGGCAGTCACGCAGCTTTCAAAAGGCATTCACGGCCCGATTCTCTGCCTTGTAGGCCCTCCGGGGGTTGGAAAGACTTCGATCGCAAAGTCGATTGCCAGAGCGACAGGAAGAGAGTTTGTCCGTATGTCTCTGGGCGGCGTGCGCGATGAGGCAGAAATCCGCGGCCACAGAAGAACGTATATCGGAGCGATTCCGGGACGCGTGATTAACGGCATCCGGGAGGTTGGCGTAAACAACCCGCTGTTCCTGTTTGACGAAGTGGACAAGATCGGAAGCGATTTCCGCGGGGATCCGGCATCTGCATTGCTTGAGGTTCTGGATCCTGAGCAGAACAGCACTTTTACGGATCACTTCCTGGAAGTGCCGTTCGATCTTTCCAAAGTTATGTTTATCACGACAGCCAATACGCTGGATACAATTCCGGAGCCTTTGCTCGACCGTATGGAAATTATTGAGGTTCCTGGATATACGGAAGAAGAGAAGGTGCAGATTGCCGAACGTTATCTGGTCAAAAAGCAGATCAAGGAGAATGGACTGAAGCCGAAACAGATGAAGCTGTCAGAAAATGCCATTCACGATTTGATAAACTATTACACCAGAGAATCCGGCGTGCGCAGTCTGGAACGTGAGATTGGAAGCCTTTGCCGCAAAGTTGCGCGCAAAGTTGTGGAAAATCCGAAAAAACAGAAGACGTATAACATTACACCGAGAAATCTGGAGAAATACCTCGGAAAGCACCGCTACTTCTACGATATTGTTGAAGGAGAAGATCAGGTCGGCGTCGTTACCGGACTTGCATGGACACAGGTCGGAGGCGTTACGCTGCAGATCGAATGTGATGTGATCGAGGGATCCGGAAAGCTTCAGCTTACCGGACAGCTCGGCGATGTCATGCAGGAATCCGCGCATATTGGAATCAGTTATCTGAGATCCATTGCGAATGACTACGGAATTGACATCGACACGTTCAGAAGAAACGACATCCATCTCCATATTCCGGAGGGAGCCGTTCCTAAAGATGGTCCGTCAGCCGGCGTCACGATGTGCACGACAGTGATGTCCGCAATTACGGAAACACCGGTCAGACGAGATGTGGCCATGACTGGAGAAATTGATCTCCGCGGAAATGTTATGCCGGTCGGAGGCATCCGCGAAAAAGTGCTGGCTGCTCACCGCGCAGGCATTAAGAAGGTGCTTCTGCCAAAGAAGAATGAGCCGGATATGGAAGAGCTTCCGCGTCAGGTGCGCCATGATATGGAGTTCGTGCTGATTGACCGTGTGGAACAGGCTTTCAAAGAGGTCTTTACACAGGATCCTTCGATTAATGCGAAAAAACTCGCAGAAAAATACGAAGAGAAGAGAAAAAAAGAGCAGGACGAACGTCGTAAAGAAGCATAAGTAAATGGGGGAGCTGCTGCAATAAGCAATAACATGCTTAACGCGCAGCTCCTGTTTTTTCATTGATCCATATGCAGACCTGAGAGAATTGGTCTTTATGGAGTAAACCGGACGCATGGCAGAATCTGTGATGCGTGAGAATAGAGAAAGGTTGGTGGCACGCATGCTGAAGATCATGCAGTCAGAAATCGTCGCAACTGCCGTACGGCCGAAGCAGTATCCGGAAGATAATCTTGCCGAGGTAGCTTTTGCCGGAAGATCCAATGTCGGGAAATCATCTCTGCTGAACCTGATTACAGGGAGAAAGAACCTCGCCCGTGTCAGTGCGTCCCCGGGAAAGACGCAGACCATCAATTTCTATCTGGTGAATAAGGACCATGACCCGTTCCGCATTGTGGACCTGCCGGGATATGGATATGCGAAGGTGTCGAAGAAGGTAACACAGGATTGGGGAGAAATGATGGAAACGTTCCTCACGCAGAGGCAGGGACTGAGAAAGGTGTTTCAGCTTGTCGACGTCCGTCATAAGCCGACTGCGCAGGATGTGCAGATGTATGAGTTTCTGAAGTATTATCATCTGGATGGGCCGGTCATTGCGACCAAGGCTGACAAGGTGTCTAAACGCGAGGCGCAGAATCAGATGCAGGTGATCCGGAAGACTCTGGGCATGGAGCCGGAAGATGTGATTATTCCGGTATCCGCGCTGAAGAAAACCGGAGTGGACAAGGTCCTGGATGCGATGGAGACTATCATTGGCGCAGAGTAAGATCATATGGAGTTTCGATGGATTGTCGGTGAATCCTGAGAAAGTCGGTAGACCTGAAGTAAGAAAAGTTATATGATAGTATCATAAATAACATCAAATAGGAAATATACGGTGCGGAGGCAGAAGCTTCCTGGATAAGGAGACGTAATGGCAGAAGAAAGAAAGACGCTGGGCAAGGTATTGTTCACGGAGCAGGATATTATCGGAAAAGCCGAAGAGCTCGGCGCGCAGATTACGGAGGATTATCAGGACGGTGATCTGATCGTTGTCGGTACATTAAAGGGCGCGGTCATGTGGATGAGCGAGCTGATTAAACATATCGATCTGGACCTTAAGATTGATTTTGTATCTGCGAGCAGCTATGGTTCAGGCACGACCAGCAGCGGAGTGGTGAAAATCACCAAGGATCTGAGTATGGATATTTATCAGAAGGATGTTCTGATCGTAGAAGATATCATTGATACGGGGACAACGCTGAATTATCTGACTAAGAGTTTCAAAGAACGTGGCCCGAGAAGCGTGAAAATCTGCACCATGCTGGATAAACCATCCCGCAGAAGAGTGCCGCTCGCGCCGGACTATAAAGGGTTTACGGTAGAGGATCTGTTCATCATCGGCTACGGACTCGATTATGACCAGAAATACAGAAATCTGCCGTATATCAGCTATCTCGAATCTGGAGATATCCAGGAATAATCGGGAAAGGAGCGGATATCTATGAAAAAGACAAGCATTGGCGTGTCACTTCTTGCAGTGATCACGATCCCGCTTGCAATCATTCTGCTCAGTTCCAATATTGCGCTTCGTCTCCCGCTGACGTATCAGTTCTATTTTACGGATAAACAGGCCGTTTCTTCAGCCGGATATACAGTAACCGAGAGTGAGATGAGCCGTGAGATCGCAAAGAGCCTGAATTCTTTCTCAAAGAGCGAGTTTCAGGTGTACGAGAAAAACGGACCGTATAAGGATCCGATTTTCGGAAAAACCGATCAGAAAGTGGTTAACCAGGTGAGGAAACAGCTTAATGCAGAGCTGATCATCGGGATTTTTGCGCTGATCGCCTCTATTCTGCTGTTTGAGTTTACACTGAGGCAGAAAATGCAGGAGTGGCTGACCGCTGAAGGTCAGTGGGGCAGCGCGATTGTCTGCGCTGTACTGGTGCTTCAGATGATCCTGCTGAACATTCAGGGGGTCCGGAGCTGGCTGTACAGGCATCTCATCGGCATACCACTGAAAAAGAGCAACGCGCTCTACACCCTGATGCATCTTGGGTTTGCAAAATCCTATCTGGTGTTCAGTACAGTGATTGCGGTGATCCTGCTGCTGATCTTTGTCTACATTCTGTTCCGGCGGACGAGGCCGAAGGGAAAGATATTTTATCGTTAACGAGCTGTCTATGTGCGTTCATAACAGGGGGGCATGCAGCGGACAGCCGGATATTGCAGGGCGAGCGCCGCGATTTAGCTTGCGGCGCTCTTGATGTTTCATTGTACAGAAATGGAAACGGAGAAGGAGGAATGCTTATGCTGGAGTTAACGAATTTAGAAGATATTGAACATTTAAATATTGATCTTCACATGCATTCGACTTACTCGGATGGAGTAAAGACGCCGGCAGAACTGATCCGCATGAGGAGCCGCGAAGGATGTGTGCTTGCTGCCGTTACCGATCATGACGGAGCGGACGGCGTCCCGGAAGCCCTGGAAGCCGGAAAGCAGTACGGTGTCCAGGTGCTGAGCGGAATTGAGCTGGGCACATTACTGGACCATCGTTATGAACTGCATATTCTTGGTTATCGCTTTGATATCCATGACCCGGTCCTGTGCAGCGAGATTGAAAAGATCCGCGCATACAGGGACGGGAGAAACAGTCGTCTTTTGAAGGTGTTTCAGGAGAAGGGCATTCAGATTACCCAGGACGATCTCCGGCAGCATCCGAACCAGGAATATATAGGAAAGCCGAACTTTGCGATGGCGCTTGAAAAGAAAGGATACGTGAAAACAGTTCAGGAAGCATTTGACTCACCTGAGTTCCTGTCCTCACCTGAGTCACTCGCGCTGAAGAAGATGGCGGTGGATCCGCTGGATGCGATGTCCTGGCTCCGCGGCGCCGGGGGAGAGGCGGTATGGGCACATCCGATGGAGACAAAGGCTGCATTGGACAAGAAGAGCCCAGAGTATCATGCGCTGATCGAATCCATTGCGCGTAAACTGAAGAAGCACGGACTGACAGGAATTGAATGCTGGCACCCGTCCGCAGATCATGAAGATTCTCTATGGCTGGAAAGCCTGGCAGACAGCTTGGGATTGTTTAAAACCAAAGGTTCAGACTATCATGGCCTGCGGTGATTCACAGGACGTCAGGCAGGGTAAGGAAATCATAGAACCGTGGGATTGGTCACAAAATCCGGGAGGAGAATTACTCGTTTCGGTAGACCGATTTACTAAAAAATACTATAATTGTATCAGAAACAAAAATACGGATATCGAATAGGAAGTGCAGAATAATATGCGCTTCTATCGATGAGAAAAATTTTCATAATTGTAATTCTATTAAGGAGGACGTCATGAAAATAAGATTTTGCGGCGCAACATCCGGCGTGACCGGTTCCTGTCACCTATTGATGACCGATAAACATCAGGTATTGCTCGACTGCGGTCAGTTCCAGGGCGGCAAGGCGCAGGAGGCCATGAACGCAGAGCCGTTTCCGTTCGATCCGGAAGAGATCGAATGCGTAATTCTGAGCCACGCACATATCGACCACTGCGGAAGACTGCCGCTTCTGGTCAAGAGAGGATTTCACGGTACAATCTACTGCACCAGCGCGACAGCGGACCTTCTGGGCGTGATGCTCCAGGACAGCGCCTATATTCACGAACGTGAAGCAGAATGGCAGAACCGTAAAAACATCCGCGCCGGAAAACCGGAAGTGGAACCGCTCTACACAGCGCAGGACGCCGTCAATACGATGCAGTATGTCCATCCGGTTCTGTATCAGCAGCTGGTGGAGATCAACGACGAGATGCGGATCGTGTTCAACGATGCCGGCCATATCCTGGGCTCTGCGATTACAGAAATCTGGGTAAAAGAAGATAACTGTGAAACCAAGGTCGTCTTTACCGGAGACCTGGGCGAGCGCGACCGTCCGATATTAAGAGATCCGACCATCATCAAAAAAGCTGACTGTGTCATCATGGAAACCACATACGGCGACCGTCTGCATACCGAACATGTCGCAGACATTCAGAAGCTGATCAATATCATCTTGAACACTACCAGGCGCGGCGGAACCGCAGTCATTCCGTCCTTTGCCGTAGGCCGTACACAGGAGCTGATCTATCAGCTGAACCAGTTCTATGAACACGATGAGCGCTATAAAGAGGAACTGAGCCGGCTGACCGTGTATGTCGACAGTCCGATGGCCACAACCGCAACAGAAGTGTTCCGCAGAAATCCGCAGGTGTTTGATGAAGAAACACGGCAGCTGATTCTCTCCGGCGACGACCCGCTGGATTTCCCGAATCTGCGCTTTACTAAGACGTCTGACGAGTCCAAGCAGCTGAATTTTGACCACTCTCCCAAAGTCATCATCTCTGCAAGCGGCATGTGCGATGCCGGCCGCATCCGTCATCATCTGAAACACAACCTGTGGGATCCGAAGAGCAGCGTGATCTTTGTCGGGTATCAGGCAGTCGGAACGCTCGGAAGAGCGCTGGTTGACGGTGCAAAGGATGTCACGCTTTTCGGCGAGCAAGTGCACGTCAATGCAGAAATCCATAATCTGCAGGGATTCTCCGCGCATGCCGACCAGCATGGACTGTTCTCCTGGGCAGCCGGCCTTCAGAGCTCGCCGAAGCAGCTGTTCCTGGTTCATGGTGAACTTTCAGCCAAGGAAACCTTTGCCAGACTCCTGCACGATAAACTCGGCTTTAATCCGATTGTTCTGAATGGCAACGCAGAGTTTGAAATTTCCGGAACGGATGTTGCACTGCTGAATCGTGAAGAAGCTGAAAAGCAGGAGGCCGAAAACGTTGAAATTCAGCGCCTGCGCGATCAAATCTCAGAGATCCACGGCGAACTGGAGAACATCCTGTATAACGCCAACCTCGCGATGCGCAGCGGCATCCCGGAGAAACGCCTGGTACAGATGAACAACATCGTTCAGGAACTCGACAAGAGCGTCATGGACTTAGGCGCCGCCGTGTCAGAAGCGGGCGAGGAAGAGAAGATGATTCCGAAGAAGGTATAAGTAGACATTTCCCACAAATCGAAATACAATAATACATACAACATATCACGGCGCGCCACATGAGCGCGCCGCTTCGTCAGTATATGAATAAAAAAGGAGCGCACATGGTCAGACATATTATTTTATGGCAGTTGAAGGATGAGTATTCGGAAGAACGGAAGCAGGAGATCCGCCGCGGGATAAAGGAGGGACTGGAGTCGCTCCAGGGAAAGGTGCCCGGCCTTCTGTCCATCACGGTGAAAACTGACCGGCTGGCCTCTTCATCGGCGGACGCGATGCTGGATGCGGCGTTTACGGATGAGGACGCGCTGAAGGCGTACCGCGTGCATCCGGAGCATGTAAAGGTTGCGGATTCCCGTGTCCGCCCGTTCGTTAAAACCCGTGTATGCATGGATTATCATGAATAGACAAAAAGAAACGGACAAGGAAATACATTTATCCGCAGCGCAGCAGCAGGCCATCCGTAAAGTAGACGGAGCGGAGCTGCTGCTTGCGGTTCCGGGAAGCGGAAAAACCACAACACTGGTCGCCCGGCTGGGGTACATGATACGGGAAAAGCAGATTCCGCCGGAAAACATTCTGGTGATCACCTTTACACGATCAGCCGCGGCCGATATGCAGAGACGCTATGCGTCTTTTTTTGGTGCGGAATCGGCAGAGCGCATTCACTTCAGCACGATTAACAGTTTCTGCTATTCTGTTGTGCTGTATTACGCAAAGATGTACAGGAGAAAGAAACCTGCGGATGAGACGAACAGTCCCGGGATAATCCGAATGCTTTATCCAAAGGTATACGGCGGATTCTCCAATGAAAATGATGTGAAAGAACTGGCGCAGACGATTACATACATCAAGAATATGCAGCTGTCGGAGGAGCAGATCAGGGAGCTGAAAACGTCTGGGAGCGGTCTTGCCGTGGAGAAGATGTACCAGGCGTATCAGGAGTATCTGAAGGAAAATTACCTTATGGACTATGATGACCAGATTCTTTTTGCGCATCAGCTTTTGTCGAATTTGATGCCCGTCAGGGAACATTTTCAGCGGCAGTTTCCGTATGTATGTGTAGATGAAGCGCAGGATACGTCCAGGGTTCAGCATGAGGTGATTCGTCTGCTTGCCGGGAAGCGGCGCAATCTGTTTATGGTCGGCGATGAGGATCAGAGTATTTACGGGTTCCGCGCGGCATATCCGAAGGCGCTGATGGACTTTCGGAAGAATTATCCGGGTGCGGATGTGATGTTTCTGGAGACCAATTACCGTTCGGCGAAGCGGATTACGGAGCTGGCGGCAAAGTTTATCTCGGGAAACAAGAATCGTTATGAGAAGAAAATGCAGCCGGCAAGGAACGATGCAGGTGTGGCAGAAGTGGTTACGCTGAAGCGAAGGGCCATGCAGTATCAGTGGCTGGTAGAGAGGCTGCAGTCTGCCGGAGAGGACACGGCGGTGCTGTACCGGAATAATGACAGTGCGATTCCGGTGCTGTACGCCCTGCAGAAGGCCGGGATTCCATGCAGAAGACGGAATATGGATACACTGTTTTTTCAAAACCGGGTGGTGCAGGATGCAGTGAAAATCATGCAGTTTGCCCTGCATCCGGATTCAAAAGATCTGTTCTGGGATTTGTATTATAAATTTGGGGTGAGAATCACCAAAAAGGCCGCGTACATCGCGTCGCGCCATCCATCGAGGAGGTCTGCGGATCCGCTGCTTCACGCTCTGGAAGTTTCTGATGAACTGGGGCAAAAGAAGAGAGAGGACGTCCGTGCGCTTCGGATGAAATTTCAGCGCATGCGCCAGCGGAATCTTGCAGGAGAAGCAATCTCTGCGATCCGTTTCCGGATGGATTATAAGAATGCGGACAGTGAAAAACTGTTTCTTCTTCAGGCTCTTGCCGATCCGGATGAAACGATTGAGCATTTTCTCCTGAAACTGGATGAGCTGGAGCAGACATTCAGCCGTCCGCAGAGCAGCGGGCAGGAGGATGCGCACGTCATATTGAGCACCATTCACGCGAGCAAGGGACTGGAATATCCGGCGGTCGTTCTGATCGACGCGGCAGCAGATATTCTACCGGCAGCAGATAATGATCCGGAAGAGGAGAGGCGGATTTTCTATGTCGGCATGACCAGAGCAAGGGATTCGCTGATTCTGCTGGATTATAAGAATGAGCAGTGTCCGTTCATAAATGAGTGTCAGGGGCGGTCAGGCGGATGGAACGCGGGGGCGGTCGTGTTTCATAAGAAGTTTGGAAAAGGAACGGTGGTTTCCAATGACGGAAAGACGATTATTGTTGACTTTCAGCGGCGCGGGAGAACCAGCATGAAACTGGATCTTTGCATCCAGAAACATCTGCTGAGGTGACCGGGTTTCCTCACAGAAAAACCATATAGCGACATTGAGGCAATGGGAATACTGTGATAAAATGAATTGTTGGGACATGGGTAATTTTTCTGTGTCCTTGATATTATATAATGCTTTTATAGAATCCTGCACGCAGGGGTTGGTAAAAGGTTAAGAGGTGAAACAAATGAAGAAAGAAATTGTAGAGCTTCGCGAGAAAATGAAAGAAAATGGCATTGATGTCTATTTTGTTCCATCGGGAGATTATCACAGTTCTGAGTATGTAAATGACTATTTCAAGGAGCGTGAATTCGCTTCCGGTCTGACTGGCGAGTCCGGAGAGCTGATCGTAAACAGCGAAGGCGCTTATCTGTGGACAGACGGCAGATATTTTCTGCAGGCGGAGACACAGCTTGCCGGTTCAGATGTTGAACTGATGAGAATGGCTGAGCCTGGGGTTCCTACGGTTGAGGAGTTCCTCGAGGATCTCGGAAAGAAGCATCAGGGCTTTACATTCGGATATTACGGACGCGTCCTGAACGCGGACCGCGGAAACGAGCTGAAGGACCTGCTGAGCAAGTACGATGTTCAGTTTAAGCTGGACAAGGATCTGGTCGGCGAGGTCTGGACGGACAGACCGGAGCTGAAGCCGACAGAGATTTACGAGCTTCCGCTCTCCACAGTCGGAAAGACCTGCGAGGAAAAACTGGCAGATGTCCGCAAGGCTATGGCAGATAAGGGAACAGATTACCTTCTGATTACAGACCTGATGGAGAGTGCATGGCTGTTCAACCTGCGTGCGGACGACATTGCTTATACTCCGGTATTCTTCGGATACACTCTGGTGAGCCAGGATGAGGTCAAGCTGTTCGTCATGGACGGCGCTCTGAAGAAAGACGCGTCCGGCAAGCCGGTTCTTCCTTCTGACCAGTTAAATTTTGTCAAAGTGGAAGACTACTACGACATCGACAAGGCAGTAGCCGCTCTGCCTGCTGACAAGACGCTGTGGGTTGATGAGGGCACATGCAACTACCTGCTGAGCCTGCAGATTCCATCCGGCATGAAGATCGTCAATGAGATGACGCCGATTGCTATGATGAAGGCCCAGAAGAACGAGGTTGAGATCAAGAGCACGCTGAACGCGCATCTGAAGGATGGCGTCGCAATGGTCAACCTGATTTACTGGCTGAAGAATCATGTCGGTAAAGAGAAGATCACCGAGCTGGATGTCGCTGCCAAGCTGAGAGGATTCCGCGCTGCACAGGAGGGATTCTTTGATATCTCCTTTGAGACAATCGCAGGATACGGAAAGAACGGAGCGATTATCCATTATGCTCCGACACCGGAATCTGATACAGAGCTGCAGCCGGAAGGCTTCCTGCTGCTGGACTCCGGCGGGCACTACATGGACGGAACTACCGACATCACCAGAACCATCAAGCTCGGACCTGTTACACAGGAGATGATCGACGGATACACTTACGTTCTGAAGTCCCATATCGCTATGGCAACTGCTGAGCTCACACCGGATCAGAACGGAATCGACCTCGACAGAATCACCCGCGCTCCGATGAGAGCTGCCGGACTGGACTTCAAGCACGGCCTGAGCCACGGAATCGGCCATCTGCTGAGCGTTCATGAGGGACCGAACATCCTGAGAAGAGTGCCGACACCGATCGAACTGAGACCGAATATGGTTATGTCCGATGAGCCGGGTCTGTACATCGACGGAGACTTCGGCGTCCGTATCGAGAACGAAGTTCTCCTGAAGCAGAATGAGAAGGGCAACATCGTATTCCAGAGCATTACATACTGCCCATATGAGAGAGAATGCATCAACACAGCGCTGCTGACAGATGAAGAGCTGGAGTGGGTCAACAACTATAACAAGGACCTGCGTGAGAAGCTCGTTCCGCTGCTGGATAAGGAGCAGGCTGAGTTTGTTATGAAGGAAACTGAGCCGCTCACAAAGTAATCAGGCAGTAAATTCTACCTTGAATTTGTACGTGAGTCACAGTAATCACATGCCTTAATGAGTATTCTTCATAATTGTCACCTTTATTTTGGTTTACAAAGGTTGACAATTAAGAGAAGAGCGTGTAATATTAAAGCTGTTCCATGCAGGACGAATCCAAGATCCGTCCCTGCATGAGACAGCTTTTTTTAATCCGTCAAGCTGACCGATGATGGACATAAATGCCGAAAAGAAACGGTTTTGCTTATATTCACAGGATACCGATGATTGAGAATAATGTGGAAACAAGTGTGAACTGTGTCACTGTGCGGATGAACAGAGAAGAGGAGAATATGGATTATCTGAATTTAGCGGAAGAAATCATTCAGGGAAGGCGGCTGAAGTCCAGAGATGACTGCCGTCCGCTTCTGGAAGCAGAAACAGAAGAAGAGCTGGCGGCGCTCAGAAAGGGAGCGGACAGCATCCGCAAGGCTCTCTGCGGCGATAAAGTCGATCTGTGTTCCATTATCAACGGACGCAAGGGCGGATGCTCGGAAAACTGCAAGTTCTGTGCGCAGTCCGGAACGAACTGCACCGGAATCGGAGATTACGGATTCCTTCCGGATGAGGTGTTTCTGGAGGACTGCGACAGGCATTACCGGAAAGGTGTAGACCGGTATTCCATCGTGACGGCGGGAAGAAAACTGTCCGATAAGGATCTGGACGATGCGGTCCGCGTATTCCGCAAGATGCATGAACGCTATCCGGATATCGGGCTGTGCGCTTCTCACGGACTGGAAAGCCAGGAAGCGTTCGACCGCCTGAAAGATGCAGGCGTGGATACGGTGCACTGCAACATAGAAACTTCGCGCCGGTATTTCCCGGAGGTCTGTACGACCCATACGTTTGAGGATAAGCTGGAGACGATTCAGCGCGCGCAGAAAGCCGGACTTCGGATCTGCTGCGGCGGAATCATCGGCATGGGAGAGACCTGGCAGGACCGTGTGGATATGGCGCTGACCATTGCAGAGATCGGAGCGTCTTCTGTTCCGCTGAATGTTCTGGTTCCGATTCCGGGGACTCCGTTTCAGAATCTGAAAGTTCTGTCGCAGGCGGATATTCTCAAGACCGTTGCAATTTTCCGGTATATCAATCCGGACGCACAGATCCGGATCGCTGCAGGCCGCTACCGTTTTCCGGACGGCGGGACGGAACTGTTTACATCCGGCGCTAATGCAACGATCACCGGCGATATGCTGACGACAACAGGTAATAATATTCAGGAAGACCGAACGATGCTTCAGGACATGGGGTTTCAGATCCATGAGGTTCCGGAGCAGGTACAGGCATAATGCAGGAATTTTAGTAAGAAAGGAACAGCGTTATGCGTACAAGTAAAATTAAGGACATGACATTTATTGCCGTAATGACTGCAGTGATCTGCATCCTGGGACCTCTGTCCATTCCAATCGGACCGGTTCCGATTTCACTGACCAACCTGGCTCTGTATCTGACGATCTATATTCTGGGAACCAGAAGATCCGTCATTGCCTGCGGTCTGTATCTTTTGATCGGACTGGTTGGAATTCCGGTATTTTCCGGATTCACCGGAGGACCGGCGAAACTGGTCGGGCCGACCGGCGGCTACCTGATCGGCTTCATTTTCATGACTCTGGCTGCCGGACTTCTGATTGACCGCGTCCATGAAAAACGCGTACTCAGTTTCTTGTCCATGTTTGCAGCAACCTGGATTCCGTATATGCTGGGAACCGTATGGCTGGCGTATTCTGCGCACATGAAGTTTGCGGCGGCATTTGCGGCAGGGGTACTTCCGTTCATCCTGGAAGATATGGTAAAAATGGCAGCCGCCGCTGCTGTCGGACCGGTGCTGAGAAAACGCCTGTCCAGGTTCGGACTGTTTGCGCCGGCAAAAGGACAGCAGTCAGCGTAAATGAACGATGCTCTTCATATTCGACAAACTGATATAATAACTCACAGAAAGCACTTTCCGGATTGTACCGATTCGGGAGTGCTTTTTTCTCTTGGTTTTATGGTATAATATAATTTATATGAGTCTGTACGTTAATCTTTGTCAGAAAGGCAGAATATAAACAGTATGAGGAAATTAGTGTATTCAAAACTGCATGAGAAGTACGGGGACAGCCCGGATCCGAGAATCCGAAAGAGGACGGATCTGGAGCTTCGGCTGATGGAAATGTATCATCTTGCGGATCAGCTGAAAGCTGTCTATGATCTGGCCATGGACCTGAAGGCGAAGAACATTCCTTATGCCATGGGCGGAGAAAGCGGAAATTCTCTGCTCCTTTATCTCCTCGGCATTACAGAAACCAATCCGCTGCCGGCGCACTACTATGATCCGGAAAGAAAGAGTGTGGAATTTGCATCGGACCTCGGAAGGTCGGAACAGCGCTACCGCACGCTGCTGAAGATCCGGGACGGTTATGATCTCCCGGAGAGAGGATTTGATCATGAGGGAACCTGGGACAGCGACGGTCATGATCTGGCGCCGGAGCTTTTCTGGGGGAATGAGCCGGTGGAAATGGGTCGGGTGACCTATCCGCAGATTTCTATGCGTGTTCCGGTCAAGGCTTTCGGCGATGTCAAGCGTTTCCTGAAGGATCAGCCTGCCCTGGTGAACGCAGGCAGGAGCGAGAGTGACGGAATCGGATTCTACTGCGGATGCCTGCATGTCATCAGCAGCATTATTCTTCCGGACCAGAGCGATACATGGTTCCTGCCGATGGACGCGTCCAGAATCCGCGATTACTGTGTTTCTCACTTCCAGTCTATCCTGAAGCTGGATAACGGAAATGTTAAGCCGCAGACCTTTCTCGGCGTCCTGAAGATGTATGGACTGTCGCGCGGAAGCTGGTCCAATATTGTGAATCAGAAATCGGTTACGCTTGAAAGCGGCGAAGACGACACTGTTTACACGCTGAAAGATTTTGCATATTCTCTGGATGTTGTTCCGGCGTTCTATGACGAGGTTATGGACACGCTGATCGGAGAAGGCATGGACAGGAGTCAGGCGTATGAAGAGTCGGAGCGTGTCCATCACGGAAGAGGACTGACCGGAGGGCTGACACAGGTCTACTATGAGAATAACCGGCTCCCTTGGTGTAATTATGCCATTCACCTGTTCCCTAAGGCGCATGGAATTGAATATATGATTATGTGCTGGAGAATTGAACGCGATAAAATGGCAAAAGCGCAGAAGGAGGCGGAAAAGCTGCTTGAGCAGGAGCGGATCGCCGGAAAAGAGATGACCAAGCATGAGCTTGGACATCAGGAGACGATTGAAATCAAAGCGGATGAGGCATGGAAGCTGAGAGACGCGGATCCGCGCGCGTACGTCCGTCCAGGAAAAGCCGGGGATGGAAAGAATGGTTCTGCATCATCGGACACGCTGCAGCGGGAGAGGCCGGTCAGAGCAGAGTCTTCCGGCCATGAAGAGGCTGCTTCAGCGAACCTCAGCAGTCCGGATGAAGGAGCGGGCGCAGAGTCCTGATAAAAGCGAGCAGAAACCCGTTAATCCCCAGATAATTAATGTGTCCGTGATGATCGTAGATGAGATAGCCGCTTTCTATTCCCGGGAGTCTGGAGAATGGGAAGCGGTTTTCAAATGTCCGGATATCTGCGCAGCCCATAAGGGAAGCCGTATCAAGAACCGCGATGCCATCGGCAGGATGTTCTGGAATGAATTCCAGTTCTGCTTTCCGGGAGGATGAAGACGCACTCAGACGGTAAGGACGGTCGGAGGACGGGAACACGACGGCGTTGGTAATCGGACGGGAAGACAGAAGTGTTGCAGTCAGTCCTCGTCCAGAAGCGCGGATCTCTGAAACCGTGAAGCCGTTCGCCGGAAGCCCCAGATTGAACATGGCCCGGTGTAAGTCGCAGCTTTCCAGGATCGGAAGCAGGCGCGAAAGCTGCAAGATATCATCATGATTGTGCAGGAGAATCTGCCTGCGGAGTTCCGGATCCTGTGTGTCCAGATACCGGAAATAGAGGCGGACGCTTTCGCCGCCGTCAATCTCGTCGCTGCGGGAGTCAGACAGTCCCATATACCATTCAATGCTCTTCTGTCGGAGCGACGGCAGAACAGAGCGGAGCGGGGAATAATTCCGGATCACCTGATACAGATCCAGATCATAAGGATCAGAGATTGTCAGGTGGTTTTTCTTTGCTCTTGTTTTCAGGAATGGAAGATCAAAACGCCTTCCGTTATAGGTGATGACGCAGTCGAACGTCTGCAGCAGCTCATCGGCGGCGTGCAGCAGATCAGCCTCTTCCTCAGGCGACTCCGCGAAAAGCTGAACCGCATGCATCCGTTCGTCTCCTTCAGGATCCGGTTCCGGGAATACCAGACCGATCAGGATCACGTAATCTCTGAATGAGCGCAGTCCTGTCGTTTCAATGTCCAGAACCGCCCATCTCTGCGACTGGACGTACATATCAAAAGCCTTGCTGCGGTAAGGCTGCTCGTGGAAATAATCATCGTTTCTGATCATGCTTATTCTCTTTCTTCTCTATTACACACAATTATATACAGACATATATTTAAATTATTTATACCCCGGGACGACGGCGGGAAAAAAGAAAATGGACTGCAGGGAATGCAGTCCATCGTTCAAAAGGGGTATTGGGATTAGAGATTAATGAGGTTATCAGGGGGATAACCACAATTGTTATTATAGTCTTCTGAACCCTTAAATGCAAGCCGCTTGCATACTTAAACATAAACTTTCGATGAGTCAGTCATCTTTAACAAGGATAAATTGTATTTATTGATGATAGAAATCAGGGGTATTTTGTGCTAGAATATGAGTTACAATAACATGAAACGGTTAATCTATTATACTGCCGGAATAAGGACGGAAGTATAGAGCGTACGGAGAATAATTATGGTATTTGAAGAGAAGAAACTGCAATCAGAATATATTTACCGCGGCCATATCTTAAACCTGCGCCACGACGTCGTTCAGGCTGTGCATGGAACTGCGGAGAGGGAAATTGTCGAACATCTTCCTGCGGTCGGCATGGCGGCGCTTAAGAGGAACGGCATGTTTCTTATGGAGCATCAGTTCCGCTATGCGATCGGCGAGGTGAATTTTGAAATTCCTGCAGGTCTGATGGAAAAGGGAGAAAATCCCGAGGAATCCTGCGTAAGAGAGCTCCGTGAGGAGACCGGATATCTGGCAGATCAGGTTCGTTTTTTGACAAAATGTTACTCGTCGGCGGGATTTACGGATGAAACCTGTTACATATTCCTTTGCACGGGACTGAATAAAGGAGAACGAGATCTGGATGAAGACGAAGCGATTGATGTTCTGGAGATTCCGATCGATGAAATGGAAGAACACGTTCTCCGGGGTGAAGTGCCGGATGTCAAAACGCAGTCTGCCGTTCTGTTTACAGCAGCGCTGATCCGCAGGGGAGAACTGGATGAACAGCTCGATCCGGAAGTGCTCCGCAGATTCGGAAGAGCGTAAGGAATATGAAAATGAGGTGCGCAGAATAAGGACATGATTGAACAGTTTATTGAGGATCTGAAAGAAAAGAAAAATTTATCCCGGAATACAGTTGACGCATACCGGCAGGATCTCCGTCACTTCAGCGCGTTTCTGGAGGAAAGAAATATGGGAGAGCTGCAGGACGCGACCAACACAGCGGTTGTCGCGTATATGCTCGCTATGAAAAACGAGGGAAAATCTAAATCTACGGTCAATCGGAGGCTGGCATCGCTGCGTTCATTCTACCGCTGGCTCCTGGATAAAGGCATGATTAAAGAAAATCCGGCGGCATCCATCCGTTCACCGAGGATTGAGCATAAGCAGATTCAGTATCTTTCTGTGGCGGAGGTCGAAAAACTTCTGGATATGCCGGATGAGTCCGTGAAAGGAAAGCGTGACCGGGCTATTCTGGAAGTCCTGTATGCTACGGGAATCCGCGTAAGCGAAGCCGTGGAACTGAAAGTCTCTGATGTTGACCTGCGCATGGGTTTTGTCGCCTGCAGCGGGCAGCACGGCAGGGCGAGGATCGTGCCGATGGGAAAACCGGCGCAGCGTGCGCTGAAAGAATATATGAAAACATCCAGAAAAATCCTCATGAAGGATGGTGATCCAGAGGATAAGAACGGAATTCTTTTTGTTAATTATCTGGGAAAGCCGTTCTCGCGGCAGGGCATGTGGAAAGTGCTGCGCCGGTACGGAGAGATGGCCGGACTGCAGGAGAAGCTAACGCCTCAGTCGATCCGCAATTCTTTTGCTATGCACATGGTGCAGAACGGGATTGACATCAAGTCGCTGCAGGAATTGATGGGCCATGAGGATATCACGGCGACACAGGTATATTTTGGCAGCATGAGAAAACGGATCAAGGATGTCTATGACCGGACGCATCCCCGTGCGGAGTAAAGAGAAGTAAAGAAGTGAAAGGAAATGGTTGTTCAGGCTCAGACGTGCCAGGCGCTTCGTCTGAATATCGCAGGTTTTACAGGGAAAACCAAGCTTTTTTCCTTGCAATTCTCTTTTGTCTGGGGTATACTATTCCGGTATGACGGGCGTTCCTCTGGATGCGCGGCATGAGACCGCACCGCAATCATCGTAAGAGCGTCTAGGCTGAAAGGAGAAAGCAAAGATGAATATCATTGATTCCATCACAAATGAGTATCTGAAGAAGGATATTCCGGACTTCAGAGTCGGTGACACGGTTCGTGTTTACATCAAGATCAAAGAGGGAAACAGAGAAAGAATCCAGATGTTCGAGGGTTATGTTCTGAAGCGTCAGAACGGCGGCATCAGCGAGACTTTCACCGTAAGAAGATTCTCTTCCGGTATCGGCGTAGAGAAGACTTTCCCGGTTCACAGCCCTTGGATCGACCACATCGAGCTGGTTAGAAGAGGCCGTGTCAGAAGAGCAAAGCTCAACTACATGCGTGAGAGAACTGGTAAGGCTGCAAGAGTCAGAACCAAGGAAATCAGAAAGAAAGATGCAGAAGCAAACGCATAATGCGGGAGCTTGGGCCGTTGCCGATTGTGTGCAATGGCCTTTTTTATTTTCCATAGAACAGGAAACGGAAAGGAGCAGCTGTGGAAACGATTAACTGGTATCCCGGACATATGAAGAAAACGCGTGATCTGATCCTGACCAATATGGGCATGGTGGACGCGTCCATAGAAGTAATCGACGCCAGAATTCCGGTCTCCAGCAGAAATCCGGTGATTAATGAGCTCGTGAAGGGCAAGCCGCGCGTGATTGTCCTGAATAAGAGCGATCTGTCGGATGAGGAGCAGAATCAGCTCTGGAAGGAGAAACTTTCCGAGGACGGAACGTATACGGTTGTGATGAACTGCACCTCAGGGAGCGTGAAACCGCTTCTGAAGACGCTGGAACGTGTGCAGAGGGATGTGGCGGAAGCCAGGAAGAAACGGCAGGAGGAGGCCGCGCAGGCCCGCAGAGAAGCCGGAACGGATGAGGATCTGGAAAAACACCATGACAACGCCGCTGCGGTTAAACGACAGAAACCGCTCAGGGTGATGATCGTCGGCATTCCGAACGTGGGAAAATCTTCACTGATCAACCGTCTGACAAACCGCAAGAGCGCGAGAACCGGAAACAAGCCGGGCGTGACAAGGGGAAAACAGTGGCTGACGCTGAAAAACGGCATGCAGCTGCTCGACACGCCGGGCATTCTGTGGCCGAAGCTGGAAGACCAGAAAACCGGACTGTCGCTGGCGTTCTGCGGATCAATCAAGGATGAGATTCTGGATATCGCAGACCTCGGCCTTGAGTTTATCAAGTATATGCAGACGGAGTATCCGCAGCTCCTGTGTGACCGCTATCGCCTGGAACAGACAGAAGAAAACCCGCTCGACACAATGGAAGAGATCTGCAGAAAACGCGGATTCATCATGCCGGGGAAACGTATTGACTACGATCGCTGCGCCAGAACGGTTTTGGATGAGTTCCGGGCAGGAAAGATCGGCAGAATCACACTGGAGAAGGTAAATGACCACTAAAGCAGAACGTTTGGAACAGAAAAAACAGCATTTCCGCGAGCTGATGGAGTTTGATGCGCATTACCGCAGGAATACGGCTTATGTAGCCGGTGTGGACGAGGTCGGGCGAGGACCGCTTGCAGGGCCGGTTGTTTCGGCCGCAGTCGTCCTTCCCGAGGATTTTGATGTCTTTGAGATCAATGATTCTAAGAAACTCAGCGATAAAAAGCGCAGGGAGCTGGATCAGGAAATCCGGAAGAAAGCGCTCGCCTATGGATTTGGGATGCGTGACAATCGCCGCATTGATGAAGTGAATATCCTGAATGCAACTAAAGAAGCGATGGGCGATGCCATAAGAGCCGCGTCGGCCATGCTTGGAGAGGCTGTCGGCATGGTACTGATTGATGCCGTCCATCTAGAAGAACTGGAAGAAGCGGGTATCCCGCAGGATTCTCCGGTAAAGGGCGATTTCAGAAGCGCGTCCATTGCTGCAGCCAGTATTATCGCCAAGGTCAGAAGGGACGATATGATGATTCAGTTCAGCCGCGAATACCCGGGATATGCTTTTGAAAAAAACAAGGGATATGGAACTCGTGAGCATTATGAAGGTCTGCGGGCGCATGGTCTGACGCCGATTCACAGGAGAACGTTCCTGAAGAACTTTCTTTAAAGCGGACAGGGGATTAAGTATCCTCTTCTGCAGTCCGGCCGCATACAGGCCGGACTGCTGCAGGAAACAGGGGAAAAAGAAAAAGAGGGAAGCTGCACATTACGGCATTTCACCGTGTGCGGCTTCCCTCTTTTCAATTGGTCTGTATGATATGCTGTGATCAGAATCAGCTGTTCAGCATCATGGACAGAGAACTGTCTGTAAAGAATGTGTTGGCATTATACAGGAACAGCACGTCTGTAATATTCTCTGTCGTAATCGTATTATCGATGTTTCCAAAGTAGTAGCGCGGATCGACAACAACGATTTCGCGGAAGTTCCTGGCGAGGAACGGCAGAAAACTGTTGGCGTAAGAATCCTTAATCAGGAGCAGGCGCCGCGACGATTTTACAGGTGTCTTGATCGTGTAAATCGGGTGGTTGCTTCCGCCGAACACGGTGTACGCGTCTTTCTTCTTCAGATTTTTCATCTCATAGAAATGCGTTGTTTTGGTCTTGCTGTCCGCGTAATACATCACCGATGGAATATAGTCCTTTTTGCTGGCGGGCATGTAAAGGCGGATCTGGTCGCAGAGGCCATTGGTAAAGCCGCTCTTGGAATACAGCGTGCCGTAGAAGTTATTCTTTACGACATAGGACTTATATTTTGTGTGGTCGCTGATCTTCAGCTTCTTCTTGGATGCTTCATAGGCGGTGTAAGCGCCCTGTGTGGTCCAGTGGTGGTCGGTGCGGTAATAGATCTGTTTGGAAGGATCTGCCGCGGCCTTTTTCAGAGCCGGGCGGACATCGACCGGATGGATGCCGTCTGCCTTGATGTTCTGGTAGAATTCATCCATATAGGCATTCTGATCCGGCGTGCGGAACGTCCTCGGGAGCTTGTCGCTCAGAATATTGGCCGCGTTTGGCGCGAGCAGAAAGTACATATGCAGGTTCTTGTATTTATGCTTGAATTTTTTCAGGCCCTGCAGGGTATTCTGCATATATTTCTTATTTGGCTTGCTGATATCTTCCATCAGGTAATGATCCCGCGCGCGGATGACGCCGTTGGATTCCAGTGTGCCCAGCGTGGTGTCATAGGCGGATTTCACCTTGATGAACCCGTTTCGCATCATAAACTGGTCGTTGGCGTAATTCTCCATCTTGGTTTCCAGGCGTCCCTGCATGAATTTACTCAGGGAAACGCCCGGCCACTGCTGGAGAATCCGGTTCTCCTGCGGAGAGAAGGATTTATCCGGCAAAATGAGATTGCCGATGAATACCACCGCAAGGAAGAGAACAAAGATCATTGCCGCTATAATATGGTAAGTTTTTTTATTCATGTATCTTCTCACTTCGATTCTGCTGCATGTGTTAGTATGTTCCTCGCATCGTGTTTATTCTGGCCGTTTGTGTTTCCGTTCTTTTGTTCTTAGAAGCGGAAATACAGGAACGGATTGTAAGAGCTGTAGATCAGGCATGCTGTGCTCAGAACCAGAATGCTGAATACGCAGATCAGTCCGAGTACAGGGAAACGAGCTTCCAGCTCTCTGAATTTTTTCATCAGCTTTGGGCTGCTCATCAGACTTCCGCCGATCAGCAGCAGAATATTGGTTCTGAGCAGGTACAGCGTATGCATGTTAATGAACGCCGGAGCGCCGATTCCGAACATCATTCCGATGATATCGAACGCTTTTCCCAGTGTCGCACTGCTGAAGAACACCCATCCGATGATGACGATCAGCATGGCGTACACATGCTGCAGCCAGACCGGAGCTCGGTCAATATACTTGCCCCAGACGTATTTTTCCAGGATCAGAAGTACACCGTAGTACAGACCCCAGAACACAAAGTTCCATGCTGCGCCGTGCCACAGTCCGGTCAGACCCCAGACAATCATCAGATTCAGGATATGGCGCGGAACAGTGACGCGGTTTCCTCCGAGCGGAATGTAAACATATTCACGGAACCATCCGCTCAGAGACATGTGCCAGCGGCGCCAGAAATCGGTTACGCTTCTGGAAATATATGGATAGTTGAAGTTCTCCAGAAAATCAAATCCGAACATTTTTCCCAGTCCGATGGCCATATCAGAATATCCGCTGAAGTCAAAGTAAATCTGCAGGGTATAAGCGATTGCGCCGATCCATGCCGTGATGACTGCGGACTTGCTGTCCGGAAGTGCGGTGATGCTTGAATTCAGCGCGCCAAAGTAATTGGCGAGCATAACCTTCTTGCCCAGGCCGAACATGAACCGGACTGCCCCCTGGCCGAATTTCTCTTTTGTCGTCTCGCGGTGCTGAAGCTGTTCGGCTACATCGCGGTACTTGACGATCGGTCCTGCGATCAGCTGCGGGAACAGGGACAGGTAAAGTCCGAATTTCAGCGGGTTCGGCTGCGGACGGACCGTCTTCTTATAGACATCCAGGATGTAGGACAGCGCCTGAAAGGTGTAGAAGGAGATGCCGATCGGCAGGGACAGAGCCGTGTATTTAATGTGCAGTCCGAACACGCCGTTGATCGTGTCCATGAGGAACCCGAAATACTTGAAGAATCCCAGGATGAACAGGTTGATGATCAGAGTGAAGACCAGATTGCGCTTTCCGGATCCGCCGTTTTTCTGTTCGTTATAGATCTGGATGGCCATAAAGTAGTTGAAGAATATGCTGTAGACCATCAGGAACAGGTAGACCGGCTCGCCCCAGCTGTAGAAGAACAGGCTGGCTATGAGCAGGACTCCGTTCCGCGCTCTTAAGTAACGCTTCGGGATCGCGAAATATACGGCCAGCACGATCGGAAGGAAGTAAAAGAGGAAGATGATGCTGCTAAATAACATGGTTGAACACCTCCTCATACGTATCCGGGTTCTTGGCGGTGCAGTAGAACAGATACTGACCTTTCTTCAGGACGATTGCGTTTTTCAGCATGGCAACCTGCGCCGGCCCGTAACTCTCAAACGTGTGTGTCTGGCTGTCAATTCTCGATTCTGCGGCGTCTTCAGCGCCGTTCAGCGCCTGGCCCTTATGCGCTTTCAGCACGAGGACTTCTGCAACGCCGAGCGCGTTTTTACTTTTATAATACATAAATCCCTCGTACTGGGATGCGTCAATTCCCATGAATTCCATGAGCTCGCGCGACGTGCAGCGATGCATTCTGGTAATCTGCGTCTGTGTGCGGAATGCGTGATCGATGGTTTTCATCGGAACGTCTTTTGCGTTGGCCTGACCGTAAACGATCACCAGGAATCCGATCAGGACGGCAGTCAGTACAACTTTAATGATCGTACTGCTGTGTTTATATAGTGTATTCATTAAAGCCCCGCTTTCTCTGCCATTTCATCCAGCCAGTACGGATAGTACGCAGGCTGGGCGTGAATGCCGTCTCCGGCGTATAAATCGCTGTGTTCTTCCAGGATTCCAGTGATGTTGATGAATACCGGATTCACGCCCTTCAGACTGGAGGACGCGCACATCTTTGCGATTGCTGCGTTAAACTTGGTGTAGTTTCTCAGCACCTTGCGTTTTTTCAGCGTTTTGCTGCTCGGCTTGGAAATGCTGCATACGTAAATTTTGGTCTGCGGAGAAATCTTGTGGAATTCCTTCAGCAGCGCTGTGTACTGACGGATGAACGCCTCTGGTTTTCCGTTATAGTTGCCGATGTCGTTCATACCGAACGCAAAGAACGCGTGTGTCGGGTATGTCTTGGCAGAAGACATGAACAGATCGCGTCCGTGCATGACGGAAGCGCCGATTTTACAGAAGACCTGATCGTCAGACAGATAGCCGTATGCGGTCAGTCCTTCAGTCAGCGAATCGCCGACGACAACAGAACCGTTGAAGCGTTTCATGTACTGCGCTCTGGAATTGCCGGAGGAAGAGGTGTTTCCCTTAGTCGGATTGCTCTGGTCCAGGCTGGCGACTCTGCGTTCTGTCTTTGCGACAGAAGAGTACGGGTACGATTGAATGGTCTGGATGTTCTTCTGTACGGCGGCATCGTCAGGCTTAGCGCGGCGGTTGAATTTCAGCAGGTTGAAGATAAAGATCAGAACCAGGATCAGTATTACCGCGCATACGATTCCGGCCGGTGTTTGGATAAATCTTCTTAAATTCATCAGGAAATCATCACGATTAAAATCCCGTGAAGCGGGATGTCCAGATTTCCGGAAAGTATGATTATGACTTCTCAAAGCTTATTCTCTTTCTATGTTTCAGTGGGTGATTTCTGGTCAATGCTGTCAACAAATGGAAGTGTCAACGACTAATATCATATAGAAAAGGGCTATATATTTCAAGGCCTTGAATCCTTAAATCTTGCGTAAGAAACATAAAGAATCATTAAGAATATTTTGTGTTGACAATAGATTGTCATAAATGCGTTCATATAGAAACAGGACTGTAAAAGGACAGTCCTGTTTCTTGGGAATATGTATTCAGCTTTCAGAATAAATGCTGTTCAGCTGGCTGTTAAATTCTCTCGCAGATCAGTTTTCCGGCTTCTTCCGTGGAGCAGACATCTGCGATTCTGGAAAGATCAGCTGTGCGGTAGCCATCCTTCAGGAACTGCCTGACTGCAGCTTCGATTGCATCCGCTGCCTCTTTCTGATCCAGTGTGAAACGCAGAAGCATAGCGGCAGACAAAATTGCTGCCATCGGATTAGCTTTTCCTGTGCCTGCGATGTCCGGTGCTGATCCGTGTACCGGCTCATACATGCCGAAATTACCTTCGCCAAGACTTGCAGAAGGCAGCATGCCGATGGAACCGGTGATCTGGCTTGCCTCGTCAGAGAGGATGTCGCCGAACAAATTACTGGTCAGGATGACATCAAACTGGGACGGGTCGCGCACGAGCTGCATGCTCGCATTATCCACATAAAAATGGTTCAGCTCCACATCCGGATAGTCCTTGCTCATTTCTGTGACCGTCTTTCTCCACAGACGCGACGTATCCAGAACATTGGCCTTGTCGACACTGGACACCTTTCCGCGGCGCTTCTGCGCCATTGTGAAGGCTGTCTTTGCGATTCGTTCAATTTCTCCGACGCTGTACTGCTCGATGTCATACGCTGCGTAACCCATGTCCGTATCCTTGTGCCCGCGTTCACCAAAATAAATGCCGCCGGTCAGTTCGCGCACAATCAGGAGATCCAGTCCCTGGTTCAGAATTTCCGGCTTCAGCGGAGAAGCATCAGCAAGTTCCGGGAATACCATAGCCGGCCGCAGGTTTGCATATAATCCAAGTGATTTCCTCAGTCCGAGCAGGGCTTTCTCCGGACGCTGTTCACCCGGAAGAGCGTCCCATTTTGGTCCGCCCACCGCGCCGAGAAGAACGGCATCGCTTGATTTGCAGACATCGATCGTATTCTGCGGAAGGCACTGACCATATTTATCAATTGCCGCGCCTCCTGCCAGAACCGTATTAAACGTAAAGGTAAGGCCGTATTTTTCGCCGGCCGTTTTCATAGCCGCAATGGCCTGACTGGTAACCTCAGGGCCGATTCCGTCTCCAGGAACGACCGCAATCGTATAATGCATAATTATGCTCCTTTGTTTATATTCATATCATGTCTGATTGGACAAAATCGAAACGGCGCAAGGCAGCAGCCCGCATTTCCGTCCCGGTCCCTGATATATTATTCCTGATCCTGCTTCAGTGCAGCGAGGAGTCCTCCGGCATCGATAATGTGGCGGATGAATTCCGGGAACGGATGCGCCTGGAACTCTTCTCCGGTGGTTATGTCGCGAATGGTTCCCGACTGGAAGTCGATCTCGACTTCATCGCCGTTCTTGATTGCCTTGCTCGCTTCCGGAGATTCCAGAATCGGAAGGCCGATGTTGATTGAGTTGCGGTAAAAAATACGCGCAAACGTAGACGCGACGACGCAGCTTACGCCGCTGGCTTTGATCGCAATCGGAGCGTGCTCTCTGGAAGATCCGCATCCGAAGTTATCTCCGCCTACAATGATATCGCCGCTTTTGACTTTGCTGCTGAATTCCGGATCAATGTCCACCATGCAGTGTGACGCCAGTTCATCCGGATCCGATGAATTCAGGTATCTTGCCGGAATAATGACGTCTGTATCGATGTTGTCTCCGTACTTATGTACTCTTCCTCTTGCTTCTTGCATGTTTATCGTTTCCTTTCTGTAAATCCGGGAGAGGGATTAAACCTCTTCCGGACTGGTGATTTTTCCGGTGATAGCGGACGCAGCGGCGACCTGCGGACTTGCAAGGTAGACTTCTGATGTTACGGCGCCCATACGTCCGATGAAGTTGCGGTTGGTTGTCGAGATGCACTTTTCTCCGTCCGCGAGGATGCCCATATATCCGCCGAGACATGGGCCGCAGGTCGGGGTGGATACGACGCATCCGGCATCGATGAAGATATCGATGAGGCCTTCATGCATGCACTGCTTATAGATTTCCTGTGTTGCAGGGATGACGATGACGCGGATGCCGTCCGCTTTGCGATGCCCCTTCAGAATCTCGGCCGCTGCGCGCATGTCGGAGATTCTTCCGTTGGTGCAGGATCCGATGACAACCTGGTCGATCTCTACGCCTTTTGCTTCGTCAATCGTTTTGGTGTTTTCCGGCAGGTGAGGGAAGGCGACTGTCGGACGGAGCTCAGACAGATCAATCGTGTATGTTTTCTCATACTCTGCGTCCGGATCTGCCGCGTACTCCTTATACGGGCGGTCCACGCGTCCCTTCATGTATTCTCTGGTGATGTCATCAACCGGGAAAATTCCGTTCTTTGCGCCGGCTTCAATTGCCATGTTGCAGATTGTCAGGCGGTCATCCATGGAGAGGGCTGCTACACCTTCTCCTGTGAATTCCATGGATTTATACAACGCTCCGTCAACTCCGATTTCTCCGATGATGTGCAGGATCACATCCTTTCCGGAAACAAACGGAGGAAGTTGTCCCTTCAGCTCAAACTTCAGAGCGGAAGGAACTTTGAACCATGCCATGCCGCTGGCCATGCCCGCGCACAGGTCTGTAGAACCTACGCCGGTGGAAAATGCGCCGAGCGCTCCATAGGTGCAAGTGTGAGAATCCGCGCCGATAATGGCTTCACCGCTTGCGACCAGTCCTTTTTCCGGGAGCAGGGCGTGTTCAATTCCCATATCTCCGGCATCGTAGAAATTTTCAATGTTGAATCTCTTCGCGAACGTCCGGCAGGTTTTACACTGCTCTGCGCTCTTGATGTCCTTATTCGGGGCAAAATGATCCATGACAAGGGAAACTCTGGATTTATCAAAAACGTGATCAAAACCGGCCTTGTCAAATTCATGAATGGATACCGGGCCGGTGATGTCGTTGGCCAGTACCATGTCAACCTTGGCGTTGATGAGCTGACCGGCCTTTACCTCAGGGAGGCCGGCGTGCGCCGCCAGGATTTTCTGTGTCATTGTCATTCCCATGATCGTTCTCCGTTTCTAGAGCATGCGCTCTTGGTGGGTAATCTTTGTCGAGTTCCTACCTACTATATATAGGAAGAAATCAAACTTGCATTCAGCATTAGATGTAGGGCTGCCGCAGGGAAGAATCCCAGCGGCTCATCCTGCCCTTATTTCATGAACGGGTGTACCTTGTTCATCCGGTTCAGTGCGCTGACGAGTGCGTTGACGGATGCCAGAATAATGTCGTCATGTGTGCCGACACCCCAGTACTCCTGGTCGTCCTTATCCGCGATGCAGACATATGCGGCTGCCTGGGAATTGGAATCCGGGCTCAGCGCGTGTTCGGAATAGGTGACGAACTTGTAATTATTGAAGTTGTACGGCGTCTTCTTCAGTGCGTTGCTGACGGCGTCCAGACGTCCGTTTCCGTACGCTTCGCAGTCGAACTGATCGCCGGCGATGTCGACATGCATATCGACCTTGACGGTGTCGCTGCCCTGACGATGTGTGTTCTGATCGTGAGTAAAGACAGCAGTCTGAATGTCCAGCGGCTTGAAGTCGTTGATGTACTCTTTCTTGAAGATGTCAAATGTCTTGGCTGCGGACAGCTCTTCATGAGTGTGGTCGGAAATGCCTTTCATCAGGTAGCCGACCTCTGCGCGCATCGGCTTAGGAATCTGGAATCCATGGTCGCGCTCGATGACGTAGGCTACGCCGCCCTTACCGGACTGACTGTTGATGCGGATGACGTCTCCGTCGTACTCTCTTCCGACATCATGCGGGTCGATCGGCAGGTAAGGAACGGTCCAGCGGTTTGGATCGTGCTCCTGTCTGTAACGCATGCCCTTGGCGATGGCATCCTGGTGGGATCCGGAGAATGCGGCAAACACGAGCTCACCGCAGTACGGGTGACGAGGTTCAACAGTCATGCCGGTCCAGTTCTCATATTTCTCGACTGCGCCAGGCATGTCAGAGAAGTTCAGCTGCGGATCAACACCGTGTGTGAACATATTCATCGCTACCGTAATGATGTCTACGTTTCCAGTGCGTTCGCCGTTTCCAAACAGCGTTCCTTCTACACGGTCGGCTCCGGCAAGTACGCCGAGCTCTGCGTCTGCCACGCCGGTTCCTCTGTCGTTGTGCGGATGGATGGACAGAACCGTGTTCTCTCTGTGGTGGAGATTGTGGTTCATATAACTGATCTGGCTGGCAAAGACATGCGGCATGGACATTTCTACTGTTGCCGGGAGATTGATGATGGACTTATGGTCGGCATCCGGCTCCCAGATGTCCAGAACAGCGTTGCAGACTTCCAGTGCGTATTCCGGCTCCGTTCCGGTAAAACTCTCCGGAGAATATTCAAACCGGATATGCGTGTCTTTATATTTTTCATCCGCGGCGATCTCTTTCAGAAGCTTGGCGCCGTCGGTTGCGATTTTTTTAATACCTTCCTTAGATTTGCGGAAGACCTGCTCTCTCTGTGCCACGGACGTGGAATTGTACAGATGTACAATGGCGTTTTTGCATCCGATCAGGGAATCGAATGTCTTTTCAATAATGTGGCGGCGGGACTGTGTCAAAACCTGAATGGTCACATCGTCCGGAATCAGATCCCGCTCAATCAGTGTGCGGACCAGTTCATATTCTGTGTCCGAAGCAGCAGGGAAGCCGACCTCGATTTCCTTGAATCCGATATCGCACAGGTACTGGAAGAACTCCAGCTTCTGCTGCAGGTTCATTGGAACAATCAGTGCCTGATTTCCGTCACGAAGATCGACACTGCACCAGATCGGCGCTTTCTCGATGTGATCCTTGGTCACCCAGTCATTATATTCGGCACTGACGGGATAATATCCTGGCTTGTACTTTCTGCTTTTCTCCATCATAATGTATTCTCCTCTCCGGTGAAGTAAAACCAACCAATCAACTTTACCAAACAAGCGGACGCGCGGGCCTTCCCGTCAGGGCCGGGCCTTACAGGCATCTGCAGAGCCTCCTCTTTGCGATGGCCGTGTCCAGAACGTCTTACAGCATTTCAGCTATAAAAAAACGTCTCTTTGCAATTCTCCGATTACAAAGAGACGAAAACATTCTTTTCCGCGGTACCACTCTTTTTGACGCGTTCAGCACATTCGAGATCCTGTTCATGAGAATCTGCTTCAGGATATACTTCTGAAACCCGGTTCTGATCATCCAATCCTGTGAGAACCTGTTGTTTTCCGGTGCTGTTATGATGCACAATGCAGATGTGCCTTCGCGTCCACTTGATTCTGCCGCTCAGGGGTGAGACATCTGAAGTCCTGGCTGCAGCCTCTCAGCAAACGGCTGCTCTCTGTACTGCCGGTGATCATCGATTTATTCCCGTCATCGCGAACTTAGCGTAACGTATTCACTTATCAATCCTGTTCAGTCCTTTCGGCCTCCAGTTATATCTAGCCTCCGGCATCTCATGTATCGGCTGAGCCTGAATGACGCAGCACGTTTTCAAATGCCTTGCTGAACTGAACGTAAAAGTATAGTAACGTGTAATTTGGGTTTTGTCAACAGAAATTCTTTGATAATTTTGTGATAGGATGGTTTTCGCGTTATCTCAGCCAAAAGCAGTTCAACGGCAGAAAAGTCAGCGTTAAAGGTGGAAACTGCGTCCAAAGTGCAAGCATACAGTATACCCATGCAAAACGACTAATAAACCCAGATTGGACGCAGAACAGAGCCGCGGCAGGGGGCAAACCGGATGGAAACTGCGTCCAAAGTGCGAGGATACAGTATACCCATGCAAAACGACTAATAAACCCAGATTGGACGCAGAACAGAGCCGCGGCAGGGGGCAAACCGGATAGAAACTGCGTCCAAAGTGCGAGGATACAGTATACCCATGTAAATATTGCCTATACCCCAGATTGGACGCAGAACAGAGCCGCGGCAGAGTGTAAACCGGATAGAAACTGCGTCCAAAGTGCGAGGATACAGTATACCTATGTAAATATTACCAACAACCCAGATTGGACGCAGAACAAAGCCGCGGCAGCGTGCAAACCGGGTGGAAACTGCGTCCAAAGTGCAAGCATACAGTATACTGAAACCCAAATGCCCAGTAATCCTCATTTGGACGCAGATATGTACGCCGGCATGTGTAGCTGAGTTGGCGGAGCCGCCGCCGGACGGCATTGGAAATACTGCAAATTGCGGATTGAATAAAGTGTTGCGGAGATGCCGTCCGACTCGCTTTTTTTGCCTTATATTATGAGAGGAACGGTTGTATCCACTTGTGCCTCGTATCAAAATATGTTAAAAAAGTTTGTTATTGATACAAAAAATAGTGTTGACACACCGAAAAATGGTGTTATACTTTAAACCACATCAGCGATGTGAGTCAAACATCACTTACTCATTCGGCAGTCAGCCGGAAGGGAAAGAATGACTGACAGAGGGGTGCGCGGAGCATATGCATCGAGTCCGGCAGTCCGGATTCAGCAGCTTAGGGATTGGCTGCGGGCAGTGCTTCGGGGTATTGAGTTTTACTGAACTTTATTGGAAAAAGGAGAAGAACAATGGCAATCAAGAAGTATTATGATCAGGACTGTAACTTTGGCGTACTCGATGGAAAGACAATCGCAATCATCGGATTCGGTTCTCAGGGACATGCTCATGCAGAGAACTTGACAGAGAGCGGTGCTCACGTTGTTGTAGGTCTGAGACCTGGTTCCAAGCATGAGGAGAAGGCTAAGAAGTTCGGTCTTGAGGTTATGAGTATTGAAGATGCAGCTGAGGCTGGAGACATCGTAATGATCCTGACTCCGGACGAACTGCAGGATACTCTGTATAAAGAGAAGATTGAGAAGCACCTGCACGCTGGAAATGCTCTGGCATTTGCACACGGCTTCAACATTCACTATCAGATGATCGTTCCGCCAAAGGATGTCGATGTTATCATGATCGCTCCTAAGGGACCTGGCCACATCGTTCGTGAGCAGTACACACAGGGTTCCGGAGTTCCGTGCCTGATCGCTGTACAGCAGGACGCAACAGGAAAGGCTAAGGACATCGCTCTGGCATATGCATCCGGAATTGGCGCTGGCAGATCTGGAATCATTGAGACAACATTTAAGGAAGAGACTGAGACTGACCTGTTTGGTGAGCAGGCTGTACTTTGCGGAGGTGTCTGCGAGCTGATGAAGGCTGGCTGGGAGACTCTGGTTGAGGCTGGATATGCTCCGGAGATGGCATACTTCGAGTGCATCCATGAGATGAAGATGCTGACAGACCTGATCTACGCTAAGGGATTTGGCATGATGAGATACTCCATTTCAAACACTGCTGAGTATGGTGACTATATCAGCGGACCTAAGGTCATCACCAAGGAGAGCCGTGAGGGAATGAAGTCCATCCTGAAGGATATCCAGGACGGAACATTTGCTTCCGACTTTAAGAAGGAATTCAACGCGGGCGGAAAGGCAAACTTCCTCGCAATGAGAAGAATGCAGGCAGATCATCCTCTGAACAAGGTTGGAGAGGAGCTCCGCGGTATGATGAGCTGGCTGAACGACTAATTCATATAGAATCAGTAAGAAATTTAAGGTCGGTGGCGGTTTCGCCTCCGGCCTGTTTGCGTATATAGAAGATACAGTTGTAAATCGAAAGCGTCTGGATTATCCGTGCAGGAGTCTTCTTGCATGTGCGTTTTGTCCGGACAAAGGGTGAATCAGAAAGGAAAAAAACAGTATGGCACGCAGAAGTGACAATGTGACAAAGGGTGTTGAAAGAGCCCCGGGAAGAAGTCTTTTCTACGCAATGGGATATACTAAGGAAGAACTTGAGCGTCCGCTCATCGGAGTCGTTTCCGCATACAGTGATATCGTTCCGGGACACGCGCACCTGGATAAAATAACGGAGGCTGTAAAGGCTGGTGTTCGCATGGCGGGAGGAACACCGATCATGGTCCCGTCCATCGGAGTCTGCGACGGAATTGCCATGGGACACAGCGGAATGCGCTACTCTCTTCCGAGCAGAGAGCTGATCGCAGACAGCGTAGAGACAATGGCAAACGCGCATCAGTTTGACGGACTGGTTCTGGTTCCGAACTGTGACAAGATCGTCCCGGGCATGCTGATGGGTGCGCTGCGTCTGGATATTCCGGCAGTTGTCTGCTCCGGCGGACCGATGATGGCCGGTCTGGTGCACGGCGAGGAAACGTCCCTGTCCAAGATGTTTGAGGCAGTCGGCGCAAGAAAGGCCGGACTCATTGATGATGAAAAGCTGCTTGACTTTGAGCAGAATGTCTGCCCGGGCTGCGGCTCCTGTTCAGGCATGTATACCGCGAACAGCATGAACTGCCTCTGTGAGACGATTGGCATCGCGCTCCCAGGAAACGGTACAATTCCGGCTGTTACAGGAAGAAGAATCATGCTGGCGAAACATTCCGGAATGGCGATCATGGAGATGGTGGAGAAGAATATTACTGCCCGTCAGATCGTAAATGAACGATCCATCAGAAATGCCGTAACTGCAGATATGGCTCTGGGTTGTTCGACAAACACCGTTCTGCATCTGCTTGCAATTGCAAGAGAAGCCGGCGTGGAGCTGAGCCTCAGGACATTCGATGAGATCAGCCAGAAGGTTCCGAATCTCTGCCATCTTGCTCCGGCAGGCCCGACACATATGAATGATCTGGACCAGGCCGGCGGAATTCAGGCCGTATTAGCTGAACTGAACCGCGGCGGTTATGTGGACACTTCCTGCCTGACGGTAACCGGAAAGACAGTCGGTGAAAACATCGAGGGAAAAGAGCGTCTGACGGACGAGATCAGACCTTTAGAGAATCCGTTCATGAAAGTCGGCGGGCTCGCTGTACTCTGGGGCAATGTCGCACCGGACGGCTGCGTGGTCAAGAAGAGCGCGGTAGATCCTGCGATGATGCATCATACAGGTCCGGCAAGAGTATTTGACTCTGAGGACGACGCGATTGCGGAAATCTATGCCGGTCATATCTCAGACGGTGATGTTGTTGTCATCCGCTATGAGGGACCTAAAGGCGGACCGGGGATGAGAGAGATGCTGAACCCGACCAGCGCACTGGCAGGCATGGGCCTGGACAAGACGGTTGCACTGATCACGGACGGAAGATTCTCCGGAGCGAGCAGAGGCGCATCCATCGGACACGTCTGCCCGGAGGCGGCAATGGGCGGAAATATCGGCCTGATTGAAGAGGGCGATACGATCGATATCGACATCGAGAACGGAACACTGAATGTCGAGGTTTCCGAGGAAGAACTCGAGAAAAGAAGGGCCAAAGCAGTTGTCCGCGAGCCGAATGTAAAGAAAGGCTGGCTCCGCCGCTACGCCAAGATGGTAGCTCCGGCGAGCAAGGGCGCGATCATGGACGACGAGGCATAGTTCTCTGCGCAGTTTGACATTCCGATGGTCAGAGCCATGCGGCAAAAATCGGCCTTGCAAGGATGTGATTTGGAGCAGAAGGAAGCATTACTGCGTTAATTAATGAGTTGAATGTAAATTACGGTCGAGAGATTGATGAAGTCAAGCTCTCGACCGTATATTTTTTTTGATATCATGAAAATATGCTTGCAAAAGTATAAGGAAAAAGTTATAATTATTCCATCATATGAAAATCAATTCAGGAAATTGAATAAGAATAAATTTGTTTAACAGATAGGATAACATATAGTACTAGAATAGAAACAGCAGGACTGCTGCAGGAGGTTGACATGGCTCTAAATTTAAAAGGTAGAAGCTTTTTGACGCTGATGGATTTTACGCCGGAAGAAATCAGATATATGCTGGATCTGGCTCATGATCTGAAGGCGAAGAAGAGAGCGGGAATTCAGGGTCATATGCTGGAAGGCAAAAACATATGCCTGCTTTTTGAGAAGACATCGACCAGGACCAGAAGTTCGTTTGAGGTTGCTGTCGCTGATGAAGGCGGAAATGCTGTTTATCTGGACAATTCTCAGGTCGGAAAAAAGGAGAGCATTGAGGACAGTGCCAAGGTCCTGGGCCGGATTTACGACGGTATTGAATTCCGCGGGTACAGCCAGAAAACAGTCGAAGAACTGGCGGAGTTTTCCGGAGTTCCGGTATGGAACGGACTGACGGATGATGACCATCCGACACAGATTCTTGCAGATCTGATGACGATTGAAGAACATATCTGCAAGCCTCTGAAAGAGGTTCACGTCGTCTTTGTCGGCGATATCCGCAATAACATGAGCTACGCATGGATGTACGGCTGCGCCAAGATGGGCATGCATTTTACCGCGTACGGTCCGGATGAGCTGAAGCAGCAGATCAACCAGGATTTTGTCAAAGCTGCAGAAGAGGCCGCTGAAGAAACAGGCGCGCAGATTGAGATTACGTCAGATCCGGCGGCTTTAAAGGGCGCGGATGTGATTTACACAGATATCTGGGCATCCATGGGTGAGGAAGCCGAGATACCGGCGCGTGTCAAGCTGTTATCGCCGTTTAAAGTGACGGTAGAGATGATGCAGTCCACCGGAAATCCAGATGTTCTGTTTATGCACTGCCTGCCTTCCTTCCACGATTTCAAGACCAAGATGGCCGCGGAGCAGATGGAAAAAGGCTATGACATCCGTGAAGTGACGGATGAAGTTTTCCGCAGTAAAAACTCCGTCGTGTTTGATGAGGCAGAGAACCGGATGCATTCTATTAAAGCCGTTCTCTGCGCTACGCTGTAGCATTGAGAACATCTTTCCCATGAGAATCTTGAAAGGATAGAACCGAAGAACACCAAACAGCCGTCCCGCGACGAAGGGAATCCCTCCTCTTCAGAGACGGCTGTTTTCATATGCTTTATTTCAGACTGAACAGGCCGCAGATCCGTGCCAGAAGAGAGTCGGCAATCAGACCCCGGAAGAACCGGTCCAGGCTGGTCACCAGACCCGGTGTCGACACAGCGTGGCGTCTCCTGACATCGCGAAGGGACCAGTTTACCACACTTATGGTTGTCTTGGACATAAATGGGTGTTTCGGCGCTCCGGTGGCGACAGAAATAAATTCTGTATCACTGACCCAGTACGGGCAGATCGCCGTAACGGAAATTCCTCGCCTGAGGAGTTCGATGCGGAGGGCGCGGCTGTAGGAATAGAGAAATGCTTTTGACGCGGAATAGGCATTGAGTCCCGGTATCGGCTGGAATCCGGCTACTGAACAGATTTCACCGATTCTTGCTCCGGCTTTCATATAGGGCAGACAGATCTGTGTGATCTTTACCGCAGCTTCATCGTTCAGTCTGACCATGCCGGCCTCAGAGTTCTCACCGACATCTTCCGAATTTCCCGATTTTCCGAATCCCGCGCAGTTCATCAGCAGGGAGATAGAGAAATTCCCGTGATCCGATTCCGTCTTTAGCTGTTTGTTCAGATTCTGCAGGGCCTGTTCATCGGTCATATCGACGGACAAAACGCGAGCCGGCAAGTGGATCTGGCCGGCGAGCGCATTCAGCCGGTCTGCTCTTCTTGCCAGAAGCCAGATTTCCGTAACATCGTAGTTTTCCGGATGAGCATCAACAGCTTTTGTGAAACCTGCGCCCAGTCCGCTGGAAGCGCCGGTGATCAGCGCGATGCGCCGCCTGACGGAAGGTTCTTCTGACGCTTCCCCCGTCCCGGAGCCAGTTCTGGTTTTCAGGCGGGCGTCCTCCCGGACCCGGGTTCTTCGCAGCCGTCCTTTTTCTATGCCGTACAGAATCAGGGACAGCATTCCGGTAATCAGAAATATGGCGCCCAGTATGTATGCGGCAGTATGCCAGATGGAGGAAATGATTTCCATAAGAGGTCCTTCTTTCTTTATTATTTCATCTGCAGTTATGCTTCTGAGTCACAGGTTGAAAAAAATATACTGACCGTATATAGTTTACCACGAACAGGCACCGGAAAACGGGGTCTTCCGGAGAGGAAAGAGCGCGGTGTTTTCTTGCCTGTTATTTTTGTCAAAAAGATATAGAACAAATGTTCGCGATATGCTATAATGGGATTTAAACAATAACGGGTGACAAAATAAAAGGGATGGGGTTAGGAACGTGCTGGATTTAGAAGGATTCAATGACGCGCAGAAAGAAGCGATAACACAGACGGAAGGTGTGGTGCGGGTCATCGCAGGCGCCGGTTCGGGAAAGACACGGGCGCTGACGGAGCGGTTCGCGTTTCTGGTTAATGAGATCGGGATTCTGCCCGGAAATATTCTCTGCGTGACGTTCACGAACAAAGCAGCCAATGAAATGCGGCAGAGGATTCACGCACGGACCGGGGATAACGACACCGGATACATCAATACGTTTCATGGGTTCTGTGTAAGCGTGCTGCAGGAGGACAGTCATGCGGTGCAGTATCCGAAGAGTTTTCTGGTCCTGGATAATTCCGATATTGACGCGATGCTCGGCATAATTTATGAAGAGCGCGGACTGACGCTGCGCGATATGACGTTTTCGCATGCGCGGGACCGGATTGAGATGCTGAAGCTGAAGGAGAGACCAGATTACTATATTGACATGATTGAAATGTCTCTGGATGTGCTGTACAGGAAATACATGGACGCTGCAGATCCGATGGACATCATTTTTTACGGCTATCTGTATCAGGAAAAGAAGTGTTTTGGACTGGATTATAACGATCTGATTACGTTCACGCTGTATATCTTTCAGAAGAATGATGAGATCCGGGTGAAGTGGCAGAAACGTCTGGAGTACATCATGATCGATGAGTTTCAGGACATCGATGATTTGCAGTACCGCCTGATGAAGGTTCTGCAGGGGTATCACGGGAATCTGTTCGTGGTCGGCGATCCGGATCAGACGATTTATTCCTGGAGAGGAGCGAATGGCCGTTATATCCTTGATTTTGAAGAGGATTTTCCTGACGCGCGCACGATTATGATGATGCAGAATTACCGGTCGACGCCGCAGATTCTCAGAGCGGCCAATTCTCTGATTGAAAAGAATCAGACAAGGATTAAGAAAGATCTGATCCCGACACTTCCGGACGGTGCGCCGGCAGTCTGCTGTCTGGCAGAGAATGCACAGAAGGAGGCAGGATGGATTGCGGAGCAGATTGAGAAACTGCACAGCGAGGGCATGCCTTATTCTGATGCGGCGATCCTGTACCGTGCGCATTATGTGACGCGTGCTGTGGAAGAGGTTCTGCTGCAGAAAAAAATCCCGTACACGATTTACAGCGGGGTTCAGTTTTTTGGGCGGATGGAGATCAAGGACGCGCTGTCATACCTGCGCATGATTGTCTATAAAGATGACCTTTCCTTTCTTCGCACGGCCAATACGCCAAAAAGAAACCTTGGCAAGAGGAGAATGGCTTATCTGAAAGAATTTGCTGAGGAAAATCACTGCAGTCTGTATCAGGCACTGCTCCAGTCCCTGGATGAGCCGGTAATGAAGGGCACGCGTGCAAAAGAGTATGCGGATCTGATTGAACGGTACTCGTCGGAATATGAGGGGAAGGGGATCTCGGATCTGCTGTCTTCTATTCTTGATGAAAGCGGTTATGAAGAGATGCTGAGAACGGAAGGAAGCCAGGAACGCCTGGATAATCTGGCGGAACTGAAGCAGTCGATTTACGAGTTTGAGACATCCTGCGGAGAAGAGACCGATCTGGTGCAGTATCTGTCTCATGTCGCGCTGTTCTCCAACGCGGATGCGGCTGTACAGCCGGATAAGGTGAAGCTGATGACGGTGCACGCGGCCAAAGGACTGGAGTTCCCTGCTGTATTTCTGTGCGGGATGAGTGAAGGTATATTCCCGTCAAGGAAGGTGACGACACGCCCGGGAATGGAAGAAGAGCGGCGGCTTGCTTTTGTGGCAATGACACGAGCAGAGAAGCGGCTGTTTATTTCGGCTTCATCCGGACGTAATATTGACGGGTCTCCGCGGTTTCCGTCGCGGTTCATCCTGGATATTCAGCAGGATCTCCTGCAGTTTACGGAAAAGCCGCAGGAACAGCTGATTCGGGACGCAAAAGCGTTTATTCAGCGAAAAGAACGGTGGCTGGAGAATGAGGATCATACGATGGAGCCGGGAACCAGGGTCCGTCATTCTGTGTTTCATGACGGAACGGTGCTTTCTATAGATGCGCAGAGGCATGCATATGTCATTCAGTTCGATGACATAAAGACGCCGCGTTCGATCAGTTTTCGCGCTCATCTGGTAAAACTGAAATGATGATGATACAATACTGATAAAGTTGAAAATCAATCAAAACAGCCGCTATGCCGCTCTGCAGCTGAATCCGAAAGACAGAACAGAGGGATGACATACGGCAGCGCGTGCAGCAGCGGTGAGATGTGAGGTAAGGATATGAGCAGCTTTTTTCAGTATGTGAACCGGACAGGCTACGATCAGATTTATAATACGTTTTCACCCGAACATATTGTTATCGTGCTTGCGTTCTTTGCCGGGTTTGCGGCAATGGCCAGGTATTCCAGGAAACCGGGATCCGATAAGCTTCTGAAGAGGCTGGAACGCGTCAGTCTGTGCTGCATGGCATGCGGTCAGCTGTTATATATGTTCTGGTTCGCTGTTGCCAATAAAGGCGGAGACAAATGGCCCCTGTACGCCTGCAGGATAGCCTGTATTTTGTTGATTTTCACATACTTTGTGCGCTGGATGCCATTAGAACAGTTTTCGATCTATACGGCTCTGTACGGAGGGATCAGCTCTGTCTTTTATTCTACGCCAAAACCGTTTGCGTTTCCCCATGTTACACGGATCGCCTTTTTTGCAACCCATATCGGTCTGGCGTATTCTGCGCTGCTTCGCATCCTGAACCACGATGAAGAGATCGATTTGCGATCGCTGAAAGGCGCAGAGGGGGTCAACCTGGTTGTGATCGGGACGGTTCTGGCCATAGATATTAAATTTGACTGGAATTACATGTTTTTGATGGCGCCGCAGCTGCCGACGAAATATCTGGGGCAGATACACTCCATGTATGTTCAGGTTCTGGCAACGATCGGAGTAGCTGCCGTATATATTTTTGCTGTATTTGCGGCATGGATGTTTGCTGTCTGGCTGCAGGTGCATTTCAGTTCCCGCCACTATAAGAGACAGAGCAGCAGACCAGTTGTCCGGAAGACTTCGGAACCAAAATTTGTTCATAAACTGCAGGATAGAAAAAGTCGATATCGCTAGTCAATTTCCATGATGTTTTTTTGAAGTTTTCCGCGTTCTGTATACGAACGCACATAGCTGCTGTATAATAGCGTAGTAAATTATTCTTATCACAGGGAAGGGGAAGTGTGAAAATGAAAATGGCATGGAAGAAAACTGCAGGTGTGCTGATGCTTGCCTGCACACTGCTCGTGACGATGAGTTTTACAACCGCGTTTACAGCAGACGCAGCAACCAAGGCTGCAGCAAAGTCTTCAAAGACGGCTGCAGCAGCATCCAAATCGGCAAAAAAGACGACCAAGGCGGCAAAAACAACGAAGGCTGCGAAGACGTCCAAGGCATCAAAAACGACAAAGAACGCGAAGACATCTAAGACTGCTAAGACAAGTAAAAAATCTAAGACAGCCAAGACGTCCGGAACCAAGGCAGCGGCAAAGAAAGTCAAGGTAACCTATTCTGTACCGACATCCAAATCTGTAACTGTCGGAAATACAGTCTACACGATCAAGGAAACCAAGAAAGCTGCTTCTCTGGTCAGCACAGACACAGCATCAAAGACAGCCAAGACGCTGCAGACACTGCCAATGAATGGCTATGACATCAATAATTACTGCATTATCTCCGATTATTACAACGGAAAAATTTATGTTTCTCAGAATTCTGCCAACCATGGTACGACATACACCTATGATGTCCAGTCCGGTACATGGAGCACCTTCATGCCGAATACATTCCTGGAATGCAGAATCGGAAACTATTTCATCGCGGCTAATCCGGTAAAATCTCCGCTCGGAGAAACAGAAGCACTGTTCCAGTTCAATGGAAACGGTTATACAAGACTGAAGAAGCTCGGTTCCAAGAACTGCGGCACAGCGACAGCTGTCGGAAACAGTTTCTATTTTGTAAAGTATGACCAGAATCAGACACAGGGCACACTGTACAAGATGAGTGCGGATGGAAAGAAGATCGAGAAAATCAATACGCTGAAAGCAGCAAGAGCGGATGAGACATTCACGATCACCAAGATTACAGGAAAATATTGTGTATTCAACGTTGACGGCGTCAATTACCAGTACACATACAAGACAAGAAATATTTCTAAGATGAAATAATGCTGGAAATAACAATCAGAGTGATTTCTTGAATATAAACAGCAGCATGCAGCGCAGAAATGTCTGTATGCTGCTGTTTTTGCGAGGAAGAGGGGGTTGTGCTAAAATACGTGTATCAATTAAAGCGGTGAAGGTCTGCAGAAGGCTTGCGCCGCGCATAAACATGCCTTTCAGACTATTCTGGAAGGTTAGATCGTAATGGATAAGGGGGAATTTGGAATGATACAGAAAATAACAATTGCAGGCGCCGGTACTATGGGGTATTCTATGGCGCAGATTTTTGCCGAGTATGGATACGAGGTGACGCTTTGGAACCATCGTGCAGAAACGCTGGAAAGAGCAAAGAAGAAAATTGCCTCTGGCGTTGCAGATAAGATCGTGTACTCTGCAGAAATGTCGGCTTTCCAGGGGCGTGATCTGATTGTCGAATGTATTAAAGAGGATCTTGATACAAAGCTTGGCTTCTACCGCCAGATGTCGCCGTTAACGGATGAAGACACGATTATTGCAACCAATACATCCGGTCTGTCCATCAATACACTGTCAACGGCAGTTACACGTCCGGAGCGTTTTCTCGGTATGCACTGGTTCAATCCGCCGACACTGATCCCGCTGATTGAAATTATTAAGAACGATCATACGGATGCAGCAGTGGCGCAGGCGATTTATGACTTGTCTCTTGCAATTGATAAAAAGCCGGCGGTTGTCGAAAAGGATGTCTATGGCTTTGCTGCAAACCGTCTCCAGCTTGCCGTGCTTCGGGAGGCATGTTCGATGGTAAAGGACGGTGTGATCAGTGTGGAGGGCATTGATTCTGTCATGAAATACGGGCTCGGATTCCGCTGGGCATGTCTCGGACCGCTTGAAACGATTGATTTTGGAGGGATCGATACGTCCTATCATATCAGTGAATATCTGGTTCCGGATCTGGATGACTCTCATGAAATTCCGGCCTTGATCAGGGAACACTTTGACGCGGGCGAGTATGGAGTTAAGACGGGAAAGGGCTTCTATGATTACAGCAACGGCAAAGACGCGGAAGCGACAAAGGAAAGAGACCGCAAGCTGAAAGCTGTCCATGACGCGCTGTATAAATAACATTGTAATGTATTAAAAATCGAACATATCATTTGTGATAAATCACATTGACGCAACAATAATTTTGGGTTATAGTAACAAAAATGGATGATTTGTTTTACTAAAGCTGCATATTCTTGCTGCGTCTTTTTTTGTCGAAAAGAACGGCAAAGCTTGATCAGGCAGGGATGAGCAGTCTGTTGATTGAGGAAAAGCAGGTGAAAAAATGTTAAATGGAGCAAAGGCTATGGTGAAATGCCTGGAGGCTGAAGGAATTACAAAAGTGTTCGGCTATCCGGGCGTTGCGATTGCCCCGTTCTATAACGGGCTTTATGATTCAAAGATTGAGCATGTTCTTGTGCGTGAGGAACAGTCTGCCGGACATGCAGCGAGCGGCTGGGCGAGGATTTCCAGAAAACCCGCTGTCTGTGTCACGACTTCCGGACCGGGAGCGACCAATCTGATTACAGCGCTCGCGACGGCATATGCAGACAGTATCCCGGTTATCGCGATTACCGGACAGGTGAGCAGCGAACTTCTGGGACGCGATGTGTTCCAGGAGGCGGATATCACAGGAGCGACAGAATCGTTTACAAAATACCGCTACCTCGTGAAAAACGCTGAGGATCTGCCGAGAATCTTCAAGGAAGCCTTCTATATTGCTTCTACAGGACGTAAGGGACCGGTTCTGATTGATGTGCCAATCGACATACAGAAGCAGGAAATCAGAGATTTTGACTATGAGAAAATTAAAGTAGATATCCGCGGCTACAAACCGCCGAAAAAGACCGGAAACAAGCAGCAGGTCCAGAAGGTGGTTGAGGCAATCAATCACGCAAAGCGCCCGCTGATCTGCGCGGGAGGAGGCGTCATTCTCGGAAACGGCGAGCAGCAGGTTTGTGAATTCTGCGAGAAAAACAATATTCCTCTGGTTCACACCATGATGGGAATTGGTGTCATGCCAAAGGACCATCCGCTTTATTTCGGTATGCTCGGAAATAACGGAAAACCGTATGCCAACCGTGCTGTTGACAAGAGCGACCTGCTGATCATCGTCGGTGCGCGTGTCGCGGATCGTGCCATTGCCAAGCCGAAGGCACTGGAGGAGGATACACGGACGATTATTCATATCGATATCGACACTGCAGAAATCGGAAAGAACCTCGGACCGACACTGCCGCTGGTCGGTGATGTGAGAAATATCTTCCAGATATTGACAAAAGAAAAGGTCAAGGTGGACACGTCTAAGTGGCTGGATGAACTGAATGCAATAAAAGAGAATACGGCTGACCACAGAAAGTTCAGTGATCAGTATGTCAATCCGAATACACTGGTGAAGACGCTGTCATCCAGAATGGAGAACGATGCAATCTATGTTGCCGACGTCGGTCAGAATCAGCTGTGGTCTGCGGATAATTACATTATGAAGCGCGGCCGCTTTCTGACTACCGGCGGAATGGGAACGATGGGATATTCCATTCCTGCTGCAATCGGAGCCAAGATGTGTCAGCCGGAGAAGCAGGTAGTCGCCGTATGCGGCGACGGTTCCTTCCAGATGGCCATGAACGAGCTTGCGACCGCGCGTGTCAATCACGTACCGCTGAAAGTTGTTATTCTCCGAAACCATTACCTGGGACTGGTTCGTGAGTACCAGTACAACACGTACGATTCCCGGTATGAGGGTGTGCAGCTTTATGATCTTCCGCATTATGACAAGATCGCTGCTGCTTATGATATGGAATACATCTATGTCGATGATAACGCGCAGGTAGAGGACAGCGTAGACCGTTTTCTGAACATGGACGAGCCTTGTCTGATGGTGTGTGAAATTGCTTCAGAGAATAACGTGAAATAGGAGGTGCGGATATGAAAGGAATTTTTTCGGTTTTAGTAGAGAACCAGGCGGGCGTGCTGTCCCAGATTTCCGGACTGTTCGCACGCAGAGGATTTAACATTGACTCCCTGGCTGTTGGAGAGACAGAAAACCACGATGTGTCAAGCATGACAATTGTTTCCACCGGAGACGAGCGGACCATCGACCAGATTGAAAAGCAGCTGAATAAAAAACTCGACGTCATCAAGGTAAGACGATTGGATAATCACAGCTGTGTCTGTATGGAGATGATGCTGATCAAGGTGTCCTATTCCCCGTCAAACCGCGGGTCACTCCTGGAGATTTGCCTGATCAACGGCGCCAAAATCGTGCATATGGGCGCAAAAGACATGATCATTGAGATGCATGCCGCCCCGGATGAAATCGAGAACTTTATTGAACTGGTCAGAAGTTTCGGCATCAAAGAGATCCAGAGAACCGGGACCGTTGCACTGAAAAAAGAATAGTACTGTAATCTGGGATGAGAAGCCGCTGCCTGCTCGGAACGTCTGTAAACAGACGGCCGAAATGGCAGCGGCTTTTCTAAAACGGTGAAGAATAATACACGCAGGCAAGGAGGGATGCTGTTGTCTGTGTTTCAATTATCCTTATACCTATCTTATTTTGCATCCAGGGGAATGTCTAATTTCATAATCGTGAAAATCCCGCGGCAGTACAGCGTGCCTTCGCTGTCGGTAACATCCGCCTCAAACACCATGACGCGCCGGCCGTGCTTGATTTCCCGAGCTTCAGCGAACAGTTCAGAGACGTTCAGCGCAGCACGGAGATAGTGGAAAGAACTGTCGACGGTGGTGACATGGTATCCGTATGAGGCTGCAGCAGCTGCCGTGGCAACGTCACACAGGGAATACAGCAGGCCTCCATGTGTTGATCCTGCTGGATTTTTCATATAGTCCTGTATTTTAACATGGACAGTCGATTTTCCTTCAGTTAATTCTACAACCTTGATTCCTTGTTCAGCGGCGTAAGGATTGGTTTCGTTTCTCAGTTTTAATATTTGATTCAGATCCATAAGTGCCTTCTTCCTTTCAAAGAGTCGTAATAATAATCTATTGTAATCCATGATTTGAGAAATAACAATGCTTACAAGATAGGAAAATAATTACATATATAAACGAATTAGTTTGATCCGGAATGATTAATTAATAGATTTTATAACAGATAAAAGTATCAAATGAGGGCACACAATTGTTAAAATTACAACGATATGTGTATGTTAAAAACGTAACATGTATACATTATACTGAATAAAGAATATGTTCAGTGTTAACAGAAAATTATAGAATTATCTATTGACATCATGCACGGCTAGTGATACATTCTACATAGAACATAGAACATAGAACGTAGCACGTAGGATGTAACGTGTAGATGTAATAATTCACTTAAGGAGGAAATCATGAGTGACAATGGTACAACGGTAGACGTAATGGCTATGATTGCTAAAGCACATGCAGCACAGCAGGAATTTGAAGAGTATTCTCAGGAAGACGTCGATAAGGCTGTCAGAGCGGTAGGAAAAGTGATTTATGATCACGGTGAAGAACTTGCAAAGATGGCAGTTGACGAAACGAAAATGGGAGTATACGAGGATAAGATCCTGAAGAACAAGGGTAAAGCAAAGATTACCTGGTACAGACTTAAAGGAGTAAAATCCCGCGGCATTATCGAAAGACTCGATGATATTGGAATTATCAAGGTTTCCAAGCCGATCGGAGTTATTGGATGTATTTCTCCAATGACAAACCCGACGATGACACCGATGCACAATGCCATGATTGCACTGAAGGGAGCAAACGCGATGATTGTATGCCCGCACCCGAAGGCAAAGAAGACTGGCGTGGCAACAGTTGAATATATGCGTGAAGCCCTGAAAGAAGTTGGAGCTCCTGTAGATCTTCTTCAGATTATCCCAGATCCATCGCTGGCTGATTCTGAAGCAATTATGGCAAATTGTGACGCAACAATCGCTACAGGCGGACCGGGAATGGTAAAGGCAGCATACTCCTCCGGTAAGCCGTCATTCGGAGTTGGAGCTGGAAATGTCCAGACACTGGTTGATACAGATGCAGACTTCCCGCTTTCAGCAGCACAGATTGCGAAGAGCCGTACATATGATAACGGCGTTCTGTGTACTTGTGAGCAGTGCATCCATATTCAGGACAAACAGTATGATGAAATGGTTAAATTGCTTCAGGAACAGGGTGGATATTATATCCATACACCGGAAGATGTTGATAAGCTGAGAGCCGGTCTGTTCCCAGATGGAAATATTAACAAGAAGTGTGTTGGTGGAAGTCCGCTTGAAATTGCAGAAACATCTGGACTGGATGTACCGGAAGATACAAAGTTCCTTATGGTAAAAATTGATAAGTATGGCGCTGACGAGCCGCTTTCAAAGGAAAAACTTTGTCCGGTAATGTGTGTAACGAATTATGACACATGGGAGAATGCTGTTGCTCATGCTAAGACGAATCTGTTAAACATGGGTGCAGGCCACAGCTGTGTTGTTCGTTCGCATACAAAGGAACATATCGATTATGCAGGAGAAGAACTCCCGGTATCCCGTATCGGAGTAAATATGGTTGGATCTTCTGGACTTGGCGGCGGATTCAATATTGGTCTCAATCCTACAGCAACTCTTGGATGCGGATCCTGGGGCGGAAATGGACTGAGTGAGAACCTGTGGTGGAATCACCTGGTCAATATTGCTCGTATCGCAATCCCGGTAGAAGGAGTTGAAACACCGACAGACGAAGAGATCTGGGGGGAATAATACAATGAAGTCTGCAAAAGATTTTGGTAAGGTAATGACCGCGCAGAAAGCAATTTCAAGCTATGTACATGATGGTGACTGTATTGCCTTTGGCGGGTTTGTAACCAACCGAAGAGCATATGGACTGGTTTACGAACTGATTCGTCAGGGACAAAAGGACCTTGTAATTGAAGGCGGTTCTGCAGGCGGAGACATCGATATGCTGATCGGAACGCATCAGACTGGGATTATGATTAACTCCTATATTGCAAATTCAGGATATACAGCTGTGTGCCGCCGGTTCAGAGAAGCAGTAGAAAAAGGTACTCTTCTAATGGAAGATTATTCGCTGGATGTTATGACCATAGCATACCATGGTGCTGCTTTAGGTCTTCCATATGTTCCTGTGAAAAATATGCTGGGATCAGATCTTGCAGACAAATGGGGTATTTCCGAGGAAGAACGCAAAAAACATCCAAAGATCCCGAATGAAAAGTTTATCGTGCAGGATAATCCATTTAAGCCGGGAGATAAAGTTTGCTGTGTTCCGACACCGAAAATTGACGTAGCTTTGATACATGCACAGATGGCGAGTCCGGACGGAACAGTCCGGATCGTCGGTGCCCCATTCCAGGATGTCGATATTGCTATGGCAGCAAAACATACGATTGTATCCTGTGAGGAGCTTGTCAGCAATGAGGAGATTCGAAAGCATCCTGAGTTGAATACATTGAGCGGACTCTGTATTGATGCGGTAGTACATATGCCGCAGGGAGCACATCCTTCTCAGTGTTTCGGTTATTATGACTACGATCCGAAATTCTATACTGAGTATGATAAAGCAAGTCATACTCAGGAGGATTTTGATCAATTCATGAAGAAATACGTCTTTGATGTTAAGGATCATGACGAGTATCTTGATCTGATCGGGGCAAGCCATCTCAATAGCCTTAGAATCACCCCGGGTGACGGATATCGAGTTGGGTTGAAACGGCATTAAGGAGGCAGAAATGAGTTACGATTGGACATATAAGCAGATGATGGCCGTGTCAGTTGCACGTGAAATCAAAGAAGGCGGAGTGTATATTATCGGAACCGGGCTGCCTTTGGTTGGAGGTACTCTTGCAAAAAATACGCATGCGCCAAATGTACATTTGATTTTTGAGACTGCCTTGTTCGAGGGCAATCCTAAGGAAGTTCCTACGAGCGTATCAGACTTGAGAATCAATTATCAGGCTTCTGTGCTGTGGCCGCAGTATCGCTATTTTGGATTTGAAAGTGTATATGGAAAAGAAAAAATCGATGCTGGATTTCTCGGCGGGGCGCAGATTGATATTTACGGAAATCTTAATTCAACATGCATTGGTGAGTATGATCATCCAAAAACCAGGTTTACTGGTTCTGGTGGTGCCAACGGAATTGCAACGTATTGTGATACTGTAATAATTATGAAACACCAGAAGCGCCGTTTCTGCGAGAAGATTGATTATGTAACCAGCCCTGGGTGGATTGATGGACCAGATGGCAGAGCAAAGAGAGGTCTTCCTCCGAATAAAGGACCTCGTGCTGTCATTACAGAACTTGGTGTCATGCGATTTGATGAAGAAACAAAGAAAATGTATCTCGCCGAGTACTATCCTGGCGTTACAGTTGATCAAATTGTTGAGAACACCGGCTTTGATCTTGATGTATCACGTGCCGTTGAAGCAAAAGAACCGGAAAAAGAAGTGTTAGATATCTTAGTGAACAAAGTTGATCCAGACAGAATTATGATTTAATGTACATCGCTGCTGGATTAGGGGGTTTCATAATATCTCGTGGGGACAGAAGTGTTGTTCCCACGAGAATAATCGTAATCTGACCGCTAATGGAAAAAAGTTGTATTAGCAATAGTGTTAGAATATTAACAATATTATGGCTTAACAATTTACATGAGTGTTTATGCAAATTTGAAGTTTTGAAGTGATTTGGAGGACAAAATGAAGGATTTTAGTTTTAAGATTCCGCAGGAAATCGTATTCGGAATGGGAACTTTGAAGAAGCTGCCGCAGATCCTTAGAGACAATGGTTCAGATCGTGTTCTTGTAATCTCTGACCCTGGACTGGAAAAAGTCGGAGCTGTTAAACATGTAACGGATGTTTTGGACGCAGAAAACATTCAGCATACATCTTATCTTGGGATTAAGCCTAATCCGACAACGGATATGGTGTATGAAGCCTTAAAGATCTACCAGGATTTCGAAGCGACCAGCATTCTTGCAATTGGCGGCGGCGGCCCGATGGATGTCGCAAAATCTGTTGGTGTGCTTGCAAAATATGGTGGAAAGATTACAGATTATGAGGGAGCTCATCTGGTACCCGGTCCGATTGTTCCGCTGATTGCTATTCCGACTACTGCAGGAACTGGCAGTGAGGTAACGGCATTTTCTGTTATTGTTGATAAGAGCAGAGACTATAAATTTACAGTATTCAGTTATGAACTGCTTCCAAAATATGCATTGCTGGATCCTGAGATGATCATGTCCGTTCCGAGATCGGTTGCAGCAGCGTGTGGCGTCGATGCATTTATCCATGCGTCTGAAGCATATGTATCAACGTTAGCTTCTCCGTTCTCTGACACAATGGCTGAAAAGGCTATGGAACTGATCGGAGCAAATATTCGCAGATTTGTTGAAAATAGACGAGATGCTGATGCAGCATGTGCAATGCTCGCCGGAAGTATGTTTGCGGGAATTGCCTTTGCGTGGGCGCGCCTTGGAAATATCCATGCTATGTCACATCCGGTCAGCGCATACTTTGGTGTAGCTCATGGTGTGGCAAATGCAATTCTGATGCCGTATATTTTTGACTTTAACAAGTACGCTGCAGCCGATGGAAGATACGAAAAGATTTATAACTACATTAGTGAAGAAAAAGAACCGGTTAAAAACTTCAAACCGGAAATGCTGGTTGAGGAACTTAAGAGCCTGAACAAGTGTCTGGGTATCCCAGAGCATCTCTCAGATGCTGGTGTGACGGATGAGCATTTTGAGAGTATGACGGCAGATGCAATGAAGAGCGGAAATGTAGAGGCTAACCCGAGACAGACAACAGCGAAGGATATCATGGAGCTTTACATTAAGGCTTTATAAGAGATGATTGGGAGGCAGGATTTCAATGAAAAAAAGAAATAGAGGCCTCATACTGACCGCGGCGGCATTTGTCGCCGCGATCACTGGAGGTCAGTATATCTGGAGTATTTTTAAGATTCCGTTGATGGAATTGAATGGATGGTCATCCAATGCGGTAACACTTACATACTCCCTGTTTCTTCTTTTTGTACTTGTTGGAACAGCGTGCTATGGACCACTCTCAAAAAGACTGAAACCTAAATACTTAACGCTGATGGCAGGAACTTTTCAGGGAATGGGATTCTTTTTAACAGGATTCTCTCATTCTATTGTCCAGTTGTATCTGTTTTATTCATTTCTTGGCGGTCTCGGAAATGGAATGATGTATAATGCTGCTGTTTCGACAGCGACAAAATGGTTTCCGGACAAAAAAGGAATGGCAAATGGAATCTGCATTGGATGTCTTGGATTATCTCCTGTATTTTTCTCGCCTGGTGGAACAGCCCTGATCGGAAAGCTGGGAATTCTTCCGGCACTTAGAATACTCGGACTGATCATGGTTGGCGTAATCTGGATTGTCTCCTGGTTTATTGAAGCTCCAGAGGAAGGCTATAAGCCGGAGGGATGGGAACCAAAAGCTGGAAGTATCAATGCTGGACCATCTGTGGATTATTCTCCGAGTCAGGTTATTAAAATGCCCCTCTTCTGGTGTGCATTTGTTATGACAATCATGGAATGTTCCGCGGGATTAATGATGACTAGCCAG
>SFHC01000030.1 GCA_004555725.1 [Eubacterium] saphenum
AGAATTTCTTGAGGGTCCGGAAGTTTCTGTTTTGTCCTTTACAGACGGCAATACAGTCATTCCGATGGTTTCCTCCATGGACCACAAGCGTGCGTTCGACGGCGACAAAGGTCTGAATACCGGCGGAATGGGGACCATTGCCCCGAATCCGTATTACACAGAAGACATCGCAAAAGAGTGTATGGAGACCATTTTCCTTCCTACGATCCAGGCGATGAATAAAGAAGGAAGAACGTTTAAGGGCTGCCTGTATTTTGGCCTGATGCTGACCAAGGACGGACCTAAGGTCATTGAATATAACTGTCGTTTCGGCGATCCGGAGGCGCAGGTTGTTCTGCCGCTTCTGGACGGCGACCTGCTGGATATCATGATGCATACATCGGACGGAACGCTTGATCAGGCTGAGATTCACTTTGCAGAAGATGAAGCTGCCTGCTGCGTGATCATGGCTGCAGAAGGATATCCGGAGCATTATGAGAAAGGATTCCCGCTGAATATTCCAGACGATCTGGAAAATGTTTATGTTGCCGGCGCTAAAAATGGTGAGAACGGACAGCTGCTCTCAAACGGGGGACGTGTTCTCGGTGTGACCGCAAGAGCGGCGACACTGCCGGAGGCTATCGACAGCGCGTACGCACAGGTTTCCCGCATCGGATTCCCGCATGGATTCTATCGTCACGACATCGGTCAGAAAGCGTTAGCCGCATTGAAAGGAGAAGCACGCTAAATGGTATACAGAGTTTATGTAGAAAAGAAGCCGCAGTTTGCGAATGAGGCAAAAGGCATTCTCAAGGAAGCGAAGGAACTGCTGCAGATTGAAGGTCTTGACAGCGTCCGCGTGATTAACCGCTATGATGTGGAAAATCTTTCTGAGGAGCTTTTTGAGAATGCGGTCGGCACCGTCTTCTCCGAGCCGCAGGTTGATAACGTGTACCGTGAACTTAAGGCCGATCCTTCTGAGAAGGTGTTTGCAATTGAATATCTGCCGGGTCAGTTTGATGCGAGAGCCAATTCCGCTGCAGAGTGTATTCAGCTGATTTCAAGAGGTGACCGTCCGACGGTAAAGACGGCCAAGGTGTTCATTCTTTCCGGACCGATCAGCGATGAGGATGTAAATCGTCTGAAGAAATACATCATCAACCCGGTTGAGGCAAGAGAAGCGTCACTGGAAAAAATTGACACACTGAAAGTCAATGTTGAGATCCCTACTACGGTAGAAACACTGACTGGTTTTAATGCGTACACCGGCGAGCAGCTGCAGGAATTCCTGACGTCGCACGGCCTGGCTATGGACCTTGCGGATTTAGCCTTTGTCCAGGAATATTTCAAAAAGGAGCAAAGAGACCCGACGATCACGGAAATCCGTGTCATTGATACCTACTGGTCGGATCACTGCCGTCATACGACCTATAACACGACTTTGGACAGCGTCAAGTTTGAAGATCCGCAGATCCAGAAGACGTATGAAGAGTATCTGGAGTCCAGAAAAGAAATTAACCGCACCAAGCCGGTCAATCTGATGGATATCGGAACGATTGCGGCTAAAGTTCTGAAGAAGCGCGGAATGATGGATAAACTGGATGCATCTGAGGAAATCAACGCCTGCACCGTCAAGATCGATGTCAATGTCGAGGGCAAGACAGAGAAATGGCTGCTTCTGTTCAAGAACGAGACACATAACCATCCGACGGAGATTGAGCCGTTCGGAGGCGCGGCAACCTGTATCGGAGGTGCGATCAGAGACCCGCTGTCAGGAAGAAGCTACGTCTATGCGGCTATGCGTGTGACTGGTGCGGCAAATCCGCTGACTCCGGTTTCTGAGACCATGGAAGGAAAGCTCCCGCAGAGAAAGATTGTCACAACAGCAGCTGACGGGTATAGTTCCTACGGAAATCAGATCGGACTGGCAACGGGACAGGTAGATGAAATTTATCATCCGGGATACGCGGCTAAGCGCATGGAAGTCGGCGCGGTTATTGCTGCGGCTCCGCAGGAGAATGTCAGAAGAGAGCGTCCGCAGCCGGGCGATGTCGTAATTCTGCTTGGAGGACGCACCGGACGTGACGGAATTGGCGGAGCAACCGGTTCTTCTAAGAAGCATAATGTTGATTCTCTGGAAAAGGACGGCGCTGAAGTTCAGAAAGGTAATGCTCCAGAAGAAAGAAAACTGCAGAGACTGTTCAGAAATCCGGAAGCTTCCAAGATGATCAAACGCTGCAATGACTTTGGAGCAGGCGGAGTATCTGTTGCAATCGGAGAGCTTGCAGACGGACTGGATATCAATCTGGACAAGGTCACCAAGAAGTACGCTGGGTTGGACGGAACAGAGCTTGCAATTTCCGAGTCGCAGGAGAGAATGGCTGTTGTTGTAGCGGCAGAAGACGCGGACCGCTATATTGAGCTTGCTCACAGTGAGAACCTGGAAGCTACAGTTGTCGCTGTCGTAAAGGAAAGCCCGTATCTGACAGAGACATGGAACGGCGAAACAATCGTCAATATTTCCAGAGCATTCCTGGACACCGACGGTGTGGAAAAGCATATTGATGTCGAAGTTCCGGAGAGAGGTTCTTATCAGAGAGCTGCTGCCGGAGACTTTACAGAGGAATATAAAAAGATGGCGTCCGACCTGAACGTCTGCTCCAAGAGAGGACTGTCGGAGGAATTTGATTCTACCATCGGAGCGGGGACGGTACTGATGCCGTTCGGCGGAAAGTACCAGAGAACGCCGATTCAGGCTATGGTGCACCTGATTTCTGTAGAGAAGAAGCACACAGATACGGTATCTGCGATGGCTTATGGCTTTAACCCGATGGTTTCTTCTGCAAGCCCGTACGACGGCGCATATCTTGCGGTGATCGAGTCTATCTCCAAGCTGATCGCTGCCGGTGCATCCTTTGAGGATACGTACCTGAGCTTCCAGGAGTATTTTGGAAAGCCGGGAACAGATCCAAAGCGCTGGGGCGCTCCGATGGCCGCCATGCTCGGCGCATATAAAGCGCAGATGGGCATGGGTGTTGCAGCAATCGGCGGTAAAGACTCTATGAGCGGCACATTCGAGACTCTGGACGTTCCGCCGACACTGGTATCGTTTGCCGTCACTACGGATCAGGCTGAGCACATCATTTCGCCGGAGTTCAAGAATGCCGGAGATGATGTCGTTCTGCTGGTTCCGGAATACGGTGAAGACGGACTTCCGAACTGTGATTCTGTAAAGGCTCTGTATGAGAAGGTGAATAAGCTGATCGTCGACAAGACTGCCTGCGCTGCATATACACCGGGTTACGGCGGAATTGCCGAGGCGGTTCTGAAGATGTCTATGGGTAATGAAATCGGTTTCGCTTACGGCGATGCGGTAACAAAAGACCAGATTTTCGGATACTGCTACGGCGGATTCCTTCTGGAAGTTCCGGCAGGAACCAAGGTTGACGGCGCTGTTCTTCTGGGACAGACGACATCCGAGAAATCCATTGCAGGATTTGTCGAGACGATCGCTATGGCAGACCTCTTTGATCTGTATGAGAGCAAGCTGGAGCCGGTTTATCGCTGCAATATCGAGACCGAGAAGGGAGATACTGAGGCGTTCACTTACGAGGCAAAAGAAACCCTCCACGCGAACATCAAGACCGCAAAGCCGAAGGTTCTGATTCCGGTATTCCCTGGAAATAACTGTGAATACGATTCTGCGAAAGCCTTCGCAGATGCGGGAGCAGATCCGGAGCAGTTCATCATCAACAACCTGACTTCTGAAAATGTTGGACGTTCGGTAGAGCAGTTCGCGGAGAAGATCAGAAATGCACAGATGATCTTTATTCCGGGCGGATTCTCCGGCGCGGATGAGCCGGACGGTTCCGGAAAATTCATCACAGCATTCTTCAGAAATGCAGAAATCAAGGATGCGGTAACCGAACTTCTGGAGCAGCGTGACGGTCTGATGGCTGGTATCTGCAACGGATTCCAGGCTCTTGTAAAACTCGGTCTGGTTCCTTACGGAAAGATTGTCGATGCCGATGCAGACAGCCCGACACTGACCTTCAATACCATCGGACGCCATCAGTCCAAGCTGATCCGGACAAGAATCGCGTCTAATAAATCGCCGTGGCTTGCAAAATGCAAACCGGGAGAAATCTTCACTTCCCCGATTTCACACGGAGAAGGACGCTTCATCGCTCCGGAGAGTCTGATTCAGAAGATGGCAGAGAACGGACAGATCGCAACACAGTATGTCGATCTTGATGGAAACGTGTCTTACGACATTCAGTATAATCCGAACGGATCCATGAACGCGATTGAAGGAATCACATCGCCGGATGGACGTGTATTCGGAAAGATGGCGCACTGCGAACGTAAGGGCAAGTACCTGTATAAGAATGTACCGGGTACTTATGATCTGCAGATGTTCGAATCCGCGGTTGAATACTTTAAATAATAATGTTCAATTCAGCCTCATGAGTTCAGAAGCGAATGACAGGATGACTTTTCGCTGCTGAGCGATGAACATGGATGAACCTGCAGCGATTGTTTACAAAACCGTCCCGGAGAGGAATTTTCCCCGGGGCGGTTTTCAGGTGCGCGCCCTGAGGATAATCGGATATTCATGCCCGGGATGGACGTTCATCGCCTGCTCACAGGTGATCAGATTCCGATGTTCTGGCTGGGCGCAAAGCGTATGAGCCGTTTAAGTTTCTGAATAAATGGGTATGAAAATAGATTTGGGAGTTAGAATCATAGAACAGAAAGGATAACGCATTACTATGGAAACTGCGTACCGGCGCAATATATCCAAAGGAATCATATATACGATAATCTCGTCACTCGGCTTTGCGCTGATGACCTTCTGTGTGAAGGGCGCAGGGGACCTTCCAACGATGGAAAAAGCGTTCTTCAGAAATGTCGTTGCCGCAGTGATTGCGGCGGCGTCCCTGATGAGCATGCCGGGGCCGGGGCGGTTCAGAACAAAGAAGGAAACACGGCTGGGGCTGTTTCTGCGGGCGCTGTTCGGAACACTCGGCATGATCGCCAATTTCTGGGCGATCGACCGTCTTGGACTTGCGGACTCCAATATCTTAAACAAGATGTCGCCGTTCTTTACGATTATCGCGTCCGTATTTCTTCTGAAGGAGAAACCGACAAAGATCGACAATGCTCTGGTGGCAATGGCTTTTGCCGGCACTATTTTTGTCATCAAACCGTCCGGCGGCATGGCAGCGATCCCGGCGCTGGTCGGACTGTTCAGCGGGTTTTCTGCCGGTATGGCGTACGCGTTCCTGCGGCTGATTACCAATCAGGGAGAACGGTCAAAAGTTGTCGTCTTTTATTTTTCCTTTTTGTCATGTCTTGCGTGTATTCCGTTCATGCTTGTGGATTTCAAGATGCCGACGTTTCACCAGTTTCTGTGGCTGATCGGCACCGGCGCGTCTGCAGCAATCGGGCAGTTTGGTGTTACTGCAGCGTATAAATACGCGCCGGCAAAGGATGTTTCGGTCTTCAATTATTCTCAGGTCCTGTTTTCCGCACTGCTGGGATTTCTGTATTTCCATGAAATTCCGGATTTGCTGAGCTGGATCGGCTACATTGTTATCATCGGCGCAGCCGCACTGAAATGGAAGAACGAGAGCGCCTTCATTCAGGCACAGAAAAAAGAGCGGAAAAAGCGCGTCGCAGATGCAGCTGCCGGGAGTCATCACAAATTGAAATAGCAGGATCATCGTTTATAATCATATATATAGAAGGAACACGATTATACAGCAGGAAGAAACCGGCATGGCTTTTTCCTTGCTGTTTTTTCTTTGTCGAATCAGGTTGAAGAAATCCGAAAATGTGTACATATATAGATGTAATAGAACAGGAGGATATTAGGATGAAAAAAGATTTGGGAATTAAACCATTACTCGCACCAATGCCGGTACTGATGATTGCAACATACGGCGACGGAGATAAAGTGGACGTCATGAATATGGCATGGGGCGGAATCTGCGGATCCGATCAGGTCGTACTGAATATCAGCGCGGACCATAAGACGACAGAAAACCTGAAAAAGCGCGGCGCATTCACCTTAAGTGTTGCGGATGGATCCACCATGAAAGAATCCGATTTCTTTGGCATGGCCAGCGGAAACAAAATGGAGGACAAGTTCGAGCGCAGCGGCATGCACGCAGTAAAGAGCAGCCGTGTCGATGCTCCGGTCATTGAAGAGTATCCGATCACGCTGGAATGTAAGGTTGCAGAGATCGTTCAGGGGAAGACCTGCCTTCATGTATACGGCGATATCCTGAATGTTCTTGCCGACGAGCGTGTTCTGAACGAGGATGGTTCTGTCGACATCGAGAAAGTTGATCCGCTCGTGTTCGACACATTCCAGAGAAACTATTACCACCTCGGAAAACAGGCAGGCGGCGCGTGGAATGCCGGAAAAGAGCTGCTGAAATAGGAAGAAATGGTTCCCGTCAGTGTAGAAGTTACGCCAACGCTTCTGCACTGATTTTTTATTGAAATTTCAACGATGCAAGCACAGCTTGACACGATAATTCTGCCTGGAAAGCACGGCTTTCTTGTGTTATCATAGACTCTGCTCCAGAATGAGTATCGTCAGATGGATGCGGCGGTGCCGGGTCCTCTGCGCAGACAAATTTTACACACGCAAGGAGAGAGACATGGAATTCAGTGAACAGATTAAACAGATCAGAAAAGACAGCGGCCTGACCCAGGAAGCCTTTGCCGAAAAGGTGCACGTTACCCGGCAGGCAGTGTCCAACTGGGAGAATAATAAAAATCTCCCGGATATTGAAACGCTGATTGTGATATCGCAGGTTTTCCATATCTCTCTGGACGAACTTATTCTGGGAGGAAAAGAAGATATGAATAAGATGACAGAAAAACTCATTAAAGACGGCAATGAGGGAAGAAAAGCAAGGATGAATCTGGTTTCTACGGTGATCGGAGGTGTGCTCATGCTGATGGGCCTGCTTTGCCTCTTCATCAAGGCCAACTCCGTGGAATATGTCGACAAGCACGGCATTCTGCACGAGAACTTTTACCTGCTTCCGACCGGTTTCCTGTTTATATTAGTCGGTGCAGCTGTAATCCTGACGACGGGGATTGTGTTTGCGGTGAAGAGAAGAAAAGACAGAGACCGTGAGAACTGGTAAGTACGTGTGAGTGAAGGTGATGAGAGGATGCCTTTCCGGGGAAAGCGCAAAGGGTGAAAGTGGCGCCATTAATTGCCCAGCTCTGTGTTTCTGATTTTCATGATTTGCGTCAATCCAGAACACAAATAAGGACTTTCAATATTTCTGTTACGATGATGAAAAATAATCACGATTTGGGAACACAAAATAAAGTCCCGGACAAAAAGTGCAGGCATCCTAATGCGGTTTTGTATGCGTATCTGTACATTAACCGCTGAAATACCTCGGTTGATAGAGAAACACACGGATGTTGTACAAAAAAATGTGCAATCTCCGTGTGTTTCTTTCTACATTGTCACTTTCTCCCTTTGAACAGAGAACAGAGTTGTGCACAATCGAATAAAACTCCTGTTTTGTGTTCCCAAATCTCCAGATTTCGGGAATTTGATAACAGAAATCATTGAAGTGCGATTGCACGGAGAATATGATTGAAAAAGGAGAGGCACTGAACAGGATGCTTATGCACTCTATGTTTCAGATTCATCTGCTAAAATAGTCTGTCCATATAGAAACAGCCTGACATATTAATCTGCTCAATTGGACGGATTCACTGGTTAATCCTAAAATGAAGATATAGAATTTACCGACTATTACAGATCCTTGAATCCGGCAGCGTTTTGAAGACCTGCGGGTTGAAGGCAGTGTTTAATCTGTGTAGATGATGCTGGTCCGCAGATCCGGGTTGTCCGGCGTAAGACACAGATGGAGGAAGCGTATGGATTATGAAGAATTAAAAAAGAGAATGGCGGATCTTCCGGAGGAAATCATGACCCAGGCAGAGCGCGGTATAAAATACGCGGCGGGAGAAAAGGTTGACCACATTCCGTTTTCTTTGCAGAGCAATGAAGAAGCAATGACGGATATTTTCGGCTATACAACGGCCCAGAGTCTGGACGGGACTGAGGTGATGATTGATGTGCTGAAACGACGGAAAGAAGAGTTCGGTATTGAAGGCATTAAGGTTGGTCTCAGACTAAGGACAGTGGGGCAGGCTGTGGGCTCCACCCTTCATTTTCCGGAAGTGGGCATCGATTCCGTAGTAAAATTCGTTTTAGACCGGCCGGATTTCTCCGGACTGGATGAGATCCTGAAAAATGACCCGTATAAAAATCCGCTGTATCAGTCCATGCTGCAGAGATGCAGGGAACTGAAAGATGCCTTTCCGGATATGGGCGTTAGCACAGTCGTTGCCGGTCCGATTACGACTGCGGCGGCGATCCGTCCGATTGAGCTTTTGCTCAGAGACACCATGAAACATAAAGATAAACTGGACTCCCTTCTGAATTTCTGTGTGGATCATTCCCTTGCCTGGGTGGAAATGATGGAAAATGAATTTGGCAGCATGCCGTGCGGAATCTGCGATCCGGTTTCCTGCGCCGATATTTTCAGCCCGCGCCAGTATGAGATTTATTCCGAGCCGTATCTGTCGCGTCTGATAGACGGGATTTATGATATTCTGGGAAGGAAACCAGGCCTTCATATCTGCGGAAAGACGCATCCGCTCTGGCCGCGCATGCTAAACTTGAACATTGCCAGCTACAGCGTCGATAATTCCGAAGATCTTCAGAAAGCAAAAGAAATCCTGGGCAAGAAATATATGCTGGTTGGAAACGTTGCACCGGTAGATGTGATGCTGAACGGGACGATTGATGAAGTGATTGAAACCTGTCGGGACTGCCTGAGGAAAGGTGCCGACAGCCCGATGGGATATACCCTGGGAACGGGGTGCCAGGTTCCGATCGGAACGAAAAGAGAAAACTTTGACGCCTTCATATACGCCGCCAGAAAATACGGCCGGGGCGCCAGAAAGGGATGTCTCCCTGAAGGACTGACAGAGGAAGAATAATATAATGAGAGAGGATATTGTGAATCATAATGCACAGGGACAGGATTTCTCATCCGTGGCTGTGGAGACTGCCGGCGTGCCGGCGGACCGGCCTTCTGATGAGGCCTGTCTCGCACAGGAGATCGTGGAAGACGCCCGTTCTCGCATCCTGATGGAAGAACGCTATCTGGACAGTGCGCTTTACGCGCTGAAACCGGTCCCGGCAGAAAAGTCCGTCACAGAGGACTATGCGGCTGACGGTCAGCATTTCTATTTCTCACCGGAATACGTTCTGCAGGATTTCCGAAAGGAAGAAAACCGGATCTGCCGCGCGTATATGCACGCGCTCCTTCACAGCCTTTTTCTTCATCCGTTTTCCAGTTCCGTGCTGACGGCTCCATTCCTGTGGGACCTTTCCTGTGATCTTGCGGCAGAAGGCATTATCCTCTCGCAGAAGAAATCCTGTTTCCGGCTGGATAAAGACGAAGAGCAGCAGAAGGTGATCCGGATGCTTCAGGATCAGACCGGCATACTGACTGCAGAGAGAGTATTTCATTATCTTTCCGGAAATCTTCTGACAAAGGAAAAACGCAAGGAGATGGCTGCTCTGTTTCATTCTGATTCACATGCGGTCTGGAAAGAGCTCTTCACATGGATCCTTCCGGAACATGATGAGAAAAATGAAAACAGAAAAGAAAACCAAACCGCTTTTCCGGAAGATCCTGCACAGGCAGAGCCTGGTACGCTGCAAAAGAGAAGAAAAGCTTCTGCCCGCGGTGATCTGCAGTTTTCCCAGTTTTTTCATCCCGGTATTTTCATGCAGATTCAGAGGATCAGAAGCAGATCTGGTCCCGCCGGTCCGGTTGCCTTTTGTCCGAAATGAGATCTGGCTCAAGAGGCCGCACGGAAGAAGCCGGGTGGCTGATGCAGGAACTCAGTGAGATGAAAAGAAAGCCGGTGGATTTCCGGAGCGCGCTGAAGAAATTTACAAAAAATGCGGTAAGCGTGAAGCCGAGCACAGAAGAGTTCAATCCGATTCTGTATACCTATGGACTGCAGCTGTATGGAGATATGCCGCTGATAGAGGAATCAGAAACGTCAATGCGAAAGAAAATTTCGGATTTCATCATTGCGATCGATACGTCCGGCTCCACTGCGGGAAATCTGGTTCGAGACTTTCTGCGGCAGACTTGTGGTATACTTATGGATAAGGAAATGTTCTCTGAACAGATGAACCTGCACATTCTTCAATGTGACGCAAAGATTCAGGAAATCTGTGTCATCCGCCACAAAAGTGAAATTGACAGGGTTATCGGGAATATGAACGTACGCGGACTCGGCGGAACCGATTTTCGGCCGGTGTTCACATACGCGCAGCAGGCTGTTAAGAGCGGCCATCTGCAACATTTACAGGGAATATTGTATTTTACAGACGGGCGGGGAACGTATCCGAAGAAACGTCCGGACTGTGAGACCGCGTTTGTGTTCATGAGGCGGGAACCGGATATGCCGGATGTTCCGCCCTGGGCGTATCAGATGATTTGGGAGCCGCAGACATGAAGATTAACGAAGCAAAAGAACAAATTAAATTTGCCGCACAGTGCTATTTGGAAAGGGATGATTATGGGCAGTATCGGATTCCTCTTCAGGAGCAGCGGCCGCTGTTTCTGGTCGGTCCTCCGGGCATCGGAAAGACGGCAATCGCGTCACAGGCCGCAGAGGAACTGCATCTTGGATTTGTTTCTTATTCCATGACACACCACACCAGACAGAGCGCGCTTGGACTTCCGTTCATTTCGGAAAGATCCTTTCAGGGGAAGACCGTAAAGATATCCGAGTACACCATGAGTGAAATCGTCGCCTCTGTCTATTCCGTCATGGAGGATACGGGCATCCGAGAGGGCATCCTGTTCCTGGATGAACTGAACTGTGTTTCAGAGACACTTGCGCCATCTATGCTCCGCTTCCTTCAGTTTAAAGAGTTCGGACAGTACAGAATCCCGGACGGCTGGGTGATTGTGACAGCCGGGAACCCGCCGGAATATAACGCAGAGGCAAGGCATTTTGACATCGTCACCTGGGACCGGGTGAAAAAGATCACGGTAGAGCCGGATTATGAGGCCTGGCGTTCCTATGCTGTCCGCCAGGGCATACATCCTCTGATTACGTCATATCTGGATACGAGAAGCCGCGATTTCTATTCGGTCGAGACAACCGTGGACGGAACTGAGTTCGTGACTGCCCGCGGCTGGATGGACCTTTCTTCCATGCTGAAACTGTATGAGCAGCAGGGCTTTCCGGTCGATGAGAATCTGATCGGACAGTATGTACAGAATGAACGGATCGCAAAAGATTTTTCGGTGTTCTGTGATCTGTTTTATCAATATCAGAGTCAGTATCCGGTTGATGGCATTCTTTCAGGAAAGCCGGAAGACACCATCATCACGCGCGCACATAACGCATCCCTTGATGAACGCCTGGTTCTGCTGCAGCTTCTTCTCGACCGTCTGAAGACTCCTCTGAAAGAAATTTACAGAAGACGGACTGGTCTGCGCGAGATAGAGCATCGAATGAAAACAGCCATCGGGCAGCCGTCCAGGCACCGCTATGGTGAGATCATCAATTTTCTGCAGGATATAGAAGAAGAACTCGGCGATGAACTGCGCAGGGCGAAGCAGGCCGGATCTCTTTCGCGGGAACAGCAGAAAATCAAAACGAGCGAGATCCGTCTCCTGGACAGCTGGGTTAAAGCGCTGATGTACGAAGGGTCCGAGCGCGGAACCGACGAGAAGGGCAGCGTCGCCGGCAATTATATTGCAGAACACATGAATATGCAGCTTCATGAACTTCATAAGATGGCACGCCAGTCAAAGAAGGAAATGCATAATCTGTTCACTTTCTGCGAACAGGCTTTTGGCATGTCCCACGAGATGCTGATCCTGGTTACGGAGCTGACTGCCGATTTCTACTGCGCGGATTTCATCAGTCATTACGGGTGTGAGAAGTATGACGAGTACAGTGACAAATTGAAGTTCAGCGAGAGAAAAGATGCGGTACGGAAGAAGATGCAGGGAATCGGAGCAGGTATGACGGAAGGAGAAGCATCAGATTTTGATCAGACAAAACCAACAAGGCAAGAAGAATAACCGGCCGTCGGAAGCTGTCGGTGTCTGGATGGTTCCAGAGGGTATTTCTGTTCTGACGGCATCGGGGGTCCATGCGTACCCGGAAATTGATGCCGCCCGGAGAATCATCCTTCCGGACTCCGTCAGGCAAATTGAACAGTATTGCTTCGCATCTCTTCATAACCTTGAAGAGGTGCAGTTTCCGGTTTCATTGGATGAAATGGGCCGGGGAATCTTTCAGCACTGCTGGAACCTCAGGCGCGTCCGCCTTCCTGAAGGGACGCGCCTGATTGATAATGCTTTCTTTTACGGATGCGGCAGACTCCGTTTCTTAAAAATCCCATATACGGTGAAAGAAATCGACCGGGACGCCCTGAAAACCTGTGAACAGCTTACCGACGTAGAAATTTCTGATGCCATGTTTTCCCGTTATCCGCGCAGCGTCCGCCTCCTTGCGGCACTGACTTTTGTCAAAAACGCGCCTGCCGACTCACGGGCTCTTCTGGCAGACGGCGCTCCCGGCCATAAGGCTGCTGCATACATCTCCGCACACAAGTGCAGCCTTCTGGACATTGCAATCGCAAAAAACGATCCCGACGCGGTGTATCAGATGCTGCGAAACCCTATGTTTACCGGAGACCTGGAAGATGCTGCTCTTCAGAGCCTTGCGAACCGTGCCAACCGGGAAGGACGCACAGAGATTATGGTGCTGCTGCTGAACGAGCTGCAAAAGAGAAACTTGAAAGAGGAAGAGGAGGGCTTCGCGTGGTGAGAGTTTCGCACGCAATCGATATTTGTCTGGAAATTATTTGTACGGTTATTAATAGGTGAAATTATTATCGGGGGGTATAATAGTAGTAATGAATTTTAATGAGCAATAATGCAGCCATGTCTATTGGTTGTTGGTGCACATTACCGCAGACAGATATTTCAGGAGGGGCGCAGTCATGTCAGGGTGTAAGAAAACTGTTGGTTCAGAGAATATCTATGATAATAGTGATATTCAGGATCAATCTGCACTAAGGGATTATATTATCCGGAACTTTGACTGTGCTCTGAAACATCACTGGATCAAGGTTTACTATCAGCCGCTTATCCGTACCATGACACAGACGGTCTGCGGTGCAGAAGCACTGGTGAGATGGATTGACCCGCAGAGAGGCGTTTTATCGCCGGGGATGTTCATTCCGGCCCTGGAAGAATCGGGGCAGATTTATAGTCTGGATCTATATGTCTTTGAGCAGGTTTGCAGGCAGCACCGTGCGTTGATGGATGTTGACGAGGAAATAATTCCGGTATCGGTGAATTTATCCCGGAAGGACTTTACGCATGACAATTTGGTTAAGGACATTGACCGAGTTTCTAGGAAGTACGGTATTCCCCGTGAATTTACGCATGTGGAAATCACAGAGAGTGCCTTTGTGGAAAATATCAGTCATGTGAATCAGCATATTGAGGCCTTTCATAAACGTGGATATCAGGTCTGGATGGATGATTTCGGGTCAGGGTATTCTTCTCTGGGCGTCTTGCAAAAGTATTCTTTTGACGTGATTAAGATCGATATGAGCTTTCTCAGAAACTTTAATTCAAAATCCCAGATGATCATTACTGCGATCGTGAAGATGGCCAAGGAGATTGGGATTCAGACCCTTGCAGAGGGAGTTGAAACAGAACAGCAGTTCAATTTTCTGAAGAGTATCGGATGTGAAAAGATACAGGGTTATTATTTTGCAAAACCAATGCCGTTAGAAGAAACAATTCCTTTTTTTAAAACGCGGGGGCTGGAGCTGGAACGGGCAAAATGGACTGGTTATTTTGATGCGCTGAGCAGAATCGATTATCTTACCGATCAATCTCTGTGTGTTGTGGATGACGATGGCATTTGCCTGAAATTTCTCTATTATAATAAGAAATACAGGGATGTATTGAAACGTGACCACATTGATGACCTGCGAGACTGGGAGATACGGATAAACACCCCTGGTGATCCGATCAGCATTTTTCACAGACGTTTTGCGGACCAGCAGCTCAGAAAGCTAAGCGGCACGCAAAGCATCGCATATCCGTCCGGAGATCACTATATGCAGCTTACTGCTTCTGTGGCTGCAAAAAAGGACACGCATTATCTTTATAAGATTCATATTCAGTATGTAAATATCGACACAGAAGATTTTGATCCGCTTAAATCAGAGGCGATTAATAATTTATACTATCTGTGCAACGATATCGCTCTCTACGATTTTGAGGATGGGTGTGTTAAAGGCGTAAAGTCGTCACTTTCCAGTCAGCCGATGGGAGTTGGGATGTGCCGGTACAATCTTGAATCGGTGGTTGAAACATGGATGCGGGATTACTGTTATGCTCCAGATCAGAAGCGTTTTAAACGTTTTGCAGATGTGAATACGATGCAGTCTCGGCTAAGAAACAGCAAGACGCATATTCTCACCGGACTGTTCCGCAGTCTGACCTGCACGGGAGAGTACAGCTGGTTTTTGCATATGATCATTCCTGTGCAAAATTCGAATTTTCGAAAAGCTCTCCACGTTACCATGGAATCTGGAATAAGTGAATCGAGTGTTCGGGAGATTGCTTCTGATCTCAGCGGAATAGATAGCGGGGATAATCAAAACGGAATAACACCTGAAGTTCTCTGGAAAAATCTGATGGCGAATTCCAAGGAAATGTATTTCTGGAAAGATCAGGAACGAAAGTTTCTCGGTGCAAGTAAAAGTTTTCTTCAGTACTATGGACTGCGTTCGGAAGATGAACTCATTGGAAAGACAGATGAGGAGATGATGTGGCATATAGATCCAATGCTGTTTCTGAGCATTGAGAAAGAAATCCTGCGTTCCGGAGAAAAGATGTATCAAGTCAGCGGAAAGTGTATAGTCAAAGGTGAGGACAGAGACATTATTGCCAGTAAAATTCCGATTTACCGCGATGGTAAAATAGCTGGGATTTTGGGTTCTGTCATAGATACCGGTGAAGCTGCTGAATTTCTTGGTACAGCA
>SFHC01000031.1 GCA_004555725.1 [Eubacterium] saphenum
GGAAATTGTCGTGAACCTCTTAAGGTTCTTCGCATTCGCTTTCGCGTTTGCATTCTTTGTCTTGACTTGCATTTCCTGTCTATGCAGTTTTCTATGTTCGCGCTTGCTCTCACAAGCATGATCTATATTACCACAGCTCTTTTCGCTTGTCAAGGAAAATTTTCATCATTTTATGACCAAACTTTCCTTCAGCCGAGAATTAAGCGGTATATAGACGATCTCAGGAACGGGATCAACCCGCTCTCTCAGAGCGCTTCTCTATATTACCCTAATCCGCAGGACATTGCAAGCACTTTTTTACGAAAATCGAAAATAAATTTACTTGCCGTTTACTACCCCTGTATCTGCTGTGATCTTTGTGCCAATTCTCTATTTCGATTCAATGATTTCATACATGGATGAAGCATCTTCTTTGCGGACTGCATTTGGCACAGCCAACACCTTGAAAGTCACGGAACTGTTGCCGAATTCTATATGCACCTGGTCACCCGGTTCAACTTCTGTTCCCGGTTTTGCCGTTCTTCCGTTTACGGTCACCCGCTCCTGTTCACAGGCTTCTTTTGCTACTGTACGTCTTTTAATGATTCTTGAGTTTTTCAGATATTTATCGATTCTCATAGATCTCCTTTTCCCCGATATGCGTCTTGATTGTTTCCTGACTGTCTCTGATCCGGCTTTCATCTGTTCTCAAAGATAAAAGATAATAATAAAAGCTGCCGCACAGATGAATGCAGCAGCTCATGGATTTCATGCTTTCCATTTCCCGTATATTGTCCCGCGGTTCTGAGTTTCCCCATATCCGCGATGCAAAAAAAACAAAGACCGGGCTGTCTTATTTATTGACAGCGTCCTTCAGTGCCTTGCCTGCCTTGAATACAGGTGCCTTGGATGCAGGAATGTCGATAACCTCATCCGGCTTTCTAGGATTTCTTCCCTGACGGGCTTTTCTGTCACGTGTATCGAAAGTACCGAAACCAATCAGCTGAACCTTTTCACCCTTTACGAGTGCGTCTTCTATTGTAGACAGAAATGCATTAATCGCAACTTCTGCATCTTTCTTAGTAAAATTTGTCTTTTCTGCTACTGCAGCAACAAGTTCTGCCTTATTCATTCTTATTATCCTCCTTGTATCGTGACTCCCATCACGCAAATTTACTTCTGTTATTTTCGCATTTCAACATGTATTTGTCAATACCTTATATCCGTAAACCGTTGATTTCAGCCATTTTTGGCCTTACTTGCCCGCGTTGAAAGATACTTCCGGCAGGTTTGCAGAGGCTCTGTTCCTATCAGGTGTATAGATTGGTATACTTAATCCGGTATAAGAAAAATCTGTCAGCGCTATATCTTGTGCATCAGTCTTTGTCGCACAATCTGAACCCAGTGTCGCGTCAACAGGCGGATAGGAATCTAGAGCTGGCTTAATATACGGTCTACGGCACGTTCTGTACGTTCGATTGTCTCGTCGAGGTCGATTGACGTATAATCGCCGTCCTGATACAGAACTTTTCCGTCAACCATGGTCAGCAGCACATCACTTCCGGAAGCGGAGTAGACAATGTTGTTTATGAGATCATGGACAGGGTGCATGTTCGGGACATCTGTGCGCAGGACGATCAGGTCTGCACGCGCTCCCTCTTTCATAATTCCGCAGTCGCTGCGTCCCTGTGCAAGCGCTCCTGCTCTTGTCGCAGCGTAAAGAACCTGTTTAGGCGTAACAACAGTCGGATCCTCTGCGCGGACTTTTCCGATCATGGCAAGCGTCTTCATTTCCTCCAGGAAATTCAGGCTGTTGTTGCTCGCTACGCTGTCTGTGCCGATACCGAGATTAATTCCCCTCTTCAGAATCTCTGCACTGTTGCAGATGCCGCTTGCAAGCTTCAGATTGCTGCACGGATTGGTTGCAACGGTTACATTCTTCTCTTTCAGAATGTCATAGTCCTCGCCTTCAATCCAGACGCAGTGAGCAGCGATAGAAGGGACGTTGAAGATTCCGCAGTCGTTCAGATACTGCACCGGAGTCTTTCCGTTATGGCGCTGTTTACATTCCTCATGCTCTGTCTTGGTCTCTGAAACATGAACATGCATCCGCGCACCGTTTTCCATGCACCAGTCCGCCAGGGAGCGGGCTGTAGCCTCATCGGAAGTATATTCTGCATGCAGGCTCGCCTCGATCACGACACGTCCGTCAGCTGCGCCGTTCAAGCTGTGGAACGCCTCCTCCAGCTCTTTGGCTGATTCCATCTGATCGAACGGGGTGCCGTCAAAATTGGTCAGTGAGCGGGAGATGTTGTTCTTGGCTCCGCTGTCAATGACTGCGTGAGCGATGTCTGGGACAAAATAATACATATCTGAGGTGGAAACAATTCCAAAACGCAGGGATTCTGCCATGCACAGCAGTGTCCCCCAGTAAACGGCATCCGAATCCAGTTTGGCCTCAAACGGGAAAATTCTGGTGTTCAGCCAGTCCTGGAGCTTGAGGTTTTCTCCGTATCCGCGCATCAGAGCCATTGGAGAATGCGCGTGAATATTATAGAATCCCGGCATCAGCAGGCGACCTGTGCCTTCATATACCGTCCCGTAGTCCTCTTGCGGCATCGCCTTTCCAATATAAGCGATGCGTTTATCTTTTGTCCCCACATACATATGTTCCTGTACGTCCAGGTTTTCATCTAAAATTGTAATGTCGCGAAAAAGCATATCTGCCTTCCTTTCTAAATATCCATGATAGTTTAACGGCTTGCAGACGGCTGGTGTCCGGCGCTCCCCGGCGGAACCGGGACAGGATCCTGTTCTTTCAGCGTCTCAAGCAGTTTGATGATATCCTCAAGCTCATGCCGGCGGACAAGCGGAATGCGGATGAACGGTTTGACGCCCCCGTGAACAAATACGCGTGCGCCGAACACCTCATTCAGGTGAATGATGCTCATCGGGGTCAGCGGATTCTTCTCATCAAAAGAGAGAAGGACGTAAGGCCCCTGTTCGTAAACTCTTGTGACGGCAAGGCCTTCTGCGAGCCAGCGGATGCGAGAGACCCGGATCAGGTTCATCGTCTCTTTCGGAACATCGCCGAAGCGGTCAAGCAGTTCATCGTACATCGCCTCTTCATCTTCCTGCGAGCGAACCGTCGCGATTTTCTTATACATCTGGATCTTCAGTACTTCATCCTGAATATACCAGTCCGGGATGTTTGCGGATACCGCGAGTTCCACAGAAGTTTCCTCCGGGTTTTCCGCTATGCTCTCCCCCTTGATTCTGCGCACTTCATCATTGACCAGCTTTGCGTACAGTTCATATCCGATATTCATGATATGTCCGCTCTGTTCGCTGCCCAGAAGATTTCCGGCACCGCGGATCTGCAGATCGCGCATGGCGACTTTGAAACCGGATCCGAACTCTGTAAACTCACGAACCGCGCGCAGCCGCTTTTCAGCGACTTCCGTCAATACCTTGTCCTTCTGGTACATCAGATATGCATAGGCCATGCGGCTTGACCGGCCGACACGTCCGCGGAGCTGGTAGAGCTGAGACAGACCGTAGCGATCGGCGTCCAGGACGATCAGCGTGTTGGCGTTTGGAACATCGATGCCGGACTCGACAATCGTCGTCGCAACCAGAACGTCGCTCTCGTGATTGACAAAATTCAGCATGACATCCTCCAGCGTCTGTTCACTCATCTGTCCGTGTCCGACGATGACTCTGGCTTCAGGCACCGCACGCATGATGCGTTCCGCAATCTGATTGATTCCACGCACCCGGTTGAAGATCACAAACGTCTGTCCGCCGCGGTCCAGTTCCCGCATGATCGCCTCCCGGATAATGCCGTCATCCATCTCCATGACATACGTCTGCACCGGAAAACGGTCTTCCGGCGGTTCTGTGATGACACTCATATCCTTGATTCCGGTCATGGACATATTCAGCGTTCGCGGAATCGGCGTCGCGGAAAGGGTCAGAACATCGACATTCTTCTTCATTTCCTTGATTTTCTCTTTGTGCTTGACGCCGAAACGCTGCTCCTCATCGATGACCAGAAGGCCGAGATCCTTGAACTCCACATCTTTAGACAGCAGACGGTGCGTACCGATGATCAGATCGATCTCCCCTTCTTTCAGTTTTTTTACAATCTCCTTCTGTTCAGATTCTGTGCGGAAACGAGAGAGCATCTCCACTTTCAGAGGAAACTTCTCGAACCGCGATTTCAGGGTGTAATAATGCTGGTTCGCCAGAAGTGTGGTCGGTACAAGCATAGCCGCCTGTTTTCCGTCTGCGATGCACTTAAACATGGCGCGTGCTGCAACTTCTGTCTTTCCGAATCCGACATCGCCGCAGAGCAGACGGTCCATCGCCACCGGTTTTTCCATGTCCGCTTTAATCTCTGCAATTGCTTTCAGCTGATCGTCCGTCTCCACATACGGAAAACTCTCCTCAAACTCTCTCTGCCACTCAGTATCCGGACCGAACGCGTATCCTTTTGTGACTTCTCTTTCCGCATACAGTTTAATCAGCTCGTCAGCCATATCCGCGATGGCCTTCTTGGCCCTCGCCTTTGTCGCCTTCCACTCTGTACCGGACAGCTTGTTCATCTTAGGCGTAGAACCTTCTGCACCGATATACTTCTGCACGATGTCGAACTGCTCAACCGGAACATAGAGAATGTCGCTGCCGGCGTACTTGATTTTCAGGTAATCCTTTTTTTCGCCGTGAAGATTCAGCTGCTCAATACCAATGAATTTTCCGATTCCGTGATTCTCATGAACGACATAATCGCCCTTCTTCAGATCAGTAAAACTCTGCAGCTCCTCTCCCTTAGTCCTATGACGCCTGCGTTTTTTAGGCGATTTGCGGCTGCCAAAGATATCCTGGTCGCTGATGTAACAGAACTTTTCTTCCGGAAACAGCATGCCGCTGGACAGAACGCCGTCCGTGAAGTTAACCTTTGACGCCAGACTCTTATGTCCGAGGAATTCCCTCAGATTATTTTTCCGCTCCGTCGTACTGCAGACAATCGTCACATCCACCTGGTTTTTCAGCTGCGCCTCAATCTCCTCCGACAGAAGCTCCAGTCTTCCGTTGAAGGATGGCACCTGGCGGCAGTGGTAATCGCGAACCTCGTCATATTCTGCAATGCCTCTGACCTGTTTCGGAAACGGAGTGATGACATACAGCGGACGGTGCTGACAGCAAAGCATCAGATCGTCCTTTCCGGTCATCATCTTCATATCTTCCGGCGCGATCTGACCTCTCTCCAGCATCGTCTGAAAATCCTGCTTCTGTTCCTTGGTCCTGGTCTCCAGAAATTCATATACACGGTCCGGGTCATCCAGAATCAGCGTGCCGTCTCCCATATAATCCCAGAGATACTCCGTTTCCTCATAGAAATAGTGCAGGTAATTTCCGAGCAGCTGCAGATTGGATACATTTTCCATGTACTCGACAAGCTGATCCCTGCGTCTTTCCAGACGGTGAGAAGCTTCCAGAAACTCCGCGGACTGGCTCAGTTTTTCCATCTGCCTGGTATACACCTCAGACAATTTTCCGGCTGCCTTCTGAAAACGCTGAGGCTCCGCAAGCAGATCCTGCGCCGCTCCGACAGCAATCGCTTTCTTCGCATTTCCTGCTGAACGCTGCGTATCAATATCAAACTCACGGATGGAATCCACTTCTGTGTCGAAGAACTCTACACGATACGGATTCTCTGCGTCCGGCGGGAACACGTCCAGTATTCCTCCGCGAACACTGAACTCTCCTCTGCCTTCCACCATGCTCATCCGCTCATACCCCAGCGCACTGAGCTTTTCTGCAATCTGACTGAGATCGGCGTCCTTTCCATACTCCAGACGGACAGACGCTTCAGACAAAAGGTGATGCGGCATGAGGTGACGGACGGCTGCGCTGACCGGTGCCGCAACGATGCTGTATCGGTTGTCCATCAGCGATTTCAGGCATTTCAGCCTCTGCATCTGCTGTGTATTTCCACGCGTTTCATAATTCAGAAACAGCTGATCGTCATTCGGCATGACAAGAACTTCTTTTTTCAGGAAAAACTGAAGATCCTCCGCGAGATTCTCTGCCTGTTTCTGCGTGGCTGTGATGATCAGAGTTTTCCCTTTGTTCTTTCTGATTATTCTGGATATTACCAGAGCGGAGCGGCTTTCTGTCACTCCAGAAATACCTGTAACTCCTGCTTTACTCATTCTCCGCCTCCGAAACGTTCTTTTCTTTTTTCTTCTTTTTACTATGCCGGGTGTTATACCGGTTCATGGCCAGGTTGACGTCATCTGTAACGATACATTCTGCCGCTCGGCATGCCTGGTCTACCGCTTCTTCCAGCGGACGGACCTCCTCTTTTCCGAACCCTCCGAGGACAAACGAAATAATGTCTCCCATATGTTCCGAACCGGTGCCGATTCTGATTCTCGGGAACTGATCCGACTGAATCTGATAAATCACGGATTTCATCCCATTGTGGGTTCCCGCGCTTCCGTGCGGCCGTATCCGAAGCGACCCGACCGGAATCTCCAGATCATCATAAACCACGATCAGATGCGACGGCTCCACTTTATAGAACTGCATTATCTCACGAACAGACCGACCGCTCTCATTCATATAAGTCTGCGGTTTAACCAGGATGACTTTTTCGCTTCCGATACGGCCTTCCCCGATCAAAGCCTTGAATTTACTGCGGTCAACCCGGATTCCCATCTGATCGGCAAGGCGGTCGATCATAATGAAGCCCAGATTGTGCCTTGTGTTTTCATATTTTTTCCCCGGATTCCCTAATCCTGCAATGATATACATATTAACCTCATAAAAGGCCTGCCGGAGAGCACCGCTCTGTCCGGCAGACCATCATAACATTACCTTCTTGCTCGATGTGATTTTGTCCCTATTCAAAAAGCACACTGACCGATCCATTGGTGAAAACTCTTGTGATTGCCTCAGCAAACAGAGGAGCAACCGACAGAATGGTCATCTTTTCCAGTTTCTTCTCTTCCGGAATCGGAATGGTATTCAGAAGAACCAGTTCGGAGATAGCGGAATCTTCCAGTCTCTGAATGGCAGGACCGGACAGAACGGCATGTGTCGCTCCGGCAAGCACGGAATTTGCGCCCATCTCTTTCAGCGCATTCGCAGCATTGGTGATCGTTCCCGCAGTGTCAATCATGTCATCGATCATGACGCAGTCTTTTCCCTGAATGTCGCCGATGATGTTCATGATTTCTGACTTGTTCGGTTCCGGACGGCGCTTGTCGACAATAGCGATCGGGCAGTTCAGATATTCTGCCACGTTTCTGGCTCTTGTCACACTGCCGTGATCCGGCGATACTACAACCGGATGTTCAAGGCCCTTCTCCTTAAAATACTTTGCGAGGATCGGCATTCCAACCAGATGATCCACCGGAATATCAAAGTATCCCTGAATCTGCGGCGCGTGAAGATCCATTGTCAGTACCCGGTCTGCACCTGCGGCGACAATCATGTTCGCAACCAGTTTGGAGCTGATCGGATCTCTTGCCTTGGCCTTGCGGTCCTGGCGCGCATATCCGTAATACGGAATCACGGCGTTGATTCTGCCTGCTGACGCGCGTTTCATCGCATCAATCATGATCAGGAGTTCCATCAGATTGTCATTTACCGGATTGCATGTGGACTGAACGATATAGATATCCCTTCCACGTACCGTTTCCCAGATGTTTACAGAAATCTCCCCGTCACTGAATTTGGTCACCGTGCTTCTGCCAAGCGGCTTATCGAGTTTCCGCGCGATCTCAGCAGCCAGTTCCGGATGGGAGTTTCCTGCAAAAATCTTGAATTCAGAGAAAGAGCCATTCTTCATCTTCACTACCTCCTGCTGTTTATTCAGCTGTTTATTTTTTTCCGCGCCTGTAAAGACCGCGCCGTTCTGCCCATCCCTCGATATTGGTCTGGCGGGATCTGGCAATTCCCAGAGCATCATCCGGAACATCCTCCGTCAGTGTGCTGCCTGCGGCGATATAGGCGCCATCACCTACATTGACTGGTGAAATCAAGTTGGTGTTGCACCCGATAAAGGCGCCGTCTCCAACCGTTGTCCTGTGTTTTTCATTACCGTCGTAGTTCACAAAAACAATTCCGCAGCCGAGGTTGACATCTTTTCCGACATCCGCATCTCCGATATATGTAAGATGTGCGGACTTGGATCCGTCCCCGAATGTGGAGTTCTTAATCTCGACAAAGTCTCCGATCTTGCAGTTTTCGCCGACATGGGAATTGGGACGCATGTATGCGAACGGTCCGACATTGGTTCCGCTGCCCACGGTGCTTTCCAGAATTACAGAGCTCTGAACCAGAACATTCTCTCCGATTTCCGAGTCCACAATTCTGGTATTCTGCATGATCCGGCTGCCCTTGCCGATATGCGTCTTTCCCTCCAGAGTGACACACGGACCGATGAATGCGCCCGGTTCAATCTCTACGGATTCGTCTATGTATACTGAATGAATGTCAACAATTTCCACACCATTTTCCAGATGGCGCATCGCGATTTCCAGTCTTGCCTGTTCTTTTCTCTGATAATCTTCTAAATTCATTACTTGTTTTCAGCCTCCAGAATATAATCTCCGACTTTATAAATATCTCCGGCGCCCATGGTGATGACCATGTCGCCCTTCTGCGCGTTCTTGCGGACAAAGTCTGCGATTTCATGGAAGTCCGGCATGTAAAGAACTTCCTTGTCCGGTTTCTGTTCATGGATCGTCTTTGCCAGCTTCTCTGAAGAAATATTGTAAATATCCTTTTCACGCGCAGCATAGATATCTGCCAGAATGATGACGTCTGCTTCTTCCAGCGCGTCTGCAAACCCGTCAAACAATGCAAGTGTTCTGGTATATGTGTGCGGCTGGAAAACAACCCACAGTTTCTCATGCGGGAATTTCTCTGCGCCGGTCAGTGTAGCTTTAATTTCTGTCGGATGGTGAGCATAGTCATCAACCAGGCGGACGCCATTTCCGAACATTCCGCGGACGTTGAATCTGCGCTGAATTCCTGTGAAATTCTTCAGCGTATCCACGATAACCTGTGTATCAATGCCAAGCTCATGACAGCATGCAAATGCCGCTGTCGCGTTCAGGATATTATGCTCTCCCGGAACTGACAGCTCCACATGACCCAGTTTTTCACCCTTGTGCTCCACGTCAAAAGACGGATATCCGTCATGGAACTTCACATTGACAATATGATAGTCTGAATTGCTGTTATAGCCGTAGCGGATGACATTATTCTTCCCCTTGGTTGCCTCTTCAACGAACGGGTTGGAATCGTACGCAATGATCATGCCGTCATTCGGCACAAATCCGGCAAATTTTTCAAACGACGCCTCGATATGATCTACATCCTTGAAGTAATCCAAGTGATCAGAATCAATATTCAGGATGATTTCAATTCTCGGACGCAGCTGCAGAAAACTGTCTCTGTACTCACAGGCTTCCGCAACAAAATAATCGCCGTGTCCGACCCGGACATTTCCGCCGATCTCTGCAAGTTCTCCGCCTACTACAATCGTCGGATCCATTGCAGCATTTCGGATAATCAGGGAAATCATGGACGTTGTTGTAGTCTTTCCATGCGTACCGCTGACGGCGATGCTGTTCTTATGTTCATTCATCAGTGTGCCGAGCAGCTCTGCACGCGGGATCATCGGAATTCCAAGCTCTTTAGCACGGACAACCTCCGGATTGGTCTCTGCGATAGCAGCAGAGTACACGATCAGATCCGCGTTCTCAACGTTCTCTGCACGGTGTCCGATATGAATCTTAACTCCCATCGAAGCAAGATGATCGGTAATTGCGGATTCCTTCATATCCGATCCGCTGACCTGATAGCCGCGGGAAACCATAATCTCCGCAAGCGCAGACACGCCGATCCCTCCGATACCAATACAATGTATATTCTTATATTTAGTCAAATCAACCATTGACGCTCCTCCTAAATTCGTGACATTCTGCGGTTTCCGCCGCAGATTAAACCCAATTCAGTATACCACAAATCCTTACCCCGTGGTGTACCGTCTTACGCATACATGACACGAATGATGTTGGTATCGCCCGCTCTTCCGATCGGAACTCCGGCAGTGAGCACAACCAGGCTTCCCTCGCTGATCAGACGGCGGCTCAGTGCCTGATCCACACAGTGACGATACAGTTCCGTCAGTCTGGACTTCTGCTCGGCACGCAGTGGCTGAACACCCCAGACCAGTGCAAGCTGATGGAAAGTCTTTTCATCCGGCGTTGCTCCTATAATCGGAATGTCCGGCTGGAATTTTGCCATTCTGCGTGCGGTAAATCCCGTCTGCGTAATCGCAAAGATGCATTTTGCCTCAATATCATGAGCCAGGACGCTGGCCGCATGTCCGACGGCATTGGTGATATCTTTCGTATCCATTTCATGCCAGATCTGTTCATTCTGAGCGGCATAGCTCCTGCGCTTATCGTCTTCTGCCTGGCAGGCAATCCGGCTCATCGCTTCTACCGTCTCCACCGGGAATTCGCCCGCCGCGGTTTCCCCGGACAGCATGACCGCCGATGTTCCTTCATATACCGCATTGGCAACGTCTGTTATTTCCGCCCTTGTCGGAAGAGGGGAGGAAATCATGGATTCCAGCATCTGCGTAGCCGTGATGACAATCTTTCCGGACTGCACGCAGCGGCGGATGATGCGCTTCTGAATTCCCGGAAGTTTTTCAAACGCAATCTCAACTCCCATATCACCTCTGGCAATCATAATGCCGTCTACTTCCTTTAAGATTGCTTCAAAATTCTTTACTCCCTGGATGCTTTCAATTTTGGCGATGATCTGGATGTCCTTTCCGCCGTTGACTTCCAGAAAGTGACGCATTTCCTTCACATCTTCCGCCGTCCGGACGAACGAGGCGGCAACATAGTCAACCCCTTGCTCGATTCCAAACAGAAGGTCTGATTTGTCGCGGTCAGACATAAACGGAAGGGAAAGCTCTGCGTTCGGGATATTCACTCCCTTATGATCGCTGAGCTGCCCGCCGTGGAGAACCGTCAGCTGAACCTCACCGTGATCCACTGCATCTACACGCATGACGATCTTTCCATCGTCGATCAGAACGTGCACACCTTTATTTACTTCCTGTGCGAACCTGCTGTATGTAATGCTGACATGCGTTTCATCCCCGACGATATCCTCCGTGGTAATGGTAAACTTCTGTCCGTCCTTAACCTCTACATGACCGTTCTTAAACGTCTTGATCCTGATTTCCGGGCCTTTTGTATCCAGCAACACCGCACCCGGCAGGCCCAGTTCATCCCTGACCTTCCGGAAAAGCGCAATATTCCGTTCATGCTCATCATATGTTCCATGTGAAAAATTAAACCGCCCCGCATTCATTCCGGCCTTGAACAGGCCTCTGATGGTATCTTCATTATTGGATGCCGGTCCGATGGTGCAGATAATCTTGGTATTTCTCATTATAACTGCTGCCTTTCTACTGCGGGCTGCCTGACAAACGTCATTACCCTCCATGTCTTCATAGATGTAAATCGCCGTACTGAAAGCGCCCTTTCTCCCGCAGGTATACAAAAATTAAATTCTTAAACCTAAGACAGACGCAATAAGAGACGGTGCCCCCATCTCTTCTGCGCCCTTGTCTATTATAGAGTATTCTGCGGCCAAGTTCCACTGAATTGAGAAAGTATCCGCCCGCCAATGCATATTCGCAATCTATTGCAGAACATGCATTGGCAGGATACGCGGTGCAGAGATCGACAAAAAATGAATGGGCAAGGAGATGGCGTTCACGTTTAGCCTCCGGCAAAAAAAATATTGTGCAAATATCTATACATTTCCATTGACATTAAACATCATACGTAGTACATTATACGTAGGATGTAGATCCTCATTACAATACCAATATTCAATAACGCTTAGTCATAATAATAATTTGAAATCAATAGCGCAATTATCATTTTGACTGCAAGAAGGGCTGTCGCGCGGACAGCTCTTTTTGTTTATGCATCTATGCTTATGTCACTGATAAAATAAGCTCTGCTAATCAACTGAATACTCTTGTTCAGAATCTGATTCCAGCAAACGAATCCATAGTTTAAATCTAGAATCCATAAACGGCACAATTTTAGATTCATCACGTGATCTTAATACTTCAACTTCCTGAAGGTAACTGTCCGGCAACGCCTCAGGCTCGCCGATTTCGATAGAAACATGGATGGATTTACGGCGCGTAAACTCAGCCAGCGTACTGATCATGTTCCCTACTTTAATCATCATCTGATTATGCGTCAGTGAAACTCTGTAATGATTGAAATCCATTGCAGCACGGAAACACTTTTCTTCGTCCGGATTATCTTCCTGCATGCATTTTTTAAATTTTTTCTGCAGACTTTCGAGCTTATCCAGTTCCTTGTCCGTAGCTTTTTTCATCATAATATATGAAAGTCCGCACGCATAGGCAATCTTCAACTCTTCCATCTCACGCACCGAACGATTAGACATGATAATGCCGTAAATCAAGGGATCTAATAAATGATCATTATAACCATCTACAACAAATGTGCCTTCAGAACGTCTGATCTCAACCACTCCCATTGCAGAAAGAATCTTTATAGCTTCACGCACTCCATTTCTGCTTACACCAAGTGCTTCACTGAATTCCAGCTCAGTCGGCAATTTATCGCCTGGCTTTAACTCACCAGAAATAATTGTCTCTGTGATTCGTGTTACAAGTGTTTCAGCAATCGGTCCCTTTGGGAGCGGTTCAAATAGCATATCCATGGTATATGTCTCCTTAATCAAGTCTTAGATAGTACAAAGTATTCAACATAATAAAATTCTTTCTTATGCTTTTGGCTTTATGGCAAAACTTAATAGAAGCATTGCGCTTCACACTTAATTACGAGCAGCGATAGTGCTGTCATCATTGCCGCAGATAGAAGAATTAGATTCAAGTATTAGTATACATATTTATTGAAGATAATCAATCAAACAACAGTGGATATTTGCCCTTTCTTATGCAATAAGAATCACAGTATTCTGCTTCTAGGCCATAAAAAGAATGCATAATTGATATATCCTTTAAAAAATACAAAGATATCCGTTTTGCGCTGCATGGACAATACCAATTGTACAAAACGGATACAAGAAATCTTTTATGGACTTTTATTTTGCAATTTGCTTTTTGTATACGGCTTTTGTAAGCAGAATAAGCACAATTCCAACGGCTGCGATCACACCTGCTATCCAGAATGCACGATTATACGAACCTGTACTCTGGAAAATATTCGATGCAATCATTGGTCCTACGAACGAAGCTGCTGTATATCCTGCAAAAAGTAAAGCATAGTTATTGGTGAAATACTTCTGACCAAACAAATCACTTGTAAGCGCCGGAAGGGTAGTCATAATGCCGCCAAATCCAATGCCTACGATCAAAAGCACAATCATAAATGATACGAAATTGCTTGCTTTTCCAAAGAAAAACAGCATGTCAACTGCAGTCATTGCCATAAGAATAAGCTGAGTATTTAATCTGCCTAACTTGTCCGAAACTGTTCCAAACAAGAATCGGCCGATGAAATTTCCAACAGCTAAGACCGCCACCTGTAAC
>SFHC01000011.1 GCA_004555725.1 [Eubacterium] saphenum
CAGAATAGCGAAATGACGCGCTATTTTGTTAGCAAAATTAACTTATGTAGACCGTAGAAGCGTTGAAAAATTAACGTTTTCGGACGGTCTGTGGGGGGGGTATATTACTCTGCACAAGAATGCAATACGGCATTAGAAGAAGCTAAAAATGGACTAAAGAATCAAGGCTTTACGATCATTTCAACCTCAATATCTGGTCCGATATTATCCGGTGAAATCGGAAATATTACAAAGAACGACTACTCTTCAGTTTCATATACTGTTCCAAAGAACAGCTACATCATTATCAAACAGAGCACATGGTACGCGATCTGGACACCGCAGGATCCTCCAGGTTCTTACATTAATCAAATCCAACAGAAGGCACAGGGGGATCCCAGTATTAAAGGAAAAACATATAAAGGAAACTGGTCCGGGTTCGGCACAGAATATATTTCTGGTGACAAAACATCTGGGAAGTACTGGGTAACCGATAACGGTAATACATATACACTACATGTCTCTAGTGCGAACAAGATTTCTCATATGAGTTACGGAACATATCCTGTACAGACCTGGTCTTTTACCATCACTTATAAAAAAGCGGAGCAGCCGCCACAGTCTGATAATAAAACTTCAGTATCCGTTAATAAGCAGTGGAGTGATTCTGATAAATCGCATAATCCGGTTACGGTTCATCTGCTGGAAAACGGTGTTGACACTGGTAAGACACTAACATTAAATTCTGGTAATGGGTGGAATGGAAGATTTGATGACCTCGCTATAAATGATTCCAACGGGAAACCTATCACGTATACTGTAAGTGAAGACAAGGTTACAGGATATGAAGCAACCATTACTGGAGATGCAGTTTCCGGATTCACAATTACGAATACAAAAACTCCACCGGAAAATAAACGAACAATCACAATCATAAAAAAATGGGTTTTGGACAATGGCGGCAAGGCGGCAGATTCAGTAACCGTTCAGATCAATAAAAATGGGACCGCATATCGTACGGTGGAACTGAATGCGGAGAATAATTGGACGTATTCGGAGAGTGTTGCTTGTGGAACAGATGTTTATACGGCAACGGAGCTGACGCGTGTGGATGGGTTTAACACGACCGTTGTTACTTCATCAGACAGAAATACCATTACTATTACCAATGATGACATAAACCCGAACGAGCCCGTAAATCCGACCCCAGATCCGAGACCGGACCCAACCCCGGATCCTACGCCGGTCTTCCGCACGATCCAGGTGCATAAGAATTGGATTACAGATAACGGAGGGACGCCGTCCAAGTCTGTAACCGTCCAGATCAATAAAAACGGAGCAGCATACCGTACAGTGGAACTGAATGCGGAGAATAACTGGACGTATTCGGAGAGTGTTGCATCTGGAACGGATGTTTATACAGCAACAGAACTGACGCGAGTAGATGGTTTTAATACGATCGTCACCACTTCATCAGACGGAAACACCATTACCGTTACCAACGATGATGTAAAGCCGAACGAGCCGGTGAATCCGCAGACGCCAGATGATTCAGATACGCCGGCCAATACGGATGAACCTGACACACCGGAAGCCACGACGACCCAGTCTAATCCTACGGTTCAGCCGAAATCACCAGTCAAAGTAACAGTCAAGAAGACGGCGCAGAACACACCGTACCGGGTTGCAGCAGTATATCCGGCTACCGGAGATCAGGCAAGACCGGCTCTGTTCGGAACATTGTTCCTCCTTGCAGGGATTGCAGTCAGCGCATTGCTGATCAGAATGAGAAATAGTCGCTGATGATCAATGATTATCGATAAACCAAGCGATATCTATTAGGCACAGGCTGCCGCAGACGGCGGGGAAACGTCAGTTGCGGCGGCCTCTTGCCGTTTTGCCTTTGCCCCCAAGTCGTGTATAATGATGGGATAAAGGAGATGGGGAAATGAAAAATACTTTACACCGCGGCGCGTGTATCCTGGCTCTGTTTCTGACGTTCAGCGCGGCTGCGTATATGATGCCGGTGTCTGCGGCTTCTGCGGCAAAGGCGGATCATGCAAAGGGGAAAACGGCTGTTTCGACTGAGCAAGAGAGCGCCTTGATCCAGAGAAATGCCGAGAAGACGTCATCAAAAAAGTCCGCAAAGAAAACGACAAAAAAATCAAAGAAGAAGACAAATAAAAAGCCTGCAAAGAAGAAGGCAAAGAAAAAATCCGGAAAGACCAATAAGGCGAAGAAAAAAAGCACGGGAAATGGTCTGAAAGACTATAATAACAAATATTATACCGGGGATTCGGACGGGTTCGTTTGCATTGGAAATTCCATGTACGCGCAGTTTTCCAGCATTGATCATTCGCTTCCTTCCGGAACGTATGACAACCGCATCGACCGGATCACCAGGTGGAAGTGGATCGACGGAAAGCTGACGCTTCTGGATGATACGGATGTGGTGCCGGCGTTTAAGGTGCTTCGGTTCCATCATCCGAATGACATGACCACAGACGGTCAGAATCTCTATATCGCTGATGTATCGAACCGGATATGGAAAGTGGACGCAAAGGGTGTGTTTAAGGGTGCTGTTCCGCAGGCAATCACCATGGATACGCCGGAAAAGATGCGTATCAGCAGTATAGCATACGATACACAGAATGACTGTTTTCTTGTCTGCAAGACAGCATCGAAGAATGATACGATCCAGAAACAGCCTTCCGGCGACGCGATTGATCTGGGTGATTTCACGTATTATGTCTGCCGGGTGCAGAACGCGGACGACGGAACGGCAAAGATGGTGCCATATAACGGAAAAACATATTATGATGCGACAAACAGTTTTACGCTGAGTTTCCGCGTTGATAAACCGAGCCAGTACCTGAGTGATCTTGTCGGCAGCGAGCAATATTTGTCGATTTATCAGTCCGGAGCCTATTATGAAAACGGCAGTCTGTACTCCGGACTTTGCATCAAGAAACTGGATGATGACCAGAGCGGGCATTCCACTGCGATTAACGCGAGTGTAATCATGCAGACTTCTGGAATCATCATCGGTCCGGACAGCATCGTGTTTAATCCTGTACAGGAATGCACAGCGCTTCGCGATCCTAATGCCAAAGCGAAGGTAAGGAAATCCTTTGAGCTGGAAGGACTCTGCATGTATTACGGTGGGTCCGGAAAGAAAGGCGCGATATACGGGATCGTCAGAGAGAAGGAAAACACAGAAGGCGGGCCGGGTGTGAGAAATAACATCTATGATTTCTCCGGCGGAAAAGGAATGCAGTACCGTGCAGCATCCAATCCGGTTGATTAGTTTGTGGATAGGGTTCTCAGATGGCTGAAGAATAAAGACCGGAAATAGCCGGAAGAACAGAAGGGGGAAGTCTGCGAAGTGCAGATAAATCGATCATCGATGCAGATGGCGGCAGAGAATCCGAATATGGTTCTCTGCCGCCATCTGTCATTACGATCTATTCCGGTCTTCAGTCAGATTATTTATTCAGCACAGCTGCTGCTTCAGCACCGGTCATGCCTTCCTTGACACCGGCTTCTTCTGCCGCGGATGTCATGCCTTTGATCGGATTGCTCAGGACAGCCTGGAAATCAGCGCCGCCGACCAGAACTGCCGCATCGCCGAATTTTTCTGCAGCGTCAATATTCAGATAGCCGCACATCAGGTAGCCGGCCTTACACTGAACGATAATCATGTTTGGGTGTCCTTCGCCGCCAGGCGCGCACAGCATAATTCCCTGAGCAGCTGTACCGTTAACCTCTAACTGAGTAATCTGTGTCATTTTAATGCCTCCCCATTCAATTGTTTGTATTTCATGAATTTTGATTTTTGGATGAATGTTACAGCCCATTTCCGTAAACAGTATAACATATATTTACGGGAATGGTTATTTTGTATCGGAAGCGCGTTTCACTGCTTCCATAATCCGTTCATAGTGAAGGACCTGATCCTGCTCATGCAGCTTCTTGATTTCATCCAGCGAAGCCATGCGGAATTCCAGGATTTCCTCTTTCTGGATGTGGACATCCTCTGGTTGAAATTGTTTATGACTGAGGTAAATGTCGCAGAAATAGTTGTCTCCGGAATCCGGCTCATCGTTGCGATAAGTCAGAATGCGTCTGCGGTCGCAGTCAGACAGATCCAGACCGGTTTCCTCCTTCGCCTCTCTCAGCATGGCTGTTTCTGTGCTTTCTCCCGCCTCAACTCCACCTCCGGGAATTTCCCAGGCGCCGGGAGCCCATTTCTTATTCATAGACCGGCGCGTAAGAAGATATTTATGATCCTGGTTTTCAATCAGCGCGAGTGCGTAGAGCATGTACTGATCAGGTTTAAGTTTTTCCAGCTGCCGGTCGATCTGCTTTCCAGTGAAGCTGCGGTTGATATCGTAGACATCGATTGATTCCATTCTTATTCATTCCTTTCTAATCCCAGTAGAATAGGTATAGCGTACCACAAAAGGGCGCGCTTGAGAAGAAGGCGTCAGGGAAGGAAAATCATTCATGCGCTCCTCGGTATGTTTAATTACGCAAAATATGATACAATGATTCCACGACGGCTGTCGCAAAATGCAGCCGGACATCGAAACAGAAGGAGAAAAATAATGCTGGAACTATTACTGAGACAATATGAAGAAACATTTGGAAAGCCGTTTCCGCTGCTGAAAGTAAAGGGTATGCGGGAAATTGACGTCATTAATATCGTATACGAGTGTCTGTATTCAAGCACCGAATACTATGACAACATGCCGATTCCAGAGAATCGGTTCCCGGACGCGCCGGGCATGCAGAAAATGAACGAATAAAATACTGGGTTCTCTGCAGGAGAGGAAGACGGAAGATGGCTGGAACTTCTGCAGGGAACTCTCTGCTTGATGCGATCAGTTTTCTGCACTCTGCATCAAACGGCACAGAAAACGGTACAGGATATCGTCTGTGCTGCGGTTTATCGCGATATCTTCTGCAAGTTCGGACAGCGGCTGCGCCAGAGTGGCTTCTCCGCAGATATCTGCACCGATGACAGGGACATGATCAAAGATGTCTTTAATCAGATATTTCAGCAGAGGAAGAGACATGTTTCCCTGATTCCAGTTGGTCCTCGCAAAATACGAGGACAGGACATCTTTGTCAATGGAGATATATGCCGGGAACTGACGCTGAATTCGCCGGAATTCATCCTGTGCTGTGTTCCGCTGAAGCTCGTATCCGCTGATGTAAAGCAGTTTTTCCTTCAATTTGTCCGGGAGTTCCCGGATCTGTGAGGAACGCGGACCGATCAGGATGAGCTGCATCAGATTCGGGTCGTGCAGGAGCAGATCTCGCGCCCAGCTGCCGCAGCTTAATAATCCGCTGACCAGCGGTTTTTGCATATCCGTATGATGATCAAACAAGAAGAGCGTGTACGGGCAGGTAATTTTCTCTGTAAACAAACGTGTAACATAATGGTAATTTCCATTGTCAAGGAAGTGAATACCCTCCGGCCCAATTTCGGAAAGGCGTTCCTTCAGCTGTCTGCAGGCATGCGGAGAGCAATACATGTCCGTTTCCTGAATATCACTGAGATCCAGCATGTGGATATTGGGCAGGATTTTCTGTATCTCATCTGGCGTATAGATATGGGTAAAATCGAGAATAACCGCATTTTTTTGTTTTTCTTTCATGTATTCAACATCTCCTCAGTGTGACATTCTATACCCAGCCGGTCAGAATTGCTATACTCCATTTGGTGATATTCCGATGGTTATTTTTCCTATACACCGGCGCGGTATAACACACATCTGGCGTCGCTGTCTATGTGTCTTTCTCTTGCCGGCTTTTCGACCGGGAAGGGGAGCGGAGCTTCATATGGCAGCGGAAACATCCGCACGATGCTGAGCGGGCTCTGCGACAGCAGAACAATTCAGATTCATTATCCGGTTCCTGCGTTTTACGGCCGGAAAAACAAGATCAGTACAATCGGATACGCCATCGGACAGCGTGATATCACAGTAAAATGCAGAGCCTCAGGGAACAGGCAGAAATCGTCATCGTATACACTGATCCCGGTTGTGGTGCGCGGTGAGGGTTATCAGAATGAATGGGCGGGAAATGTTACGCTCGGCACATCTGGGGAAGCGGCAGGGTTTTCTGATGCTGCGGCGCAGATCACCTCGGGCGTGAATGCGTACATCAGAAAGCATCGTCTGCAGAAAAAGAAAGTCCGTATTCTGATCACCGGATATTCACGCGGAGGAGCGGCTGCCAATCTGGCTGCGCAGCGTCTGACTCAGAAATACGGATCATCAGCAGTCTATGCGTATACGTTTGAGTCTCCGCAGGCAGGAGTTTCTGGAAAGGGCACATGGCCAAACATTCATAACATTGTTGTCTCATCGGATATCGTTCCCTGCCTTGCACCGTCGAGAATGGGATTTCGGCGTTATGGGAAGGATCATATTATTCATGACCACAGCAGTTTTTCGGCAAAAAATACAAGCGGCAAGATGATAAACGATATCTTATTATGGTCAATAGGGAAGAGCGAGGGTTCTTATCGGAAAACCTATGCAAAAAAGACGTATCTATGTGCGGATGGAGAGCGCCGTTCGATGGAGCAGGCGCTTCAGCAGCTTCTTCCGATGCTGAATTCTATGAATCAGATGAACCTTGCCGGTCTGCTTTTGTCGCTGTCAGATCTGGGAACGCGGATGAATACAATAGGATTCAGCACCCAGACGCTGACCTCGTGGCTGCTGATGAGTGCAGAGGAGAAGAGACAGGTGGAGGAGCGTCTGTGGAACATGTGCTCGACGTACGAACCGGCTGAAGAACAGGTTTATCGTGAGAAAGACGAGCAGGCTCCTTCCTTGCCCAGGCAGTATTTGTCCTCTGTACAGATGGAGAAACTGCATCAGGTCTGGGCGCCGCTGTGTGATGCCGCGATATCGTTTGCTGCGTCTGACAGGAATGGGACAGACCGGGCGATACTGAAGAATAATCTGCTGACGATTCTGGGCGCACACAGCGCATCGGCCTGTCTGAAGCTTGTTCAGGGGCAGGATTCCTATTATCGTTAGATAAGTTACAGGAAGATGATCGCGCGGACCGGACAGACGGGAGCGCAGTAGCCACAGTGAACACACTTGGACTGATCGATTTCTGCGAGTCCGTTCTCGTTCCAGAAGATTGCCCGGCTTACACAGCGGGCTTTGCAGGTTCCGCAGCCCTCACAGTCAGACTGGTCAACCATCAGGCGTTTACCGGTCGTGTCCGGAATATAGGCGCGGTCGAGGGTGCCGCTGAAGTATTCCACGGCATGATCTGCCTGACTGGAGTCGGCCATTCCGATCATGACAGAAGTATTTCCGGGAATATGGGAGGCGTAGTCGAGGCAGCTTCGGTAGTCCTCAATCAGATTTCCGCCGCCGAAAGCTTTCATTGTGAATACGCCGATTCCGGACTTTGCGCATGCAGAAATGGCTCTTTCCATGTCTTCTCTGGTGCCCGGGCTGTCTGCGTTACGGATGCCAAGCCCGGCCTTGTTGATCAGCGGAAATACGACATCACACTCTGGCTCGCTTGCCATCCGGAGACAGGCATCCACATGATGGGTAGAAATGCCGATAGCTCGGATCAGGCCTTTTTCTTTGCAGTCCTGAAGGGCTTTCCATGCGTCCTGGCGGTCCTGAAAGTCCGATACGCCGCGAACTTCATGCAGGAGAAAAATGTCAACTGCCGACAGATCAAGTTCCCGAAGGCATTCATTAACCGCTGCCTCTGCGCCATCATAATCTGGAGCCAGCGTCTTGCTCACGATGACTGGAAGCGGGATTTCACGTTTTTTTATTTCGTCCAGCGCAGGACGGAGAAAACGATAAGTGTCATAATACTGGGCAGTGTCAAAGAAATTAATGCCGCGTTCAGCAGCGTGGACGATCACGGATGAGCCCTCTTCAACCGATAGATTCTTCTGAGAGAATCCCATCGTGAGCGTGCCCATGCCAACCGGTGTGACCATGATTCCGGTTCTTCCGAGCGGTTTTTTAGGAAGTTGTACTGGGTTGTTCATTATTTCTTATTTCCTCGATTTCTTTGTTTCAGGGTTATTGTTTGGTATCGAACGGCGCCTTGTGAAGACTGTGTCGCTGCACACACAATTATTTCAAAAGTAGCTGTCTGTTATTTTAACATGAATAAATAGATATTGAAATCGTGTGCGCATCTCGGTATTCTACTGTTATAGAAACTGTTACAGAAATTCTTCGGGTTTACTGAGGCCCGTGTTTCATAAATGCTTGTTATTACAAAGTGATGTTAGGGAGATAATAGGGTTGAATCAGCAGTCAATTGATTTCTATAAAGATATTCCGGCGCCGTTTGCGGTATTCCGCGTTCTGCTGAATGAAAACGGTGATCAGGTGGTCGATACGGAGTACGTCTATGTCAACGATGCCTACTGCCGGCTTTCTCACTGTGAACCGGATGCGTTAATCGGGAAAAAATTCCTTTCTGTGTATGAGCTGAGCGGCACGGATTCCTGGTTTGCTTACTGTTATCAGGCGGCCGTGCAGAAGAAATCTTCACATGGATTTCTGTTCAGTCCAGAAGTACAGCACTGGCTGAAGTTTAATGCCGGACCGGTTGCCTCTATGCCGGACTGCTGCGCGTTTATTTTCATGAATGTCGATAGTTTCCAAAATGAACGCGATTTCATCATAAAAAACTGGGCCACAGAGGATTTTCTGATCAGCATGGCCAAGATGTTTTCAATGGAGAAGGATCATTCGATTATGATGAACCGCATGCTTGAACTGGTCAGTCAGGTGGTTCACGCGGACCGGATTTACATTATGGAAAAACTGGGCGAGACGTTCAGTAACACGTTTGAATGGTGCAGAGACGGTGTGAAACATGAAATGGACAATCTGCAGAATCTGGATGCCTCCTGGTTCAGGCCCTGGGAGAAAATGGTACAGAAAGATTCAGCCGCCGTTATTCCAAATGTGAAGGACTGGAAGCAAGACGGAGAAACCATGTATACACTTCTGGAGCAGCAGGATATTCGCAGCCTGCTCGCTCTTCCCATGGACTATAATGGGCAGCTGATCGGCTATCTGTGCGCGGATAATTATTGTCTGGAGGAAAGTGTTGACGCACAGAAGATCCTGGAAACAGTTTCGCTGTTTGCGGCATCGAAGATCGCAAACCACCGGCTTATGGGGTGAATGATCAGCTTGGACACGCAGCCGGAGATGCGGCGCTGATGCAGTTTGCGGAACAGCTTCGCATCGGATAAAGGAATACCTGACCGTTAACATAAAAGCATGCTCTGCGTCCCGGCGCGCCGGAAAGTTATCCGGCGGCGCTGACGGAGCACACACAGAAAACAGAAATCTGAATTACAGAGAGGAGATTCTATGCTTCCAACCATCGAAGAACTACAGGCCTGGGTAAAAGGGACTGGTGAGCAGACGCTGCAGTATCTTCTGCGCGTAGTTCTCGCCGTCCTTATCTATATCATTCTTCGCAAAATCCTGAAGAAATTCTGTTCCTGGCTGGACGGGAAATTCACTAAATTCGGCATGGATCCGTCGTTAAAAAGTTTTATCCTGTCCTTAACTAAATACGGAACGTTAACTTTTGCAGTCATCACAATCATTGTCAAATTGAAAATCGTGGAAGCCTCATCTATTGCGGCGCTGCTCGCGTCAGCTGGAGTCGGCATATCCCTGGCTCTGCAGGGCGGGCTGTCTAACTTTTCCGGCGGGATTCTGCTGCTTTTCCTGAAGCCGTTCCGCGCAGGGGATTACATCATCGTTCAGAGTGAAGGTTACGAGGGGACGGTAAAGAAAATCGAGCTGTATTATACGACGCTCTACACGGTCGATAATAAGACCGTCATGATCCCAAACTCAAGTCTGACTAACAATGCCGTCGTGAATGTCACTGCGCGCCCGAAGCGGAAACTGGAAGTCAAGGTAGGTGTATCTTACCGTACAGATCTGCAGCAGGCAAAGGACATTCTGAACACGCTTCTGGAACAGGATGAACGTATTGATGAAGAAGAACGCAATGTCTATGTGGATGAGTTGAAATCCAGCTCCATTGTTCTTGCATTCCGCGCCTGGGTGAAGACAGAAGACTACTGGCAGGTAAAGTGGGACATGAACGAGCGCATCAAGATCGCTTTTGATGAGGCGGGAATCGAAATTCCATATCCGCAGGTGGATATCCACATGAAAGGCCGCCGCCATTGATTCTGCGTCTATGTCACTGCTTCTGCAATTGAAGAATCCGAAAACGTGTGCTATGATACTGTAGATGCCTAGTGAAATAGTGTGTATTGTTCGAGGAGGCGGCTGTCTCCTTGCGGCATCAATATTTTGTCCGATGAGAATCGGGCCGGAGAGATCCGCGCAGTGCGGATATGACAGAAGGGAAAAACAGACTGTATGCTGAATCAATATTCCAGAACAGAATTAGTAATGGGGCAGGAGGCGCTGGATAAGCTGCGTTCCTGTCGTGTAGCCGTCTTCGGAATTGGCGGTGTCGGCGGATCGGTCGTGGAGACGCTTGCCAGAAGCGGTGTCGGGACCATTGATGTGATCGACGACGATAAAATCTGCCTGACCAATCTGAACCGCCAGATCCTGGCAACCCGCGACACAATTGGCATGTACAAGGCCGATGCTGCAGAGGAGCGTATTCACCAGATTGATCCGGATATTAAGGTGAACAAGCATAAGGTATTCTATCTTCCGGGAGAAGCTGCGGAAAGCATTGATTTTTCTGTGTTCGACTACGTTATCGACTCGCTGGACACGATGAGCGCCAAGATCGATATCGTTATGAAGGCTAAGGCGGCCGGTGTTCCGGTCATTTCCTGCATGGGATGCGGCAACCGCGTTGACCCGTCTAAACTGCAGGTTACAGACATCTACAAGACGAGTATGGATCCGCTGTCAAAGATTATGCGCAAGGAGATGAAAAAGCGGCGCGTCCGCAGACTGAAGGTCGTGTTCTCTACGGAACCGCCGATCCGTCCGCTGCGCGATCAGGATAATTCCTGCCGCTACCATTGCATCTGCCCGCCGGGAACCAAGCGGAAGTGCACAGAAAGACGGGATATCCCGGGTTCTACGGCTTTTGTACCGCCGGCAGCCGGGATCATGGCCGCGTCTGAAGCCGTCCGTGATCTGATTCAGTTCGATCCTTCCGGCAGAGTTAAGGGCGGAAAGCAGGACTAAACAGCTGATATGCTGCCAGGGTAAAGGGAAAATGTCCAAGGCGGCAGACGTCTTTCATGTGAAATCATAGAATCGTATAAAGGAGAAATACGAAGATGAATACAGAAAACACCAGTAAAGATAGAATCCTGACCAGCGTCGCGCTTGTCCTTGCGGGAGCGCTCGCTGGCGCACTGCTCTGCGGAAGAGGCGGGATCCATATCAACATCGGAAGCTTTAACGGTTCGGAAAATATGGATGGAACATTCGGCCGGGACGTCAAACTGGAGGATTGAGAAATCATGAATGTTACACTTATCGATATTGAAGAAGCTGATTACGGATGTGAGGAATGTCCTCCGGACGGCCCGCATGCCATCCTTGTTCTGAAGGACTCTGACGGGAACATTTCCCGGAAAGAAGTCTCTGAACGCTGGATTTCTGAACGACGGCTGAAACCGGGAGATAACGTGACGGATACTGAAAAGTAGCAAAACATGAGCGATGCACCTGTGCAGAACTCCGCTGATGACGGGAGTTATGTGCAGGTGCTTTTCTATTCGTTTCTTTGCCTGAAAAGCATTAACACAAACGGTCGACAAATCGACATTGTGAATCATACATCAATTCTTCTATTGATAATTGCTATAGAAACACAATTCATTAAAAATATCGACAAAAATCAGACTATTTTTTAAATAATCACGATTAAAGATTGTGACAATATATTGTCAATGTTATACTGACCTCACGATTGTTATTCATTTATCAACTATTGTATGCTGAACGATAACAAAGGAGGAATGTATGGCTACGTTAAATTCAGTCGTATTGACAATTCAGCATTACTTGTCGGACTATATTTTAATCGTTATGCTGCTTGGCGGAGGCATCTGGTTTACACTTCGTCTCGGATTTATTCAGGTAAGAGGTTTTGGACGCGGCATGCACAGCATGTTCAGCGGACTCTTCAGTAAGAAGGGCAAGGCAGACGACAGCGGAATGTCCTCATTCCAGGCGCTGGCAACTGCGATTGCCGCGCAGGTAGGAACGGGTAATATCGCCGGAGCGGCTACTGCTCTTGCGATTGGAGGACCGGGAGCAATCTTCTGGATGTGGCTGGCTGCATTCCTGGGCATGGCGACCATTTTCGGAGAAGCCACCATGGCGCAGAAATTCAAGACGGTCGGAAAAGACGGCGCAGTGACCGGAGGACCGGTTTACTACATCCGCGGTGCATTTACCGGTAAATTCGGAAAAGCTCTGGCCGGCATCTTTGCCGTTCTGATCACACTGGCTCTCGGATTTATGGGTAACGCGGTTCAGTCGAACTCGATCGCTGTTGCGTTCCATACGGCTTTCCATGTTCCTCAGTGGATCATCGGCCTCTTGGTTGCTGGCATCGCTCTGTTTGTATTTGTCGGAGGAATCTCCAGAATCGCCAGTGTTACAGAAAAAATTGTACCGTTCATGGCGCTGCTTTACATCATCGGTTCTCTGATTGTCATCATCTATAACTGGAGAAATATCCCGTACGCGTTTAAATCGATCTTTGTAGGCGCGTTTGATCCGTCTGCAGTTGTAGGAGGAGCTGCAGGAGCGACGCTGCGTCTGGCGCTGACCAAGGGTGTTGCCAGAGGACTGTTCTCCAATGAAGCCGGCATGGGATCCACGCCGCATGCACACGCGGTAGCAAAAGTAGATCATCCAGTTCAGCAGGGATTTGTAGCTATTATCGGTGTATTTATCGATACGTTCATCATTCTGACAATGACGGCATTGGTAATTATCACTACCAAAGCAATCCCGTCCGGAAAAACCGGCGTTGAGCTGACACAGTACGCATATTCCACATTGTTTGGAAAAGGCGGCAATATTTTCATTGCTGTAAGCATGTTCTTCTTTGCTTTCTCAACTGTTCTCGGCTGGTACTTCTTTGGACAGACGAATGTCAAGTACCTGTTCGGACCAAAGGCGGTCAAGCCGTACGCATGCCTGGTTGCACTCTGTGTATTCTTAGGCTCTCTGGCTCAGGTCGATCTGGTCTGGAACATGGCAGACTGCTTCAACTCTATGATGGTAATCCCGAACATTATCGCACTGTTCGCTCTGACGGGAACCATTAAGAAAGTGCATGATGATTACTTTAATAATTATCTGCCGAAGCATCCGGACTATAAGCTGAAAAAGAAAATGGCAAAAGAAGCTCGGAAGGAAAAAAAGGATGCCTAAATTCAATCTCTGATTATCACCCCCTGTGCGCATCATACCCGCGTACAGGGGATTTTTCTTTGACAGACTAGAACATAATTTTGAAATCAACAGATTTTTCTGCTAGAATAACATTGAAAGATTTAGAACGGAGTACAAATGTACTTTCAATCGTGCAACGTAATGAGGTGACAAAATGAACAAAGGGTTTAGTGAAGTTCCGGTATTTCGGGATGGCATGGCGCAGCCGGTCTTTCCGTTTACCGACGGAAAAACGGAAGAAGCGTATGATCCGCAGACTTCTTCAATCGTCCGGTGCTGTGTGTATGTAGAGACCGACTACGACATGGACGGAGACGGGAAACGGGATCGTATCAAGGTATTTGTACAGGTTCCAAGAAGTGCTGCAGAAGGAACGTATAAGGCGGCATCGATATTTGAGGCGCGTCCGTACAGCGCGGGCATTCAGGAGGATGCCTATGATCACATGAAACAGGTTCAGGACAAGGTCTATCCGCATTTTGATATGAACCGCCTGTCTGATTCTCCTGCGCCGAGTGTTCCGTCATCTGAAATCAGCACACTGAAAGCGTCCTTTCAGGCGGATCCGAAAGACTGGTATTATGAAGATAAGGGGAGTGTCAGCGGAGTAAAATACTGCTTTGACAACATCGATTTATATGACTATTATCTGATCAGAGGTTTCGCGGTCGTGCAGAGCGCCGGACTCGGAACACGCGGGTCTGACGGTCTGGAATGTGTCGGAACACGTTTTGAAAAGGAAGCGTTTAAGGACGTTATCGAATGGCTTCATGGCGACCGTAATGCCTATATCAGCTTGAATTCCGATGTTGCTGTTCTTGCAGACTGGTCAAACGGGAAAACCGCCATGACCGGGCGCTCCTACGGAGGAACTATGCCATTCGCTGTTGCGACCACTGGAGTTCCCGGACTTGAAACGATCGTACCTGTAGCCGGCATCGCGGACTGGTACAGCCAGCAGAATCAGCAGGGAGCGCAGCGTTACTGGCCGAAAGAAGTCCTGAACAGTTTTCTGTCTTACTATTGCTCCAGCATGTACAGCGACCCAGAGAAAACAGAAGCCGAAAAAGAATATGCTGCCGCATACCAGTACCAGATGGGGCTGGATCAGATTCAGCACGGGTTCGATTACAGCGAAGAGTTCTGGGGCGGCGGAAACTACACGACCGATGCGGATAAAATAAAATGTACAGCGCTCATTATCCACGGTCTGAATGATGAGAACGTATCCACCAAACAGTTTGAGATGATGTTCCGATCTTTCCGGAAAGCAGGCGAGAACGTGAAACTGGTTTTACATCAGGGATTCCATATGACTCCGACGATGGCGCTGAAAGGATACGGATTCCGCATCAACGGAAAAGCATATGATGACCTGGTGAATGAATGGTATTCCCATTATCTGTATGGTGTGGAAAACCACGCAGAAGATTGTCCGGAAGTTCTGGTTCAGGACAATCGTAACCAGGAAGTCTGGCATACAGTCAAATCCTGGGAAACAGGGACAGCATTGACCTTGGACTGCATCCAGTCCGGCACAGCAGAAATAGACACAGACTGGGAAAGAGCCGGTGTGACATCAGAAAATTACGACGAACGCATGAGTATGAGGGATTCCAATATGAACCGCAGGCTGTCCACGGATCCTCTGAAACAGGATATTGTGATCCAGGGAACGACAGAAGTCCGGTTTTCTGCAGCCCTGCACAGCGGAGATGCAGAGGCATATTTCCATCCGGAGAACCCGAACGACGCAGATACACTGACGATGAAGACGGGAACGGACTGCGGACATATGGATGACGTTAAAATGACAGTCATGCTCTGCGATGTCGCAGATGAAGACTTCTGCAGCATCCAGACGTCCGATCCGGAACGTAATGAAATTCCGATGAGCGTCATTTCTAAGGGAACGCTGATTAACGGCGGAGACTTGGAAAACTTTGATGAAATCAAGTTTGATCCTGCAAAGAAAAAATACAAGGTAATTTCCCGTTCGTATATCGATCTCTGCAACCCGGATTCCGGATACGATCCGCGAACAGCTGCAGATTCCATTGAACTGAAGCCGGGAGAGTATCATGATTACCATATCTATTTAAATGCACAGCGATATACGGTTACTGCAGGACATCACCTGGTCCTTGTCCTGACCACAGAAGATCCTGTGGAATGCCTGATTCACAAGCAGTATTCGATTTCAGTGAAAGAGGATTCTGTAAAAGCCATTATTCCGACGGGAAACAGGATTTCAGAAACTATTGCGCTGCACTAGCGGACATCATGCATGATGGAAAACCGGAGTGTCCATTTGGATTCCTGCTCACAGGCAGCCGTTCATATCCAGCCATCCTTGCCTGTTCAGGGTGAAGATGAGGTGAAAAAGCCGTGGAATCCAATGGTTTCCGTTGCATATTTATATCAGAATGGTTACAATAAAGGTCATATACGGCATGTATTTTTTACGATTTGAGGTTCTGTGCCTGCTCTGTTCTGATGAATAGAGCAGGCACAGATTATAGCCGCCGAACAAGGAAGGAATCGGCTGCATCAGAAAGGGGATATTAATGGCTTCTATTTCGAGAGAAGACGCACTTGCATTATTAAAGAAATACAACCAGGATCCGTTCCATATTCAGCATGGTCTGACCGTGGAGGCCGTCATGCGCTGGTATGCAAGAGAACTGGGGTTTGAAGATGAGGAAGAGTACTGGGGGATCGTCGGCCTTCTGCACGACGTTGATTTCGAAAAATATCCGGAGCAGCACTGTATCAAAGCGCCGGAAATTTTGCGCGATGCAGGTGTTTCAGAGGACATGATCCGCGCAATTATCTCCCACGGCTATGGAATAACAGTTGAGGTCAAACCAGAAAGAGAGATGGAGAAGGTTCTGTTCGCGGCAGATGAGCTGACCGGACTGATCTGGGCGGCAGCGCTTATGCGTCCGTCCAAAAGCACCAAAGATATGGAGCTGAAATCTCTGAAGAAAAAGTTCAAGAGCAAGAGCTTTGCTGCCGGATGTTCCAGAGATGTCATCAAGCAGGGCGCGGAAATGCTCGGATGGGATCTGAATGATCTGATGGACAGAACTCTGCAGGCTATGAAAGAGAGCGAAGACCTGATCAACGCGGAAATGGGCGTTGAAGAGTAACAGGAAGTGGTGAATTCATGAACGTGTCAGTTCACAAACTGTTTGCCGGCCAGATCCTGCTGATTCTGTGCTGTGCGTTCTATCTGGCCTGGTGGAGTGTCTCATACCGGCCGGGAATATCGGTCAGCCGCGTTTCCGGTTTTCGCGGTCTGCTGCTTATGATCACCGCGCTCTGCGGCGTGACGGGAATGGTGCTGTCCGTCGCCGGAGCGAACCATCTTCCCGGAAGCAGCGCGCGTAAACTGAGCGGAACGTTCATCCTGATTTCCGGCGTGGTACTCTATTTTATCATGATGCTGATAACGACGATTGTGTTCCACCGGATCGTCACAACCGAGCTGTTTCTGATTACCGGGTGGGGCGCGCTGGAACTCATGGCGGTCAGTGCGCTGAACGGCGCCGGAATCTTTCAGAACGGAGCATTCCTCGGCATGGCAGCGGTCATTGCCGCCGCCTGGATTCTGAGTATGGTTCTGTATGTGCTCTATTACCGCATGGAAGCGCATCGCGCGTTTTATGCCGCCATGGTGCCGCTGATTGCGGAAGCGGCCAGCATGCTGATTCTGATCATCGTTTTGTTGTTCAATATAAGAAATTCAGCGCAGTAGGAATGAGAGGAGTGTCCATGCCATTCGCAGAAGATATCCAGACAAAAGAAATCTGGCAAGAAATCAAATCCCGTTTTGAAAATGCGGCAAATCCGGGCGATGCCGTTCACATGGCCGCGTATATGCGAAATCAGTTTCTGTTTTACGGCATCAAGGCTGCCGCCCGCAGAAACTGCTATAAAGATATCCTGAAACAGGAAAAGAAGAAAAAATCAGTCAACCGGATGCTTCTGGATCTCTGCTGGAAAGATCCGCACCGGGAGTTTCAGTATTTCGTCACCGACTATCTGCACGCGATGCAGGCATTTCTGACGTTTGAGGACATTCCCTGTCTGGAACACTTTCTGCGAAGCAAACAGTGGTGGGACACAGTTGACGCGCTGGATACAGCTATCGGAAACATCGGTTATCCGGATCAGAGAGTGGATGATCTTATGCTTCGCTGGTCAGAAGATCTGGATTTCTGGGTGCGCCGCGCAGCGATTGACCACCAGCGAGGACGTAAAGAACGTACGAACAGGGAATTGTTAGAGACGATTCTTGTGAACAACCTGGGCAGCAGTGAATTCTTTATTAATAAAGCCATCGGCTGGGCGCTTCGTGATTATTCTAAGGCTGATCCGGAGTGGGTCAGGAACTTCCTCGGACAGTATAAGAACAAGATGGCGCCGCTGAGTATCCGGGAAGCATCAAAATACATCTGATCCCGGCCTCAGTCCAGGGAGCCTTTGGAACAGATGTTCTTGGTTTCTGAGTCTGTGTCCGATGGGTGAACAGAAGTCTGTTCATCCTGGATAACGACGACCCGAGCCGGAGCTTCAGTATTCGACGGATGCTTATGATCATTTGAGACAGCAGGAGAGGTTTCTTCCTTGCTGTTTTTATTTTGTCCGGAGTTCAGTTCCTTACGCTGATTCTTCATCCATTTCATGTACTTGTCAATGTCTTTCTGGCACCACTTCATGATCAGGCCCGCAACGATTGCGTCGTCCAGTATTCCGAGGCCGGGGATCGTATCCGGAAGAATGTCCAGCGGAGAGACAAAGTAAAGCAGGGCGGCGATGATAAGAATCAGCTGCGGCAGTCCGATATCGGTATATTCCCGTTTGACATAGCTCTTCAGCAACAGGGTCATCTCCGGAATATAGGCGAATTTACGGCCGTATTTCGGAATGGCTTTCAGCTTCTCATCCACATCCAGCAGCAGGTCTTCCATGGATGTCTTATGATTGACGATGTCCTCTGCCTGCTGTTTATAGGGCGCGAGGAACTGCGCTGCTTTTTCCTTAAGCTGCTCCGGCTTCGGCATATGAACTTTTGGCAATTTGTTCGTATCCATGTGTTTTCACTTCCCGTTGTAATTTTAATGTCCCCGCTTATTTATACACCAGTAAGCAATGATAAAATAGTTTGGGAGATTTACAACAGCAAATATTTTGATTGCTCCCAAGAGCATCTGAGAATGTGACAACGGATACGTTGTTATTGTTTCAGAAACATGAATGTTGTGAATGTACTGAATGCTAAGTGAGTGGGGAATAAAAATCAAGTAGGCGGCTGCGGCAGCAATGGATAATATAAATATAAAAGTCGCAATCTTCTTAAGCATGAAAATTCTCCTTTACTAATATTTAATATGTTATTTATAAGATATCATATCTGAGGTTCAGAGGCAACCCAAGTGAAATGAATGGAAGTTACATTTTAAAACACCTGTTCATTATTATTTAGTGAATGTTCCTTGGATTTTAAATTTTCCATATTGTATAATATATAATACAGCCAGGTTTTCTTATTTCATTCACACAAGGTCATGGAATCAGACGAATATCTGAATAAAAAAGTGTATGCCGGACAGGCAGTCCATGTATCGGGAATACCTCAGGCCGGTATTTTTTAAGGAGGCAATGCAATGAAAGACTGTCTTCTCAAGCAATTGATATGGAAAAATACAAAATCACACCTTTGCGAAATGCGGGTTCTTGTTCTCTGTGTAACGGTTCTGATCTCTACGATGTATGCAATGTTGAACGGGTTTATCCTGTTTTCAAAGGAACATTCATATGAGGAAGTTCTGTTTGCTGAAGACGGGATAAGCAGAATTTTTGTTTCGGCAGGATTTATGCTGCTGCTCTGCGGGATTGTACTGATTATTACCGTCCTGATTCCCTATCTTGGAAAAAGAATTCCGGACTATATCTTTTTCCAGCGAATGGGAATTTCTAAAGTTGACCGGAAAAAGATGATCCGTACAGAAGGTGGTATCATCTACATGATCTCTGTCGTGCTCGGCTTTATCCTGGGAACTGCGCTCAGTACATGTCGAACACCGCGGAGAAATTGCGATTCAGGGGCAGCAGATCGGAATTTCTGAATCGACCTATCATACATTGAAGAAAGCGGCCGATCCATCGTATAAAAAACAGGATCTGCATCTGGACAAAGACGGAAAAACTGTCTATATTGTTCATCAGCAGGATGCTTCAGTGAAAGCGCAGCCGATTAACTGGTCCATGCTGACGGTTGATCCGATCCTTCACGTAGGACTCCCGGCACTGTTTGCGGATACCTGCAAGGATGCCTGCACATACGCCGGCAGAACGATCGCCGGCCAGGAAATCAGCAGCCTTACGGGATGTTTCAGTACGCCGAAATGTGAGAATCTGGTGGTTTTCTCAGACGCCTATTTCAGGAAGGCACAGTCCGCATGGAAAGAGGAAGATTTTGGTACTGCGCTGCCAAATCACTATTATAAAGAATATTACGGTGAGAGTCCAGTTCACGTGAAGGGGCCGGACCGATTGGTGCTGATTAATGCACGGGCAAAGGACCTCCGTTCAATCGATGTGAAGCTGCAAAAGCGGGAGAAACAGCACTGGTATATCGGAAATTATGACCCGACAGTGAGATTTCACTACAGCGCAAAAACAGCTGTGCAGGATATGAAAACAGAACGGGCAGTGCGTGTAACAATCGGAATCTATTTCATTGCAATTCTTTTCATTATTGACATTCTCATGCTTTATGCCATGCTTCAGCTGCAGAGAAAAGAGAAGAAAGTTCGTAAACGGTTCCTGTCACAAATGGGCATGCCGGTGCATGAACGCAGGCGCATTCTCCGAAGAGAACTGAACCTCTTTTATCTTCTTCCGTCAGCCGGATTAATACTGACCACTGCGTTCTTTTTCCGGGACGCATGCACAGCCAGAATGTATCCGGAGGCTCTGACTGCGGAATGCGGAAAAATGCTGCTTATGCTGACGCTTGCCTGGGTTGTATTGAGAGGTGTGCTTTTCATGATGATGACAGGATTATTCAGAAAGGAGATCAGGACAGATGAATGAGAATACAGAGATGCTGCGTGCGGAGGATCTGTGCCGGTCTTTCCAGGTGCAGGAGACAGAGATGCGTTCTGTGACCAGATCATGAGGGAACAGAAACGGATGCTGTTTTAAATAACACCGATTCCCGCGGACCTTCTGCCGAAGGCGAACAAGAGCATCGCGCTTTAGGGAAAAACTGCCGTCACGACACTTGTGAACCAGATCCCCCTGTTTGTACCATTCTTATACAATCTCAGACAGCTGACCATTGGTCAGTTCCGGGAACGGGTATAAACTATATGGCAGAAGGAGGGGATCGCTATGGAAGAGAATTTTATCCGGATGAAATCAAGATTAGAAATCGTTCTGTATATCGTGCTGGCGGGAGGGGTGTCCCTGTACGCAGGTGAACGCATCGGCCATGCCCTGTGGCACATATCCGGGTGGAACTGCACCGTCCTTACCTCAGTTTTCTGCGCAGTGTCCATGCTGCTGATTCTGTTTCAGGGCGCGGTGAAGATTCCGCGGAACCGCAGTTTTACCGCGTGCTACCGGATTGTCACCTGGATATCCAGCCTCTATGTGGCTTATCTGATTTATCTCTTCCTCAGCCTGGTTCCCCTGGATATTCTGGCTCTGATTGAAAAGATCCCGGGGTTTCCGCTGCAGTGGCTGGATTTTACCAATGATTTCCTGATAGGTACAGGCATTTCTGCCGGCTTTCTCATCTATGGCATGATCCACGCGCGTTCTCTGCGTACGGTTCAGTACTCTGCCGCGATCCCGGGTCTGAACAGACCGCTGCGCATCGTACAGCTAAGCGATCTGCATATGGGCTCCGTCATCGGAAAATCACAGATCCGCAAGATCGCGGCCCGGGCGAACGCGCTTCATCCGGATCTGATCGCGGTAACAGGGGACCTGTTTAATCACAACGATGTGCGGGAATGCGCGCATCCGGACGAACTTGTTCAGATTCTGAAAGAACTTCATTCCACTTACGGAACCTTTGCCGTTACAGGGAATCACGATCCGTCGCCGGGAGACTTGAAGTTCCGGGAATTTCTCCAGGACGCAGACATCACGCTTCTGAATAATGAAACCATCGAACTGCCTTCCATATACCTCACGGGAAGAACCGGAAATACACTGAAACACAGACCTCTGATGCACACCTGGTTCAGCAGGCCAGTGCCGGAAGAGGGACATGCGCCGAAACCTGTCGTTCTTCTGGACCATTATCCGGACAGTTTTATCGAGGCGGAAGAACTCGGTTTTTCTCTTCTGCTCGCCGGTCATACGCATAACGGACAGTATTTCCCCTGCAATTATCTGATCCGCAGACGTTACCGCGGCACACTCCGCCACGGCTACACACAGATCCGGCACGTGAAATGCATCGTTTCCTCCGAGTCCGGGTTTTTCCAGATTCCGATTCGTGTCGGCACAGACAGCGAGATCGTCTGCGTCGATCTGGTTCCGGACGCCGCCTTTCCATCTGACAAAAAAATACCGGGCAAGGCGTAAATGCAATATCGGAAACGGTGGCATGCATGTGCACCAGAAGGTATATTGAAATTGTTCTGGCGTTTCTGTAAGATATAGACAGAAAAATAACGCAGCGGCTGCTGCAAAAAGGAGAAGAAAATGTCTAGAAATCTAAATGCCTGTCTTGTCTGCGGAAAACCGCTGGTTTACTTCCATGAACCGAGGGAAATGGAATGTGCGTTTTGTCACCGGAAATTCATGAGCTATGCCTGCTGTGAAGACGGACATTACGTCTGTGACGAATGTCATGAAAAAAAGGGGCTGGAAGCCATAAAACGGGTATGCCTGCATTCAGATTCCAGAGATCCGATTGCGATTACCCGGGAAATTATGGAAGATCCGTACGTATATATGCATGGTCCGGAACATCATGTGATGGTGGGTGCCGCGCTGCTGACTGCATACCGCAATGCCGGAGGAAAGATCAACCTGGAGAAGGCGATGGCGGAAATGTTCAACCGCGGAAAGCAGTACCCGGGCGGATCCTGTGGATTCTGGGGATGCTGCGGCGCTGCGGTAAGCGTCGGTATGTACACCAGCATCATCACAGAGGCTACACCCCTGACGTCCAGAACCTGGGGATGGAGCAATGAAGCAACCTCCCGGGCACTGGCTAAAATCGCCTCCTACGGCGGCCCGCGCTGCTGCAAACGGAACTCTTTCACGGCAATCCGCACTGCAGTTGAATTTACAAAGGAAAAGACCGGTGTCCAGATGGAACTTCCGGCGTCCATTATCTGTACCTTCCATGAGGAAAATCATGAATGTCTGCATAAACGGTGTCCGTACAACCCGGATTCAGAGATTCCGATGCAGTAGCGGTTACCGGGTACTGACCGGGAATCTTCAGAAGAAGAATCATCTGCAAGTGACTATGAACAGGAGATTGCTGCCTTGAATAATTTTATCTTTGACAACTCAACCAAAGTTATCTTCGGAAAAGGATGCGTGAGAGAACATCTTCCCGAATTTCTTAAGCAATACGGACACACCGTCATGCTGGCATACGGCGGAGGCTCCATTAAGAAAAACGGTGTCTATGATGAAGTCACCGGAATTCTGGCTGCTGCCGGGAAACAAATTGTAGAATTCAGCGGCATTATGCCCAACCCGACCTATGCCAAGGTGCAGGAAGGGGCGGCTCTGGCAAGAAGGGAAAATGTCGAGCTTATCCTTGCTGTCGGAGGCGGAAGTGTCATGGACTGCAGCAAGGCGGTTTCTCTGGCTGCCCGCTATGACGGAGACGCCTGGAATGACTTCTGGAGACATCAGGGAATCGTAGATTTTTCACCGGTTCCGGTCTGTGTGATTGTCACTGCCAGCGGCACCGGAAGTGAAGTCAACGGCGAAGGCGTCATTACGAATACGCAGACAAAGGAAAAGCTGGGAAGAGACTACCATGCCTGCAATGCCAGAGCCGCCTTCATGGATCCGGTATACACATTCAGCCTTCCGAAAAGACAGATGATCTCCGGCGGCTTTGACAGTCTTTCCCATATGATGGAGATCTACTTCGGCGCTCCGGATGAGCCGAACGTATCCGATGATCTGAATGAGGCGCTGATGCGCGGCGTAATCCGTGATCTGCGCGCGGCAATTCAGGATCCCCGGGATTATACGGCACGAAGCAACCTGATGTGGGAATCCACAATGGCAGAAAACCGAATCATTAAAATGGGAAAGAACACCGATTTTGAATGCCATATGATGGAGCACCAACTTGGCGCATACACCAACTGCAATCACGGAGAAGGGCTTTCTGTGCTGCATCCGGTTTATTACCGCCATATTTACCGGGACGGTCTGAATAAGTTTGCACAGTTTGCGGAGCATGTCTGGGGAATCTCTCCAGATGGAAAATCGAAAGAAGACCTTGCGCTTGCCGGAATTGACGCGCTCTCTGATTTTATCCGCGAGATCGGCATGCCGACCAGACTCCGTGAAATCGGAATTGATGAATCTGTCGATTTGCAGAAGATCGCGGATTCCTGTGAAATCAACCATGGAGGTTACCGTGCGCTGACACATGCAGAAATTCTTGAAATTTTCCGTGAATGCCTGTAACCCCTAGTGTATAATTATAGTACGCAGGAAAAGAACTAAGTGAAGATATGGAGGTGTGTAACGATGACAAAGGATGAAATCAAGGAAGAAGTTAAAAAGACAATTGATGCGCCGTCCTGCTGTCCGGAGCTGAAAGAAGCCGGCCAGGCCTATCTGGACGCAGAGGGAACGCCAAAGGAACAGGAAGCCGCAAAGACTCTGATTGCAGAACTGGAGGATGATGTCACATCAATCGATGACCTGATTGCGCTTGCTAGTTCACCGGCAGGAGAAGACCTGTTCGGAAAAGAGAAAGCAGCCGGCCTTCTGAAGGCGGCCCGGGAAGCCAAAGCAAATGGCGAGAAGTTCTGCATCTTCCCGGCATGCCAGGCCGGAGGAAAGGTCCTTGTACATAAGGAGGATCTGTTATAGACCATTGTATATTCCAATAAATAATGTTAAAATAATATTCAGTTGCATATAGAAAGACATAGGGGAGCGGACTGCTGAGAGGTGCGCGGAAGCGTACGACCCTTACACCTGATATGGATAATGCCATCGTAGGAAAATGACTTTATATGTTTTAGCGTGTTTCGGAGTCCGGTTCAGGGCTCCGTTTTTTTAATTGCGTGTGATTCGCGGATCTCCTTGCTCCGTGATTCCTTTGTCTGAATATGCACAGGCGGCAGACCGGGAGCACCACCTTCTGCCGCGGAATAAAATTAATGGTCAGACATTCTGTATATGATGCGCACTTACGTACGCAGAAAGGAAAAGGAATCATGGATAATCAGAACCCATTAACAGCTTCAGAAATGAAAGCAGGCGCCGGAAGTCAGAGAACCTATGCCACGCAGATGGAAGCTGCCAGGAAGGGAATCGTGACGCCGGAGCTGAAGACAGTAGCAGAGAAAGAACATCGTTCTGTTGAAGAAATGCTGCAGCTGACCGCCAGCGGAAAGGTGGTTATTCCGGCGAACAGACTGCACACCTGTCTGGATCCGAACGGCATCGGGAGCATGCTCAGAACCAAGATCAACGTCAACCTTGGTGTGAGCAGGGACTGCAAGGATTACGACGTGGAAATGCAGAAGGTTATGAGTGCCGTGAACATGGGCGGAGAAGCCATTATGGACCTGTCCAGCCATGGGAACACGCAGCCGTTCCGGCAGAAACTCTGCAGAGAATGTCCGGCGATGATCGGAACGGTTCCGGTTTATGATGCGGTTATTCACTATCAGAGAGATCTTGCGGAAATCAGCGCAAAGGATTTTATCGATGTCATCCGGCTGCACGCGCAGGACGGCGTGGATTTTGTGACGCTGCACTGCGGCATTACGCGTAAAACCATCGAACAGATCCGGAATCAGGGCAGAAAAATGAACATCGTAAGCCGCGGAGGCAGTCTGATTTTCGCGTGGATGAGCATGACGGGACAGGAGAATCCGTTCTATGAATACTTTGATGAAATCCTGGATATCTGCAGGGAATATGATGTCACGATCAGTCTCGGAGATGCCTGCAGGCCGGGCTGCCTTGCCGATGCGACAGACGGCTGCCAGATTGAGGAACTGCTGCGTCTCGGCGAACTGACACAGCGCGCGTGGGATAAGGATGTCCAGGTCATGGTAGAAGGTCCGGGACACGTTCCGATGGATCAGATTGCGGCAAATATGAAACTGGAACAGTCGATCTGCAAGGGAGCGCCGTTCTATGTCCTGGGACCTCTGGTCACCGACATCGCGCCGGGCTACGATCATATTACCGCGGCTATCGGAGGCGCAATCGCCGCAATGAACGGGGCCGCCTTCCTCTGTTACGTCACGCCGGCGGAGCATCTGGCTCTTCCGAATCTGGAAGATGTGAAGACCGGTATCATCGCCAGTAAAATCGCGGCCCACGCGGCGGATATCGCGAAAGGTGTACCGGGAGCGCGCGAACAGGACGACCGGATGGCAGAGGCCCGTCAGAAACTGGACTGGGACGCGCAGTATAAGGAAGCCATGGATCCGGAAACTGCCAGATCTGTGCGTGACAGCCGCGCTCCGGAGGACGATCACAGCGATACCTGCAGTATGTGCGGAAAATTCTGCGCCGTGCGGAGCATGAATAAAGCCTTGTCTGGAGAATATATCGACATCCTTTAACACAACCTGCTGAAGCACTGTCTGCGGATCGTTATTTCACTGCGCCCGGGAAGCTCCGTGCTTCCCGGGTGTTTTTCTGTTCCGCGCCTGTAAAATTCCAGATAAATATGGTAGGATGGAAGGACCGACAAAATGATCACAGAGCAAGGAGAATACATCGATGAATTATGATTTTAACGCGTATTTCCAGGGCGTGCTGGATGACGTTATCCGGTTTCGCGATTCAGATGCCTTCCCGGAAATTGAGGAGAAGAATAAAGATCGCCTGGAAATGTATATCTTTACAGGAGCAGAGTATCTGAGCTGGATCGCTCTGGATTACGGTTCAGAGGGCATGACCTGGTACAGCCGTTCACTGGCAGCGCGTAAAACTCCGCAGCAGTACCAGCCGCTGATGGAGACGTATGCCGGAACAGAAACGGAACTGACGGAACTTATGCAGCAGCTGCACAGTGATGATCGCTTTACCGATCTGCTGGAAGAAGACCTTTACGCCATGTATTGTCTGGTGGTTTCCATGAAAATCTCAGAACAGCTCTGGAAACGGTTCCTTACCGGCAGGGAGTGGAAAGAGTATAAGGCCTCGACACTGATCGATCATGTCTATACCTGTATCGGCACACAGTTTAAAAACACCGCGCAGGCATATGATTTTGATTTTACCGGGAACAAGATTCACGATACCGCTATGACCCTGTGCCATTATTACCTGGGCGACTTTTTCCGCAATCAGATCCAGAAGCAGTACGCATCCATGCAGCAGTAGGGTGTGTGCAGATAGAAATGTTCATACGTTCTTCACATTCCAGCCCGTTATGCCTATTTCAATAGTGGGTATTTAATGCTATAGTTGAGAGGGACAAAAGAGAAACAGGCAAGGGGGTATGACAGGATGTCGATCGCAAAAAGAATCAAAGCCTCCTGGGACGCGTATATTAAACGTCTTGGAGAGAAGAATAAGAAAGAATACGGAACCGGAGGTGTTCCGGACTGCTGTAAGATGAATAAGGCGCAGAATGATGCCGCGAAGAAGTCCTCTTAACTTCTCCGCGGTATTTCTATAGGCATCTGTATGCTGAGCCAGATTGCTCTTGAACTGAAGCGGCCGTATCATACGGCAGATCCTGAAGATGTGTCCTCTGGGATCTTGACTGCATTAAATGATATCTGTCGTTTTAAGTTGTGGATATGCTTGAAAAGCCACCGTTTTCAAAGTATCATATATATGTCTGAGCATTAGAAAGGGCGAAAATAATGAGTACCGAAATATTCCACAACACTGTTCCTGAAGCGATACAGGATATCATGTCTTGTGATAATCTCCCGGGAGGGTTCCTCGTTTACCGAGAATCGGACGGCTGTATTCTGTCGATAAACAGTCAAATCCTTAAATTGTTTGATTGTAATGACAATGAAAGCTTTTACCGTCTGACCGGGTGTAATTTTAACAATCTGATCTATGAGGAAGATCGCGAATCTCTCCGGCAGAACATCCGCGCCTGTGAACACGCAGAGCAGTGGGCCAGCCATAACCATTACCGCATCCGCACCAAGGGCGGAAAACTGATCTATATTGAAGAGTACCGCCATCGGATCCCGACCGAAGAAAACGGACCGGTGTATTTTATTTTTCTGTCTGATTTAAATACCTTGACGGAAGATCAGAGGCAGGATTATATTACTGGACTGATCGGAATCCGTCAGTTTCTTCATCTTGCCGATGAATATATGAAGCGTGACTTTCCCAAAGACGGTGCCGCGCTGCTGTTTGTCAATCTGGTCAATTTCAGACTGCTGAATCTGAATTACGGACTGGACGTCGGGGACCGGTTTCTGTCCTCTGTTGCGCTGAAACTGAGGGAACTTTTTCCAGATCAGTTTATTGCACGATGCGACGTTGACCATTTTATTATTCTTACTCCTGCAGACCATCTGGAAACAAAGCTGAACATGGCCTATTACGGGATACTGTCTGTCCTTCCCAAGAAGATGACCGGATGCAAGATCGGCGTCTGCCTCTGGCAGGACAGCAGTTTGAATGCAGAAAAAGCATTTACCCGTGCAAAGCTGGCGTGTGAAAGCATTCGCAATTCCGCCAGCCGGTCCATAGCCTACTACACGGAAGAAATCAGCCGCCATCTGGAACTGAGCGATTATGTCATTTCTCATCTGGATGAAGCTCTGGACAGGGGATGGATCCTTCCGTACTATCAGCCGATTATCCGCATGATTTCCGGCAATCTGTGCGGACTGGAAGCCCTGGCACGGTGGGAAGACCCTGTTCACGGTCTTCTTTCACCGGCTGATTTTATTCCTCCTCTGGAAAAGAACCACCAGATTTATCGGCTTGATCTGTACTTGATTGAACAAGTATGTAAAACAATTCATTTCCAGATGAAGGCGGGGAAAGACATTGTCCCTGTTTCCGTCAATCTTTCCAGACTTGATTTCATCAGTTGTGACATCTTTCAGGAGACAGAAAATATCATCCGCCGTTACGATGTTCCGCGTGACATGCTGCACATCGAGATCACAGAGAGCGCGTTTATCGAAAACGACGCGAAAATGCAGAAGGGGATTCAGCAGTTCCGCACCGCAGGGTATGAAATCTGGATGGATGACTTTGGGAGCGGATATTCCACACTCAACATGCTGAAGGATTATTCTTTTGACGTGATGAAAATGGATATGGCGTTTCTGAACAGTAATTCAGATAAAAACACCTATCGCACCAAGATGATCATCCGTTCCGTTATTGAAATGGATAAGAGACTGAAGAACCGAACGCTCGCGGAAGGCGTTGAAACAGAAGAACAGTTTCTGTTTTTAAAGAATACAGGCTGTGACAAGGCGCAGGGATATTATTTTGGTCATCCGCTGCCGTATGATCAGTGTATGGAGCAGTGCGCCAAAAAGAACATTGCTGTTGAAGGAAGGCGATGGAGAAAATACTTTGATTCTGTGGGCAGTGTGAATTTTGACCCCGATCGTCCACTTGCAATTGCAGAATATGATGGAACGATGCTGCATTTTCTATATGCAAATGATAAGTTTATTCAGGCTCTGAAAAGCGGAGGGACGGCCTCATTATCAGAGTGTGAGATTGAAATTAATACGACAATGACGCCATTTGGCAGAGCATTCCATCTGGCGGTTGAATATGCCGCTGAATCCGATGAAGAACAGGTGTTTGATTATCCGAGCCGGGATCAGTTTATGCGTCTTAAGACCAGAAACCTCGCGAAGAGTGATGGAAAAGTGTTATTCTCCGCCAGACTGGGAAATATTACTAGCACGCGCAATATTTCCCAGACTTCTGCTCTCCTGGAGAATCTATATTATGTCTATGATGATATTATGCTGATCGATATAAAAGGAAATCTGCTTCATCATATTCTGACAGAACATGATGATCTGCGGGCTACATATGATCTGCGCCTGAGGCTCCGGCAATATGCGAAAAACAGGATTCATCCGCTGGACTTTGATCGTTTTATGGAATTCCAGGATTTCGATACCTTACAGGAGCGTCTGCATACATCGGAAAACGGGACTCTGCACGGTTTTTTCCGCACAAAAGAGAAAACCGGCGATTATCACTGGAAAGAGTATATTTTTATGCGAGTCCCAAAGATGAATAAGGACATTTTGCTTACTGCCGTCCGGCAGCTGAATCTGAATGATCTCAGCTGTATTATCGGAAGCGGAGACAGCGGGGCTGAAAACCTTTCTTTGTCTACAAATCATCAAACGGAATTGGATCGCATGAAAGAGAAGGCGCTGCTATGGGATAATCTCGTCCAGTCTTCCACGATTCCGTTCTTCTGGAAAGACCGCAGCCGTCGGTTCCGGGGAGCGAGCCGCAGTTTTCTCAATTACTACGGGCTTCAGTCTGAAAATGACATCATTGGGAAAACAGATGAGGAAATGTCCTGGCATATCGAAGCAGATCACTATAAAGAGAAGGAAGAAGAAATTCTGACACGAGGAATCAGCTCTGAGTTCTATCCGGGGAAATGCGTCTGCCGCGGCGTTGACCGGAATATCGTAGCCACCAAACACCCGATTTACGATGACGGAAAAATCATCGGCCTTGGCGGATTTTTCATTGATGTTGATTACATCAACAGATTTGGACGTAAACTCGCTCTTCTTCCGGTGACAGACTCACTCTCCGGGCTCAGCAATGTCCGCGGTATGATCGAGACTGTGTTCCGGTACGCAGAAAGCCAGCGCATTCACGGCATTGACTATGCTTTGATTACACTTCAGATTCCAGAAGCAAAGCGGCTGATCAAAAGCTATGGGAATGCATTCTGTCAGAGGCTTATCCAGGAAATTTCTTCTACCATTATCCGGATTGTCGGAAATGCTGGAACAGCCGGACGCGCTGCAGTGGGCAAGTATATGATTGCCTGTCAGTATACTGAGAGGCAGGAGGTCTATGATCTTGCTGAAGATCTGAGTTTCGCAATCCAGGGCATTCATGAAATCAGTGGATACAGCTGCACTCTGTTCCCTAAGATACAGATCAGTTTCTCTTCGGAAACGGAGAATGTTGAAAAACTGCTGTTTGACAGCCTGCTCCGTACAGCGGAGACTCCCGAAGGAACAGATTCTGTAACCTGTACAGAGGAACTCTTATCCGATCCGTCTTTCCGGTACATCATCGATCACATGTCGATCGGCGCATATCTCGTTCGTCCGGATCGGAAAATACTTTACTGGAATCATGCTGCCGAGCAGATTACCGGATATTCAGAGAAGTGGATCGTCGGAAAGACATGTCCGGAAAGCCAGCTGCTTCACCTGAATAAGGACGGCGTTCCGCTTTGTGAGACATTCTGCCCGCTGCTGCGGACTCTTGAGACCGGGAAAGCGCACCGTGAGAAACTATGGGCCCGCCATAAGGATAACTACCGTATTCTGCTGGAGGTCATTATGATTCCGATTCGAGACAAAACGGGAAACATTATCGGTGCCGCAGAACTTTTCGACCGGGTATCAAAAGAACAATACAGCGAAAATATGGTCAAGAGCCTGTATGATGCAGCTACACATGATCCGGTTTCCGGGCTCAGCGGACGGCGGTACATGGAAAACTATCTGAAGTATAAAATATCGGAGTATCGTTTATTTAACATTCCATTTGCAGTGCTGTTCATGGACATCGATGAATTCCATCAGTTCAATAATCTTCACGGACACGATGCCGGAGACAGAGTGCTGAAAACCTTTGGTGATGCAGTCTCCGCGGGGCTGCGCGGAACAGATGTTCTTGGGCGTTGGGGAGGCGATGAGTTTCTTGCTGTTGCTTCAGTCCGTGAGCCAAAAGATGTCCAGGGGCTCGTAAATCGCATGCGTGCAATAACCCAGCATCTGCAAGTACAGTCAAGGACAGGCGATACATTGTCTGTTCGTCTGTCTGTCGGAATCACCATTGTACGTGAACAGGATGACGTGGACAGCATCGTGGACCGCGCAGACCAGTACATGTACCGGGCAAAAAAAGATTCCAGCGGAAATGCATATTATACGGATGATGATGCAGAACGCGATGCGCAGGGTATAAACCGTATAACTGGCTCCGGCAGACCTGATACCGACGAACAGCCGGAAAGCAAGAAGAATCATTAAAATCGAAAGCCTTTAAAATCGCAGGAGGAATCAGAATGGCCTTATCACCAATGATGCAGCAGTATTTAGACATCCACAAGCAGTACCCGGACTGTATTTTATTTTTCCGGCTTGGGGATTTCTATGAAATGTTCTTTGATGATGCCAAGCTGGTCTCCCGGCTTCTGGAACTGACCCTTACCGGAAAACGATGCGGGCTGAAAGAAAGGGCGCCGATGTGCGGCGTCCCTTTTCACGCAGCGGATACATATACCGCGCGTCTGGTGGAGATGGGTTATAAGGTGGCCATCTGCGAGCAGCTGGAAGATCCTTCAAAAACAAAGGGCATGGTTAAGCGCGGCGTTATCCGGGTCGTCACACCAGGAACGGTCACCTCTGAACAGATCCTGAAGGACGATGAAAACAATTATCTCGCCAGCGTATACATAGACGGACAGGGAATGGCGGTTTCATACTGCGACATCTCCACCGGAGAACTCGCGGTTACCCAGCAGACCGGAAAATTCGGCATCTACGAGGATCTGCTCAATGAACTGGTCCGCATCTCTCCGAGAGAAATTCTGGCAAATAAAGAGCTGCTTCAGCAGCACGATCCTAAAGAGGCGGAGCATCTTACCGGAGCGTTCATCAATCCATATCCGGCAGAGCTGTCTGTTCAGGCAGCAGAAGAAACAATCTCTGCGCAGTTCGGCGAAGGTTCGCTCACGGCACTGGGTCTGAACGGCAGAACCCATTGCATCCTTGCTGTCGGCGCTCTTTTGTCCTACCTTCTGGAAACCCAGAAACAGGGACTGAAGCAGCTGACGGACTGCAGATTCTATGAAATCGGCGGCCGTATGTCGCTGGATAAGGCAGCAATCCGGAATCTGGAAATCACGGAAACGCTGTATGATAAACGGACTTCCGGCTCGCTTCTCGGCATTCTGAACAAGACAGGCACTGCAATGGGCGCGCGCATGCTGAAACACTGGCTGAGAGAACCTCTGAATGAGGAGGAACGCATCAACCGCCGGCTGGATGCAGTGGAGGAGATCACGGAACATCCGGTGATGATGGAGGACATCCGGGAATCTCTGCGCCATGTTTATGACTTTGAGCGTCTGACAGGAAGAATTGCGTCAGGAAATGCCAACGGCAAGGATATGATTGCACTCAAGAATTCCATCGGTGCGCTTCCGCAGATCCGTTCCGCACTGGACGGCGCAGAGAGTGCTCTGCTGACTGAACTGAAGGACAGCATGGCGGATCTTCGCGAGATTTACGATCATATTTCCAGTGCCATTACAGAGGATCCGCCGGCAGTGATCAAAGAAGGCGGACTGATCCGAGAAGGGTATTCAGAGAAGCTTGACGCAATGAAGGATTCCATCAAAGATGCCAAGGCCTGGATCGCCGGTCTGGAGGCGCGGGAGAAAGAACGCACCGGCATTACGCATCTGAAGGTCGGCTATAACAAAGTGTTCGGCTACTATATCGAAGTCAGCCGCTCCAATCTGGATCAGGTTCCGGAAGACTACATCCGCAAACAGACTCTGGTCGGCGCAGAGCGGTTCATTATTCCGGAACTGAAGGAACAGGAAGGCATCGTGCTGAATGCCGAGGGGCGGATCAATGATCTGGAATATACCCTGTTTACCGAGCTGCGCCATGAAGTAGAAGGCTGGATCCGGGAAATTCAGCAGACGTCGCAGGCGATTGCTCAGCTTGATGTCCTTTGTGCGTTTGCCCGCGTCAGTCTCCGTTACGGCTATACCCGACCGGAAGTGGACAGCAGCGACGTGCTGGATATCAAGGGCGGCCGTCATCCGGTCATCGAGCAGACGACAGAGATGGGCATGTTCGTTTCCAACGATACAGAAATGAACACCAGCGATTCTTCTATGATGATCATCACCGGGCCGAACATGTCCGGTAAATCTACCTATATGCGGCAGACTGCGCTGATTGTGCTGATGGCTCAGGTTGGCTGTTTTGTGCCTGCTGATTATGCGCATATCGGCGTAGTGGACCGGATTTTCACGAGAATAGGCGCCTCTGACAATCTGGCGCAGGGCCAGTCGACGTTCTTTGTAGAGATGAGTGAGCTTGCATATATTCTGCGTCACGCGACATCCCGCAGCCTGATCATTCTGGATGAAATCGGGCGCGGAACGAGCACATATGACGGGCTGTCCATTGCATGGGCGGTGGTGGAGTACCTCTGTTCAGATCAGCGCCGCATCCGGACAATGTTTGCCACGCACTACCACGAACTGACCGTTTTGGAAAAGCAGATTCAGGGTGTTAAGAACTACAATATCGATGTTTTGGAAGAAGAAGGAAAAATTGTATTTCTGCACAAGATTGTACGGGGATCTGCAAGCAGGAGCTACGGCATTCATGTTGCGCGTCTTGCGGGCGTTCCTGAGCCTCTGCTGGATGACGCCGAGGAGAAGCTGTCTCAGCTTGAAGGAGGAGAGCAGGATGCCGAGCAGCAGATCCTTTCAGGCGCCGACACTCCGGATGGGACAAATGATAAACGTGCAAGGACAGAAGAGGATCTGCCCGGAAAACGGGGGAACAATTCAAAGGAGGAGAACGTGGAGCGCTCATCCGCGTCATCCGGAGAGGCTTCTGCGGTATCCTCATCCGGCGTTCAGCTCAGCCTCTTCAGCAGTCCGCTGAACCCGGCAATCGAGCACATCCGAAACCTCAATCTGATGGAACTCACTCCGTCACAGGCTATTCATGAACTGGAAATTCTTCAGCAGCTTGCAGACAGAGACGAATAGGAAAACGTCTGGAAATCATCTGTGCAGGCGGCTGTACGCAATGGAATAAACCGCTTACAGCATGAATGATGAAACGAGAAAGGAACAGAAATATTGATTCGAGTCCTGGAAAAAAATGTATCGGATAAAATCGCGGCTGGAGAAGTTATCGACCGCCCGGTTTCTGTAATCAAGGAACTTGTAGAAAATTCCATCGACGCCGGTGCTTCCTCCATCACAGTGGAAATCCGGCACGGCGGCAAAGACTACATGCGCGTTACCGATGACGGCTGCGGAATTCCTTCTGCAGAAATTGAAACCGCATTTCTGCGTCATGCGACCAGCAAGATTCAGACTGCGAAAGACCTGGATTCCATTGAAAGTCTGGGATTTCGCGGAGAAGCTCTGGCCAGTGTCTCTGCCGTATCGCGGACGACGCTGATCACTAGAACGGCGGATTCTGCTGCCGGGCGCAAGGTTGTCCTGCACGGCGGACGCGTGCTCAGCAACGATCCGGTCGGCTGCCCGGCGGGGACATCCATGATTGTCAGCGACCTGTTCTATAATACGCCGGCACGCCGCCAGTTCCTGAAGTCCGACGCTGCCGAAAGCAGCCGCATTATCGAGCTTCTGTCCGAACTGGCGGTGGCGTACTGCGGAATCCGTTTTCAAGTCGTCAATTCCGGCCGGCTGGTCTTTGCAACATCCGGAAACGGGGTTCTGAAGGACGCGATTCTCGCCGTCACGCATCAGAAGGAATACGAGCATCTCCTTCCGGTAAAATATGAACGGGACGGTATCCAGATTACCGGCTGCATCTCCCGGCCATCTCTGACCCGGCCGAGCCGGAGAAATCAGATCTATTTTGTCAATGGACGAGTCGTAAAGAGCCGCGTCCTGGAACGCGGAGTTTCTGACGGTTACAAACGCAGGATGTTTGACGGCCGCTATCCGGTGGTCTTTTTATTCCTTCACAGCGATCCGGGGAGCCTGGATGTGAATATCCATCCGAGTAAACGTGAAGTGCGTTTTCATGATGATAAGAAAATTCAGGATGCAGTCGCAGAGGCTGTGCGCCAGACGCTGTCCGCGCTGGACGCGGCAGTCGACGTGCAGGACTACTATATTCGCAGGGAAGATTCATATTCCGGTTCTGACCGCGTTGAAAACCAGACGAGCATGTTTGGCGAACACAGAAAAACTTCCCCGGAAACTACCTCTGAGGGCAGCGCATTCATAAGGCCGGAAAGTAAAAACACAGGCAAACGTTCCGTTTCCGGCCATACATCCGGTTCTGACAAGTTTTCCGGAAACGCTTCATCGTCACTGAAAGACTGGCAGAATTATGCGTCTCAGCTTGATTTAAAACAGATCCTGAAACAGAGACGTGAAGAAAAAGAACAGGCAGAGAAACTTTCACCTGCGGATCACGGCGTCCTTGCAGACGCTGTGAACGCTGCTTCTTCCGGGGAACCGGTAAAATCGGATGGCATTCTAGAGTCAGGCAAAGATCGAAATGCAAGGAGTCCGCTCCTGGATTTTGATCTTCAGCCGGAGGTGCAGCAGCCGTTTGACTTCGATTCACTGACGCTGAAAGGCTGTATTTTCAACACATACATTATGGCCGAAGCGCCGGACGGATTCTATCTGTTTGATCAGCACGCGGCACATGAACGGTGTTTTTATGAGGAACTGGTCGGCGCTTATCTGGCAGAAAAGAAAGTCCGCCAGCCGATTCTGGTCCCGATTATTCTGGAAACAGAGCCGGCTGTGTCTGCGCTGGAAGAATCCTGGATGCCGGCGCTTGACGGCATGGGATTTACGACAGATAGCTTTGGCCCTGATACGTATCGAATTACAGAAATCCCGGCCTTTATGACTCTGTCTGAAGCAGAAGATTTTGCGCATGATTTCCTGGACCAGGTGAAATCCGGCTCTCCGGACCTGCACAACCGTGTAGTGATCGACAAACTGATTACCCGGTCCTGCAAACGGGCCGTAAAGGCGCATGAAAAGCTGACTGACGCGGAAATGCGGGCACTGATGGATCAGTTGTCTAAGTGCCGCAATCCGTTCAGCTGTCCGCATGGCCGCCCGACATTTATCCGTTTTACCAGAAAGGATCTGGAGAAATTCTTCAAACGGATTGTATGATTCAAGATATACATGATGTTCAGGTTTTCACATCCATTTGACCGGCGGCAGTGGTGAAACACACAGAAAAATGGTATAATAGCAGAAATTGAGGGTTGCCGTCTGCGCAGCCCTTGTTCAGTTTAAGGAAAGGTTCGGAAAACATCATGTCCAGCACCAAACAGAAAGTCATCGCCGTCTGCGGTCCGACGGCAGTCGGAAAAACCAAGTTTGCGATAGAGATTGCGAAACGGTTCGACGGAGAGATTGTATCCTGCGACTCCATGCAGCTCTATAAATACATGGACATCGGATCCGCCAAGCCTACACCGGAGGAGCAGGCGCAGGCCGTCCACCATCTCATTGACTGCATCGACCCGCGGGAACCGTTCTCAGCCGCAAAATACGCAAATCTTGCTAAAGAGAGTATCACGGACATTGCAGGAAGAGGAAAACTGCCGATTGTCGCAGGAGGAACCGGTCTGTATCTGGACGGGATTCTCTATGATCTGGATTTCAGCAGGCCGCCGGAGAATCCGAAGCGCCGGGAAGAACTTCGCGTTTTTACGGACGCACACGGAAATGAGGCACTGCATCAGGTTTTAAAAGAGAAAGATCCGCAGGCCGCTGCGCATATACATCCCAACAACGTCAAACGTGTGATCCGTGCAATTGAAATCGCTGAAAACGGCGGCAGATGGAGAGACTTTTCCGGGGAACCGAAACGAAACCCTGATTATGACATCCTCCTGATCGGACTCTGCCGCGATCGCGCAGAGCTGTATGACCGGATCAACCGTCGAGTGGATCTTCTGCTACAGGCCGGACTGGTCGATGAGGTCCGCAGGCTCCTTCAAATGGGCCTGAAGGAAGAACACATCTCCATGAAGGGAATTGGATATAAGGAGATTATCAAATATCTGAACGGCGAATATCCTCTGGATGAGGCGGCAGAATTAATCAAGAAAAACACGCGTCATTTTGCCAAGCGTCAGATGACCTGGTTCCGCCGCTATAAAGATATGCACTGGGTGAATATCAGTACGTACAGCAGTGAGGAAGATTGCCTGACGGATCTGTTCCGGCAGGTAGACGCCTTGCTCGTTCAGCCTTTGTCCGGGTCAGGACCGGGTACAGAGGGAGAGAAAGGAGGAGCTCCGCGTGCAGAACGTAAAGATACACAATAAAACAGACAAACCGGATAACGTCGTAGAAAAGGAAAAGGAGTTGTTTCTTGAGAGCGAACGGATTGAGAAACAGCTGCCGCCGTGGATGCGCGGATTCTTTATTTATCTGCGCGGAAATGTGCTGCCCGCGACGCAGCTCGCCTATCTGCAGGACATCCACTTCTTTTTCCAGTATTTGGTTTTTGCAGCGGAAATGACAGAGGACAAGGATACGTCTGCAGTGACGCTGGAGGAATTCCGGAAAATCCGCGCGCAGGATGTAAATGAATTTCTGAACTGGTGCCGGCAATATAAGGTCCGGCACGGCGATCATACATATATTTACGAGAACGGCAATTATTCGCTCGCGCGCAAGAAGTCTTCACTTTCTGTGCTGTTCAAGCAGCTGTACCGCGACGGGCTCCTGGAAAAGAACATTACGGACGGGTTCAACCCGATTCGGGTGCAGAAGGCCGGGGAACATGAAGTCAAGGCGCTGAACGATGATGAGGTTATGGTCATGCTGGACGCAGTGACGACCGGCGAGGGCCTGACGACCCACGAGAAGAGCTACTGGGAGAAGACAAAGAAAAGGGACAAGGCGATTCTGGTTCTGTTTCTGACTTACGGACTGCGGCTCAGCGAACTGCAGCAGCTGAATGTCAGCTCCTTTAATTTTGACCGCGGCGAGTTTAAAATCTACAGGAAGCGTGGAAAAGAATCGGTGATGCCTCTGAACCGCTCCGCTGAGGAAGTAATCCGGGAGTATCTGAATGAGGAACGTCCGGACGATGAACTTCTTGAAGAACACGACCGCGACGCTCTGTTTCTGTCACTGCAGAATCACCGCATGACCTCACGCCAGATCCGGACCTGCGTGAAGAAATACACATCAATTGCCATGCATACAAGCCGCCGTACAGGCTACAGTCCGCATAAGCTGCGCGCAACAGCAGCGACGAGTCTGATCGGCCGCGGAAACTCCATCTATGACGTTGCGGCGCTGCTGGATCACGATCAGGTGACGACGACCCAGCTCTACGCCCGCCGGAAGGAACACGTCCGCCGGGATTTGGTAAAAGGCATGGAGTGGGAAGAAGAGCGCAGAGAGTCAGAGGAGTATGCGCACCGCGCAGATCGCGATGAGTTGACAAAATAAAAATATGGAAAACCGATTCTCCGCAAGGAGTTTCAGGGATAATTTCTGAAAATGAGAAGAGGGAAGGAAACACACATCATGACAGAGATAAAAAGAGAAGAGAGGGTAAGCCGTGAAGGCATGCGCGCGGCAGTTGATCACATGCTGAAGACCAATTTTGATATGGACCCGCGCGCGGTCGACCTTACAGAAGCCGCGGCAAAGAAGGTACAGGAGCGTTTCCAGACACTTGACCGCATCCGGGAATACAATCAGTACAAGGTCGTTGCGGCGTTCCAGAAAAATAATATCAGCGATATGCACTTTAACTGGAACACCGGATACGGATACGACGATCCTGGCAGAGAGGGCATTGAAAAAGTTTATGCCGACGTATTCCATACAGAAGCTGCATTAGTCCGCACACAGATCGTCAACGGCACACACGCGCTGGCAATCACCCTCCAGGGCATTCTGCGCCCGGGGGATGAAGTGATCTACTGCAGCGGCGGTCCGTACGACACCCTCGAGGACGTCATCGGTATCCGCGGAGAGGGCATGGGATCGCTCAAGGACTTTGGAATTACCTACGATCAGGTCGATCTCCTGGAAGACGGCAGCATTGACCTGGAAGGTGTCAAAAAAGCCATCAAGCCAAACACCAGAATGTGCTGCATCCAGAGATCGACCGGGTACTCCTGGCGCAAGGCGATCGGCATCGACCAGGTCCGCGCATTCAATGAGGCGGTGCATTCCGTCAACCCTGAAATCATTACCATGGCGGATAACTGCTACGGAGAATTTCTGGATATCCTGGAACCGACCGACGTCGGGACGGACATTATGGCTGGATCACTGATCAAGAATCCGGGCGGTGGACTGGCGCTCTCCGGAGGGTATGTTGTCGGAAAGAAAGATCTGGTAGACCGTATATCATACCGGTTAACCTGTCCGGGCATCGGCGGAGAATGCGGACTGATGTTCGGACAGTCACGCACGATTCTGCAGGGCCTGTTTGAGGCGCCTGCCGTGACGGTAAATGCAGCAAAAGGGGCAATCCTCTGCGGTCAGGTCTATCACGACCTGGGCTATGATATCTGCCCGTCGCTTGACGACGTCCGCAGCGACATTATCCAGAGCATCAAACTGGGATCTCCGGAGGCCGTTGTCGCGTTCTGCCAGGGCGTACAGGCAGCGGCAGCGGTTGACTCTTATGTTTCTCCTGAGCCATGGGATATGCCGGGATATGAAGACCAGGTTGTCATGGCTGCAGGCGCATTTGTTCAGGGTTCTTCTATCGAGCTGTCCGCGGACGCGCCGATCCGCCCGCCGTATATTGTCTACTTCCAGGGCGGTCTGACCTATGAACACTCCAAACTCGGGGTTATGATGTCACTGAGCCGCCTGCTCAGTGACGGCCTGATTCAGGGGAAAACCCGGTAAGCAATAGCCCCGGGCATCCAGCATCGGACGCATAACTCAATAATCCACTCCACGACGTGGTATAATCTATGTAGAAGTAAAAGAGAGTTTTCACATTCGGCATGTTCGAAATTAAGAATGAAGGTGACTGAATGATGCTGAATTCAGAGGACAAAGATAATCGCAGCAAAAAGAGCGCGCAGAAACCGTCCGCACGGGAAGAAAAAGATCCGTCCGATCCGCCGCTTCCGCAGCCGCTGAGCGGACGGAGAAAAGCCGCCGCAATCCTGAAGATGCTGATTCTTATCGGCATTATTGTCGGGATACCGGCATATATTCTTTTCTGTCAGAGACATATCCTGACAGATATGAAATCGTTTTCTACCATTGTCGGCTACCTGAGAACATACAAGAAAGAGAGTTTTCTGCTGTATCTGGCCGCACAGATTCTGCAGATCTTAATCAGTTTTCTTCCGGGAGAAGTCTTTCAGTTTGCGGCAGGGTACCTGTTCGGCGTTATACCGGGCCTGATCCTGTCCGTGATCGGCGCAGCGCTGGGAACGCTGATTACATTCTATGTGGCAAAATTTCTGGGTGAGGACGCGCTTGCTCTGTTTATTAAGCCGGAGAATCTGATCAAATACAGGAAGATGATGAACAGCGAGCGGGCATACATAGCCGTATTTCTGGTCTACCTGATCCCGGGAACCCCAAAGGATATCTGCTGTTACATCGCAGGAATCTCGAACATGAAGACTCGTCCATTTATTTTACTATCTCTGGCCGGAAGAGTACCGGGGATGATCGGAAGTCTGATTTTCGGTGCGATGTATATGGACCGGAATTATAAAGTGATGGTTGTTCTGGGCGTTGTTGTTATGGCGATTGTCCTTATTTGCCTGATAAAAAGAAAAGATTTAAACCGCTTCATTGACCGCCTGTACCAGAAGATTTCATAATTTCCGGAATGAAATTGTAGCTGACGCACAAAACAAATTCTCTTATCCTTTCAATCCGCAAGAATGTATCTGTCTTTACACTGCAGATATGTTCTTTTTATTTCTCGATTTTCTGCAATTCTTTTACTGCAACATGTAATATTCATCCATATTCTCAGATATTCATACTATGCATCCAATAAAATACAAATATCAGAGCAATAATTGAACAGAATTTTCCACAAAGGGATTGAAAAATATTTGTGCCTATCTTATAATAAAGACAGCTTTTTTAATGATCGGACAAAAGGAGGGCATATGGCTAATTTTATTGCAAAGGCTGACTCTTTCGTCTGGGGATGGTGGATGATTATCCTCCTGCTGGGAACTCATATTTTTATGACGATTCGTACAAGATTCATCCAGAGAAAGACAATCGGCAAAGGAATTAAGTTATCCGTTACGGCGGACCCTGATTCAGAAGGTGAGGTTTCACAGTTCGGCGCGCTGGCAACTGCGCTGGCTGCGACAATCGGTACCGGAAATATCGTCGGTGTAGGAACCGCGATTGCTCTGGGCGGACCTGGAGCAGTGCTCTGGTGCTGGCTGACCGGTGTATTCGGAATCGCAACCAAGTACTCTGAATCCCTTATCGCTGTAAAGTACAGAGTAAAGACGTCTGACGGACGTATGCAGGGCGGCGCGATGTACGCACTGTCCCGCGGGCTGAAATGGAAGACCTTCGGTAAGATCGCCGGCATGTGCTTCGCAGTGTTCGCAGGCTGCGCATCTTTCGGAATCGGCTGTGCAACACAGGTTAACGCTATTGCGACTGTCGCGCATGAGAATTTCCATGTTCCGTATCTGGCTGTCGGAATTGTCGTTTCTGTACTGACCGCCATCGTAATCTTCGGAGGAATCAAGGCTATCGCATCGGTATGTGAGAGACTCGTTCCGTTCATGGCGATCTTCTATGTTGCAGGATGCATCATCATCCTCTGCATGAACCACGCATTCCTGATCCCGGCACTGAAAGCCATCTTCTCACTGGCATTCACCAAAGGATCTGTAGCAGGCGGACTCGTCGGAGGCGGAATCCGCTACGCTATGCAGTACGGAGTTGCAAGAGGTCTGTTCTCAAACGAGTCCGGACTCGGATCTGCTCCTATCGCTGCAGCTGCTGCACGGACCAAGAACCCGGTTCGTCAGGCGCTCGTTTCTTCAACCGGAACATTCTGGGATACCGTCGTAATTTGTGCAATGACCGGACTGGTACTGGTTTCCACAATTATGAAGAACCCGGATATCAACATGAAGAATGTTGAAAACGGAGGCGTGCTGACATCACTGGCATTTGCCCAGATCCCGGTTCTCGGACCGATCATCCTGACACTCGGAATCATCACATTCGCTTACTCCACAATCCTCGGATGGGCTTACTATGGAGAGCGCTGTGTTGAGTATGTCGGCGGCCGAAAGCTGCTTGTTCCATACAGAATTCTGTACTGTGTAGTAGCATGCATCGCTCCGGTTGTCGCACTGGATACCGTATGGCAGGTGGCTGATATTCTGAACGCACTGATGGCAATCCCGAACCTGATTGCAGTACTGCTTCTGTCGGGTGTCATTGTTCAGGAAACCAAGAAATACATCAACGATCTGGACGCAATGGATGAAACACCAATTCCGATCGTCGATAAATAATCAAACATGTTAACGCTGAACACTGCAGGCGGCAATCACGCTTGCAGTGTTTTTTTGAAACAGAAGTCATAATTGTGGATAGAGAGCAAGGTGAACTATGGGAATTCAAGTACAACATCTTCTGAATCTGGAATACTTTCAGGATTTTCATGTGCTTGCAGGAAGAAACGGCCTGCAGCGTGAAGTGCAGGGAATCGTCACTGTCGATACCCCTGACGCGTTCCAGTGGATGACCGGGAAAGAACTCGTGCTGGCAACTGGATATGTGTTCCAGAAAGAGCCGCAGTGCCTGCGAGATGCTTTCCGGGATGGAAATATTACCAACTGCGCAGCGATGATGATACAGCGGGGGCATTACCTGAACAACCTTCCGGAGGATACTGTTCAGAAATTTGAGGAGCTCGGAATTCCCCTGATTTCTATGCCTTATTACGTCAGCTTCCAGGATGTTGCAAGCCAGATTACGACCGCAGTAATCGACCGGTCATTCCGTGACTTTGGCGTTGTCGATTCGATCTCCGAACCGGAAGACAGCGATTCTTATAAGCAGCGGAAAGTCCTTCACATTCTGAAAGCTCTCGAGAAAGAAACCCATTTCCCGACCATGCTCTATGATATCCGGTCTGACCAGGCATATTACAGCTCGGAGAATTTCCAGAAAGAAGTGACGTCTTTCGGCCTGGAAATTCCGGATTTCTGGAAGCCGGGCATTCCGTTTACGCGGCACCTCATCTGCGATTACATGAACATGGAGCGTTTTCGCATCATCAATGAGGATATGGGGAAAAAACCGCGCTTCAGCTGGATCACAACACCGATCAGTGTAAATGGAATCACCGAGGCTTATCTGGTTCTTGTTGAATCCAGAGACTTCATCGACCATTATGATGAATTGTCCATGCGTACGGCATATTTGATCCTGCAGCAGCTTTACGAGACGCTCTACGTCGGGCAGAACGTCGGAAGCGCCGGATTTGAGAATTTCATACGCGCCCTGCTGGATAACAGCAGCATTGATCGTGATCAGCTGATCTATCAGGCAAATACCCAGGGCGTCTCTCTAAACGATGATTATATCTTTATCTACTTCAGACAGACAAATCATGATATCTGTGCCAAGAACGCCCGCCCGGTATTCCTGGACGCGCTGAATACATCTTCCATTCATCGTTCTGCGCGGCTTGCATTTCTGGGAGAAAACGAAGGTATTATCCTTCTTTCATCAGAAGGGTGCAATCTTCCGTTTGATACATCCGGAAGAATTGATCAGACCTCTCTGGAATCTGGAATTCATCATTTCCAGGAGATTGTCAAGGAACACATCCCGGAAGCCGAACTTTGCTACAGCACCGTGCGGGAAAAACATCCGCTTGCCGAACTGAAGGACAACATCCAGAAATGTCTGGACGTTCTGCATATGGGCAAGATCATCTTCCCGGATAAATACATCTGGGATTACGATGAACTCGGTCCTCTCGCATGGATTCGCATCCCGGAGAAAGATCTTGCGGAAATGGAAGCGTATTACCGCGAACTTTCGAAAGATGAAAAGAACGAGGAGACGCTGCACACGCTGAAAGTATATCTGGAAAACAACATGAACTTCAGCCTGACGGCGAAGAAGCTGGACGTCCATATCAACACGGTGCGGAGCCGGATTTCCCGCGCTGAGGAACTGGTTCCGATCGACTGGAACGATTACGTTTCCCGCATTAAAACTCAGCTTTTGCTGCAGTTTATTCATCTTTAATTAACCTCAGGGCATAGACTTTCCAGACGCACGTCATCATCTGAACCTGCGTCTGGAAAGCCGCAGACAGCATCAGTAAACAGCAGCGATATACATAACCGAAATCATAACAGAGAAGAAGCCGTGATGCCAGGACAGGGGACTGGCGTCACGGCTTCTTCTTTCAGTTTACCTAAAGGGCGTTGGCTTACTTACATGTTTTCGGGATGTGCAGAGTCTGCCCAACTGTCAGATCGCCCCCGGATTGAAGATGGTTGATCCTGCAAATCTCCTGAATATAGGGGCGGATATCTCTTTTTTCCTGTACATGAGCGGATGCGATGCTCCACAGTGTATCGCCGGACTGAACCTCGACTGTCTGATACGCAGTTTGGCCGCCGCCTGCATTTTCTCCCGCAGCATCAGCAGGAAGCGCAGAAGTCAGCAGAAGCGCAGTCCCTAAGAGAAGGACGGTAATAAACAACACGAACCGGGTCTTAGAAACAATCCTAATCTTTTTCATCTTCATCACGCACCTCCGAACAAATGTTTTCTTCGATACCCTTATATTATCAAAACACATGTTCGATGTCAAGATAATTATAAACGTATGTTTTCTGTTTTTCCTCTGCAAAACGATGAGTGTGCGCGGTCCTCAGAGAAGAATAAGCCTGATGTGCAATCTTGCGTAGCGATTGAATTTACGTCATTTTTGCTGGGATAGAGATCCGCATGAGCGTAAATGAAACACTGTGGTTACATCAAAGTGTGACTCCAATCCCAATCCTTATATGCGAAGATGCTGTTCGCATTTTGTTCGTATCTGTGTCAATTCCAGGTGATCGCCAGGCTTTGCAAAATTCGGTACAGAGACTCGAACAAGAAGATCAAAATTGGGAAAGCCAGGACAGAACAAGATAGAAAAGGATGAATACGCGTACCATTGAATCCGGATGAAATCCGGGCGCATAGGAGCATATATATTACAGGGTTTATAAGGATGAGAGATAATGCGAGACAATGAACTATGAACTATACGGAAGCGGAATCCTCAAATCTGATAAGCTGTGAAACCAAATTATAGACAGTGCGGATTGCGGATGCTCATCAATAAAACTTCCGGCTGATATTTTGCCAGCGCCGCAGAACGTTTGATGCGCCGGAATTGCTGCGTGATCTGTTCATCGGCGTAAAGGCGCAATTCAGTGAAGCAGCTCGCGTCAGCGACAAATTCACAGTTCATCCAGAATCAATCCAATCATATTCGGATCATCAAGATCCGAATGTTTAAACCGCTTTTTTCTATATTCGCTATAACTATTCCCAAAATTAGTATTTTAGGAATAGTTATGCCTGTCTACTTTCCTCTCTGCGTTTCTTTAAAATACTGTCTGAATCTGATCATCGAAAGTCCTTTATATGCAAAGGCTGTCCAGATGATTTCTGCACTTTTATAATTGCATCATAAAAACGCGGCCGTCACCCGGCCGCGTCTGATCAGATGAGCAATCTGCACGCTTAAAAATGATTATGCTGATGTTCTGACCGTCACATCGTAGGAATTATCCAGAAGCGTCTGCGTCTGTTTCCGTATAATCTTTCTCATATGTTTATATGCTCGCGTCAGAATGCTTTTTCACTGCTTCCTTCCGTATGCCGCTTTCTTCTTGCTTGTTATGCCTCCAGCGCGCGTTTCAGTACATTCTCCACCTTTTCGCGGGTTTCGGCTTCCTTTTCACCGATATGGCCCTCGTAGAGTTTTTCGTGTCCGATGAACATACACGGATTCGCGTAATAATCATACTGATCCGCGATTTCCGGATGTTTGTATTCATCGACCTTCTCAAACTCGACCGCCGCGTACTCCGGGTGTTCTTCTACAAGTTGAGCCAACACGCGGTCCGCCTGCTGACAGTACGGGCAAGTATCCAAATGGAAATATAATACTTTTTTCATATTCGTCCTCCGTAATTATCTTGTCCTCTTGACTCTTTAACCTTTGTCCTGTATTCATGCCCGGATTCCGGCCGTTTCACACAGGTTATCCGTGCAGACAGAAGCTCAGGACCATCACGATGATCGGAAGTCCGCCCTGCATCAGAATGATCTTGGGACTGCTGGTGATGCTGCCATACGCCGCGACCAGGATGATGTATCCCATCAGGATCCTGAGCGCCGGGACACTGCCGTAGCAGAATACCGCAAGCAGAATCAGCACCGCAATCAGACCGTTATAGACGCCCTGGTTCTTAAACAGCGTGCGGACACTGTCCCTTCGCAGCTCATCTTGGCTCATGCCAAATACTTTTGACGTCTTCTCCGACGTCGTCGCAAAGGTCTCAAGAAACATGATGTAGAAAAACTCAAGCGCCGTCAGTGCAGCCAACACTTTTACAATAATATGCATAAACTCTCCTTTTGTTTCCTCCTGTATCTTGTTTCCTATATTATAATTGTGCGCAATTTAATTGTCAACATGTTTTCTGCGGGACAAAAGATACATGCGCAAGGATAAACCCTGCCGCTGCGGCCGTTAAAGGATCTTTTCATAGGCGTAGCGAGGATCATTGTCCTCGATGACATGAATGATCCCGCATTTCCGGAATCCGAGCTTATTCAGCAGATTCTGCATGATCCGATTGTCCGGATGTGTGTCAACGCGCAGATGTCTGCTCTGCTCCAGCGCCCACTGCAGGCAGAACTGTCCGATGCCGTGTTCGGATCCGTCCCCGGCCATACGGTGAACGACCCCGTACGGCGAATCATCCAGCCACCTTCCATCCTCAATATCGAGATACGTCGGGTCAATGTCCTTTCCGAATATATAGCAGAACACGCCGATAATTCTTTCCTCCTCATTCAGGCAGACATAACTCTTTCCCTGCTGAATGTCCTCCCGGATAACGGATTCCGGCGGCCAGTTGGTCGCGCCCCACTGTTTCGGATTTCCGGTTTCTGCCATAAATACGCGCGCCTGTTCATAAATCGGCATAACATATTGTAAATCGTCTGTTGTCGTCTTTCTGATCTTCATCTTGTTTCCCTTTTTTCCTGTTTCCTTGCCTTGGTTTCCGTTGAATTCCGAAAGCCTGTATTTTTATAATAAAAAATATGTGGTAAAATAGTTTTGCGGCACAATCCGGCAAAGTGAAACTGCCGGAACCGCCGAATGACCAATCACTATTGTACACCAAGGAGGAATCCATGAAATACCCTAAATTGTTTCAGCCGGGGAAAATCGGCGCATTGGCGATCAAGAACCGCGGCGTCATGGTGCCGATGCACACGTCCCTTTCTGACTCGGACAACACGCCGGGAGAACGCATGATTGCCTACTATGAAGAGCGCGCAAAAGGCGGAATCGGACTGATTATTAATGAAGCAGTCGGTATCGATGATGTATACAGCAACATCGGATGTCATAACTTCTATATGACGCAGAATGACATGATTTCCAATGCCGAGCGTCTCACTGAAGCCGTTCATAAATATGACTGCCGGATCTTTGCGCAGCTTCACCACGGCGGAGCAACTGCGAATCCGGTATTTCTCGGTCATGAAATCCTGGGTCCGAGCGCCGTTCCTGCAGGTCCGGGGCGCCCTGTTCCCCGTGCCATGACCATCGATGAAATCCATGAAATCGAGCAGAAATTCATCGACGCCGCTGTGCGCTGCCAGATGGCCGGATACGACGGCGTCGAGCTTCACGGTGCCCACGGTTATCTCCTTGCGGAAATGTTCTCTCCGCACTACAACCAGCGCACAGACGAATACGGCGGAAATTTTGAGAACCGCATGCGGATGATCAGAGAAATCATTGAAGGCATCCGGAAAGCCTGCGGGCGCCGCTTCCCGATTTCTGTCCGCATCAGCGGCGATGAAATGACTCCGCAGCTAGAGAACATGATGGATCTCTCCTACGGCCTCCGCGTCGGAAAATATCTGGAGTCTCTCGGGATTGACTGCATCAACATCTCCAACGGTTCAGCCGTAAACGGAAACGCAAACTGCGATCCGTATTCTTATCAGCCAGGCTGGAAAAAGCACATCGCGGCGGCATTCAAGAAAGAGCTTTCTATTCCGGTCATCGCGACGAACACCATCAAGAATCCGGAATTTGCAGAGCAGCTTCTGGAAGAAGGTGTCTGTGACTTTGTCGGCCTCGGACGTTCCCAGTTCGCCGACGCAGATTTTATGAACAAGGCCAGGACCGGCCGCGCAGAGGAAATCAGAAACTGCATCGGATGCATGTACTGCCGCGAGCGTGTCATCTGGAAGGACCTCCCGGTTCAGTGCACCGTCAACCCTCGTCTCGGCTGCGAGTATATTTATAAGAAACCGGAAAAAGACGGCGCCGGAAGAAGAGTAGCTGTTGTCGGCGGCGGTCCGGCCGGAATGCAGGCGGCAAAGACACTGACTGAACGCGGTTTCCAGGTTACCCTCTACGAAAAAGAAGATCACCTGGGCGGCTGGATGAATCTGGCGGACAAGCCGAGATTCAAGGACAACATCCAGGAACTGATCGATACCATGCAGCTGGAGATCGAGCAGCGCGGTGTGAAGATCAAGACCGGCATCGACGCAACTCCGGTAAAAATTAAGCAGGATTCTGACCCGGAAGCGGTCTTCCTGGCGACGGGCGCAGAATGGACCGTCCCGCCGATCGAAGGCGCAGACCTTCCGCTCGTCTGCACACCAGAAGATATCGTGCTGAAGAAAGTGCAGCCGGAACACTCCGCTGTGGTGATCGGCTGCGGAAACACCGGACTGGAATGTGCAGAGATGCTTCTGGATGAAGGCGTACAAGTCACCATGGCCGATATGCTGGATGAAGCCGGCCGCGGAATGTACCCGGTTATTCTGAATGACTTGATGGGACGCATCACATCACGGAATCCGGAGATTCTCCTCCGGCACCGCCTGCTGAGAATTACAGAATCCGGAGTAGAACTGGAAGATATGGATACAAAAGAGAAGAAAACCGTCTGTGCAGACCGCGTCGTTCTCTCTCTCGGCAGCCACCCGATCACCGGTATGGCAGAAAGCTTCCAGAAAGAATTCCGCCGCGTTGTCCTTATCGGATCAGCGGAGAAAGACGGACGCATCCACGATGCCGTCAAAACCGGATTCATCAAGGCATTTGCGTACGAATAATCCCCTTGCGATCCGGCCGTATTTTTACCCGTTTCAAGGCGAAATCGGCCGGGTTGTCTTTGTCATTTATGTGCAGCTCACAAAAAACCAAGTAAATCTATTGACACTTAATACAATCTAATGGTATAGTATATACATAAACATACCTAACAACTGGATTAAAGGGAAAGAGATTATATGGAGGTAACGACTATGGGAAACAATAAATTATGGGACGAATATAAGGAGTGGCAGTCTGACGACTATAATTGGGTCGATCTGACCCATGAACTGAGCCCTGAAACACCGCACTGGTACGGATTCAGCCCGCTGAAAAGAGAGCTGCTGTTCGATTATTCTGAGGACGCGCCGGAAGAGAAAAAGGCGCCGATGCGCTGCATTCAGTACACGGTTGCGAGCCAGTACGGAACACATGTCGATGCTCCGGTTCACTTTATTCCGGGCGGAAGATCCCTGGGTGAACTGAAGGTCGAAGAGTTCGTCTATCCTCTCGTCGTTATCGATAAGCATAAGGAATGTGAAGAAAACCCGGAGTTCACTCTTTCCATCGATGATATTAAAGCATGGGAGAAAGAACACGGCAGAATCCCGGAGCGTGCGTTTGTCGCTTTCCGTTCCGACTGGTATAAGAAAGAAGATTTGGAGAATAAGGATGCAGACGGACAGCCGCACTACCCTGGCTGGGCAAAGGAAACCATCGAATGGCTGGTCAAGGAGAGAAATATCGGATCCATCGGACACGAGCCTGCAGATACCGACCCGAGCTATATTACAACAGCTGAAGGCGCATATCCGTATCCTGCTGAGCAGTATATTCTGTCTGCAGACCGTTTCCAGATCGAGGTAATGAGAAATCTGGACCAGGTTCCGGCAACAGGATCCCTGATCTTTGTCGGCGTGCCGAAGATGAAAGACGGTGTCGGATACCCGGCAAGAGCATATGCCCTGGTTCCGGCAAAATAAGTTCCGGATTCTGAACAGAAACAGAATATAGAAATTCCAGCAGAATCATGCTATACTATGCATGATTCTGTTTTTTATCCCAATAAAACGCAGGATTATTTGTTAGCTTTAAACATCACACAACACAACATTTTGGATTGGAACAAAGGAGTATCAAGTATGGCATTAGAGTTTGACGAACAGCTGTCCCGCCTGCAGAAGCCAGACAGAAGCGAAATGACCGACGAAGAATATGAAGTATTTAACAAAAATGTAGAGGCAATGGAGAAAAACTGGGGCTTCATCAACAACCTCTTTAAGATTCTGCCTCTGAATGCAAAGGAATACATCGGATTTCTGAATTTCAAGGGATCCCTGTATAACGACACTTGCTACCTGACTGACGCACAGAAAGAAATGATCGGTGTTGTTGTTTCTTCTGTAAACTGCTGCACCTACTGTCTGCAAACACACGGCGACAATCTGCGTGGCATGTGGCAGAATGCTTCCCTGGTGGACAAGCTCTCCGGGAATTACCGTTCCTGCAAGAACGAGCTGTCAAAAGTAGATTATGCCCTCTGCGAATATGCATGGTTCGTTACTGCGCACCCGCAGGAAATTGACCAGACACAGATTGACAGGCTCCGTGAAGTCGGTCTGGACGATCATCAGATTCTGGAAGCCGCTTATACGGCAGGATTCTTCAACTACACCAACCGCTGGGTAAGCACCATCAGCCCGGTGGTCAATCCTGGTCATTTCAAGCATAACCGGAATTTTGACAAATAACAGACGGCAAGGAAATTCCGTGCTGGCCGGAAAACTATCCAACTTTGTGTTTCCGTTTTTCGTGATTTGCGTTAAACAGGAACACAAATAAGGACTTTTACTATTTCTGTTACGAGCAGAAAGAATAATCATGATTCAGAAAACACAAAACCGGATCATCAGGACAAAGTGTCGGTCCGTCAATGCAGTTCTGTATGTATAGAAATACATTGTGTGCAGGAAGAGTCCAACGGAAAGAAAAACGCATGAGTGCTGTACATATATTTGTACAATACTCATGCGTTTCCTTGTATTTTTGCCATTATTTTATCTGAACAGGGAACAGAGTTGTGCGCAATCGAAAAAAACTCCTTTTTTGTGTTCTGAAATCTTCAGTTTTCGGAAATAAGATAACAGAAATCATAAAAGTGCTTTTGCGGAGGCGCGAAGGAACATGATACACCGGCATAGTTTCTTTGCTTATTGCGACAGCCCCGTTTCTTTGAAATTCTTTTTCACTTCTAACAGTTCCCCCTCAAAACCTGCTGATCGATGCCTTTCAGCTGCTCTCTGTCAATGCCGGAGACAACTTCAATCAGGCGGTCGATGTCTTCCTTAGTATTGAATACACTGAGGCTGACACGAACAGTCCCGTCATACACCTTATCTTTCAGATATTTATGGATATAGGCCGCGCAGTGGTGTCCGGCACGGACACAGATTCCTCCCTCCTTATCGAGGATCGCCGCCACCTCATTCGCGCGGAATCCCTCCACATTAAACGACACAACTCCTGCCTGCTGGTCCGCGCCGCCCGGCGCTTCATACACGATGACGCCGGGGATTTTTTTCAGCTTCGCAAGCAGATATGGAGTCAGCTCAGCTTCTGTTTTCCACGGGTCCTGATGTTTCAGCCAGTTCAGAGAAGCCTGCAGCCCTGCAATTGCCGGCGTATCCATGCTCGCACTTTCCAGTTTTTCCGGCATATAGCGCGGCATCTGCAGATTCTCGGACTGGATGCCGTTTCCTCCGGTAATCACCTCATTCAGCTGCACACCATTCCGGATCAGCAGGCCGGCAATGCCAAAAGTGGAATACAGCGTTTTGTGCCCGGCGAACGCGATGCAGTCTGCGTGAATCTGTGAAAAACAGATCTTCAGAAGGCCCATCGCCTGCGCCGCGTCCATGACAGTGAATGCGCCGTATTTCTTTGCTTCCTTCAGAACCTCTGACACAGGGAGCACATATCCGGTGACGTTGCTGATCGCCGTGCAGCAGACAAAATCCGGCGGGTTTTCCTGAAACTGCCGCGCCGTTTCTTCCAGGTCGATAGAAAGATCCTCCTTCAGCGGAAGCAGATGAACCTGAATGCCCTTTCTTCTGCGCACCAGATCCAGCGGACGGGAAACCGCGTTGTGTTCATACGGAGAAATATACGCGTGCATACCCTTTTTCCAGGTCTGTCCCAGTATGATTTCATTCAGCGCAATCGTGACCGATGGTGTCAGCGCCACTTCTGCCTGGTCCCGCGCGTCGCAGAGACTGATCAGTTCCTTCTTCACATCCCTGATCATCTGCGTCGCTTCCCTTGCAGCCCTGTACGCGCCTCTTCCGGCATTGACTGCTGCTGTGCGGTTAAAACGGTCCACCGCGTCATATACACATTCCGGCTTCGGGAATGTCGTTGCTCCATTATCCAGATAGATCATTCTTTTTCTCCTGCTTATTATTCTGTATTTATATCCGTGTTGTTTTCTGTGAATATGAATCCGGTAATCCCTTGCTCGTCTATATTTTGTCGTTAAGCACAATGAATCACAGCATTCATGGTTATGCTATCACAGTATAAGAGAATCTACAAGGAAGCATTTTACTATGAAAATCTCTGCGATTCAGATGAATTCTTACTGTTGAATATGGAGTTTTACCCGTGTAAAATAGTATTAGCGTCCCGTCCGCATTTTCTGAAAATCGAGCAGGACGCGTTTGGGGAAAGGCATTTTTTACATATGAAGATAGAGAAGGAGAAACACATGCGTACGATTACACTTGGAAGCACTGGAATTCAGACTCCACAGAATGCGTTCGGCGCGCTGCCGATTCAGAGAGACAACAAGGAGACCGCTGTCTCCATTCTGCGCCATGCCTATGAAGGCGGCATGGTCTATTTTGATACTGCGCGGGCATACACAGATTCAGAAGAAAAAATCGGAGAAGCATTCTTCACTCCGGAAACAGGATACACAGTTCCGCGCGACAAGATTTTTATCGCAACCAAAACGGCCGCGAAAACGCCAGAAGATTTCTGGAAGGATCTGGAAACCTCACTGCACAATCTGAACTGCGGCTACATCGACGTTTATCAGTTCCATCAGTGCGAACAGTGCTGGGTTCCTGGAGACGGAACCGGAATGTATGAAGCTATGCAGGAGGCTAAGGACAAGGGCCTGATCCGCCATATCGGCGCGACAGCGCATAAGATTCAGGTTGCGTACGACATCGTAAATTCCGGATATTACGAAACGATGCAGTTCCCGTTCTCCTACCTCGCTGCAGAAAGCGAGCTGAAGCTCGTTCAGATGTGTAAAGATGCGGACATGGGATACATTGCCATGAAAGGGCTCGCCGGCGGACTGATCACCAATTCCGATGCTGCAATGGCATACATGAATCAGTTTGACAATGTCCTGCCGATCTGGGGAGTGCAGCGTGAAACAGAGCTTCAGGAATGGCTCGCGTTTATGGATCAGACTCCGGAGATGACGGACGAGATGGTCGCGTTCATCGAGCAGGAAAAGAAAGATCTGAGCGGAAACTTCTGCAGAGGCTGCGGCTACTGCATGCCTTGCACCGTCGGCATCAAGATCAATAACTGCGCGCGCATGTCCCAGATGATCCGCCGCGCGCCTTCGGACGCCTGGCTTTCTGAGGAGTGGCAAAAAGAGATGTTCAAGATTGAAGACTGTGTCAACTGCCGGGTATGTACAACGCGCTGTCCGTATGAGCTGGACACCCCTGCACTGCTGAGAAAGAACCTGGAAGACTATAAGAACATCCTGGAAGGAAAAACTGAGGTTTAAGATCAGCAGTCTCCATTCGGCTAGTAATACAAGTTCAGTAATGCCGGACAATGCCGGCAGCGCGGAAGACCCGCAGGCATCTGATGGTCAGAATGTCCTGCGGGTCTTTTGCGCGATTCAAAAGTTTTCTGCTGTAAAATTACCTGCTCCGGTCGGAACGGTGCAGCTTAACGGCCCATCCGATCAGAAGACAGACCGCGCAGATGGCAACGCCCGCATATAGAATGTGCATGCGGATGTACGCGTCGCTGTACGTCCACGGGGCGCGGAATAAGGAGGCTGCAGATGTCAGGACAACAGCAGATGAAGTCCCGAAATGACATGCCGCACAAGAACTGAGCATCACGCAGAGCAGCAGAACGGAAAGACCCGCGCGGCTGATACGCGTAAGCGGACGGATCTGTGTAATTCCAAAGATGATCCAGGCAGTCAGGACAAAATATGTCCCGATGCCCGCCGCAAGACGAAAAGCTGAAACCGTGCCCGCGTCAGCAAGCAGCATCAGATAAAACCAGAGCGTATCCCAGCTCATCGTGATCAGGGCTTTTCTGCTGCGGATCATCTCCGGAAGCTCGGTATTCCGGATAAACAGCGGAAAAAGAGGAATAGAAAGGCCGAACATTGTAGACGCAAGCACTGAGAATTCCACTCTTCCGCTGTAAAGCAGCGTCACAAAGAACTCGATCAGGAGTACAGAAGCAGTGCCGACGGTAATGACTCTGGCCAGACGATGACTTTCAGAGAGAAGCGGAACCACTGTCACCGCAGCGATCAGAAGCATGGACGCGGCAAGCACCGGAATCGAACGAAACTCTGCCCCTCCCGCCGCAGCGGCAATGCACGCTACGATAATCGGCAGCAGCAGCAATCCAGAGGTGATCAGCCCGACTCGGTAAGCCTGTCCTTTTTCTTTTTTTGCGTGCCGCTGCAGCACATCATCCTTCTCGCTCTTCAGAATCGTTTCTACTTCACTGGTTTTCATCTTATTATAAACAGCTCTGCAGGATTCACAGTTTTCCAGATGATGGCGCACAAACATCTGTGTTTCATCTGAGCAGATCTCATCGACATACAATGGAAGCAGGTCCCTGACAATTCCGCAGTCCTGCTGCATCCTGTGCGTTTCTGTATAAGAATTATTTTCCTTCATTTCTGTCCTCATCCTCTCTGTCTATATGCTCCATCTGTTCCTGAAGTTTCAGTCTGGCGCGGTGATAGGTCACGCGCGCCCAGTTTTCCGTTCTGGAAAAAACCTTTCCGATTTCCCGGAAAGAGAGTTCTCCAAATACGCGCAGCTGGAACACTTCTTTATAGGGTTCTTTCATCTCATGCAGCAGAAGGTGAATCTGCAGAACCGTATCCTTCTCTTCTGTCCGGATATCCGAAGAAGCATCCGGATCCGCAGGTTCCTGCTCCGGCATGCTTCCCCGTCTTCTCTGCGCGCGGAACTGGTCCATGGCAAGGTTTCTGGCGATCGATGCCAGCCAGGTATATTCACCGGAATTTCCGCGGTACTTCTGACTCCCGCGGGCATTCAGAGCTTTAAAGAACGTTTTCTGTGTAATTTCTTCTGCGGAAGAAGATTCCTTCACAATCGTCATGACGTACGAATAGATTTTCATGTAATAAGTCTTGTACAACGACTCAAAGTCCAGCATGCTTCACCTCCTCTCTTTTCCCGTTGCATCAGTTAGACGGATGAGGCATCGTTTTGTTACAGAAAAACAGCATAATAATATGTATTATTTCAAAGACACTCTCTCAATGGCAATTTCTCATATTGTATCTCCCATATTGTATGATGAAAACTGTGCAGCTGGCAAGAGGGCGGGTCCGGGAACAATGCACTGTTCCCAGACCCGCCCTCTTGTTTTCTTCCGGCTCATGCCGGCGCCATGATACTGACCTGCAGCCTGCGTATCTCCTGCTCGGAGCAGCCTGACGCAGCAGCAGAGGAATATCCATTGAAACAATTATGATTCAGCGAGTTCCGCTTCTTCTCTCTCTTTTTCTGCTTCCTCAAAATTTCTGTGAAGAAGTTCATGGGTCTTACCCTTCAGGAGACCCTGGTACAGCATGGTGACCATCGGATTCTCATCCGATTTCTTGATCTGTGTATTGATGTCAGTCTCGTAAATACTCTTATATCTTGCCGCTCTGGTCCTCGGTCCGGACTTGGCCGGCTGGCCGCCTCCCATGATGCAGCCTCTCGGGCAGGCCATGACTTCTACAAAGTCGTAGCGTTTCTCTCCGCTTCGGATTTCTTCCATGACCTTGTCGGCATTTCCGAGTCCGCTGACAACAGCAAAGTGAAGGTCTCTTCCGTTATAGCGGTAAGTGAATTCTTTAATGCCCTCCATTCCGCGAACGCCGCTTTCCTTGATATCCGCCATCGCTGTCCGGTCATGGCCGTGGTTCAGACGGCGCATAACGGCCTCAGTAACGCCTCCGGTAACGCCGAAAATCATTCCGCTTCCGGATCCAATTCCAAACGGAACATCCGCGGACTCGATGTCTACCTTATCAAAGACGATTCCGGAACGCTCAATCATGGATGCCAGTTCTTCCGTCGTCAACACGTAATCAACGTTCTGGACGCCCTTGTTCTTGGATTCCGGACGGATGATTTCTTCTTTCTTTGCCGTGCACGGCATGATGGCCACACTGACAATGCGCTTTCCTTCATTATGTTCCGGATTCTTGTAATACTCGCGGATCACCGCGCCGAACATGCCCATCGGCGAGCGGCAGGTGGAAAGATGATCTTTCAGCTCCGGATACTTGATCTCACAGTGTTTCACCCATGCCGGGCAGCAGGATGTGAACAGCGGAAGGTCATGTCCGCTGGACAGACGTTCCAGAAATTCCTTGGATTCTTCCAGAACTGTCAGGTCGGCACCGTACGTGGTATCGTAAACCTCATCAAACCCGAGACGGTGCATGATGTTCACGATTCTGCCCATGACATTCTCACCCTTTGGCATACCGAACAAGTCGCCCAGAGCCAGACGGACGGCAGGCGCAATCTGTGCAATCACGATCGTGTTCTTATCTGCCAGCGCTTCCATCACTGGAATAACGTCATTCTTCACGGTAATGGCTCCGGTCGGACAGACGATCCGGCACTGTCCGCACCCGACACACTCCGTCTCTGAAATCGGCTTATTAAACGCCGGGGTTACAAGAGCATCAGTTCCCCGGTAAGCAAAGTCAATCGCATTAATGCCCTGTATGTCGGAGCACATGCGGACACAGTCTCCGCAGAGAATACACTTATTCGGATTCCGGATAATCGCCGGAGAACTGCTGTCAATCGGCTGCGGCTCTCTGGTATTCTTAAACCGGACATTGTCTACGCACAAGCGCTGCGCCAGCTCCAGCAGATGGCAGCCGCCGCTTACAACACAGGTCGTGCAGTCTCTCTCATGAGCGGCAAGCAGCAGTTCCAGAATCAGCTTGCGATAATGCATCAGCCGCGGTGTATTGGTATAAATAACCATGCCGTCTCTCGGCTTTTCCGAGCATGATGCGAATGTCTTTCCTCTTTCGTCCTCAACCGTGCAGAGACGGCAGGAACCATACGTAGACAGCTCCGATACATAGCAGAGCGTCGGGATATCTATTCCGGCATTTCGTATTACAGTCAGCACATTCTTTTCATCCGTGAATTCAACGTGCCTTCCGTCGATTGTCATATGTCCCATATTCTAACCTCCTTCTGGTACGATGAATTAATCCTGATAAATTGCGCCGAACGGACAGCCTTCCAGGCATGCCCCGCACTTCAGGCACTTAGACGCATCGATGACAAACGGCTTCTTAATTTCCCCGGAAATTGCATTTCCCGGACAGTTGCGCGCGCACTTGGAACATCCGCGGCATTTTTCCGGATCAATCTTGTACGTGAGAAGATCCTGGCAGATGTGTGTGCGGCAGCGTTTTTCTTCAATATGTTCTCTGAACTCCTCCGGGAATCCGTTCAGAGCGCTGATCACCGGCTTCGGCGCGCCCTTTCCGAGTCCGCAGAGGGCAGTGCTTTCAATCATATCCGCAAGTTCTCGGAGTTCATCGAGATCCGACATCTTGCCTTCTCCGTGGACTATCCGCTCCATAATTTCCAGCATACGCTTGGTTCCTTCACGGCACGGCACACACTTTCCGCAGCTCTCACGCTGAGTAAAGTTCATGAAAAATCTCGCAACCTCTACCATACAGGTGGATTCATCCATGACAACGAGTCCGCCGGATCCGATCATGGCGCCGATTTTTTTCAGCGAATCAAAATCCATAGAGCAGTCCAGCTGATCTTCGGTCAGACATCCGCCGGAAGGGCCTCCGATCTGCACCGCTTTGAACTTTTTATCGTCCTTAATTCCGCCGCCGACATCAAAGATGATCTCCCGGAGTGTAATTCCCATTGGAACTTCAATCAGTCCTGTATTTCTGACGTTTCCGGTCAGCGCAAACGCCTTGGTTCCCGGGCTCTCCGGAAGTCCGATGCTCCGGTACCAGTCTGCTCCGTTTTTGATGATCATCGGAACATTCGCGTATGTCTCTACGTTATTCAGTACCGTAGGTTTTGCGAACAGTCCCTGCTCAACCGTGCGCGGCGGCTTGACACGAGGCATTCCTCGTTTTCCTTCGATGGAAGCCGTCAGCGCGGAACCTTCTCCGCAGACAAACGCGCCCGCTCCGCGATTGATATGCAGATGGAAGGAAAAATCAGTTCCCAGAATGTTATCTCCGAGAAGACCGAGTCTTTCTGCCTGGTCAATCGCCATCTGCAGACGCTTTACCGCCAGAGGATATTCTGCGCGGACATAAATATATCCTTCTCTTGCCTGCACCGCGTATGCGGCAATCATCATTCCTTCAATCATACGGTGCGGGTCGCCTTCCATAACACTTCGGTCCATGAATGCTCCCGGATCGCCTTCATCACCATTGCAGACTACATACCTTGTCTTTTCCTTTTGTCCTGCAACCTGCTTCCACTTACGTCCAGTCGGGAATCCTGCGCCTCCGCGTCCTCTCAGGTTCGAATCAGAGATAATGCGTATTACCTCTTCCGGCGGAATTTCAAACAGCGCCTTCTCGAACGATTCATAATCTCCGACGGCAAGAGCCTCCTCGATATGCTCGGCGTCGATATGGCCGCAGTTTTTCAGGACCAGACGAGTCTGACGAGCGTAGAACGGAATTTCCTCCTCTGTTTCATAGACCTTTCCATCCTGATGATACATCAGACGCTCCACTGGCTTTCCGTCGATGACAGAAGTTTTGAAAATCTCCTCGCAGTCCTCATAGCTCGTCTTCAGATACAGATAATTAAACGGTTCAATCCTGACCAGAGGGCCCATCTCGCAGAATCCGTGGCATCCGCTCTTTTTTACACCTGTATGCGCAATTTCTTCACCGAATTCCACCTGGATATTTTTATCTTTGCCGTATTTCTCTGCAAGTTCCAGCATTTTCTCATAGATTTTCTGCGACCCGCCGGCAAGACATCCGGTGCCCCCGCAAACCAGAATTCTCCTTGTTTCCGCGTTTCGCTTTTCGATACACTGTTCCCGCAGCAGATCCAGCTGCGTTCTGTTTTCCAGTCTCATTATGCATTCTCCTTCCGCAGCTGATCGATGATCTCCATCATCTTTTCCGGCGTCATCTTTGGATACACCTTTCCGTTCACCGTAACGGTCGGAGCCAGTCCGCACGCGCCCAGACAGGAAACCGTCTCTACCGTAAACAGCTGATCGTCCGTGGTGTGCTTCCTCTTAGACAAGCCCAGATTCTCATTCAGAGCCTCCAGAATCGGCGTTGATTTCCGGACATGGCAAGCCGTGCCGTCACAGACACGGATCACATATTTCCCCTTTGCCTCAAACGAGAAGTTCTCATAGAAGCTGGCAACACTATACGCCTTTGCTTCTGAAATGTTCAGTTTCCCCGCGACGTAATCCAGCAGTTCAGGCGGAACATACGTATACGTTTCCTGAATATCCTGAATGATCGGGATCAGAAAACGCTCCTCTGTACCGTGGAGCCGGATGATCGCGTCCGTTTTATCATAATAGGATTGATCTAACATATTCCGAACCAGGATGCCCCCGCATCCATACCTCCTTCTTTTTATTAACCCAAGATGTAAATTCATTAACCCGTAGCACTAACTCTATTTTAATCATGTTTGCAGATATAATCAAGTGAATATACAGACAATTTCTGATATATTTCTCTTCGTTGGACAAAACGAAACGTTCAAGGAAACACGTCTCACCTGAATACTCCGTAAACCCCTTGCAATCTCCGCCTTTGTCCTGTTTATTGTATACAAGATGCAAATGTAAAAAAACAAATACCTATAACAAGCCAGGAAAATAATCCACCAAGAGAGCATTTCTGAACTCAATCACTTATTCTTATGATCATAGAAAAAAGCACCATCTCAACCTTCTTGAGACAGTGCTATTTGTTAAACAATTCACATTATATTCAGTTTCCCGCGAAGCCAGTCCATTCAGCAGCTTACTCTGCTTTCGGGTCGTCCGGCGACTTTCCGATCACTTGTGGATCTTCGCACCTTCTAACGCGATGCCGATGTCTGTGCCTGGATAACATGCGTACATTCGGGAAAAAGAAGGAGACCACCGGAAGCGAAAGGAACAGATACATCGCCGCCTTCGGATAAAAGAATGCCAGAATGATCAGCGCGCCGTTCAGTCCGATTACCCAGAGGACACGGATCAGCATAAACATCCGGTACACCCTGGAATACACCCTCGCCTGCCGCCTGTGCGCAGCAAAGAACAGCCCGACTTCCAGCAGAGTAGTGACGAGGTAAACCATCCCGAAGTTCATGACCGCGCGCCTGGTGATGTCGTTCATGATCCACTTGGTCATAATCGGAATCAGAGCCAGCGCCGCCAGAAACAGGAAATCCGTAACTACAACCCAGTGATCCGCCTGTTCAAACGTCATAAAACTTCGCTGCAGTTCATACCAGAAATCTGCCACCACAAAGAAACTGACCAGAAAGATGACCAGACTCTCCCGAAACGCATGCATGCTGACCGCTGCGGACGGATACGGGATCTCCAGAACCATAATGGTAATGAAAATCGCGATCACGCCATCGTTGAAGGTCTCCAGATGTCCCTTCATACTGGAGCCGATTTCCCTCTTCCGAGCCGCTATCCGTTTCTCGATTTCCCGGACTTCAGCGTCGTCCATGTCGTTACGCTGTTGGATAAGATCTTTTTTTAACTTTTTATTCATTTGGACACACTTTCTGCTCTGCGCGCTTCATCGCAAACTGCTGAAACGGGTTCGCTGCCAGCCAGGTCTGCAGCATATTCTCCGAATACGGGATGTTATTCCCCAGATCGCATCCGTAAGCGCAGTCCTTTGCGTAATACATGCCGTCCTCATACTTCCAGAACACAATGACGTGGCCAAGTTCAGGCCTGCGGTCACGGATTCTGCCGTAAACATCATAAAACGGGGTGTTCCTGGACGATGCCCAGATCACCTTCTCCTGTTCCAGAACCTCGCGAAATGCTGCGACAGTGCGCTGAAGAGGCTCCGACTCAATCTGAAACAGGCGCCGGTTCACCGGATTCAGCTTCAGTGTCACATCTCCCCCGCAGACACTGGTGCCCGCCGCATCCGCCGTCCGGCTCTGATCCAGTCCGGCCGCTTCCCTCATGCGGTACACATCCAGCGGCGACAAAGGCCGACCGGTCAAGAGGTCCACGCACATGGCCAGACTGACCATTCCGCACCCGTCGTATCGGACTGTAGAATTCCAGTATGGAAGATCCGTCCACGGATCCGTATCCAGCACCTGGGAATAATGCACCTGTTCTGCAAATGGATTTGACCTCATGCTTCAACCTCACCGGCCCTCCGGGCCCTTTCTTCCTTTCGTTCATTCTCTCATATTCTATCATAAATGATCTGATTATCCGAGGAGAAAGATTGATCATCCGTACGCAAACAGGCCGTTGCTGGAACGACGTTCATCGTTTCAGCAACGGCCCATGTTCTCACTTCAGACACGTATCATTTACGCAGGCATAAACTTGCTCTTCGGCTGACGGCAGCGCGGGCATTTCCAGCCATCCGGAAGTTCAGAGAACGGTGTCCCCGCAGGAATGCCGTGCTCCGGGTCACCCTGTTCCGGATCATAGACATAACCGCATACCGAGCAGACATATTTTCCTGTTGCTTCTTTTGCCTTCACCTCTGTCGGAGGAATAACTTCCGGCGGATTGTTCAGATCAATGACCGCCTTCGATTCCAAATTCTCATACCCGAGCGGTGTGTGGGTGGAGCAGTAAACGGTAGGATGATCAGAGATGAACTCACGGACTCTGTCCAGAGATTCTCTCGCGGCCTTGACGTCCTCAAACACAACGGACAGTTTGTTCGCGTAGAGCGCTTCATCACAGTATGTAATGTCACCGTGAATCATGTAGAACAGATCTCCGTCTTCAACAATGACAATACTGTTTCCGGTTGTATGGCCTTTAGCTTCGATATAGTGGATCCCCGGAGCGATCGTCTGGGATTTCGGGAAGTTGTAATACGGTCCGTCAGTGAAATCCACCGGAGTGACGTTCAGAAGATCCTTCAGCTCATCGGATCCCGCTTCTGTTCTGGAGGCAAAGATCTCCGCGTTCGGGAAAGAACGGAATTCTCCGCTGTGATCAGCATGCTTGTGTGTGACCAGAATCTTGCTGACCTGATCCGGCTCGTAGCCGACTTTCTTTAATGCAGACACATAATCCGTAATCTTGTTACCCATAAAGATCGGTGTCTTGGCATCCGGAACCTGCTCAGGGAACTCCTTCGGCATTCCGGTGTCTACCAGGATAACTTCCTTACCGGTATCGATGACATAATTCTGCAGACTGGAACGGTAACGGATCCTTGGATCAAACTTTTCCACTCCTTCTTCACCGCCAAAAGCAAACGGCTGCAGCATATACCCGTTTTCAAATAATTTTACCGCACTGATCTTCATTATGCGCTCCTTTCTGCACAGACTGTATGTTTTACTCATCCTGCACATCAACAACATCACTTTATTAACTATGTTCAGTATACATTGCACGCAATTAAATGTCAAGCGATCAAATCAAACTTTATGTAAAAAAATTATGAAAGCGCAAACATGCATGTAAAAGGAATATTCTGTCTGATTCAACTTCGGAATTTCATTGATTATTGAGCACCCTCAGCAGACGGATCGGAGCTGTCTGGGAAATCAAATACCCAAAAACGGGTTCTGAACATCCCTTCAATGTTCAAAACCCGAATATTCTCAGATGTAATCAAGCTGCCGCTCACAACAACAGCGATACCTCCGCAATCTGTCTACAGAGTCAGTGTAGGCGCCGCGTAAACTCTGGCCAGAAGCTCCTGATCCAGCGCATACAGACCCTTCGGATCTCTTCCGAACAGCTCGAACTTCTTAATCAGATCGTCCGCATTCTTCTCCTCTTCGCCCTGTTCTTTTACAAACCAGTCGAAGCACTGCATGGTGCGGAAATCGTCCACTTCTACAGCCGCCTTATAAATCTTATTGATCAGCGAAGTCACATACTGCTCATGCGCAAGTCCTTCCTTCAGCGGATCTTCCAGATCATTATATGTTTTATCCGGCTTATCCACAGCATCAAAGGTTACCTTCTCGCCATTGTTGATCAGATACTGTCTCATCAGCATAGCATGGTCACGCTCCTCCTGTGCCTGCACATCATACCAGTGCGCAAATCCGTCCAGACCCTTGTCATAGTAGAAGTTGGAAAAATCCAGATACAGATACGCAGAGTAGAATTCTTTATTAATCTGTGTGTTAATCAGTTCTTTTACATTTTTATCCAGCATGATACGACTTCCTTTCACATACTATCCATAATCCCTGAGAGCCGCGGACCGACACACCTGCCGACCTGGATCTCGCGTCTATATTCATACCCTCAACCTCATGTGAGCTAAACATACTTTTAATAATTCATTTTTTACATTCTGACAAAAGCAAAAACCATTGCTTACAGCACTTCCCGGTCACCGCGATTCAGCAGAAAATGATTCAGCTCATCCAGAAACGATCTGCCCACCTGGCTGTACCGGTCATAATAAGCCACCGTGATAGAAGCGCTGCAATCGCCCTTCCACTGACCAATCGTTCCGATTCCCTCGATGCGTCTGCGGATCGATCTTCCCAATTCCTTCACTTCAGCCCGCGTTGAATAACTCATCATAATGCTGAATGTACTTCCGCCAGTTCTTCCGATCACTGCGCTGCTTCCCGCGGCTTCTTTAAGTTCCCCTCCGATTCTTTTCAGCATCTGATCGCCAAGCTCATCTCCATAAAGGTCAATAACTTCACGATATTCGGGAACATTCACGACAATCACAGCGAAATTGGCATTTCCGGTTTGAAGCTCGGTGCCATATGAGAATAACCCTTCTATAAATCCGCGGCGATTAGCAAGACCTG
>SFHC01000012.1 GCA_004555725.1 [Eubacterium] saphenum
ATCATTTCTTTATATATGCGCTCGCAGTTATTATGATCATTATAGTAAAAGAAATCATCTGCCCTTCGTCTGTATTCATCCTTCATTTTACAATCATTCTTCATATAATCGATGAGTAAATCGATGAGGTCATCATTATTATGTACAATTTCCCCAAATCCCATCGTTTTATAATGAAACGTACCTTCCGCATAATGCTGAGGAATCGCATTATGATGCAGATAAATAAGCGGTTTCCGCATATATGCAAAGTCAAACTGTATCCCGGAAAAATCAGTAATCATAAGGCTTGATTCACAGAACTCTTTCTCATAGCTCATATCTGATACAGCCGGAATAATGTCAACATAATCATTTTTATCGAAGTCATCTACCTGCGGACTCACAATTGGATGCAGGACATAATGAATGCGGTATCCATATTTTTTTACAGCATACAGCAGCCTGGGATCATTGATCAAACTATTGAAAACCTTGTAGTACGCCGTTTCTTTAAACAGAGGATTATAGTCTCGCTCAACGCCTTCATTTTTCGAAACAAGCATAGCTGCCTGCATTCTCCACGTTGGTGAAAGCAAAATCTGTTTCTTTGCCCGATTTACAAGCCCGTCGTATCTAGGGACACCCGTGAGTCTCAAAGCATCATGCCCTGCATAATCATATACAGGCTTCATAAGATTTTCAATTTCATATTTTGACGCACAGAAATAAAGTCTCGTATTATCTCTGAGTCGGCGTTGTGCAACAGCAATCTTCTGAACGCTCATACCGTGCTGTACACAGCAAACATGAAATTTTACCAGGTCTCGGATGTATGCAGACAGATCGAGAGAATAATCATTAAAAGCAAACACCGTAGAATTGGATATAATCATCATATCGGCATTAAGAAACACAAGCCGATGTTTTAAAGTTCCTCTTATAAGAGGTTTGAATCCTTCTTGTTTTAATCTTGAACAATCCGGAGCATTCTTATCAATTAAATAGTAACAGTCAATACCGTCTTTCTTTTTAGCTGAATATTTATAGAGATACTCCGAAGAATCACCACCCTTATATATCTTGTCATAAAACATCCAGATCTTTTTATTTTTGTATTTTGGCCTCGAAAGATGATAAATCAGTCGCAGACGTCCTACACGTCTAACCTCTTTATCACTGTTTGTAAGCATCTCCCAAAGCGACCGAATCTCTCGATATGCCACATACCATTTTTTTGCCGGCCGGATTATGATGGATTTCCCTTTTTGGAAGGCAATGTATTTCCCGAATCTCCAATAGGCATAACGATAGGAATTACTCAGACGGCTTGTATGTGATTTATATTCTGGTGAAAGCATATAATCTCTGCCATTGCAGCTCATAATAAACTGCAGCTCCTGCCGAGGCGATTTTTCCTTAATTGGAACAGAAGCATGAAAGCTGATACGTTTATACGCTGCCTGACCAAAATACTTCGTCAGGGAATACTCACCTCTGTATGCCACAGGATACTTTTTATTATCTAACATGACATAATAATTTACACGGTCTTTGCTATATAATGATGGAACGGACAGATCCATCTCCCATTTTCCGTGTGAGTATTCAATAAACTGCACATTTACATGTATTTTTCCCGTACCTTGAATGATATAATTTTTATATCCCAGCAGTAATGTGTTCCCCTTCATATAAAACTCAAAATCCAGGTCGTAATTGTTGTACTTCATCTGCAAAAGAAGTCTTATAAATACAGCATCCTTGTGATAATAATTTTGATCATCACGATCGTGGAGGATGATGGAATCATCCACATATTGTAGAATATCTCCGATCTTATCCTTATAGTTTTTTGCAGTTTTCCCCTGAATTACGTGTTTATTTCGGTTATTCTTGTTTGCTGCCATTCTACAGAGAATAAAATACAGTGCAAAATACTGTAAAAACATCGGAACAGAACCATTGCAGCTTTCCACCTCCTGCAGCAAGGGAATTAAAAAGTCGTCCACTGCTTCAATATACCATTCCCTTTGAATTTCACCGCTGTAGATACCAAAATGACAGTCACGCGGATGAATATAAGTATACACCTTTGAGCCATAACAAAAATATTTCTGTTTCTGCAGCAAAATACGCAGAAGAAAGTTCTTTTCTGACTCAATTCCTTTGTCCTGCCAGAGAGCAATGTATTCCTGAATATTCGGGACCCATGTTCCGTTCAAGGTTACCGGGAAACTGAAAACATTAATATTCAGGTCAACAATCCCGTCTTGTATAATATCAGTGTTCTCGCAGCAGTCGCCCTCGTTATTCAGGACTTGATCATTAATTCTTTTACTGCAGGAAATGATCAGCCTCTCTTTATTTTTTTTCTTAAATGGGAGCTGAAAAAAATCATCGGTAAACTGATCTCCCTCATCTACAGCAGTAATGTACTTTCCCTCTGCGTGTAAAAGCATATCTCCAATATACTTGTTTCTGTACACCGGATCTTCTATTTCCTGCATAAGGATCTGCGCATTCGGACACAAAGCATGTATCTGTTTTAATGTAACTGTCGTATTACAATCGTCTGTAAAATATAAAACTGTTAATCTATTGTCATCCTTCATCTTTGACATGTACCATCAATACTCCTATTATATTGCAATTACTAACTGCTTCATCTTACCACAAACATTCCAGTAATGACAGATTCACGTAAGCGGTACAATAACTTTCTTTCATTATAACTGAACTTATCTGAATCTAAATCTATAATCGCCCGCGTTCATACATACCATAAAGCAAAGTTGTTTATGCTATATTTCTTATTTCGTCATCTCATAATACCTCGCGTACGTTCCCTCCTGTCCCAGAAGCTGTTCATGGGTGCCATGTTCTGTAATAACACCGTTTTCGATGACCAGGATCTCATCTGCATTTCTGATTGTGGACAGGCGATGTGCTATTGTTATCGTCGTGCGATTCTGAGACAGCTTTTCCAGGCTCTTCTGGATGTACTGCTCACTTTCATTATCTAAGGCACTGGTCGCTTCGTCCAGAATCAGAATGGAAGGGTTCTTCAGGAAGATGCGGGCGATCGAAACCCTCTGTTTCTGTCCACCGGAAAGACGCGTGCCACGTTCTCCGACAAAAGTATTGTAGCCGTCAGGAAGCGACAGAATGAATTCATGCAGATCTGCCTCTTTTGCAGCTTTTATTATTTCATCATCCGATGCGCCCGGTTTTCCATACGCGATATTTTCCCTGATGGTTCCTGAGAAGATATAAACATCCTGCTGCACAATCCCGATTGTACTGCGGAGAGACGCCAGTTTTATATTCCTGACGTCCTGACCAGAAATTGTTATACTTCCTTCTGTCACATCATAGAAACGCGGAATCAGCGAACAAATCGTTGTCTTTCCGCCGCCGGACGGGCCGACGAGTGCAATGGATTTTCCATGCGGAACAGTAAAATCGATATCATTTAATACATCTTCATTTTCATCATACTGGAACGCAACATGATGGAATTCAATATCCCCATTTGGATCATTCAGGTCTTTTGCATCCTTTGCATCCACAATCTCAGGCTCTGCTTCGATTACCTCGCGAAAGCGCTTAAAGCCTGAAAATCCCTTCTGCAGCATTTCTGTAAGCTCCACCAGAATCTGAACTGGACTGATGAAGATACCAATGTAGAGCGCATACATCGCAAGATCGGCCGCCGTCATCTCACCCTTTGCGATAAAATACCCGCCAAAGATAAGCGTAACCAGATACATCATGCCGATAAAGAATGTGTTGAGGCTCTGAAATGTCCCCATTGCTCTGTAATTATTCTTTTTAGAATGCAGGAACGCCTCATTTCCGGCGTCAAATTTTTCTTTTTCAATATCTTCATTTGCAAATGCCTGCACCATACGGATGCCGGACAGCGAATCCTGCAGAGAAGCATTGATGTCCCCTATTTTCTTTCGATTATCCGTAAAAGTCGCCTGCATAGAACGGTTCTGTTTAAGTGACACCATGATCATAACCGCAACAACAGCAGCCAGGATAAACGCGAGCTTCCACTGAATCAAAAACAGAAATACAAAGGATCCGATTAATTTGACGACCGAGATAAACAGATTTTCCGGTCCATGGTGCGCCATCTCTGAGATGTCAAACAAATCCGATACCAGTTTGCTCATCATTTGCCCGGTGTTATTTTTGTCATAATAAGAGAAGGAAAGCTGTTCATAGTGTTCAAACAGCTCCTGACGCATATCCCTCTCCATCTTTGCGCCCATAATGTGCCCTTGACAGCTGACGTAGTATTTACAAAGCGCCTGTATAATATAGGCCGCCAGAAAAGCGGCAGCAAGCAGCGGAAGTCGGCGCAGAATGGCCTGCCCATCGCGCAGAAACAGCGTATTCGTCAGCACGCGAAGTGCCTGCGGAAATGCAAGATCCACAAAACTGATCACTGCTGCACAGAACAGATCAAAGTAAAATACAGCGCGGTATGGCCTGTAATACTGAATAAATTTACGAATTGTCCTCATATTATACTCCCATTCATCGAATGAAAAACTCTCAGGTTATTCCTAAACCTTAACATAAGAACATTTGTTCGTCAAGCATAAAAAATACCACACATTGGATTTTTATCCTCTGTGCGGTATTTCCTTGCCTGTATTCATTTTGTCTAATCTATGGATTGCAGATCTTACACGGACGATACCCATGCTGAATCAGGAATGAACGTTTTACACGCATGCTCCTCTTATTCCTCGGCAGTGTGCGGTTGGCTGCGCTGCATCCCGGCCTGTGGAAGACCTTGGTATTGACGTTCACAACATAAGTCTGTCTGGCATTGCTGTGCGAGCCGCTTCCGGAAGAACTGCCGGAATTTCCATAAGACGGCGTGCTTCCTCCGTGCGTTCCGGACTCTCCGTTAAGCGCCCGGCTGTCACCTGTCGCATAATTGATCTTAACGCCGGGCTGTACGTTGTAGCAGTATATGTTAAACCGGATGCCTCTGCCGTGATCTTCGACGGACTCCGCCTCCATATGAACACCCCTGGCTACGAGTTCACGTCCCTTGAAAATCGGTGTGACTCTGTACAGCACATGATGCCCGGTGCTTCTTACATACTGCGCAACCTCTGACTCAAACGGCTCCATTCCGTCAACATTCATATACCTCGTTCCGGTAATCAGATTTCTCTCATTGGCGTTTTCGCCGGTCAGCTGGTAGCCGATCAGATGGCAGCGGTTGTACAGATATTTCCCATCCACAAATGAATAGCGAATTGTATGCCATCCAGTCGGTTTGATCATTCCGATGCTTCCGCGTTTTTCTGTCGGCATCAGGTCCCGTCCGATGTTCGCGATACAGCTTGTGCACCGTCCGAGGGAGTCCATGGCTCCGTATTTCTCATAGGAGCGCCTGATCAGCTGCGAAGATGAAAATCCGGGACGATTGCCATTGACCTTAACATAAGGACTGTTTTTATATGCCGGAATGGAGGACAAATTTAACGCGCCAGAGGACGACCGGCTTTGAGAAGATGACGCTTTTGCCGTGATATGAGAAACAACTTTTTTAACCTTTTCCGAAGTATTCTTTGCCTGCTCCGTCTGCGTCTTCGACTTGGCCGGGCTGCTGCTCTGTTCAGAAGAAGTGCTTCCGCATCCGGCCATGGTGAACGTCATCGCCGCAGCAAGCGCAATTGTGAGAATCAGCCGTCCTATTCTGCGCCCTGCTGCATGTGCAGTTCCGTATTCTTTGCTATTCTTTTCCATGATCACTCTCCATTTCCTCAAAGAAATTGTTTGGTAAAGTTCAGAATAAGTATATCATGGAAACAGGTGTTCTGAATACCCGATGCCGTCAAAAACATTCGGTAAGTCTGCCGGTCACTGTGTGCCTATTGAATTGGAAGGGAAACATGCATTTCTTTCAGTGCCTCTTCCAGTGCGGCATTGAAGCCGTCAATGTCTTCCGGTGTGATTGCTCCGAGGCTGCAGAGGCGGAACAGTTTCTCCAACACAGCCCGTCATGCATACGGGCGCACTAAAAAACGCATAGATATTGCATATTATCAGCACTATATCTATGCGTTACTCAGGCCGAACCAGCATATACGACACAGCACTTGCCGCTCGCAGTTCGCTGCGCTCTCGCTTGCGGGTGCTGCCAGCATAAGGAATCCCCGCTGCTTCTGCTTCGCTCTCGCTTGCAGTCGCAGGGGCGATTCCATTAAGCAGTCCTCAATTATCTGTGCTTCACTCATGCTTGCACAAATAAAGGCAACTGCATTATACGACGTGTCGCTAGCCAATCGCGGTTCGCGCTGCTCCCGCTCTTGGGCGCCACCAGCATAAGGAGTTCCCATCGCTCAGCCGTCGCTTACGCTCGGCTTCGCGAGGGCAACTCCATTACAGCGTATCTGGGTCTACAGCGCCGATAGCGGCGGTTCTCATGTCGTCGTTCGGGTTGATCTTGCGGATAAAGAGCAGAACCAGAATGACCATGAGGATTCCGCACGGGAGGGAAATCCATGCGCTTCTGGTGAATCCAGCGATAATGTAAGTAACGCAGGAAATTGCCGCTACAGTCATGGCATACGGGAGCTGTGTGGATACGTGATTCATATGGTAGCACTGCGCTCCGGCAGAGGACATGATGGTCGTGTCGGAAATCGGCGAGCAGTGGTCTCCGCAGACGGCGCCGGCCATGCATGCGGAAATCGCGATGATCATCAGCTTATAATCAGAAGACCCAAAGACTCCGGTGACGATTGGGATCAGGATTCCGAATGTTCCCCAGGATGTTCCTGTAGCAAACGCCAGGATGCAGCCGATCACAAAGACGATTGCCGGAAGCAGGGACATATAGTTGGACGCATAGGTCTGAACAAAATGCTTGACGAATACGGTGGAACCGAGGCTGTCGGTCATAGCCTTCAGAGACCATGCAAATGTCAGAATCAGGATCGGCGCTACCATTGCCTGGAATCCCTCTGGAAGACATCCCATAAATTCTTCAAACGTCATGATTCTGCGAACCATATAGAAAATCAGGGTGAAGACCAGTGCGAAGAATGATCCGTATGCAAGTCCGACAGATGCGTCGCTTCCTGCAAATGCCTTAACCAGTGAAGTTCCCGAGAAGAATCCTCCGGTATAGATCATACCGAGTACGCAGCAGATAATCAGCACGATGATCGGAATTACCATATCCGCGACCGTTCCTCTGCTGTTCGGAATTTCAGATTCTTCCGGATAAGGGCGCTCCGATGTTGTATACAAGTCGTTATTGTGAATCGCATTTCTTTCATGCTCAACCATCGGACCAAACTCCGTCTGCGTCATTACGATAGAGAACATGAACACGATGGTCAGCAGCGCATAGAAATTATACGGAATGCACTGAATAAACACCGTAAAACCGTTATGTCCTTTTACCATACCGGAAACAGCTGCCGCCCAGGAAGAAATCGGAGCGATTACACAGACCGGCGCAGCAGTCGCGTCAATCAGATAGGCGAGCTTAGCTCTGGAAATATGGTGGTGGTCTGTGATTGGACGCATAACGGATCCCACTGTCAGACAGTTAAAATAGTCGTCGATGAAAATCAGAATGCCGAGAACAATCGTCGCGATGGATGCACCCCTTCTCGATTTAATGTGCTTTGACGCCCACTTTCCAAACGCTGCAGATCCTCCTGCCTTGTTCATCAGTGCAACCAGCACACCCAGAATGACCAGGAAAATCAGAATTCCTACATCATAACTGTCGGACAGGGATGCAATCAGTCCATCCTTATAGACATGATTCATCGTTCCGGAAAAACTGAATCCAGAATACAACAGTCCGCCCGCGATAATTCCAACAAACAGTGAACTGTATACTTCCTTAGTGACCAGCGCAAGGCCGATTGCGATTGCCGGCGGCACCAGAGACCATGCCGTGTTTCTGGCACTGTCCTTGGTTGTCACCATCGCCGCGATGATCATAAACACAATGACCACGCCAAAAGCGATCAGACTGGCAAGACCGCGCCTGCTTTTTTTCTCTTTCTGATTACTCATGAGCAATCTACTCCTCTCTTTTCCAAAGAAATATAAACGGAATAACTTCATAAAAATAAACAGCTGATGCGAAATCAGCTGCCTGAACATTTCCATATACAGCGCGACCGTCTGCGTCTCTGTCCGCAGCGTCATACGACAAAAAATAATCGCGCAAGGTGAATCCAGGATAGCTCTCCGCACTTCTGCGACAGTCGCACAGATCTTATTCTGTACGCCCAGCTGAAACTGTCTGTACACAAACGGTCCAACCTCGGCGCCTGTACCTTTCCTCCTCCCGGACATGTACATCCTATACAGGAAGGCTACTCATTAAACAGGCGCGCCTCTATCTCTTCTGTTTATTATGTTACCTAGTGTCGCACAGATTCATCTCGCTGTCAACCCTGTACGGCAATATTTGCATTGATTTTTGTGCAGAATAACAAAATCCCGGGAATGTGCACACGCTGTTCCCGGGATTAGACAATTAACGAAACGTCGGCACCGGAGGTGTCATTCTCTCAGGATTTGAAAATGACTCCCCGTCCGTTCGGATATAGAAAATACAGCAGTTGCCAAGCGGCGTCTTCCAGCAGGCACGGTCACCGGTCAAAGCGGTCAGAATACCATGCAGCGCCATACCATGTGTCACAGCCAGAACAGTTTCTTCCGCAGCAGATGCATCAGACCCCTGCGCTGCCTGCTTCACCGCATCCAGAAATCCGTTCACCCGGCTGATCAGATGGTCTGCATCTTCCACACCTGCAATGGGTGTTCCTTTCCAGGGATCATTCACATACTCCATCTCCTCCGCAGAAAGATCTTCCCATTTCTTTCCCTCAATCGGTCCAAAATCAATTTCCAGCAGACGGGGATCCGTCTTAATCTCACCCTGTGGGCAGCCGCTGACCAGCGACGCCGTTTCCACGGCTCTCGACAGCGGACTTGCGTATACACGAGAAAACTGGATTCCTCTTGCCTGAAACCATTTCGCGGCCTTTTCCGCCTGCGCTTTTCCTGCGTCATTCAACGCGATATCTCTCTGCCCCTGCAGCAAATGCTTCTGATTATATGGGGTTTCTCCATGCCTCATGAAATAAATGTCCATCTTCTGCCTTCCGTATTTACCGCATCTGCGCGTAAATCATACGCTGGAATTCAGTCATTGCGCGCTTCGGACTCTTGATCTGCACTTTGCCGCCGAATTTAAACACCCATGCATAAAAGGAAGGTCCAAGCTGAGCAGATGCCGTCACCTGAAAACGATTTCTGCTGATCGTATGCGTATTCACATTTTCACCGAACTTGGCGATAATGTCATTCATTACAGAGTTTTCACAGAGCAGTTGAACCGATGCTGTATCATCATTGAACGGATCAAAAATCCTGTTTCGGTAATCCATAAGATCCAGACCGTCCGGGAGCGAATCGCCGTCTTCATCAAGTACCTCGACACTCTCCAGTCTCTCCGCGCGAAATTCTGCAATCCCCTGAAGTTTCTCCAGCCAGGCAATCAGATGACATCCCGACTCATCGCACCAGAATGCGTATGGAGTTGCCTTATAGACTTCCCCGTCATGACGCAGAACTTTTTGCTTGTCAGGGGTGTACTCCTGGTAGCGGAACAAGATCTTCTTTCCGCGGTCAATCGCGTCACTGACTGCCGCATACTCCGCAAGCTCCAGAGATTCATCACGATGCGCATGACGCAGTACTGACGCGTGGCGCATGAGCGCGTCCTTCTGATAGCAGCTGCCCATCCCGGCGATCTTGGCCGTCAGACGATCCGCCTCCTTATCCGTAAGCAGAGGAGACGACAGAATGACATCTTTCAGAAGTTTCATCTCATCGAACGACAAAACGTGCTCTTCAAGGTAATAACGGTTCGGCGAACTCTTCATAAATACAATCTTGAATCCGATATCCATGAGCAGATTCATGTCCGTCTTGATTGTCTTCCTTTCTGCCGTCATACCAAGAGAATTAATATAATCCAGGATTTCATTGGTTGTGACCGGATGATCCTTATCTGTTTTCTGGTACAGCAGCTTGAGGATGTACAGAAGTCTCGCTTTCTTGATATTTGTTTTTTCAAGCATCGTGACAACCTTCCTTTTACATTTCTATCTATAAATACACCACTAAATTAATATTCAGTTTAATACATTTCATATTATACCATTCACTCGTGACTAATGCATCCTTAATTGTGAAAATTTACTGAAATAAATCGCAATTATTTAATTGTATCCACGCGAATGGCTGAATCACTGGATTATGAAAGATATCAAGCGATAGAGAATAAGATATCAATAATCTATAGCATGTTAAAATAACTACTTATCAGACAAACATGCAACTAATCACCATTTATATCCGATCATCGCGAATTCGCCTTCCATATTTTTACTTTTGTTGTTTTTGCCTTAAAATCCCTGTCGTATACAGTATTCAATACTCAAAATATGGCATTTTGTTTAAAATTATCACGTATTTTCTATTTAAATTCAATAAGAAACGTAGTAGAATAAATATACGTTATAAAGTTATTATTTTTTGTTTCGTTAGGAGGACCATTATGACAGTTCTAAAAGCAATAGCCCGAAAATATAACGATACGAGTCTGATTATCCGTATCGTTATCGGACTGATTATCGGAGCTGCGCTTGGAGTCGCCTTCAAGAATCTCGCGGCCATCTCCATTCTTGGAGATCTGTTCGTCGGAGCGCTGAAAGCGATCGCGCCGGTTCTGGTATTTGTCATCGTTATTGCCGCGCTTTGTCAGGGGTCCAGCAAGCTGGACCGCCGTTTCGGCACAGTCATCGTTCTGTACCTGGTTGGTACATCGATGGGCGGCGTCGTCGCAGTTATCGGAAGTTTCATGTTTCCGCAGACCATCAAGTTTGCCAAGGCTTACCACGCGGACAGTGTAGTGCACGGATTCGGGCAGATCGTCCATAATCTGCTGATGAATATCGTTGATAATCCTGTCAACGCACTGGTAAACGCAAACTATCTCGGCATTCTGGCATGGGCAGTTATTTTCGGCCTTGCGCTGAAGCGTTTTGCCGCACCTAATTCGCAGCGTTTCATGAAAGATCTCTCCGACGCCGTTCAGCAGGGCGTACGCTGGGTCATCAATTTTGCACCGTTTGGAATCATGGGCATCGTTTATACGAACGTTTCCACAAACGGTCTTTCGATCTTCACGACATACGGAAAACTCCTTCTGCTCCTGGTCGGATGCATGCTGACAGCGGCGCTGATCGTCAATCCGCTGATCGAGTTCATCGTACTCAGAAGAAATCCTTATCCGCTTCTCTGGAGATGCATCAAAGGATCCGCGATCACTGCGTTCTTTACCAGAAGTTCTGCAGCAAATATCCCGGTCAACATGGGACTCTGCAAGCGTCTGGGTCTGGATGAAGACATGTATTCCGTCTCCATCCCGCTTGGATCCACGATTAACATGAATGGCGCATCCGTTACGATTTCCGTTATGACCATGGCCTGCGCACATACACTGGGCATCAACGTCGACCTTCCGTCAGCAATTGTCCTCTGCATTCTCTCCGCGTTCGCAGCATGCGGAGCATCCGGAGTTGCAGGCGGCTCTCTGCTTCTGATCCCGATGGCCTGCTCACTGTTCGGCATTTCCAATGAAATCGCCATGCAGGTTGTTGCCGTCGGATTCATTGTCGGTGTCGTTCAGGACGCTCTGGAAACTGCTCTGAACTCCTCCGGAGATGTTCTCTGGACTGCGACAGCAGAGTATCTTTCCTGGAAAAGAAAAGGCAAGAGCCTTCCGACTTTCATGGGCGGAACTACAGTAGTTGAGGAAAGCAATACCAGAAAGCATAAATACACGCAGAACAGCGATGAAAAATAAGCTGTTCCTGTTATTACACGTATAAATCAATACGGATTTCTAAAAGCCGCTGCCGCGAACAACAATAAGTCATTCGCGGCAGCGGCTCCTGTTTTTCGGCATTAGATACAAAAAAGCTGTCCGCATGACCTGCCTGAGGTCACAAAATTGCGGACAGCTCTTCTATTTCTCTTTTTCATGGAAAGGAATCTTAAACTCTCTTCAGTGCGTATCGATCTTGCTAGTCTTCTTTTGTCCCGGACAGCAGCGCCAGAATCTTATACGCAGTAAATGTCAGTGCCATGTATACCACATATGGAAGAGATGCCGACAGGATTGAATTCAGCGCCTGTCCCAAAATGCTGGATACACTCACTCCATAGCTTGATGCATAATTTCTGATATACAGGATATTGTAAATTAGTGTATAAACGAACATACCTGCAAGAACGCCGGTCAAAACCATAAGACAGATCTGCAGCCATTTTGTAGATCCTTTTTTCCTTTTCTTCTTACCCTGTTTGTTTTCAGCATTCTCCTGTGCGGCAGATTCAGGCGCTGCTGCCGTCTCTTCTGCAGTAATAACAGTTTCTTCTGTGTTGTTCAGAGTTTCCTTTTCCATGGTTCCCCCATTCATATGAATTCGGCGATAACAAATCTGTTACTGAAAATACGGCGCGATCTTCTCTCGGATCGTACCGAGGATCCCGTTCAGATCGTCTTCCGCACATTCCCAGTCACTCATCAGCAGTCCCGCAACGCTTCTGTACAGCTGGTCACGGTAATGCTCCACAGCTTCATCCAGAGTCGCGTGTTCTTTAAGCAGCGGCGAAACGTCGTACTTACTGTAATCCAGCGTCAATGTGAAGCGCCTGCGCGGCGCTCCGTCAGGACCGTCTGGAAAATCCATGACATCAACCGTGAGTTCCTGATTGAAGTCACGGCTGACTGTAAGTTTTACTTTTTTCTTCATTTTCAGCGCCTTCTTTCCTGAGTTTTCTTCTATCATACCCGTATGTTCCGGCTGCTGTCAATTCATGATGCCCGTCCGCTGTCCGATCTGATGAGAACGGCAGACCGTTTATTCACTCTCCAGTTCCTCGGTCAGTCCCGCAAGAGTCTTGGTATCCGTGAACCGCTGACCGGATGTGGCCGATCCCATGACCACGCTGACATAGGTCTGTCCGTTGCATGTATATGCCCCGCAGAAGGAATATCCGCCCAGTGTAGTGGTTCCGGTCTTCAGTCCCTGGAAAGTTCCGGTTCCAAGCAGAGCATTCGAAGAGTAAAGGGAGTATTTTCTGCCCTTTCCAGAGTAGATGACTTTGGACTTGGTCAGGAGTACCTTCCGGATATCGCTCATTTTCGGCGATGTCATAATGTAACTACCGACCAGCGCCTGATCCCTTGCGGTAGAATAATTTCCCGTGGTATCCAGGCCATGTGCGTTCTTATATACGGTTCTGGTGCAGCCAAGCTGCGCGGCTCTGGCATTCATCAGTGACGCAAAACGCGCTGTGCTTCCGCCGACTGCGATTCCAGACGCGCATGCCGCGTCATTAGCGGATGGCAGGAACATCGCATAGAGCAGATTCTGCACCGTCATCGTATCTCCGGATTTCAGTCCGATTCCCCACGGCGTCCGGGCTGCCTCGGAGGTTATCTTCACTTTATGTCCAAGAGAATACTTTTCACGAAGCAGAATTCCGGTCATCATCTTGGTCATGCTGGACGGTTTTCTTGTTGTATCTGCATTCTTCTGGTAAACCAGTTCGTGCGTGTCCGCGTTCATCACGACTGCTGTTTTGGCCGTCACCGGATTAAAGGTAGTCGTCATTTTCTTGGATACTTTGCTTGCTCCGACGGACTGCACGGCATCTTTCGAGGCATATCTCGGCGTCAGTGTGCCCGAGAATGACGCTCCGCTGCCGCTCACCTTGTTGATGACGATCTTATACTTGGTCATGCTTCTTGTTTTCCAGTAATCGCTGAACACCAGCTTCACCTTGGATTCATATGTGTCTCCAGTCGTAACGGAACTCTCCTTCACCCATTTTTTTGCATCCTGATCATAATGATAGACACTGACAACTCTTCCGTATGCCGGGGCAACTTTGATCGTATCAGTCATCGTCTTCGTGTAGTCTTTGCGATTGTGTGAGGTCACGTATCCGGTCACGGTCGTCTGTGCAGGCGAAACCTCTGAGTCTGAAGACGCTGCCGCCTGCGCGTCATCTGCAAATACTCCTGCAGGAGCTGCCAGAGACGATGCGACGGCGAGCGCAAGCGCTATCGCGGCGGCCTTTCTGAGTCCGCGTCTGTGCTGCTGCCTTTCTGCTCTCTCATCGCCTGCATGCTTTAACGTTCTCATATTCCGGTTCATTCTGCCGATTCTCCTTTCCAGATCACACGGAGACATAGAATTCACTCTCCCTGCTTCCCTGCATCGCTTACGATAAAACAGCGGGCAGAATAAAAACTTCTATTCTGCCCGCGGACTTTTATCCATATTCTAGTCTATTTCTTAAGAAAATGCAAATTATCTCTTAATAATTATTAAGAATCTGCAATGTGTATGTGTTACAGACGCGCACCAATCTCATTCAGCGAGAAACCTGCATCGGTCAGTGCATTCATAATTTCCTTCTTATGCTCTGCGTCAAACGATTCAAATGTCACGCCGACTTCGACAGCCTGCGCGCGGTTGGTGCTGACCCAGCGGTTGTGGTCGATGCGGATGATGTTTGCCTTATGCTCTGCCGCAATCGAGGTCATCTTTGCCAGCTGACCCGGCTTGTCCGGAACACGGACGGAAACCGTAAATACACGGCCTCTCTGGATGAGTCCGTTCTGAATCATCGACCCCATTGTGGTGACATCCATATTCCCTCCGCTGAGGATGCAGACAACCTTTTTCCCTTTCAGATCCATCTGTTTCAGCGCAGAGACACTCAGCAGTCCTGAGTTCTCAACGACAAGCTTATGATTCTCTACCATATCAATGAAAGAACCGACGAGATCCTCATCGTCTACACACAGAACTCTGTCGATATTATCTCTGGCATATGGGAATACATTCTCGCCCACTTTCTTCACTGCCGTACCGTCCGCAATCGTCGTCGCACTTGCCAGTTCAACCGGATGACCTGCTTCCAGCGCAGCTGTCATGCTTGCCGCTTTTCTCGGCTCTACACCGATGACTTCGATTTCCGGTTTCAGCATCTTGGCGCAGACCGCGACACCCGTGGACAGACCGCCGCCTCCGATTGGAGCCAGAATCATATCCGCATCCGGGAGCTCATCCAGAATTTCAACAGCAATCGATCCCTGACCGGTGGATACATCAAAATCATCAAACGGATGAACCATTGTCAGACCCTGCTCTTCGGCGAGCTTCTGTGCATACGCATACGCGTCGTCATAAACATCTCCGTAGAGTACAACTTCAGCACCGTAAGCCTTGGTTCTCTTGACCTTAATGAGCGGAGTGCCGACAGGCATTACGATAACCGCACGGCATCCGAACTTCTGTGCCGCATATGCAACACCCTGCGCGTGATTTCCCGCAGAAGCCGTAACCAGTCCCTTGGCTCTGTCCTCTTCACTCATCTTGCTGATCTTATAATAAGATCCACGCACCTTATACGCACCTGTGCGCTGCAGATTCTCCGGCTTCAGATACACATCCGCACCCGTCATTCTGCTGTAAAATTCACTGTGGATCAGATTTGTCGGGATTGTGACTTCCTTGACAACTCTGGCAGCTTCCAGAAAATTTTCCTTTGTATACATCTTGTTGCCTCCATTAAATCAATCGTAATCCGTTATCTTTTGTGATTATAACACAAACAACTTGCATTGAAGAACCGGCTTTCGTATTTTTTTAGATAATCGGCGGAGTATTTTAATTCTTTGTTCATTAGACAAAAATTACCGAGCAAGAATATGTACATATATCCAAACACAAAAGGCCACGCCTTCAGTCAGCTTCCCAAATTCGTTTTTTCTTTCCGTGACGTAATAAAAACATCGCAAAAACGCTGTCCCGCCGCATCCGCGGCCAAGAATCACGGAAGCATTCTCACCAGCTCCGGAAGATCTTTTACAATTGCCTGAACGCCATTTTCTTTCAGCTCCCGGTCTGTTCCGAACCCGTATTCCACCCCGATGCAGTCAATGCCGCTCTCCTTTGCTCCTGCAGCATCAAACATCGTGTCTCCGATCAATACCGTATCCTCTTTCCTAAACTCCGGACGCGCGTGACCGTGATATGCTCCTGCCCGGCAGAACGCTTCCTGCAGAACTTCTGATTTCGTGTCAATTCTGCCATCAAGACTTGCCCCGACAATCTCATCAAAACAGTCCTCCACCTTGAGATTGTGCAGGATCTTTCTGCACATCACTTCCGGTTTAGAGGAAGAAAGAAACTGCACTTTACCCTTTGTCTGATAATACTGCAGCGTCTCCTTCACATGCGGAAACAGTTCACACTCAAACAGCCCGACCTTATTATACCGCTCGCGGTAGTACTCCACGCCCTGATCGGCCTGCATCTCGCTCAAACCTGCAAATTTCTGAAAAGACTCCCGAAGCGGAGGCCCGATGTATCGGCGCAGAGTTTCCGGATCCTGCTCATCGATTCCGAACTTCTGAAGGGCGTACTGCACACTGCGCGTCACCCCGTTATAGCTGTTGATGATCGTTCCATCTAAATCCCAGAATATATATGTATAATCTCTCATTGTCCATCCTTATCTATCTGAAAAAATACATCGGTCAGGTAATTTACAGTATATCATAACTGTATACAAGTTTTCTTCTGCAGAATGTAAAATCGGGCCTGATTTTAGCGCTGCGGACGAACAGAGCCTCAGGCTGCATGTCTGAGCCGGACAGATTTTCATGCGGAAATGTCCCGGACCGAGCTTTCCTCTACAGAACGATTGCCCGCCGGCATATTATTGGCTATAATATTGTATTGAATAACTTGCTTGCAAAACAGGACACGGGAGGATCCAATGAATTTTCTTGAAGAACGAATTTTAAAAGACGGCCATGTGCGTCCGGGAAATATCCTGAAGGTCGACTCTTTTCTGAATCACCAGATCGATGTTTCTGTTCTCGATCAGATCGGAGAGGCATTCTATAAAAAATACGGCAGCTGCGGAATTACGCGCATTCTGACCATTGAATCGTCCGGAATCGCGATCGCCGCTCTCACTGCAAGCTATTTCAAGGTTCCGTTCGTTTTCGCCAAAAAGGCAAAGAGCAAGAATATTGACGGGGATGTGTTCACCTCCCGCGTACATTCTTATACGTACGATAAGGATTATGACATCACCTTATCAAAGAAATATCTCGGGCCTTCCGACAAGGTTCTGATCATCGATGATTTTATGGCTACCGGAAAAGCAATGCACGGTCTGCTGGACATCTGCAGCCAGGCAGGCGCTGAAGTTGCCGGAATCGGAATTGCGATTGAGAAGGGCTTTCAGAAAGGCGGAGATGAACTGAGAAAGCAGGGATATGAAGTCACCAGCCTGGCGATCGTCGATAGCATGGAGGACTGTAAACTCGTTTTCCGCGATCAGGAAGAACTCTAAAAAAACAAGGCAGAACCGTGCCGGGAATACGGTCTGTTTCTGCACAGAAACGCCGGGGCCGCCGCATCAGATGATTTCAGATCATTTACGCGGCAGCCCCGTTTTTATCTTTTCTCTCATTCTAATTTCGTATTCTGCTTCTCTCAGCAGGATCCGTTATTATCCCTCCGGCTGCTCTGCATCAGAGATCGCAAAGGAGATTTCTGCGTCGACAGCGATTTCTCCGTCAACCTTCGCGACTGCTTTTCCAAAACCGACCGGACCTTTCTTTCCGGTAATTTCACAGGACATTTCCAGCACATCGCCCGGTACAACGACCCTTCTGAACCGGCACTTCTTTACACCTCCAAATACGACAATCTTTCCCTGATACTCCGGCAGGGACAGAATCGCGCACGCGCCGGTCTGCGCCAGCGCTTCCAGAATCAGCACACCCGGCATCACCGATTTCTGCGGAAAATGACCGAGAAACTGCATTTCATTTGCGGATACGCATTTGATTCCGCGCGCATATTCACCCGGCTCCATATCCACAATCCGGTCAACCAGAAGAAATGGATAACGGTGCGGAAGAATACTTCTGATTTCATCATTATTCAGCTGCATACTGCTTCCTCCTTAAATATACATCCCGCCGCTGACGTTCAGGACCTGCCCGGTAATATACGCACTTTCCTCTTTTGCCAGGAAAGAAACCGCATTCGCAATATCTTCCGGAGCTCCCATCCGCTTCATCGGAATCGACGCGATCATCTGCTCACGGACTTTTTCCGGAAGCGCCCGCGTCATATCCGTATCCACTGCGCCCGGAGCGACCGCATTCACCGTGATATTTCTGGACGCTAGCTCCCTCGCCAGTGTACGTGTCATGCCGATGATCCCTGCCTTGCTCGCCGTATAATTGATCTGCCCCGGATTTCCGGTCAGAGCAGAAATTGATGAGATGCTGATGATCCTTCCGTAATGCGCTCTCATCATCGGACGGCTGACGGCTTTCATCATCAGAAAGCAGCCCTTCAGATTGGTATCGATCACGCTCTGAAAGTCCTGAAGATCCATGCGCATCATCAGATTGTCTCTGGTAATTCCGGCATTATTAACCAGAATGTCGATTCGACCCAGTTTCTCCATGCAGTAATCTGCAAGCTGCGTACAGTCCTCCTGCTGCGCAACATCAGCCCGGAACGCATATGCTTCCGCACCAAGCACCCGGCATGCTTCTGCTGTCTCTTCTGCAGACTCTCTGCTTCCCGCGTAATTGATGATGACATTCGCTCCGTCCGCTGCAAGCTGAAGCGCGATGGCTCTTCCGATGCCTTTTCCTCCGCCAGTAATAATGGCTGCTCGACGTTCACTCATGTTATGCCCCTGCCCCCTGTTCAATTTGTCCTGAAAGATCCAGATTCTTAATATCCTCAACTGTGGAGATACTGTTGGTTTTCACTCTTCTGTCTGTCCGGTGCACAAATCCGGAAAGCGTTTTCCCCGGACCGATTTCAATGAACTGATCCGCTCCGTCCGCAATCATGCCGCGGATAATATCTTCCATATATACGCCGGACTGAACCTGGCACACCAGAAGCTCCTGAACGGACTCTCCCGGCGAGGCCGGTTTCCCAGTGCAGTTGAAATAGACCGGAAACTGCATCGGTCTGAATACCTCGTCATGAAAGCGCTTTTCTAAGACCTCTGCTGCGGGCGCCATATAGGATGTATGGAACGGTCCGCTTACCGGAAGACGCATGCACCTGCGGGCGCCGGCCTGCTGAGCAAACTGTTCGGCCTGTTCAACAGCTTCTTTCTCTCCGGAAATGACAATCTGCCCCGGACAGTTAAAGTTTGCCGCCTCTACCCGTCCAACCTTCTGCGCACGCTGAAGGCAGTCCATCAGTGTATCTCTGTCAAGGCCGAGAACCGCTGACATTTCAGTCTGAACCCCTTCAGACGCTTTCTCCATCGCTTCTGCCCGGCAGTGGATCAGAGACACTGCCTGCTCCGGTGTAAACACGCCGGCTGCTGTCAGTGCGGAATACTCTCCTAAACTCAGTCCTGCCGCCATGTCCGGCCTGAACCCATGCTTCTTCAGCACGGCATATACGCCAAGGCCAAACGCAAGCAGGATTGGCTGCGTATTCACGGTCTCCTGGAGCTGCTCCTTGTTTCCGGAAAATGCGATTTCACGCTGTTTCTCCGGAAGAAGCTGAAAAACTGCCTGAAACTCAGGATACTCTTTATAAAAATCCTTTCCCATTCCCGGGAACTGGCTGCCCTGACCGGCAAACAGAAGCGCTGTCTTTCCCATGTTCTCCTCCGATAAATAATTCAATATTTTTAACTACATGGGATATCATAGCGGAGCGACCATTATATGTCAAGAATTTTATTTAAATATTTTTAATAAACAAGGTAAAAGAACAGGCTGCAGCACATCCGATACTCTGCCTTGTGCTGCAGCCCGCGTCTTACTGTTTTCTATTCGATTTTCATCCGTTGAACAGCGGTTGTTGACCGCCTGCCGCCGGCCTTACTGATTTAGCAGGATCGGTTCAATCAGCAAAGCCATCTGCCGGTGTCCTTCCTCCGTAAAGTGCAGTCCGTCAAACGCCAGGGATAATTCTTCCCTGCTGAGATCCAGAAACTGACAGCGTTCCTGAACCGCAAGCTCCTGATAAAGATCGGCCAGATGGAGCGAAGCCTGCCGCAGCGGCTCGCCCCCGGAAAGGTCCTGCGGAGGGGCAATCAACAGAATCTGGCAGCTTGATACAGCCTCTTCCGACGAACGTCTTCCTGCGCAGTTATGTCTGCTCAGAAACATCTTCACATGGATCAGCATCTGCTTCATTTTTTCTGCTGCAAGCGTCGGATCAGGGCTGGAAAACAGCAGATCATTAGAGCCGAGCATGACGGCGAACAGATTCAGAGGAACACAGTGTTTCAATGTGCGGTCCAGCGCCTGCAGGGTCAGAGCAGAAGACGGAATCTCCCGTCCGTTCATCCCGTCATCCATAATTTCCCAGGTATCTTTCAACCTCCGGCGGACTATCTCCGTCCATCGCTGTTCCTCAGGATAACGGCCGCCCATAAACCCTCTCGGATCATATCCATACGTATTTGAATCTCCGTAGAATAACACCCTTTTCCGCTCTGTCATGGCGTTTTTTCCTTTCTAATTATCTTTTGTCACGCTCGCTAGAACTTTATTCACCAGACTTCTCCAGGAAATCCGGCTGACATCCGCCGGAACAGATAACGGACTGCAAAGGCTTTTCTGCAGAGCATCCGCAAGATCCGCTTCAAAACGCGGAAGCTCCCCAGGGTCCGGTTCATCCGCATTCTTCATCGTCGGAAGATTCACCAGACGCACATCCGCCCCCGGAGCGTTCGCAGAGAGCCAGGCATCAATGCCCGGAAGCCTGGAAACGACAACCTTGTCCCCACAGGCCAGCGCCTCAATCACCACGAGCGGAATTCCATCAAAAAACGACGGAAGAACAAACACATCTGCCCGGTTATACAGCGCCGCTAGATCCTCCTGCGCCATCCTCCCCGGGAACGCAATCGTATACCGGCACTGCTCTGCCATAGACCGGATGATCCTGTATTCCTCCTGATTCCCTGCTCCGCCCGCCAGGACGACCTGAAGACTTCTCTTCGGAATATCCAGCTTGTCCAGCGCACGGATCAGACTCTTGACGCCCTTCTTCTCCGCAATCTTACCGGCAAAAACCAGAAGCTTTTCTCCTTCTTCCTCTGCACGCCGCTCTTTTTCTGCACGCGCATCAGAATCGATATGGAAGATTCCGTCATTGTATCCCATTCCGACGGTGACAATTTTTCCGGGGTCCACGCCGTAAATATCAACGGTTTTATCTGCCTGCGGTTTCTGCGGAACAAAGATCTTATCGAGAAGAGGGATTCTTTTTCGGATCCACTCCCGGTTCACCGGATTCTTCTCCATCTGCCGAAGGTCTGTGTTATGACAGAACCCGCAGACCGTCCGGCCTGGGAAACTCTCCCGCACCAGTGCAGTAAGCAGATAAAGATGATGACAGAGGATCAGATCCGGATTGAGGTCTGTCACAGCCTGGCGGATTTTCTTCAAAAAAGCATCCTTAAACTGCTGCGTCATCGGCTCCGTAAAATCGCAGTACCTCGTGCTGGTGTACGGCATCTCATCCGACATCCCCGCAACCGGAAACGGCAGTTCCTCCGTTCCGTAATACACCGGATAGAATGCTGTGTTCTCTGGAAATTCCGGATGATCCTCACTCGTAATTCCCGCAACAACTGCCTGCTGGTGTCCCTCCGCCGCCAGCGCCTTTACCACTTCTGTCAAATACACTCCGCTGCCCGTACTGCTCGGTTTCTGGGCCGTAATACTCAGTATCCGCATATTCTCTCCCATTTATTCAACTCATATTCCGGATTCTCTGAAACCTACCGGATATCCTTATACATCTTCGCCAGTTTCCCCGGATCAGCCCCGTGAAGGTACATCTGACGCATATCATACATCTTTTTCATCAGCCGCAGCGTCCCCTTGGTGCTTCTGGGATACCGACGATCCGAACTGATGATTTTCTCATGCGCAACACCGTTAGATATTCCATGCCTCTTCAGGTTCAGAGAAAACTGATAATCTTCCATCAGCGGGATATCCGGAAATCCTCCCATTTTAAAGAACAGCCTGCGGTCAATAAATATACCCTGATCGCCGAACATAATGCCCTCATTGCGCGCTCTCCGGTTCGACAAGATGCTGTTCGTCAGCATCAGAAACCGTCTGGTCGGAAATCCGATCCGGAAGCATCCCGCCAGATGCTCGGCGTAAACATGCCGGATCTCTCTCTGCGGATGAGCTGGAAGTTTGCTGTCACAGTGCAGAAAGAACAGGATATCTCCGGAAGCCTCTTCTGCCCCCAGATTCATCTGCCTGGCGCGTCCTTTTTCACTGTTCAGGATCATCATCTGCGGATCGATTCTGGACAGCGTTCCGTCCGTACTCTTTCCATCGACAAATATCACCTCGCAAGAGGCAAACGTCCGCCGCAGCTCCTTCTGGATATTCCGGATCATATTTTCTTCATTACAGACCGGAACAATCACTGAAATCTTAACGTGCTGAAGGATAAACCGGTCCGTGTGCGAAAACGAAGCTTCCGGATTCTTTCTGCGCCGGTCCAGCCGGTGAATCAGATCTTTTCTGGTATCCACATCACTGAGAACTTCTGCAAGGCTCAGAGAAAGACCGTGATCCAGTATGGCTGCTGCTGTATTTTCAAAAACCGTGCTGCCTCCGTACACCTGATCTTCAAAAAAGATATGCTGCGGAGCATTGCTCCCGATTAAATAATAACCGCCGTCTCTGGTAGGGCCAAGGACGGCGTCATGCGTCTTCAGCCTTGTGAATGCATCGTCAAATATACCCTTTGTCAGATCAGGAAGATCGGTCCCCGTGAGCACGCAGTGGTCATACCCTTCCCGGAAGACCTCCTTCATCGCCGCGTACATTCTCTCCCCCAGGTCCTCTCCGCTCTGACTCCGGTAAACCACACGTCCCTTACCATATTTCCAGCCTCCGCGCGGTTTATCCATCTGACGCCCGAAAATCTGCACCAGATTATCCGGATCACCCGGTTCTGCATAGTAGATAAACAGATCTGCATCGATCCCCCGAAGATTTCTATGGATATCACGCAGAAAACAAGAATGAAGCTCTGCGCACTGAACGGGCGTATAGTACGGCATCAGGCGGGTCTTGGTGTGCCCCGGATACGGAATTCTTGTAAACAGAATGACGGCTCTTCTTTCTGTCATTACAGCAGTCCCTCCAGAATATTGATCGTATCTTTCACAATTACCGGACAGTGGGTCATCATGAGATTCTTCTCCTGAATCGCCGCCATATCATCCGGATCCGCGGGATTGCCGCCGAGAAGCGCGCTGCATTCTTCTGAATCATACTTTTTAGCGAACTCCATGCGGAATTGCGTCATCTTCTTGTAGATCTCCGTCTTTCCATCTGTATCATCCTCATGGTCGTGACCGTACTTCAGCCCGAGCAGAAGAAAAGCCGCAACGACCGCGCCGCAGGTCTTTCCCTGCAGCATGCCGCCTCCGAACGCGGAAGTCAGGCGCAGCATCACCTTCTGGTCCATGCAAAGCGGCTTGCTGTATGCCGATGCAACCACCTGCGAACAGTCAATTCCGTGCATGAACAGATCCGTAATCTCTTCTATACTATAGTCAGTTCCCGGTTTCATAATCAACCTTCTTTCAAAAAATATTTCGCTGAGTCAGAAAAAAGGACGAAACTTCCCGGCTGGAATTCTCGTCCTTTTCTATGTACGAATCTGGCGTTATTTCCGTGATCCGTATTCTGTACTAGTCCTGAAGCGCAAAGGTTACCTTGACAATTGTTCCATCCTTAGGCAGAACCTTGGAATTACCCATTACCTTAACTTTTCCGCCTTCAATATCGCCAAAGCCATAAGCTGCATTGGATACGATTCCGGTTGCGCAGCTGTCGAGGCAGGCAATGCATCCGGTGTTGTTCTTATACGCGTTCTTGATGTTTCCGGAGAAACGGAAGTCGATCTTCGGCGTTCCCTTGTCTGTTTTCAATGTTTTCACAGCCGGAACATTTTTATGGCCCTTCCAGGAAACGGTTACCTTGACCTTCTGGCCGCCGGTTTTCTGACCCATCTTCTTAGGAATCATCTTATCCCACGGCTCACCGCCGATCTTAATCATTGCGCCATAGAAATCCTTCTCAGAACCCAGTGCAGTCATGACAGACTTATCTCCGTTGGAGCCGCCCTTAAATACGACATAATGACGGGTAGACTGTGTGAAATAAGTGCCGTTTACCTTGGCATAAACCGTAACGGTTCTCTTGGATGTATCCGCAGTAATCTTGCTGTAATCCTTCTTGCTGCTGGAAGAAGAGGAAGAAGAACCTGATCCTCCGCATGCGACCAGCGATACAGCCATGATTACCCCCAGTGCTCCAACGACAAGCTTTTTCATTAAACTCGATTTCATAACCTTTTTCCTTTCCCTATTTATGCGAATAATTTATTCTGATCAGCACTATTGTCCTCTATGCGCGCTGTTTCTTCGCCTTCCTGAAATGCAGGAAGAAAACAAGCCCGAATCCGACAATAGTGAATACCAGCATTATTATATTAACGGTCTCAAACGGAACAGACAGAAGTCCGACACCCATTCTGGCAACCGCCGCAGGTGTGACCAACAGCGCGTTTCCGCTTGCAATCAGCATGATTACGATGCATACAGCCACGTTAATGATGGAGAATTTCGGTCCGCATTTGAAACTGGTGAACATCAGTGCCAGCAGGAAAGTCAGAACCCATCCTGCGTAGAAGAGCCAGCCGACATTGACACGCATCGCGAGCCAAGTGGATCTGGTGCAGAGAACGCCGATTACCATTCCCCAGAACGCGGAATTGTACAGTTTTCCGATAACTACTGCCGGAGACATTCCGTCAGATACATATACCTGACCAGACGCCTCTGCCGCTGCCTTCTTCTTTTTCTCATTCATGGTGTAAACCTGACGGAGAAGCGCGATCAGAATCGCGAATGAGAACAAGCATACCAGGCCGATGAACAGCTTCTGAGCACCGCCGGTAAGCAGACCGCCTACATAGGAATATACGATGCACGCAGGCAGCTGTCCGATTCCGGTAGCCAGGAAAAATCCGCCGAAGTCCATCGCTGTAAGTCCGGCTGCGTAGCTGACAATATCGAAGGAAATAAACGGAAGAAGACGCGCAATCAGTATGCACTTCTTTCCCTGTTTTTCAAAGAATACTTCAATCTGATTCAGCGCACCCTTGGTGCAGATCTTTTCAACCACATCACGTCCGAGAATCCTCGCGATGTAAAAGCAGAGCGCCGCTCCTGCCATGGATGATACAAAGGACAGAATGCATCCCTGCCACCATCCGAACAGATTGGCGTTGGTTAATGTAATGAAGAACGCCGGCAGCGGAGCCATGACAGACTGGAAAATCATCAGCAGCGCGGATACCAGCATCGCCCATTTACCATACTTGGAAATAAACGCTCTCATCTGCGCAAAGTCACCGCTCTTGAACATCGCCACAACCTTATTCAGGAAGGAGTGTACAGACGGAACATATAAGTAAATCAGGACACACGCCACCACCACAGCGAGAAGAATAATCTTGCTGCCCCAGCGCTTCCAGAACCCCTGCTTCGGCTTCTCAGCTGCAGTGTTCAGCACATCGTTATTTTTCGTTTCCATAATCCTCCTTAAAAAAACATACGATCGTCACACAAACTTTCAACAATCTTTTCCATTACCTCTTGTCCTGCATAATTCTATCATCATAGTCTGTAGATTAACAATTGAATTTCTCTATACTAGACCAGGTCTACATTGTTGTAAGGATATACAAAATTATTATCGATGCCTAAAAAGAATTAATGAAACTTATGATCAGGAAAAAAACATCCGAAAAGAAAATGGCTCAACTATAGATATTCTGAATATAATACTTCGGAAAAATATTACTGATTCACGACTTTTACCGTCGGCCAAAAGAGCCGGGAATGATTGAAAAACAGCCGGCGGCAGACAGAGACTCTGCCCGCCGCCGGCAATAACAACTGCTATTTTATGATCAAAGGATCCGCAGACTACTTCATCGAAGCGATAATTTCATCTGCCAGCGCGTCCAGCTTCTCCTCTGTTTCTTCACCGACGGAAGACTTGATCTGAACCTCGTCCTCCAGGACATTCATGTTCTTCATTCCGCAGAGCAGTCCGTCCATGCATTTTCCGGCAGCCGGAGCCCATGTACCGTTATACACGACTGATACCGTTCTGTTCTGGAGATTCAGCCGTCCCATATCTTCTACAAAATTCTGCATCGGCGGATACAGGTTCATGTTATACGTAACCGAGAAAAGCGCAAGATTGCTGAACCGGAACGCTTCACTGATCAGATAGGAAACGTGTGTCTTGCTGACATCATACATCTGAATGTTATGCATCCCTTTTTCATGCAGTTTAGCTGCAAGAATCTGCGCGGCGTTCTCCGTATGACCATACATAGAACCGTAAGCGATCAGAACACCCTTCTCCTCCGGTGTATAAGTCGCCCATTTTACATGCTTGTCGATAAACCAGTCGATGTCTTTTCTCCACACTGGTCCGTGCAGCGGGCAGATATACTTGATGTCCAGCTTTGACGCCTTCTTCAGGAGGTTCGCTGTCTGCGGACCGTACTTTCCAACAATATTGGTGTAATATCTTCTGGCTTCCGGAAGCCAGTCTCTTTCAAAGTTCACCTCATCCGCAAAGAGTGCCCCGTCCAGAGAACGGAAAGATCCGAATGCATCCGCGCTGAACAGGACCCCATTCGTCTTGTCATACGTCACCATAACTTCCGGCCAGTGAACCATCGGAGCATTGACGAATGTCACGACATGCTTTCCAAAGCTCAGTTCGCTGCCTTCTTTTGCCTCAATCCAGCGATCCGCAAAATCGTATCCGAACTGCTGGCCAAATGCCTGTCCTTTCTTGGTGCAGACAACCTTTGCCGCAGGATACTCCTGCAGAACCAGTCCCAGTGTAGCCGCATGATCCGGCTCAAAGTGGTTGACAACGATATAATCCAGACTGCGTCCGTCAAGAACCGCATGCAGATTCTCCATAAACTGCTGGCCGACCGACCAGTCTGCCGTGTCAAATAAAACAGCCTTCTCATCCAGTAATACGTAAGAGTTATAGGAAACTCCGTCCGGAATCGGGTGGATATTCTCAAATAAGCTCAGACGTTTGTCATTGCCTCCGATCCAGTACAGATCTTCCGTTACCTTTCTCACACAGCGCATTGTGATGCCTCCTCGTTCTACGATCTTTTAAACGATATTCTCCCTCTAACATTCCTATTTTGTCATATCCTCATGCAATTGTAAATCCTTTATCGCAAACTTTCACATATGTATACACGGATTCTTTATTTAATTAATTCATTGTGTATACGCATTCCGTTTCGACAAAACGTAAAAAGCAAGGAAAATACCTGTCTTTCCTCCCTTCCGTCAATCAGATACCGTTCACTATCTTGATTTCCTGTCAATATATTAGTTAAAATTTTTTTGATGATTCCACGCAACTTGAAAGCAATTATGATATAATGCCTATAGGGTAAGTGATACAAATTTACTATTATTCACAAAACGATAATAGTATAGAATTAACAGATACACAATCAGGGAAATCAGCTGTAGCTATTGTCTGGGAAGGATTCATTATGGAAAAGCGAAATTTATTCGATTCGATCGACAGACTGTCTATACAGGAATTGATTTCCTGCTTTGAACTTGAGTCAAAATCTTATCAGAAAGGTTCGACAATTCTGGAGTATGATGCAGGCAAGCCGTCCATTCTGGCCGTTCTCTGCTCCGGCAGCGCTAGATTAGAAATGGCCGACGCGTCCGGAGACCTGTTTCTCATGGATCTGTATGAAAAAAACGACATTGTGGGAGATCTGTTTACGCTCCCGATTCCGAACCTGCATTATACAGTAACCGCGTCCTCTGAATGCAGTGTGCTGCTTCTGGATTACAGAAAGCTGCTGTCCCCTCAGGATAAACTGAAACATGAGCACGCGCAGCTGCTGAATAATCTGATGAACATGATTGCGCAGAAATCCCAGCAGTTATCTATGCATCTTTCCATACTGTTTCAGCCGACCACACGCGATAAACTGCTGGGATATCTGAAATTTATCCATTCACTCAATCCGGAGGAAGAGGAATTCATCATTCCGGTTTCACTGAGCAGTCTCGCGGAGTACCTGCATGTCGACCGTGCCTCGATGATGCGCACGCTGCAGCTCATGAAACGTGACGGACTGATTGAAAGCAAGGCCAGGAAATTCCGCCTGCTGGACGCCTCGCCGCAGATCTTTGTTCAGGAAACGGATCACGGCATCCCGTCCAAGGAGTCTCGAAAAAGCGAAGGCGCCTTTATTCACGCTTATAAACACGAAAAGAAATAAATCGAAAAAATGCACATTCCCCCCGATCGGTGGACTCTTCCACTCGCCGGGGGGAATGTTTATTTTCCATTTCAGCCAGTAATACCTTTCCTCAAATCCGTATTTCTGGTCTTTTTCTTAATGCTCTTTCTGTGAAGGAATTATGCCAGGGCGATCTGTTCGTCCGCTGCGTCCTGCTCCTGACATCCGCTGAAATTATCCTCTCGCTGTTCTTTTCTCATGCCATCCTGAAAACGCGCATATCCGTAATCGATGATTCGGTCTATAAGTTCCGTAAAGCTTACGCCTTTCTCTTTCCAGATCATCGGGAACATGCTGAGACTGGTGAATCCAGGGATCGTGTTCAGCTCATTGATGTACAGTTTTCCGGTTTTCCGGTCCACGAGAAAGTCCACGCGGGCGCATCCGGCGCAGTCCAGCGCCTGATATGCGCGAATCGCAGTCTGTTTCACCTGCTCAATCAGTTCATCGTCCAGCTGAGCCGGAACCTGAATGATCGTGCCTGCGTCTTCCTGATACTTTGCCGTATAATCATAAAAATCTCTGGCTGCCTGAATGCTTCCGACTGCTGCGCACTCCGGACGGTCATTTCCAATCACGCCGGTTTCCACCTCCAGAGCGTCAACGCCGTTTTCTACAACAATTCTCCGGTCAAAGCGCGCAGCTTCAAGCATACCGTTTTTCAGCTCTTCTCTGGTGCGGACCTTGGAGATTCCTACACTGGATCCTGTATTTGCCGGCTTGACGAACATCGGATAATGCAGATCCGCTTCACAGCGGTCAGCTGCTTCTTCCAGATGCGAGGAGAGTTCATCTCTTAAAATCAGCTGAAAATCCGGTGTCGGAAGGCTGCAGCTCTGGAACACAAGCTTAGATGCCGCCTTATCCATAGCCAGTGAAGACGCCAGAACTCCGCATCCGGCATACGGAACACCCAGCATCTCAAACAGTCCCTGAATGGTTCCGTCCTCACCGTATTTCCCATGAAGAACCGGAAAGACAAGATCCAGATCATGCAGTTTCTCCAGGCTGAACGGTTCTGCATATTCCTCCCAGTTTTCATCTGTCATCATGGAAACCGGACCGCAGAATTTCTTCCATTCGCCGCTCTTGCTGATGCCGATCAGGACCGGCTCATGTTTCTGTTTATTGATGGCTTCTGCAACCGATCTTGCGGATACCAGAGACACCTCATGCTCTGTGGATTTTCCCCCAAAGATAATTCCGATTCTATCCATTTCTGCTTCTGCCCCTTTCGCCTTCTACTCGCGCAGTTCTGTTCTCTCAGTTAGTTTTCTCTTCGTATAAGAATCTACCACTTCTGCAATTACAATTCCATACGAAGATATTGAAACTATTTTCAATGAATAAAAAACTGCCCGTCTTCCAGCATCTGATGACGCCGGAGAACGGACAGTTCCCTTGCACCGTTATTCTTTTGTCAGAAAACAACTGTGTACAGATCATCCGGCTGCTATACGCCTGCGCCGAGGAAACCGCCGACCAGAACACCGAGATATGTTCCGATGACGTATCCGAAAGTGCCGACAAGCATGACTGGTCCGACCAGCTTGCTCCAGCCCTGTGAAATAGCCATTCCTGCTGCAGTCGTCGGTCCTCCGATATTGGCATTGGATGCCAGGATGCAGTCTTCCAGATCGAAATGGAGAAGTTTGCCACCGATGAAGCAGAACAGCATATTGACCACAACCATGATCAGAGTGAACAGGAACAGTGACGGAGTCTTGGTCAGAATCTGAACGATGGACGCCGGTACTCCGATGACAAACAGGAACATGTAAATGAAATATGTTCCGATTTCCTGTGAACCGTTCAGCTTGCTGATCTTGTCTTCACCGTATGTAGCGGCGATCATGGACAGTGTGGTAATCCAGACGTACTGGCTTCCGAAGAACATGTTGCACATCTTCAGGACTGGGCTGGATGTCGGAATCGCAGCGGTGATGCCTGCAGAAATCAGATTGGACAGGAACACGATGGTAACTGAGTATCCCAGATTCAGCGCGATGTCCTTCAGAGAGATGTCCTTGCGGCTCCAGTATGCCGCAGCCTGTGTCTTGGATTCATCCAATCCCTGACTCTCAACCTCATCAATGTGCGGATGGGTGAAGTGTTTGCGGAAGAATTTCATTCCGGCAAACATAATCAGTACAAAGAAGTAGACAGCCATCAGGAGGTTATCCGCAACGGTGGTTGCACCAACTGTACCGCCTGGAACCTTGAACTGCGCAGCCAGCGCCGCAAAGTTCACACCGCCGCCGATATAAGATCCGGTCATCATCGCCGCAACATCTGCTGGGTGCGGAACCACGTCCTTCAGCAGACCGAACGCACAGAATGCGCCGACAACCGTTCCGACCGCGCCGATCAGGAAAACGATCATCATCTTTCCGGTTTCTTTCCAGATCTTCTTCATATTGCACTGCATGAGAAGAAGCGGAATACCCAGCGGAACAGCATAGCCCCAGATGACATCATCATACAATGTGCTGTGGATTGGGATAATGCCAACATTAGAAAGCACGAGCGCAATGATCAGTGCGATAATTGCTCCGGAAACCTTGGATGCCCAGGTATATTTCTGTTCCAGGTAAATTGCCGCAGCCGTACTGACGAGCAGCACAAACAGCAGAGCCCAGGTATCCGATGCGGCAATCAGAGATGACCTGCCCAGCGTGTGCTGGAAAAAAGAACTTAACATAGTCAGTGAACTCCTTTCTTTTCATGAATATTTTGATTCTATCCATTGTTCAAGTGTTGAAAATAATTTTAATACTGTTCAGGAAATTCTGCAAGCACTTCTCTGCGACTATCAGAAGGTGAAAATCCCCTGATAGATCGCTTTCTGACCCCTTGCGTGCGCCCAGTTCATATCACCGTACTCATAATGCCACCACTCTGACGGCAGATTGGTGAACCCAGCTTCCAGCATGATATGATAGAGAATCCTGCGGTTATTCCGAATTTCTTCTGCATCCTCACATCCTTCCGCTTCCGGAGTTTCATAAAATGCCGTCCTTGTCGCTTTGGAAAACGCGTCAAATTCCGTTCCCATCTTCAGCAGACGGCCATCTGGCCCTTCAATGGTGAGATCCAGGGCGCCTCCGGTCGTGTGCGCCGGCGGAAACTCTGTGTCATTCACCGGATTTGCCACAAACATAGAGATTCTGCGGATTCTTTCTTTTTCATCGAGTTTCTCCAGATGAAAATCCTTAATGATAGCTTCAGAATAAGACTCGAACAGTTCTTTCTGCAGCGCAAATGGTCTCCAGGCATCCCAGATCACAAACCGGTATCCGTCCGGAAGGCCCTGCGCCGCTTTCTGCAGCATCTCCTGCACTTCCGTCCGCAGAAGGCATCGCGTTTCTGCATGCACACACCCTCTTTCCGGGTACTGCATCTCTATTCTGATCTTCTCATTTTCCTGCACCGGAACCAAAGGTGAATCCTTAAATTCATGTTCCCTGTAAATCCCCGGATCCGGTTCTACGGGAATTGGTTTTATCTTGTAGTCCGACATTTCCACATTCCTCCTTTAATATGTAAAACCCTGTATTCAATATATTGAACGATCATTTGTTATTATAATAGCACATATTTTTGTATATGTAAACCAATAACCGCGGTCTTTTTGTTGTGCAATTATACAATATACACGATCATGTAAATATTTATCCTATAACCGCACGTATATATGTTAATTATTTCACACGCAGCAGAATGATACTCCCCCCTTTGACCGTTTCATCCGATCCGCACCTTCAGCATATGAAAAACCGCGGGGTTCAGAGCATTTCTGCTTCGATTCCCCGCGGCCCCAGCCTTTCACTTTTATACTTAACTTAATACTTAACCGTTTTATTGCCTTTGATGCTGATCTTCGATGTGTGCTTAGTAATAAACGGTTTGTAGTGGTACCAGATCTTGTTATTACTGATCTTTACACTGGTGGTCAGTTTATTTCCTCTTACCGTCTGGGCGCATTCAATTCCTGTCGGATAATGAATCTTACATCCACTAATGGTAATAGTTCTGCAAGGCGTCCCGTCAAACGTTCTTCCTCTCGGATTATTAACTGCTGCTGTGCAGGCATCCAGCTGAATCGCGCCGTTGTTCGAAGATCCGTAATAGAAACCTGCCTTCCCGCTTGCGGTCATTCCTATATTGCAGTTCTGGATTTTGCAGTTTTTACATCCTGTAAGCTCAATAATATGGGCATTGTAGCAGTTATACAGCGTTGCATCTTTAATGGTGATATTTTTTGCGTGCAGGAAGTTAACGACATTGCATCCGTTTTTATACCCTTCTTTGCTTCCCGCTCCGGCTCTGGTCTTTTTTGTGCCGATCCATGTGCCGCCTTTGATCGTAATGTCATGCACCGCATTGTATCCCTTAATCTTAGAATTGTTGCATCGTTCATCCGGCTGGCTCAGCATCGTGCAGCCTGGCATATCCTCCACAATCGTCGCGCCGGTCGCGTCAATTGTCGTATTGCTCGGCACTCGGATCATTCCCGAAATATGATAGGTATGGCCAGGCTGAAACTTTACGGTCTTTCCGCCGTTTCCGACAGCCGTTTTAATTGCCGTCCAGTATCCTGCCGTCGACTTGGGAGACATCGACTCTGGCGTAATCATCACCACATTCTGACTGGTTGAGGTTTCTGCCGTCTGCGCTGCAAACACTGCCGGCGCCGGAACTATACTCATCGCCGTTCCAACAACCGCTGCCATAATCCACCCAAGTAACTTCTTCTTCATGAAATATCGCCCTCCTTTCTCGTTCCCTCATTTCCATGAAATATACTCATGAACATTACTATTGTACTCCTCTTTTAACATCACGGCAATTTTGTCACAGCATATTATTAATTCAGACAAAAACAACCCAGCAAGGAGACAAGTTTATTTCCAGGAAACACGCGCAAGAAATTCGCTGTCCTGGATCTGCGCGCTTTTCACCGCCCGGGTAATCGCTTCCTGCATGACCTGCGAGGCAAGACTTCCGGTTAAATTGACATCTGCTTTTATATCTCCGATGCTGGCAGCGTAGATCGTATCTCCGTCCGACATCGTCGCAACCGGACGAATGCAGCGCGCGTAGGCGTTCTGCGCCATTGAAGCAATTTTATTCATCTGTGCTTTATGAAACTCTGCATTGGTTATTACCGCGCCGATGGTAGTGTTCTGCGGAACTGCAGAACCTTCTTCAGCTTGTTTTCCGTCCGCTGCTGTTCTGCATTCCTTCTGCGCCCTCTGACTTTCTCTATAGACTTCAGCCATGTATGCCTCCGCGTCCAGCCAATCGGTCCGTTCATCATTCTTCATGCCGGCGAGTTTCTGTCCGGTAGACGGATCATAGACATCTCCCATGGCATTGACAGAAACAACAGCGGCCATCTTCAGTTCCCCAAGCTGGACGGCGAACCATCCGAGACCGGATTTACAGGCATTGCGCATCGTTTTCAGCTTGCCGACGGTCGCGCCGGTTCCTGCTCCGGCATTTCCCATTACAAGGGGTTTCTGCAACAATGCATTTTCACAGGCCGCATATCCCATAGATGCATCCGGACGGACATCGGCACGCCCGTAGTTCAGATCGTAAATACAGGACTGGCAGACAAGCGGAACCAGAGCGAACGATGTCTGATACCCGATTCCACGCTTTTCCAGACACTCCATCACGCCCTGTGCCGCAGCCAGGCCATATGCGGAACCGCCGGAAAGCACAATGCTGTGGATGCGGTTCTCTGCTGTTTCTGAATACGTCAGACCCGTTTCCCTCGACGCAGGCCCTCCTCCGCTGATTTTACATCCCGCTGCCGCACCCCGCGGAAAAACAAGTGCGGTAACTCCTGTTCCGGCCTCTTCATCCTGTGCATTTCCCGCATACAAACCTTCTATCTCCTGCAGATCAATTTCTTTATCCCACATCATTTCAGCATACGTTCCTTTCTCATCCGTACATGTACATCCTGCATCTGAACATCTTTCTTTACTTTTCTTCTCCTGCTTGAGATACTTTGATGAAGCTGTCCGTAATTCTATGCGGCGCATGTACACCTATGTTTTTTTGCCCTTTTGCTGACAAAAGCCAGTTCTTCTGCTTTACAAAATATTTTACCACGGTAAAATAAAAATATGGAAATACAATGCATAAAAGTATTTCAGACGTGCGTGTATAAATAATTTCAAATAGTCAGAAAGGAATGTATAGAAATGTCTTATGAACTCATTTACAAACTGACCCATTATCCTGGTTTTGTATATAAAATGAATGATCATTATTATTATATCGGAAGATGTCAGTTTGAAGAGGTTACAGATCAGGACGTCACCGACAGCTACGAGATGTTCCATATCTTTGGCCGCGAAAAGAATAATCTCGATACGGCGCAGTATTTTGCAAAACTGCGCGCATATGCCGATATGGCTCTGACACCTCCGGCTGACCCGGAAGGCGCAAAAAAGAAACTGGAAGAATTTCTTGATGAGCTGAATCCGATGGAAGCGGCCCTTTTCGGCGGCCAGGTTACCGATTTTGAGCATTGCTTTGAAATGTTCAACGGACCTCTGGATGAAGTCAAGATGGACTGACGGAACGGATTTCTGTTGTGTATCGTCCCATCTTCTTCAGCAGATTACACAGTTAAACATACTGCACATAACAACGGCGGCGCGCACACGAGACTCCGGGTTCTCCGGAATTCCGCGTACGCGCCGCCTTATCATTTCGATTTGCTTTTCACTTCTTCCTGTTCGTGCCGTTTGTTACTCTGCAGGAATTCAGTCCGTCAGCTCCTTGCGTTTGCCTTTTGCCGCCCGGAAAACACAGCCCGGCTATTTCAGTTTCTGAATAAACCGCATGCCGCTCGGATTCTTACTCTGGATCAGCGTATTAAAATCAACAATAATATCACCGGCCTGATCCGGACGCTGGTACATGGACGATCCGGCAATCCAGCAGTTCCCGTCTCTGACAGCCTTCAGCTTCCTTATCGCCGGATCCTTCGCCTTCAGATCAGCTAATGTTCTCACACTGCTGTCGATGCTTCCGTTATAGACGATGATATCTGCGTCTTTTGTCAGCTCGTAGAATTTCTCCATGTTCATCGGCACGGAAATGCTCTTGCTCGTTTTTCCGACGGAATCATATGCATATGTCCCGCCTGCCATCTTGATCATCGCCGGAACGTAATCATCGGAGCGGCGGACGACAGCTTTCCCGTCTGTGGAAATGTAGAAGAAAGCGACTGTTTTATGCACACCTTTCTTCAAATGTCTGGTTTTCTCTTCCTGCTTATTAAAAAACTTCTCCGCCTGACTTTCCCGGTTCATCAAAACGCCGTAAAGCTTGATCCATTCCATTCTGCCAAGCGGGGTGTCTTCATAACTTGAGCGGTCCACCAAGACCGGAATATGCAGTTTTTCTATCATATTTTTCACTTCCGGCGTGTGATAGATCATCGTGGACTCCAGCGCAAGATCAGACTTCTCTTTTACCAGAAGTTCATAATCCGGCTCGCTGTACTTTCCTGCGAACAGCATCTCTTTCTTTTCCATCCGCTTTTTCGGCTCGGAAAATGACCACTCCGATGCCCGGATTGAACTCATCCGAACGGCCTGATCGCCCTGAATGTCACAGAGGAGGGACATTGCCGCCGTCGCTGCCAGATAGACATTCTTCAGCGGCTGCCGGATCACTGTAATATCATCAGAAAGCCCTTTTGGCTTGCTCTTTCCCTTTGGAACAACCAGAAAGCTGCCCTCTTGCTTAATAGAAATAACCTTATATCCGCCCTGATAACGGTATACCTGAAACTGCTTTGCATAATCCAGTTTCAGGGAAGACTGATACTTCAATCCGGAAATATCCGGATGGCTGCCGGAGCTGCTCCTGGCAGATCTGCTTCCGGAGCCGGACGAGGATCCCGGTCCGCCGCATCCGGTGATCAGCGCCATCACCATGATAATCGACAGCACGAGCGCGGCCGTCTGTTTTGCCTTTCCCTTTATTTCTGCATATCTGTTCATCTGATTCTGCTCTTTTCTCTGTTTCCGTATGTTAATATTTGCTTTCTGACAGAATTATCTGCTCTGCGATCTGGCATAGCTGCTGAACCAGTTTTCTGCTTCTTTCTCACAGCCCAGCACCGCACCGTAAACCTTCACCCACTCTGCCTGTGCCAGTGTTCCTTTTTCACGCGCAGAACGATCGATCAGCACCGGCGTTTCCATTGCTGTAAACAGCTGAATGGCATTATCCAGCTGTGCATACTGTTTACCTGCGTTCTGCTGCGAGACAGCTGTTGCGCTCCCCTGTGCAGCGGTCGACTCTGAATCTGGCGCATACCTGTGTACAAAAGACCGGAGGCTTGTTGGGAGAAGGTGATCCGGAAGAATTCCGATCACAGAAGCCAGAAAATGCTTGACCGGATGCTGTTCAGCCCTTGCCCTGTCGGCTTTTGTCTGTGCAGCCTCTCCGCGCCCCTGCAACTGCCCTTCTTCTCTCGGGACTGCTCCGGACGGAAGAATACATAGATCTGTCTTTTCTTCAACGAGATCCCGATAATCCACATGTTTCCAGTCTCCCGGAAACTGGACCCGGCCGCTCTTGACACGGCCGCGCAGATCCTGCTCCGCTGACGCCGGCAGACAGCGATACGCTCTGGCGCTGTTGAAGCCGAATGAGCTGAACCGTCCGGACTGATTCAAAATTCCCGCAAATCGCAGAGCGCTCTGCGAATCAGTATACCCGTGCTTTGGCGTGTGAATAACGATACAGTTCTTATCCAGGCCAGCCGGGACCGATGCCCCGCTCGGCACAACCAGGTAATTGATGATCCTTCCTTTATAGAGCTGCTGTGTCCGCTCACTCTGCGTCTTCCCTTCCTTTTTTTCCAGTTCTTCACGGCCGCTTTCGACCTTCGTCTTTTGTTTCTTGTTCCCGTCTGCGCTTCTTCCGGCAGCGTACTTCTCCAAATCCACCTGAATCAGTGTAATTCCCCGGCTGTAACGGAAGATCTTAAACAGCTCTGCGTGCTCGACTTTTACAGAAGACTGTTTCTTCAGACCAGCAATTTCCGGCGCTTTCCTGGACAGTTTCTTTTGTCCGCTCTTCAGCTGCCGTGCAGAAGAAGAATTCCCGCCCTTTCCGCTCAGACCGACATACAAGGTGTACGTAATCCAGTGCGGCTGTGACATCGCGACGGTTCTGCCCACAACCTTGTTGTTGGCGTTCAGATGAACCGGAATCACGAACACAGAAGTGCTTCCACCGCTTCCCGACCGCATAAACGTTCTGCCGTCCGCGCGCAGCTGGTCATAATAAGGACTGTCAAACACGATCGTCGCGTATGCCTTGCCTCCAGTCACCGTGATTTTACTGCATGAAATGCCCTTCAGCCGTCCTGATCCGCCCGACCAGCTGAACGAACTCGGCGTATAGACGCCGTCCTTTCTGCCCGCGCGGCTGTCCACCCTCGACGTGCTTCCCGACCGGTCGCTTGTCGACTTTGAGATTCTGTCTTTCTTGTGGTTATTGTGAAATACCTTCTGGACCGTTGTTCCTTCTGCAGTGCTTCTGCGCTTAATTGTATTCTTCCCTTTCGGAATCACTGTCGCACTGCCCTTGACACGCACGATTCCGCTCGTATAAAATGCAGCCTTATGCTGGTACCATCGGTTTCTCCTCTTGGAATGCCCGGCGAGCTGAAATTTCTTATTCAGCGTTTTTACCGGAATGGTGTATGAATAATAATTATTGTGGTTTGAGTATCGGATCCAGGTCGATTTCGCCGCTTTTTCCGCCTGCGCCGCCGTCCCCGGATACAGATAATCGTACCCCTGTCCGGTGAGCGTAATCTTTGCCTTCATTTTCCCGTTCTTCACCGTGAGGATCGCGTATGTTCCGCCCTGATACGGCTGAATATTGAACATATACTGATCGGTCCACGCCTGAATACGGTAGGTCCCGTTTTTCAGGACGCCGTTCTTAAAGTATTTCTTTGATGACGATGACGTTTCCTTCGGCGGCGTCTTTTCTTTCTTATCACTTTTACTTCCTCCGGAATTTTTACTGATGTACGTCTTCGCTCCTTTGTTCAGACCGACATTCAGCGCATAAGCAATAGCATGGGGCGCACCCATTCTGGTGGTCACCGCGGATACATCAGTAGGTTCATTTATCCGGACGGGCACGACAAAGGTTGATGTGCCAAGGGTATGATCGACATCAGAGACATACTCTTTACCGTCAACCGTCATCCTTGTGTAATACGCGCTGTGAAAGACAATCTCTGCAGACGCACCGCTGTCATCAATTTTTACCCAGTCACATGTGATCTTTACTTTTCCCGTTCCTCCGGAAAAAGTAAACGACGACGGCACATACTTTCCTGCAGATATTCCGGACTGCCCGGCACTCTTAGAACCGGATAAAACAGAATCCGATGCCGCAGATGTCTCCGTTTCTGCGTGTGAGGAAAATTCCGGAAACGTCTCTGCCGCAGCCGTGCTGAAGCTCAGCAGTACGGCCGCAGACAGAGCCGCGGCGCCTATCCTCTTCATGATCGCCTTATGATATTTAATCTGCATCAATATGCACTCCCTGATCTCTGTCTCCTTAGAAAAGAAAGCTGCAGCCCCAGCCTCCTGCCGGTTCGATATATATCCCCCGCATATGAACTGGATTGACCGCAGCCCTTTTTATCCGCTTGGTTATTTAATCTTTGCCGCCTTCACCTTGCTCCATCCGGAGTAGCCGGACTTGTATCCGTTGAAATGCTCCGTGCGGACGCGGAAATAGTACGTCTTTCCACTCTTCAGATTCTTCACCGTTTTCTCTGTCACATCGTTATAATACACGCTGGCGGTTTTTGCGCCCTTCATGGTTTTTTTGGACGCGTACTGAACCTGATAGCCAGTTCCGTTTTTCGTGACCTTTTTCCAGGAAAGAATTGCCGCTTTTTTCTTTGGCGTTAATTTCTTGATCGTAGTTTTTGCCGGCGCGGCAATCTTGGCGTGCTCAAGATTCTTTTCCTTACCCGTGTAAGTCAGCGTAAGCGTATGCTGGTACCACGTCTGCCGTTTCGCGCTGTGTCCGAGAACGGAAAGGGTCGTATCGCCCTTGACCAGATCTTTTCCATCTTTCGTCAGCGGAATCGTAAAGTAGTAGGAGTCGCCGCGTCTGACCTTATGCTCGATCTGGCCGGCTGCATCTTTCTCCGCTTCTTCTGAAGAAGTCCCCACATACAGTTTATCAAACCCCTGTGCTGCAAGCCGGAAAGTGACTGTTTCCTGTCCGTTTTTTACCGTCAGAAATGCCATCTGGTTATCCAGGGCATTCACATGGAACATAGGACTGTCTGTTTTTGCAGGAATGGCATACACCCCGTCCGGTATCTTTGCTGCTTCCGTATTGCTTCCTGTGTCCGTGTCCGCAAATGCGGCCATGCTCATCGCCATAACTCCGGCGCATGCCGCTGCACCGATTTTTAATGCTGTTTTTCTCAACTTTCTTCTCCTTATTTCATTTTATTTCATCATTGCTGCCGTATGCTGAACATAGATCTTCTGAATCGATTTCAGTGATCCGAGTCCGGCTACCTGCGCACTTACCTTAAACCCTGCTTTTTTCAGCTGCGATTTCCAGGAATCCGCATCGTTACCGGCGATATCATTATTCGCATGGTCTCCTGCGACAACCATCATGCCGCGGATGACCACCTTCTTATATCCCTTCTTCTTCAGTTTCTTAATAATTGACGCAGAAGAGGTTGCCGCCGGCTTGCCTTCAACCGTTCCGACATAGACATTTTTATATCCCAGCTTATCGTAGTCCTTCTGCATTCTCGTGTACGTTACACGGTTCGCGTGAGAGGTTCCATGTCCAATAAATACGAACGCCGTCTTATTTCCCGCCTTCTTCAGTGATGAAGTCTTAACTCCGGCCTGTCTTGCAGACGATTCCGCGAGCGCCTTCGCGACCGTTTTTCTATCTTTATCTGATTTCAGCAGCGGACTGGCGATTTTCACAGTCTTCACACTGCCCTTATTTGCCTTTACATTTGCCTTCAGTAAATCATACTCTTCTCCGCTCATCAGTGTTGTCGGCTGAACGATCAGCGTCTTGACGCCTGCCTTATTGGCTTTTTCCAGTGCTTCTCTCACCGTGTCAATCCGGTATTCATCTCTTGCCAGAATATGATTGATGATGACCTGTGAAGTAAATGCTCTTCTTACGGAATATTTCTTCCCATACTTATACTGGAGCGCCTTCTCGATTCCTCCGATCGTCTGGTAACGGCTCGCATTGAAACTCGTTCCAAAGCTGACGACCAGAATCTCCGCTTTCTTATCCGGTGCTGCGCATACCTTTTTGGTCCATGCTTTATCCTTGGAAGCACTTCCGATCGGTGCCGCAGTGGAAAAATAATCCGCTCCGCCTGCTCCCGGATACTCGTACCCGTCCGGGATTTCCGGCACAGCCTTCTTATCGGCGTCAGAAAGCTTATCATACGCGTATTTTGCAATTTTTGCCACTCTTGCAACCATCTCCGTCTGTGCCTTCTGCTCTTCCGGAGTTGTCTTCGGATGAATGTAAATCTCACCGATCAATCCGGCAACCAGGAGCGGGCTGTCATTTTTGTCCACAAAAGCCTTTCCCTGTTCCAGCGTCATCTGTGTAATCTTACCGGTAATCTCCCTGACATTATCTTTAGAAATCGTAACTTTTTCTGCAGTCTGCGCACCGGTTTCTGCCTTCACAGCACTCTCCTCCTGTACAGTTTTTGCCGATGTACCTGCCACCTGTGTCCCCGCATTCTGCGCGTCCGCAAATGCTGGCGCAGCAGCGAGCATGCTGGTTGCAACGGCTGCTGACAAAGCTGCAGTCATAAACTTATTCAGCTGTTTCTTTTTCATGATATCTGTTTCCTTTCCCGGTTCTTGAAAAGAGCCGCTCTCAATAAAATAACCTTCTGCCAAAATATGGCAAAAGGCATACGGATAGAATGGAATCTATCGCATGTGCCAGTATCTCGTGGCGCGGAATACTCCGCTGCGATCATATCCAGGCAGGTCTCCTGACTCGCAGATTATGACTTCTGCCGCCTTCCCACGCGCTGAGAGTGCGCGCAGTGGCATGGGTTGGCTTCTGCAATCCGCTTACAGTGACGAAGTTCGTACAGGACTTTCACCTGTTTCCCTTTTCAATGGCAGCCTGTTCTCTTATAGACTGTCATCACCTGAACGATATAAAAATTATAGCATGTAGTCGTTGAGCTTTCAATTTTCAATCAAAAAATGACGCTTGATCCAGCCTCTTCTCAGATTCGCCGCCTCGATTCACCCGCGGTTATCCGGATCCAGCCAACCCGCCGCCGTGTACAGAAGCGCATTCACAATAGCAGCGGCTACATTGCTTCCGCCCTTTCTTCCCATCGCTATAATCGCCGGCACCTGACATTCTTCACAGGCAGCGAGCAGCATCTCCTTACTCTCCACTACATTTACAAAACCGACCGGAACACCAACCACCAGCGCCGGGCGCAGACCTCTGCGGATCTGTTCGGAAAGGGAGATCAGCGCCGTTGGCGCATTCCCGGAAACAAACACTGCATGCGGATGATTTTTCCCCGCATATTCCATAGATGCCCGGGCACGTGTGATGCCTTCTTCTTTTGCTGCCGATGCAATCCCGGGATCCGCCATATAGCAGACTGCCCGCACATCCAGTTTCTCCATCGCCCGTTTACTGATTCCAGTCAGCGCCATATTGGTATCCGTCACGATGATTTTAGAACGTGCCGGCGAATCTCCGGCTAAGCCGGCATTACGCATGGAAAAATACCGGACGCCTGCCTGAGGCCCGTTTCCCGTAAACCGCAGAGTCTCCGCATACTCAAAATCCGCGCTGGTATGAATCGCCCGCAGAATAACCGCACGCATCGCCGGATCTTCCGAAAGATGAATTCCTCTTTCATCCAGCTCCTGCGTAATGATGCGCATACTGGTGCGTTCAATGTCTCCAGGTTTTACATGCTGTATTCCCATCACAGCCGCTCCTTTCTCTGTTCGTCTCCTGCCCTGTTTATCCACAGAAGCTCTGCTTTATCCCCGCTGCTGCCTGCGGAATACGATATCATAAACCGCGTCCATGTCTAGCGCAGCCCGGACACTGTTCGCGAGTTTATCATATTCCCTGTCTTCATACTCTTTTCGGCTTATCCGTTTTTTCCCCGTGTAAGAAAGGCCCTTTCTCTCACAGAGCCATGCAGCCAGCTTTTCTGTAACTTCTCCGCTGTCAAAAAGGCCGTGCAGGTATGTGCCAAACACATTGCCGCTCCAGCAGCCATCATCTTTTCCCTCGCCGTTTTCTGTCTTGTCCGGATAGTTCTGATTCCCGTCATCCTGCGCAATACGGCTGAACGCCTTTCCACGCACATCCGTAACACCCATATGAATTTCATATGCGTCAACCGAAGCACCGGAAAACGGTTCCGCTAAAACAGTTCCGCACATCCGTGTCCGCGTCTTTTTCCCGGTAAACACTGTCCTGACCGGAAGGAGCCCCATTCCTTTCATACCGTCAAGACTGCCTTCTGTATGCTCCGGATTAAGAAGCTCCTCGCCCAGCATCTGATATCCTCCGCAGATCCCGAGAACCGCTCCGCCACGGCCCGCAAACTTCCGGACAGTCATTTCCAGGCCTGACTCCCTCAGCCATGCCAAGTCATCCAGGGTGCTTTTTGTCCCCGGAAGAATGACCAGATCCGGAGAACCGAATTCATCCGCGCGTTCGACATACCGCACATCCATCATCGAGTCCGACTCCAGCGGGGCCAGATCCGTAAAATTAGAAATCCGCGGAAACCGAATCACTGCAATATCGAGCACCGCGCGGGAATCATCCTGCTGCCCTGTCCGCCGCAGGCGCGGAGCCAGAGAATCTTCTTCATCAATATCCACATACATGTACGGGATAACGCCCAGAACCGGAATGCCCGTCCGCTCTTCAATCATGCGCACGCCCGGCGTCAGGATATCCTTATCTCCCCGGAACTTATTGATCAGCATGCCCTTAATCCTTCTGCGCTCGGATTCTTCCAGCAGGGCCGCCGTTCCATAAAGCTGCGCAAACACGCCTCCGCGGTCAATATCTCCCGCCAGCAGAACTGGAGCATCCACCATCTCTGCAAGCCCCATATTCACAATATCGTGCTGTTTAAGATTAATTTCCGCAGGACTTCCCGCACCCTCGATCACAATGATGTCATTTTCCCGTTCCAGTGAATGGTACGCTTCCATAATATCCGGAATGAGCTTCTCCTTATACCGGAAATACTCACGGGCATCCATATCCCCGAGCACTTTTCCGTTAACGATCACCTGGCTGCCGACGTCACTGGACGGCTTCAGAAGAATCGGATTCATTCGCACATCCGGCTCGACTCCTGCAGCTTCAGCCTGCATAACCTGCGCGCGCCCCATTTCCAGTCCGTCTGCAGTAATCCAGCTGTTCAGCGCCATATTCTGACTCTTAAACGGAACTGTCTTCCAGCCGTCCTGACGGAAGATGCGGCAAAGAGCGCCGCACAAGAGGCTTTTTCCTGCTCCTGACATTGTTCCCTGCACCATAATGTTCCATGCTTTTCGACCGTTCATCCTGTATCTCTCTTCTACTTCCTATTATTCTCACCTGTCAGTTATTCTTTGTTTCCATCGTTTCTGTCTGTTCTGCCGATTTCTGCTCTATGCTCTTCCGGCATTCCTGTGATCTGCCTGCGTTCGCATTCTGTTCTATGCTTCTCTGCATTTCTCTGTTCCGGCGATTTCAGGATCCCTGCAGTTTCTTTCCTGCATACATGCCCGGACAGCCTGTACCAGACGGACATTATCACTGTGTCCTCTGACGCAGACACGAATCCAGTTCCTGTCCAGTCCATGGTAATTCCCGCAGTCCCTTACCAGAATGCCGCGTTCAGCGAGTGGCTCAGCGAGCTTTCTGTCAGCATGAATGAGCAGATAATTGGCTTCCGCGCGGCTGATAAATGTAATGCCCTTGATCTTCAGAAGTTCCTGACGGAGATATCCCCGCTCTTTTTGATTCTGCTCACGATACTGTTCAATATATCCAGTCTCCTGAAGAGCAGCAAGTCCGGCAGCCTCTGCTCCTGCGGATATCGGCCATGAAGGGCCGCATAATGCTGCGCGCCTGCGAATCTCTCGGTCAAAAAATATACCGTACCCGAGGCGGATTCCGGGCATGGCAAACAGTTTGGTAAATGAACGGAGGAGAATCAGATTGGCGCAGTTCTGCGCTTCGGAAATAAAGCTGTGCGCGCTTGGTTCATCCGTCAGTCCGATAAACGATTCATCCACAACCAGCAGGATTCCGCGTTTTTGACATTCTTCCAGCAAGGCTTGCAGCGCTTTCCGATTTGTCGTTCTCCCAGTCGGATTATTTGGCTCACAGAGAATAATCATCTCCGCCTGACGCTCATATTCCTGCCGCTGAAAACCCGTATGCTCTGCATCCCGTTCCGCAAGTTCCAGCAATTCATCGATTCTTCCATCCAGAAGAAATTCATCTTCTTCTCTAAGCAGAAAACGGCTGACAGCAGAACCCGCCGCAGTCAGCGCGCGCTCATATTCACTGAATGTCGGCGCCGTGATCACTGCGCGAGATGGCCTGCAGCTTAACAAGACGCGGAAAATAAGGTCCGAAGCCCCCGCTCCCGGAAGAATCTGCCATTGCTGAAGACTCTCCTTTTCCGCCAGAGCCGCTGTCAGTCTGCTCTGCACCGGATCAGGGTACTCCTGTGCATGCTGAAGCGCGCGTTCTGCGGCCTGTCTTACAGAATCCGGCATCCCCAGCGGATTCACATTAACTGAAAAATCCAGCGGGACTATTCCATACTGCTCCCGGTACCGGTTTAATTCTCCTCCATGCTCACTGCTCTGAAAAAAATCCAAGTCTTTTCCTTTCTGATAATCATAATTCTGCAATGTTTCCCGTCCCTCTCTGCAGAACCTCCGTTTGACCGGACCTCAGAGCGACGTTTCACTCACGGCTTTATTACTCTTACACTCAGCGGAGCAGAATCCAGAAGATCACCGCCCGGAGAGTGAAGAAAATAACTAAACCGGCAGAAGATGCCGCTCCCAGCATCCTGCAGCAGCGCAGGATATCACCTCGCTCAATCGGACGATCCGCATCGCCGATAGCCGGCTTATCATAGATTTTGCCGAAATACTGCGCCGGACCTGCCAGCTGCACATGAAGCGATCCGGCGCAGGCGGATTCCGTCTGCGCGGAGTTCGGGCTTGCATGCTTCCTGCTGTCTCTTTTCCATATCCGCAGCGCGTTTTTTCCGTCATTTCCGGTCATCGCTGCGCCGAGCGCCCAGAGAAGCGCCGCGATTCTGGATGGAATGTAATTCACCACATCATCCATCCGCGCACCGACCCTGCCAAAATAGAGATACCGTTCATTCCTGTACCCGATCATGCTGTCCAGGGTATTCACCGCCTTATACGTCAGAGCCAGCGGTGCGCCGCCGATCGCCATATAAAACAGCGGGGCGATCACACCGTCAGAAAAGTTTTCCGCAACTGTTTCACAATCTGCCTTGATGACTCCGGTTTCATCCAGTACAAACGTGTCTCGTCCCACAATTCTGCCCACATCCTTCTGTGCCTGTTCCAGCGTTCCCTCCGGCGGCAGGCTGTGGTAGACGTTCACAGCTTCTTTCTGCAGACCCCGCATTGCGAGTGCCTGCCAGCACCAGAGTGTCTGCAGAGCAAATCCGAGAACCGGATGAATACGCAATGCAGCTGTACAGAGAAAACCTGTAACCAGCAATGTCGTAATGACGGTGATTCCGGCAGTCAATGCGCCTCCTGCAAGTTCACCTCCTGAAGTTTTTGGGAAAAGCTTCCTGAAAAAACGTTCCAGAGAAGAAATTTCCTTCCCTATGATCACGACCGGATGAGGAAAATGAAAAGGATCGGCCAGAAGCAGATCCAGCAGCGCACCCGCTCCTGCAGAAGCTTCTGTAATGATAAAATACATGATCCAGTGGTTCATCAAAATCCTCCTCTGTTCCTCTCCATTTGAGAGTGCCTGTATGCTTCTGCCGCGCAGATAAACCTCTTCACCACCTGCGGATGCGCGGCAAGATAGAGGTGCGGAAAACCCGCATACCAGGACGGTCCGGCGTACCCCTCACTCCAGTTCCTGGATGACAGCGGTTTCTTCATCTGGAACGCGTCTCCGTCTTCATCCGATTTCCAGTAATGGAATTCGTGAACGCTCATTGATTCTCCCCGCTTAAACAGAAGACTGTCCTCTTTTGCCTGCATTTCCGCGTATCCGAACCGAACCAGTTTTCCGGCAGATCTGCCGGTTCCCGGAAACACACCGGCCATCGGCCAGAGCGCCCCGTCCGCATCACGGAGAAATTTCTGCAGATACAAAAACCCGCCGCATTCTGCAATTACCGGCATACCGGAACAGATACTTTTCCGTATACTGTCACGCATTGACCGGTTCTCGGAAAGCTGTCGGGCATACAGCTCCGGATATCCGCCCGGAAGTACGATGGCATCGGCATCCTCCGGCACATATGGTTCATGGACAGGACTGAAGTAAACGACGTTTCCGCCCTGACGATCCAGTTCTTCCTGTGTCTCCTGATAACAAAATGTAAACGCCTCATCACGCGCCAGCGCAATAACCGGGCGAACATGCTCTGCAAGGACCCAGGAACGTCCGATATCCACACCGGAATCCTGATCTTCCTGCATTGCAGGAACGGGAACCGAAAACAGCGATTCTATCTTCTTCCAGTCAAGATGCTCTTCCATCGCATCCGCAATCACTTTGATATTCTGCTGCAGATCTTCAATCTCATCAGCCTGATACAGCCCGAGATGCCTGGATTCCACATGAACATCCGGAAGCTCCGGAAGATAACCGACCACCGGGATACCTGTTTCCTGTTCCAGAATTTCCTTCATCAGTCCCGCATAAGATTTTTTACACCGGTTCAGAATGATTCCGGCAATCCGGCTGTCCGAACGGAACTGCTGCAGGCCCTTTACTTCTGCCGCTGCCGACAGACTGCTTCCTGACGGATTCAGAACAAGCAGAACCGGAATGTCCAGCGTATTCGCAAGATGCCAGCAGCTCCCCCGGTCTGTCTTACCAGAAAGTCCGTCATACAGTCCCATCACGCCTTCAACTACAGCAGACCCATGTTCCGCAAGCTCTCTCTGATAGCAGCTGCGGACATACGACTCATCCGACATCACCAGATCCAGATTGTGGCTGCTGACATTCAGAACACTCCGGTGAAACATCGGATCGATGTAATCCGGACCGGTCTTGAACGCACAGGGAAACAGACCTTTTCTCTTCAGTATTTCCAGCAGTCCGCAGACAAGGAAGGTTTTTCCGCTGCTTGATGCAGGCGCAGAAACCGCAATTTGAACTTTTCTCTTTTTCATGCACCTTCTCCTTCTCTATCATCCGCCATTATCCACTGATCACATATACCGGATTCTCCGCAAGCATCATGTGACAGCCTCTGACTGATCTGGAACGGCTCACCGCAACCTGCATGACTTCCGGCTCCCTTCCCAGATCACGCAGAACTTCCAGCCCCTCGCTGACTGTTTCAAGAACGATTCCCGTAAACACGATCCGAACCTCCGGGTTTCGTCTTACCGCTTCACGGATGATCTCCCGGATTGTTCCATCTGACCCGCCGATAAATACGGCATCCGGCTTCGGAAGATCATGCAGCGCATCCGGAGCCTCCCCTCTGACCAGGTGCATATTGGTCAGATGAAATTTCCTGCGGTTTTTCAGAATCAACGAACAGGCTTCTTCCTTGCGTTCAATCGCATAAACGGCTCCTCCCTTTGCCTGACGCGCGAGTTCCACCGATACGCTCCCGGTTCCCGCGCCGACATCCCAGATCGTTTCCTCCGGCGCAGCCTGCATCTTAGAGACTGCACACAGACGAACCTCTCTCTTGGTCATCGGTACCTGACCGCGGATAAACGCGTTATCCGGAATGCCCATGACCGGAAACACATCACGGACGCCTTCAACCAACACGACCGCAAGCAGAGAAAACTCCGTTTCCGCCGCATCACGACAGTATGAAGACGTAATCTTTTCTTCATTCATACCGAGATTTTCACCCACCCAGACACGCTGCTCTCCAAGACCTGCGTCACAGAGATCACGGCAGAGTTTCTGCGCTCCCGTTCTGCCGCCGGTCAGGAAGAACGTATCCCTGCCAAGGCGCAGCTCTCCTGCCGGATCACAGTCCCTGCCGTGTGCGGAAACCAGAGTCCAGTTCTGCCACGGCCTGCGGATTGCAGCGGAAAGCATCTGAATCGAAGAAATGCCCGGGAACACGGTCAGTGAAAACCCGAGCGTGTCTTCATTAATAGAACTCTGCGGATCTGTACTTCCCGGAACCCTCTTCTCCAGTTCTTTCAAAAACGACCCCGCACCGCTGTAAAACCCGGTGTCACCGCTGTACAGCAATGCAATATTCTTATCCGCCCAGACATCTCTTTTCTCCAAAAGCAGATCAGCAATCCGGCCGGGCCAGATTTCCTGCCGGAATTCCGGACTGTGTTCTCCGTCATCCGGAAAAGCCCGCTGCGCCAGTGCAAGCAGCCGCGGCGCGCCAATCAAAAGATCCGCTTCCATTGCCGCATGCCGCGCATCCGGAATCAGACATTCCATTCCTGCTCCAAGTCCGATCAATGCTACTTTCATCTGCTTTTTACTCCTTTATCTTCACCGGGTCCTCCCGAACTTCTGACGTTCCCGCCGCCGCACCGTACTCTGCACCGCCGGACCGGCTTCTGGTCTCATTTTTCACATACTGCAGAATGTCCTCTGCCCTGCTCGCCGGCAGCAGTTCCTCCGGACGGCGAATCATGACCAGTTCAATTCCACATTCCTCCGCCGCCTCAATTTTCTGGAACATGCCTCCCTGCCGGCCGCTCTCTTTTGTAACCAGATAGGAAATCTCCAGGTCACGGATCATACATACATTCATCGCCGCTGAAAACGGCCCCTGCATGGCAATGATGTTCTTTCTTGGAATTCCTGCTTCTTTACACGCTTCCAGAGCCTGCACAGACGGCAGCACCCTGGGATGCAGTCGTTCCGGACCCAGCGCCGAAAAATCCATGAGGTTCTTCGATCCTGTGGTCAGCAGAATATTTCCCGGCAAATTCCGCAGATACGCACAGGCATCCTGTACAGAATCCACCCGCTTCAGACTCCGGCTTTCCGGAAGCGGCTCTTCTTCACGCACATACCGGAACACTTTCTTATCTTTCCTGCTGCAGGCCGTCAGAATGCTTCTGCTGATATGCTCTGCAAACGGATGCGTCGCATCGACACAGAAATCAACATCATCCAGCATCTGTTCAATCTCGTTTTCCGGACGAATCCCGCATAATGCGGTCAGATTTTTCCTGTGCCCCAGCGTCTCGATCCCATAATCCGTCGCTGCACTGTAAATGACCCGGCATCCTTCATCGGCAAGCTTTACTGCCAGTTCCCGTCCTTCAGTTGTCCCTCCGAAAATCAATGCTCTCATGCGTTTTTTCTGCTCCTGCCAGGCACAGCTTCCTACAGCCTCTTATTCTCATAGCCTCTCGGTGTCACCATACGTCCTCCGATGTTTTCTGTTGCAGACGAACCGATGAACACTGTCGTAAACATATCAATATCTTCACCCGGAAGTTCGCCCAGCGTCAGTACCTTCTTTTCCATGCCGTCTCTTCCGATATTCTTCACCCATCCGCACACAGTTTCCGGGCTCTTTTTCTTAAGCAGCACCTCACAGGCTTTGCTCAGTGCATCTCTGCGGTGTCTGGATCTCGGATTATACAGACAAAGGGCAAAATCTCCTTCTGCCGCCATATTCAGCCTCTTTTCGATAATTTCTTCCGGCGTCAGGAGATTGGACAAGGAGATCACACAGAAATCATGTCCGAGAGGCGCGCCAAGCACAGCCGCGCCCGATACAGCCGCCGTAACACCTGCGACCACCTGCACATCCGCGTCCGGATATTCCGGAAGAAGCTGCAGAAGTAAACCAGCCATACCGTAAATACCGGCATCTCCGCTGCATACCAGAGCCGTATCCGCACCGTTCTGCGCATACTCCAGAGCCATCCGGCAGCGCTCAACTTCCCTTTTCATCGGTGTCGAAAAATACTGTTTCTCCGGATACTGCTGTTTTACCAGGTCAATATATACGGTGTATCCGCCGATATACGTGCAGCGCGCGATGATATCGGCTGCCTCCTGCGTCATGTACTCTGGATTTCCCGGTCCTATTCCCACTGCATAAACGACTGCCATTCTGTCCCTCTTTTCTCTGTTTTCCATCTTTCTATTGCTGCAAACACACGGTTTCCAGTTATTTATTTGTCTTTCTCACCTTCATCTGCATCAGATCTGCCCCAGCTGAGCTGCACGTCCTTCACAGCCGCAGCCATCGTGACTCCATACAGGCTGAACTTTTTTGCGATGATGCAGTCCGCAGTTCCCCCACAGGCTGCTGCAGCGCTTCGTTCACAGACATTGTCCGTCCCGACCGTTTTCAGTACAAAAGCAGACCTGCTGAAATCTCCCTTTACTGCATTCAGCTGATCCTTATCGAAGGTCTGAAACGGAATCCGGCGTCTGCTGCAGAATCCGAGAATTCCCTGCTCTCTGCTCTTGACATCAATGCTAGCGGCTTTTTGAAGAGCAGCGTCCGGAAACCCGTATCCCTCAGAAAACACCCTCCAGCATTTTTCCACTGCCTCTTCAGAGATTCCCTTCCGGCATCCGATTCCAAGAACCAGAACTTTCGGCACCAGATGCAGTCCGCGATCATACGGACGAACCCGCACATCAATCAGCACATCCGATTTCTCCCGAAACGGAAAAGCATCGCTGTCCTTCAGACCGCCTGCAGGCCTTACAACAACCCCGACGCCGGATGGACGCGCACCTCTCACCGGCCACACAGAATACACCAGAATTCCGTCACGGTTATTGAGTACAGCAGAAGAAACATTAACAATCCTGGAAGGCTCCAGAATCTGTAACTTCTGCTCATCAGCCCAGACATCTACAGCAAATTTCCCTCTTGCATCAGTTCCTGTCGTAAGAACCGGCTGAAGATGAAGAAGCCCCGCAATCCTTTCTGCATCCCTGTTCGCTCCTCCAAGATGTCCGGACAGAATCGGGATAACGTAGCGTCCACATTCATCCATGACAAGAACCGCTGGATCGATACACTTATTCTGCACCAGGGGCGCAATGCTGCGCACTGCAATTCCGCAGGCGCCGATGAAAATCAGACAGCTTGCTTCCTGAAAATATTTCTCCGTCCACTCTGCAGCAGACAGCGGCCGTCCAGAGCGGTCTGCCGCAGCCTTCCTGCATCCGTCTTCCTGCAGCTTCTCCACTGTACGTTCAGCCAGACGCATACCTTCATCAGTAAACGCCAGTATCTGATAGGATCTCTCTGCCGCTTTCTTATCTGCAGTCATGACTGTTTTTTCTCCTGATCCTCTGGTTTCACCTCCCGGAACTCCGTCGCAAATGAAGGATCATACAGCCGGCTCTTTTCATACCGGCTGCCGAGAAAATCACCAACCAGAATCAGTGCTGTCTTAGTAATTCCCGCCCTTTCAGCTTCTTCCGCAAGAGTTCCGACTGTGCAGCGCACGGTTTTCTCATCCGGCCATGTTGCCTTGTACACAATTGCCGCCGGCGTATTCTCCGTATATGCACCCTGAAGGAGATCCTTCTGCAGCGCGGGAATCATTCCGGATGACAGAAACAAAACCATCGTCGATCCATGGGATGCGAGTTTCGGAATGCTTTCCATTTCCGGGACAGGAGTCCTGCCTGCTTTCCTCGTAATGATCACCGTCTGAGACACATCCGGAAGCGTATACTCCGTGCAGAGTGCTGAAGCTGCGCCGCAGAAACTGGACACGCCCGGCGTATCATCATATGCAATTCCCATTTCATCCAGTGCATCCATCTGCTCACGGACCGCACCGTACAGACTCATATCCCCAGTATGCAGACGCACGGTTTCCAGGCCTTCTCTTTCCGCCTGTTTCATGACATCCAGGACTTCATCCAGCGTCATTACCGCACTGTTAAACACCTTGCAGTTCTTTTTTGTCAGCTGAAGCAGCTCCGGATTCACCAAACTTCCCGCATAAATCACAACGTCTGCTTCCTTCAGCATTTTCTGACCGCGTACCGTGATTAAATCCACAGCTCCCGGCCCTGCGCCGATGAAATGAACCATTTATTCTCCCTCCGAAATCTTCACATTCCAGTCTTTCAATATTGCTTCCGCGGCTGCCGTTAATCCAAGCAGTGTATCCGTGTTGTACACTGCCGCGCCGACCTGAACAGCTCCCTCCGCCCTGCGGTCCAGATGGTGCTGTATCCGTTCAAGCAGAGCATCCATCACATCATGGAACAGTCCCGCTCTTCTGAGAATATCCACCGCCTCATCCGTCACCGCACAGTGCATCAGAGCCCGGCACGTCTGCGAATCCGCTCCCAGACAGGCGGCATGCGCCGTCAGAAGTTCCATTCGGCAGTCCCCCATCCGTGAGTGCGTGTTCATCATACCACCGGCGAGTTTCACCATCTTTCCGAAATGCCCGACCAGCAGTATCCGTTTATACGCAAGCGTTTTAGCGATATCCACTGCGTCACCGATGAAATTGGAGCACTGCACAAGCGGAGCACGCTTCAGCACTCCGCCCATATGCCCCTGCTCCAGAAACGTCTGTCCGTAATTGCCCGGAACAAGAATCAAATTCTCCGACACCGTCCTCTTCTGCTTCATGTCCACTTCAATCGTGTCCACCAGCGCCTGCTCGCTCATCGGCTCCACGATTCCCGTCGTTCCGAGAATTGAAATGCCTCCCATGACGCCAAGCTGTGGATTGAACGTCTTTTCCGCCAGTTTCTCACCTTCAGGGACAAAAATCACCGCGGCTGCGCCGCGCTCTGCAAGGGGATAATCAAAACGCTCCGCACACGTCCTCATCGCCTCTTCAATCATTTCTCTCGGGACATGATTGATTGCCGCTGCGCCAACAGGCTGATCCAGCCCCGGTTTCGTCACTCTGCCGACACCTTTGCCTCCGTCAATCAAAATTCCCGGCTTCTCCCTCAGTGAAACCCGGGCGCCGATCAGCGCGCCGTCCGTTGCATCACAATCGTCCCCGGCATCTTTTCTGACCATGCAGATTGCATCTGTACGGCCTGCATTTTCAAACACGCATTCTGCTGGCCGGACATCTACCGGGATTCCCTTTCGCGTCATCAGACGCAGTCTCTCAGGAGCATGCCCTGTCAGAAGCATCTGGAATGCGCCGGAAGCCGCAAGCGCCGCACAGGTGCCAGTCGTAAACCCGAGCCGCAGCATCTTATTCCCACTTCTTACATATTCTTCCATCCGCTCTCCCAAGTCTGAAAAAAATCCTCCGGCGAATAACACTTCTGTAACGCACGCGCATATTCCCGCAGCCTGTTCAGCGCGTCCGGCGCCTTCATTCCTTGCGGACATCCTGCGTCAATCACATACCCTGCCCGATCAACCATCCTCTTTGCCTCCTGCAATTCTTCCTTCCCCGGCAGGCAGAAAGGCGGTACGCTTACAGTGTTCACTGCCGTTTCCCTGGCCAGATGATAATCTGCATCCAGTTCACTCAGCAGCCCTGCAGAAAACGGAATGCCCAGTTTCTGAAGCTTTCGGTAGACTGGAATGCCCGTTCCGCCCATAGACAAAACGACCACCTTGTCCAAGTCTTCCTTTTGTCCCTGCTGAACCTGCATTTCCTGCGGCGCGGCAAACTCAACGGTACTGAACAACGCATCATAATAGCCGTTCTGCATTCCGTACAGCTGCTGTATCGTCTCCCGGCGAAACACGGTTTCCGGCGGACCGGCCTGTATAATTTTCTGTTCCCCGACACAGACCACAAGATCCGACACTTTCTGCGCCAGATCGATTTCATGCAGCGACATCAGAACCGTCATCCCCCTGCTTCTGGTCATTCTCTGCAGAACCGACAGCAGCTCCAGTTTATACTTGATGTCAAGATAAGACGTCGGCTCGTCCAGAACCAGCAGCTTCGGCTCCTGACAAAGCGCACGCGCAAGGAGAATCCTCTGTTTCTGCCCGTCACTGATCTGCAGAAAATCACAGTCTGCAATAGCCTCCGCATGGACATCATGCAGTGCCTGGTTTACCTTAAGTTCATCCACATCGGATAAGAGCCCAAATGCGCCGGTATACGGATACCGTCCAACCGCAACAATATCCCTGCACGTCAGAAGCTCCGGGTTCACCCTCTCGGTCAGCACAGCCGCCATTCTCTGCGCCGCTTCCCGCTGCGAGTACGCGCTCAGGCTGCGTCCAAAAAGCTGGATGTCCCCGGAAATGACCGGGAGCTCCCTTGTAATACTCTTCAAGAGCGTAGATTTCCCTGCTCCATTTGGCCCGATCAGCGTTGTGATTCTTCCAGCCGGAATCTCAAGATTCACCGGCCCCAGCACCCGTTTATGCCCGTACCCGACACATACAGAACGGAGGACAAGGGCAGTCTGACACGTTCCTTCGAGACCACTATCCATGGCGCAACCTCCTTCTCTGCAGCATGATGTACAGCACGATCGGCGCTCCAAAGATCGACGTAACCGTGCTGATGTTCAGCTCCGTCGGAGCAAATGCCGTCCGCGCGATCAGATCACAGACCATGCAGAACAGCGATCCCGTCAGAAACGAAGCCGGTATAACCAGAATCGGTCTGGATGTCCCGAGCATTTGCTTGGCCAGAAACGGAACAGCGATTCCAACGAAAGAGATCGGACCTGCAAATGCCGTCACACATCCGGACAGCAAACTCGACAGGAGAATAATCTCTGCCCGAAAACGCTTTACATTAACACCCATGCTTGCCGCATACGCCTCTCCCAGCTGATAAGCGCCAATCGGCTTGGAAAGCAGGAACGTCAAAACCGACGCAGCAAGGACAATCATCCCGGAAACCCGCACATCCTGCCAGCTCATGCCGGAAAACGACCCCATTGACCATCCGTGCAGATTGACGACATCGGAATCTTTTGCAAACGTCGTCAGAAAATCCGTTGCCGCGCTGCAGATGTATCCGATCATGATTCCGGCAAGCAGCAGCGCCGCTGAATTCTTGATCCACTGCGAAAACAGCAGCACCAGCCCTGTCGCCGCAAGCGCTCCGAGAAACGCCGCCGTCACAAGCACTCCGGAACCGAGCTGCGGAATGCGGGTGATCAGGAGAATCATCACAATTGCGACCGCAAGCTTGGCGCCGGACGAAATCCCCAGCACAAAAGGCCCTGCTATTGGATTTTCAAAGAACGTCTGGAGCAGAAAACCGGCAAGCGCGATCGCCCCTCCAAGCATCATGCCTGTCAGGATTCTCGGAAGCCGGATCGTCCATATAATATTGAGGACATCAGCCCTTCCAGTTTTGAAAATTACAGCTTTGATCAGCTCCGGAACAGAAATCCGGACATTTCCGGTATTGACAGAGATAACCGTCACAGCACCGAGCGCCAGAAACAGCAAAAGAAAGACTGCCGTATAGCGCGACCGCCTTCTTTTCTTTGTTCTTCTCCAATGAAAATTATTTCTGCTGCCGGCACTCAAATTCTGCCCGGCAGATTCAATATCTGTCAGTTTTGATTCCGTTCTCTGTTGTCCTGTATTTCTGCCTTCCAAGAGGCCTGTTTCCTTTCCTATTTCTTTTTGTCCTCTGTCACTCACCAGATAATACTACCATAAATCACAGTTTTTTTCCCGGTGATCTTGCATTATAGAAGAAACCTATCAGGAAATGCGGAAGTGACCGATAATCTCCTTCTCCTTTTTTGGCAAAATATCCTGGATGTAGCTCTTCTGATTCGGCTTGCCGTTATGGATAATGTACGCAATTCCGTTCTTGTCTCTCTCAGCTGAAACTACACCGATGTGTTCTTTAAAGACGACAATATCGCCGCCCTGCCATTGATCCGTATCATGAATGTCCGTCGTCAATGATTTTGCATGGTGCTTGAAATAGACGTACAGATTTTCCACACGCCGAAAATCAATATTGGAATCCGGAACCGAAATCGACGTATACCAGCCCGGATGCTTTTCCACGTCCTTGTTCACCAGCGTATGCATGTTATATCCGGCATTCAGAAGCGCATAATTCACCACATCCGTGCATACGCCATACTCATCCGTCGGCCAGCCGCCCTGGTAATATTCACTCTTGTACTTCGGATTTGTCTTCACATATTTCAAAGCGCCCTGCAGAATTTCTGTCTGATCATCCACCCCGTCGTTATTCTTATCCACTTTTGATTTATATTCATTTGCAGAAGAATCCTTGTATGACCTTTTTGAGAAAACCGATGTATGCCTGATGTTCCCCCCGCTGCTGCCAGCCGAAGTCATCACCCTATGTGCAAGGCCTCCTGCTGCAGTTCCCAGAAGCAGCGCCACCAGAAGCATTCTGATCAGCATACGCCGATGTCTCCTTTTTCTTGCTGTACGGATCCGCAGCAAACGATCCTCTCGCTCCTTCCTGTCCTTCTTTATCTTTGATTCCTGTTCATCATCTATATGTAAATTGTTCATCTTACGATAATTCTCCCTGATATCTGTAATCGATAGTTCTGCGCATCGAACCGCCCTATGGCGATTCACTGACGTTCCGCACGATCATCATCGCCGACTGACAGTGTAGCCTCCTGCACGGCTGATCCATATTATACCGGCACTATTTGAAAAGCATGTGACAATCGAATCATTTTTCCGCACATATCCCCATACAATCTGATCGCATTCTCATTCAAACAAACACAGAAGAATTTAAACATTCCTTTGATTCGGTTTACATTCATCGTCTGGTATGCTAATCTGAACGTATCAGGAGGTGAAAGCAGGAAAACTCCGCATACCAATCCCGCCAGAGGATAAGACCCGCCGCGGAGTCTGCTGTATAGATATGGATAAGAAAAAAACAGCACTGATCGTCAGCACAATCGCAGCTATCACTGCAGCGCTCGCAACACTGTGTGTAGTCATCACAAAGAAAAAACGCGGCGCGTAATAAAACAGCCTCGGCGGACACCCTGCCGAGGCTGTTTTATTACGATGGACTAAATTTACAGTCAAATTTAGAGAATACGTATCTCATCAAAATGGAAAGGGACTGCTGAGATGAACTCGAGAGACAGCCTGCGAATGAATACATATATAAAAAAGCCCAAAGACCTTCTGTGATGACGGAATCAATCATCACAAAGAGGCCTTTGCGGCTGAAGTAATCCTGTTTCCATAAGCATTTTTCAAACAGTATCGCATTATACTGCGTTATCGACTTGCTGTTCTGCAAGTTGTTCCTCAAAATATGTACCCCGTACTTTCTCAAACAGATGATCCGTATCGCCGTCGCGCATTGTGTCTAACAGTTTCTGATGCGCATCCAGCAATTTATCCGTTTCTCCCAGCTGTACCATAGTTGAAACGGTCTCAAACCGAAGGGCATACGTCAGTGAACGCACAACCCGGTTGATTTTGTCTGCCATAGGGTTTCTGGCCATTTCAGCGATTTTATCATGAAAACGGTTGTCCGCCTGAAAAATCTCTTCTATGTCCTTCTTCACCATTGCAGCTTTCATTTCGCCAAGCAGATCCTCAAGCTCGTCAAGATCTTTTTCATTATGGTGAAGGATTGCAAGGTGAATCATCCCGACTTCTGTCATCTCCCGGAGATCCATCAGATTCTCAAATGAATCCTGATGAAGGATAATGCCGTAAACCATCGGATCGATCATGCTTTCATTATATCCATCGCAAATGAATGTCCCTTCTGCTCGTTTGCTTTCAAGAACGCCCATATAGGTCAGAATTTTGATTGCCTCCCGGACACTACTCCTCGCTACACCAAGCGATTCCGCCAGCTCCGGCTCTGTCGGTATTTTATCTCCAGGCTTTAATTCGCCTGCGCGCATCGCATCAGTAAGACAGTTGATTACGCTTTGTACGACAGACTCCCTTTTTATACTTTTCAGGTATGAAGGTGTTCTGCTCATTATAATTTGCCTCCTATGATAATATCATATGATATTATATCATTTTTCTTAATGTAAATCGAAGAGGAATAGTGACAATATAACAAATTGATATCCTTAATAAACACAGAAGCCCCTTCCATCTTGTATCTGCTGGACTGTGGGGCTTCTGTATATATTTCTTTCTTATTTCTATTGCTGTCCGTTAGTCATTACTTTCTGCCGACAATAAAGCCAAGAAGCAGAGCGGCCGCCAGCAGTCCGAATGTTCCGAGCGCAAGTGACCGGAATCCGGCAGCAGTGACAATGAACATAGGAGCAATGGTCAGATAGAAGTTCTGCGTACTGATCTGCCAGAGCGGAGTTGCTGCAACCAGGTTCGGGCCGGCATCGGTCTCCATCTCCGGATCGGCGATGCGGAGAAGCATCATTCCGGTAGCTGTAGAACCGGTCCACGCACCAAACATGACAATCGCGTTCTCAAGCCAGTTCGTTTTCAGCCAAAGTCTCGGCAGAATCATCAGAATCGCTGTGGTTAAAAGCAATCCAACAGCTGCGATTGTAAGAATTGCTCCCGCATTATTCAGAATAACGTCCAGCTTCATTGTAGCAATTGCTGAAGCGATCAAGTACTCCAGGGCAAGTGAACCAATATGTTCCAGAGACTCATTATCGATCAATTCAACCATCGGTGTCTTTTTGACGACTACGCCAAACACCAGCGAAACCAGAATGGCAGGAACATAAATTGCAAATCCGGCAAACAGCGGTACCATGTGCAGAATGTACAGCAATCCATAGGAGACCAGCATGATTCCCAGCACGATTGCGAAGTGCAGTGCCAGCGGATCAAATGCCATGTCTGATGTATAGGCCTGCATGAACTTAAACTGGTGCTCCTTCTTGAGGATGCCTTTGTATTCCTCATCTGTAAGATTTCCAGTGTTCTCAGCAACAACCCAGCCTTTGCGGATTCCCAGATTCAGGATTGCAATACCTACGATAACACCATACAGCATACCAAGCGTCGCATATGTGGTTCCAAACGATGACGCAGCATCGTAGCTCCAGTACCCCAGAGTCTTGTAGATTCCTGCAATCGTCTGCGGGATACCATGTGCGCCGTAGAAACCACCGAACGGAAGCAGAGCCGCTCCATCCGGAAGTCCGAACAGTCTGCCGAGTCCCATTGCAGAAAGCACCTGAGCGGAGATAACTGTTGCTGAGATCAGGAAGACCAGGAAACACTTCTTGATCATATTCTTATTAAACTTCAATCCGATAAACTGGGTTACAAAAAGGATCGCCAGTAAAGGATTGGCAAAACTACTTACATTTTCTGACCAGTGAATGTAAACCGGGCAGAATTTTCCCAATACTTCCGGGCCAACCAAAACTCCAAAGAGACCAGCGACAACAGATACTGGAATAAACAGCTTCTGCAGCACTTTTAACTTTGCTCTGAGAAACATGCCGATCAATAATAACAGACTTGCCCACGAGAAGTCCATCAATATTTGCTGAAAAACATCCATTCTTTTTTCCTCATTTTCTATGCCAGACATAAAGCTCAATAATGTCTGGCTATACTTCTCACACCAGTACTGGAGTCTGTATTCCTTCCCGGTGTGAGAAGTTAGTGTACCTGACTTTATCGATATCGCTTAGCAGTTCAATTACATTGTCTGTGCAATATCCACAATATGTTCGACTGTAATGCCGTTCTTAGCGAGCAGTCTTTCGTACGGCGCAGATTCACCAAACTGATCCTGGATACCGACTCTCTTCACCTTTCCTTTGCCCATTTCTGCGGCAACTTCGCAGACTGCACTGCCAAGGCCGTTAATGATGTTGTGATCCTCGACGGTGATGATCTTTCCGATGTCATTGATGCAATCTCTGACTGCCTTTACATCAAGCGGTTTGATGGTGTGCATGTCGATCAGTCTGCAGGAAATACCCTTTTCTTCCAGAACCTTAGCAGCCTTCATTGCAATAGAAACCGTGTCTCCGTTTGCGATGATTGCGACGTCTTTACCATCCTGGATCTGGTGAGCTTTACCAATCTCGAACTCTACATCCGGACCGTAGATCTGTTCCATATCGTCACGAGTAAATCTAAGATACATCGGACCATATGTTTCCGCTGCGGCGCGCACCAGCTTGCGAGCCTGATTGTAATCCGCCGGCATCATGATCGTGATATTCGGAATTGTTCTCAGAATACCCATATCCTCAATTGCCTGGTGAGAAGCACCGTCATTCGCCGGTGTTACACCGCCATGAGAGCAGGCAATTTTTACGTTCAAATTTGTGTAACAGATTTCCTGGCGGATCATTTCACAGATACGCATGGATCCGAATGCTGCGTAGGTAACTACGAACGGAACCTTTCCGCATGTTGCCAGTCCTGCTGCAACACCTGCACCGTTCTGTTCCGCAATACCGACGTTCACATACTGGTCCGGAAGCTGCTTTCTGAACTCTGTAGTTTTACAACTCTTGCCGATATCGATATCAAGAACAACGACTTCCGGATGGTCTTTTCCTACCTCTACTATCTCATCGCCAAAACCGTTACGTGTAGCGATTTTCTTCAGTTCGCTCATTTTCGTCCTCCTGTTAGTCAATCAGCTGTGCCTTAAGTTCTGCCATTGCCTGCGCGTATTCTTCGTCGTTCGGTGCCTTTCCGTGCCAGCCGCATTCATTCTCCATGTAGCTGACGCCCTTTCCCTTGACTGTTTTGCCGATCAGCGCCTTTGGCTTTCCGTTCAAGGAAGCATAGCACTTATCGATTACCTCACAGGTCTGCTCCATATCATTACCATCATAGTTGAACACTTCCCATCCGAAGGCCTCGAACTTCTTCCCGAGATCTCCGTTAGGCATTACTTCATCCGTTGTTCCATCGAGCTGAAGATTATTCACATCTACAAACATAATCAGATTATCCAGCTCATATTTATGCGCAGTATTGGCAGCTTCCCAGATCTCGCCTTCCTGTGCTTCTCCGTCTCCGACAACGACGAAAACCTTATAATCCTTCTTATCCATTTTTCCTGCGAGTGCCATTCCAACTCCGCAGGCAAGGCCCTGACCCAGTGAACCTGTGGAAATATCAATACCCGGGCACTTAACCATGGAAGGATGACCCTGAAGCTTGGAACCTTCTTTACGAAGTGTGTCCAGCTCCTCCTCCGGAAAATATCCCAGTGTAGCAAGGCACGCGTACTGGATCGGGCAGACGTGGCCTTTTGACAGGATCAACCGATCGCGATCTTCCCATCTAGGATTTTTCGGATCTACGTTCATGTACTTGAAGTAGCATGCAGTTACGAACTCTGCTGCAGACAATGAACCACCCGGATGACCGGACTGCGCTTTATAAATCATATCGATGACCTTCATGCGCATTTCTGTTGCTTTATTCTTCAGGTCTTTTACTGAAATGTCTTTCATAGTTTTTCCTCCGCTATATATTACAAGATCGATATAATTATCTTCCAAGGTAGAGGGACTGCTTTGCAAGAACAAGGTTGAGAATCATGTCATTGCAAGGTGTTGGGATGCCATACTTCTTTCCAAGTTCAGACACGGCACCATTGATGATGCGGATTTCTGTCTCACGATGATGTGTTACATCCTGAACCATAGAGCTGATTGTTTCATCTGTCTTAATGGAAACGTCATATGCGTGCTCCAGCTCTGTCTCATAGTCCAGAGTGCAGCCGCTCGCATTGGCAACCGCGATCGCTTCTTTAATCAGCATCTCAGTTGTATTGTTAGCATACGGATTCTTTTTGATAAAGCCGTTTGGTGTCTCGAGAAGTGCGCTGACACCGTTAATTGCAACATTGGCCAGAAGTTTATGCCAGATTGCATTGAATACATTCTCGTGAACATCTGTCTCAAGACCGCATGCACGGAATGTCTCCGCTGCCTCTTCGACTTTTTCCATCGGAGCCTTTACTGTTCCCATATTTGTCCGGCCGTAACCAGAATGCTTTACATGTCCCGGTGCAATCGGTGTCGCACCGAAAGCCGTATTTCCGATAATGATCTGCTCTTCAGGTACAACCTTTGCAATCTCATCATAGTTTCCATATCCGTTCTGCAGACACATAACCATCGTATGTTTATCAATCATCGGAAGAGCATTGCGTACCGCATCCTCAAGATACTGGTAATGAACAAATACGATCAGCAGATCTACAACGCCAATCTCCTTCGGATCTGTCGTTGCAATTGCCGGATGAACGGAAATCGTCTTTCCGTCTCCATGTCCCGGAGCACATTTATCAACCAGAATTCCATCCTTCTTGATTGCTTCAATGACAGGTGCGTAGGTGTCCAGAACACAAACTTCATTCTTGTCTACCAGATAGCTTGCATAGCAGCTTCCGATTGCTCCACATCCTACAAATCCAATTTTCATAAGCTCATTCTCCTTTTCCTCAGAATTAATTTTAATCACTTTTCCGCATTATGTCAGTTTGTCTTTTGTCGTTTGTCTGACATATGATTTACCTATATTTTACTCACGTTTCAGAATAAATGCAACCGGAAATATTAAAATTTTTAGAAAAAAATAAGATAAACTTTCAACTATTGGGGAACAAAGCAAATGCCAGATAATCTGGAGAATGCAACTCCCTCCCTATGCTATGAGCACCTGGACCCACAATGTAAAAACCAACACCTGGAACAGCTTCCAAGTGTCGGTTCATGAACCGGTTCTATGTATAACCTGGTGACATCAATGTAAATTGTCCGTATGATTAATTTTCACTTACTGATGGAAAATCTCCTTTGTGACAAACTCGAGGATATCATCCGCGCTCGCCTCCGGTGAAGACTCGAGATAATCAATCAGTTTCTGCTGGTCATCACTGCGGATTTCCTGGCAAAGCGCTGCACCAAACTCATTACTCGCTCCCGGTACATTGAACAAAAGCGTCCGGAGACGCATCATCCGTTCATAGGCAGGATTAACCTGCTGCTTTTTACCAAAATGAAGGTGAAACATACTCTTATTCCTCCCCATATGTCAATACTAATCGCTCCTGACTCATTCCCCTTTTCCCGGCTCCCCCGCTTCGGGGACACCATGATAAATACCATTATAGCGATACAAAGGGAGAATGTACAGTTTCAGTCACGCCAACACGCGGGTCACACAAGAAACGTATGACTATCGATACAGAAATGTGGATACTGAGGAGTCGCAAAAACTCGAAAACTATCTATTATGAAAATGTCGCTCAAGCAAAATAAAGCCCTGGAACCATGTGATTCCAGGGCTTTACCGAATGCGCAATGAGGGATTTGAACCCCCACGAATTATCACTAGAACCTAAATCTAGCGCGTCTGCCAATTCCGCCAATTGCGCAAAGCAATAAAAAATGACTCCATCGAGAATTGAACTCGAGTTACCGCCGTGAAAGGGCGGTGTCTTAACCGCTTGACCATGGAGCCATAAATCTAATTAAATTATATCATATATTTTTTAAAAAGAAAGAAGAAACCGGCGGCGTCCTACTTTCCCAGGCGGTCTCCCACCAAGTATCCTCGGCGCTGGGGAGCTTAACTTCTGTGTTCGGGATGGGTACAGGTGTGTCC
>SFHC01000004.1 GCA_004555725.1 [Eubacterium] saphenum
ATCGCAGCGGTCAGTGTGGTCTTGCCGTGGTCAACGTGTCCGATTGTTCCGATGTTGATATGCGGCTTGGTTCTTTCATATTTCTGCTTTGCCATTTCTCATACTCCTTTACAGTAACTACAAAAAAATTGGAGCTGTTGAGCAGACTCGAACTGCCGAACCTCTTCCTTACCAAGGAAGTGCTCTACCAACTGAGCTACAACAGCTTATTACGCAGACTATCTTACTATGTTTCCCTGTTCTTGTCAAACTGTTTTTCATTTCTGTCTCGCTCTCACATTCTGCCTTCCTGCAGGCAGCGGTGGATCTTTCTGCGGACGCGCTGAATCGTGTTATCCACGACCTTGACCGGCCTGCCGAGGCGCTCTGCAATTTCACGGGATGTGCCGCCTGCGCGCATCTCTTCCCAGACCTCGCTTTCCAGCGGACTGAACAGGGAATTTCCGTCATTCTGCAGAAAACGCTCCAGATCATTCAGAAACACCTGAACAGCCGGATCGCTGTCTGCGGCGGCGATCGTCTCTTCCAGAGTCAGGCCCCGTTCATTTTCCGGATCCGCCGAGCCATTCAGCGAAATAGATTCACTCAGGATCGCATTTTTCTGCCGTGTCGCGCGGCGTATCGCAGAGACGATCTGCCGGCTGACGCAGAGGCGCGCAAAACTCCCGAAAGATGCTCCCGCATCCGGATTAAACCCCCGGATCGCCTTCATGACGCCGATCATGCCTTCCTGGATGACATCTTCACGGTCCCCGCCTTCGATATAGTACCGGCGCGAAACCTGCCGCACCATATCCTTATAACGGCGGAGGAGAATCTCCTCCGCCTTCTGAGATGCTTCAAGATTAAGCGATGCCAAAGCTGCAAGCTGTTCATCGCTCAGAGATTCCAGATCAGTCATTTTCTGCAGGTTTCTGAACATCTCTCTGTCTCCTTATTTCATACATCAGAACCGCGGCTGCGTTGGACGCGTTCAGAGAGGTAATGTGTCCGAGCATCGGAATAGAAACAACTCCGTCGCACTTCTTCTTTACGTTCTCGCTGATTCCGGAGCCTTCTGCGCCGATCACCACGGCAACCGGTCCGGTGAGGTCCTGTCCGGTATAATTCTGCCCGTCCATATCGCAGGCGTAGACCCAGATATTTTTTTCTTTCAGCTCTTCAACAGTTCTTGAAATATTGGTCACCCTCGCGCACGGAAGGTACTCAATCGCACCCGCCGATGCTTTGGCGGCAGTCTGTGTCAGACCGACGGCCCTGCGTTTCTGAATGATGACGCCGTGCGCGCCGGCGCACTCGGCGCTCCGCATCACTGCTCCCAGATTATGCGGATCTTCAATACCGTCCAGGATGACGATAAACGGATCTTCTCCACGCTCTTCCGCCGTCTGCAGAATGTCATCCACACTTGCATATTCATGTGCAGAAACATGCGCAGCGACACCCTGATGAGCAATTCCGTCCGCCAGATGATCCAGCATCTGTTTGCTGACTTTCTGCACCAGGACGCCGTGTTCATTGGCCAGGGACAGAATTCTGCCAACTGACCCTCCACTCGTATCCTGAACCAGAATCTTCTCGATGCTGCGCCCGCTTTTCAGCGCTTCTGTCACTGGGTTCCGGCCAAAGATAAGTTCCCTGCTGCTCTCATGGTCACGCTGGAAATCTGTCCGCTCCTCACGTCCTGAAAACTCCCTTTCCGGCCGGCGGGAAGCATGATCCCTGCGATCATCATATCTGCGGCGGCTCTCGCTTTCTCTTCCGGACCGTTTTCCGCTGTACCGGTTCCCGCGTTCTCCGCGGTCGTCTTTCCGCGCGTTCCTGCGCCCGCCCTTTCCAGATGACCGTCCGTCCGGACGGCCGCCTCTTCCATATGCCTCCGGTCTTCCGGAACGTTCATTTCTGCCCTTTCCGCCGGATATTCTCTTTCCGCGCTCTCCGCGTCCGCCATAATTATTTCTTCCGCTCATATTTTACAAAACGGTACGAAATCCCGTTTTCCTCCATTTCTTCGCTCGTCCAAGTGATCTGAAAATCACGGTCCTCATCCAGATTCATGAGATGCCGGTCCGCCGGGAAGGTCTTTTCGATCCGCGTCACCCAGCATGTATCGCAGTATGGCAGCAGCTCCTCATAAACGCTCGCCCCGCCGATCACAAACGCATCTTCTGCCTCTTCTCCCAGCGCATCCAGCAGCTGCGGAAGCGAGTGCACGGTCTCTGCACGCTCCGGCTGGTAATTCTCCCGGCGCGTAATCACAATGTTTCTGCGGTTTGGCAGTCCGCGCTTATGCGGCAGACTCTCCAGCGTAGCTCTCCCCATTACGACGGTATGTCCGCTGGTTTTTTCTTTGAAGTATTTCATGTCCTCATGCAGACTGCAGAGCAGGTCGCCCTGATATCCGATTCCCCACGCTGTGTCTGCGGCTACAATCATCTGCATGCATCGTCCTCCGTTCCGGGCCGGGCGCTGCCGGCGCCTTCTCCTTGCCCGTGTGCTTTTTGTCGACAAAGGTTAAATGGCCACAGGAATATTCCGGACCTGCGGACCATGCTGATAATTCTCTACGATCACGTCATCCGGGATGAAATCATAGAAATCATGCACATCCGGGTTCAGTGTCACGGTCGGAGCCGGATACTGCGGACGCTGAATCAGCTCGCGGATGATCTCCACGTGGCGGTCGTAAATATGGGCATCGGCAATGACATGCACGAGTTCGCCCGGCTGGAACCCGCTGACCTGCGCCATCATCATGAGAAGAACCGCGTACTGGACGACATTCCAGTTATTGGCCGCCAGAATATCCTGGGATCTCTGGTTCAGTATCGCGTTCAGACGGTTTCCGGTGACGTTGAAGGTCATGCTGTACGCGCACGGTTCCAGACCCATCTCCTGCAGATCCTGAAAGTTATAGATATTGGTCATGATGCGGCGGGAATATGGCTCATGTTTCAGCAGGTACAGGACGTTGTCCACCTGATCCATATCGCCTTGCTTGAAATGATACGGAATGCCCAGCTGATAGCCGTACGCCTTGCCGATTGAACCGGTTTCATCGGCCCAGGAATCCCAGATTCTTGTCTTCAGATCATGCACGTTGTTGGATTTCTTCTGCCAGATCCAGAGCATCTCTTCAACAGCTGATTTTATCGCGGTGCGGCGCAGGGTCAGAGCCGGGAATTCTTTTGACAAGTCATAGCGGTTCACCACGCCGAACTGCTTGATTGTGTATGCCTGCGCGCCGTCTTCCCAGTGCGGGCGCACTTTCTGCCCTTCTGTGGAAAATCCGCTGTCCAGAATATCCTGGCACATATTTACAAACAGTTTATCTGCGTAACTCATTCTTTCCCCTTCTGTTCTTTCTGCGCACGTTGTGCGTCCTGATACTGTTCTCCGATCTCTATGGCGCGTCCGACAACGGCCTGAAGACGGTCTGACTGTCCGCTTTGATAGAGATAGCCGACCAGCGCTTCAAATCCGGTCGCCCACTTATACTGCATGGGAGAGGAGCCTCTCGGACGCGAGGTGTTGGTGTGGTTCCGCCCGCGCTTCACCAGACGCACCTCTTCATCGGTGAGAAACCCCTCTTCGATCATTTTCTGCACGGTCGCGGCCTGGCTGTCCGCCCGGACGAACTGGATTGCTTTCCGGTTCAGGCGGTCCACCTGCACGCCGCCGTCTTTCAGCACGTAACGGCGGATAAAGACCTCATATACAGCGTCTCCCAGGTAGGCCAGCGCGGTCGTGTTGGAGGCGGAAATACTGACCTTCTGGCTCTGGTTTTCTGTGATCGTTTCTTCTGCCATGCTACTCCTTTATAATCTGCACGCCCTGCGGAGTGTCCTTCAGCGTGATGCCCATTTCCTTCAGCTGATCGCGGATCTCGTCTGCGCGTGCAAAGTTTCTGGCCTTGCGCGCTTCCTGACGTTCCTCTACCAGTTTCTTCACTTCCGGATCGATTTTCTCCTGCTGATCCTGCTGCAGGAGACCCAGAACATCGCAGAACTGCATGAGCTGATCTTCTGCAGCCTTTGCAAACGCTTTGGTGCTGTCTGCGCTGTTTACGGAGTTGATTGCGGAAACTAATTCAAAGACGGTGCTGATTCCGTCCGCAGTGTTCAGGTCATCGTCCATGACCTCGCAGAATTCCTGTACGTATTTTGGGAATGTCTCCGCTGTCTTCTGCTCGTCCGCGTTCATGTCTCCGTCTTTACCGTTCTTCTGAAGGTATTCCAAAGTCTCCTTGCAGTTGCGCATGCGCTGAAGTCCGGCCTCGGACTGTTCCATCAGCTCGTCACTGTAGTCAATCGGATTTCTGTACTGTCCGGAAAGCAGGAAGAAACGGATGACTTCGCCGTCATATTTCTTTCTGATTTCGCGCACGGTCATGAAATTGCCCTTGGACTTGGACATTTTGACGTTATTCATGGTGATGTAGGCGTTATGCATCCAGTAATGCGCGAATGGCACACCGTTGCAGCACTCCGACTGCGCGATCTCATTCTCATGATGCGGGAACATCAGATCCTGGCCGCCGCAGTGAACGTCGATGGTATCGCCGAGGTGCTTCTTGGCCATGGTCGAGCATTCAATGTGCCATCCCGGACGGCCCATTCCCCATGGAGATTCCCATGCGATTTCACTTTCTTCTTTGCGCGCCTTCCAGAGCGCAAAATCCAGCGGATCTTTTTTTACCTCACCGACAGCAATGCGGGCGCCGGCTTCCAGATCATCGATGTTCTGACCGGAGAGCTTTCCGTAATTCTTGGCTTTGCGGGTGCTGAAGTATACATCCCCGTCAGCCTCATACGCGTACCCTTTGTCGATCAATGTCTGGATAAATGCAATGATGTCCGGAATATGCTCCGATACTCTAGGATGGACATCTGCGCGGGTCACGTTCATCGCCTGCACATCTTCAAAATACTCTTTAATGTATTTCTCTGCGACGTCCATAGCACCGATTCCCTCTTCCTTGGCCTTGCGGATGATCTTGTCATCTACGTCGGTGAAATTCTGCACAAACCTCACTTTATAGCCGCGGTACTGAAGGTACTTGCGGAAAGTGTCAAACACAACAATCGGTCTCGCGTTTCCGATATGGATATAGTTATATACCGTCGGTCCGCAGGAATAGATCAGTGCCTCATTCTCATGAATCGGGCGGAATTCTTCTTTCTCTCTTGTCAGTGTGTTATATATTTTCATATTGACCGTTCACTCCTAGCAGTTATCTCATCTTGTTTTCTGCGTTCACAAAACGCATGAACGCCCGCGAATTATTCTACGACAATAGTCTTGATAACAACCGGCTCCTCCGGTTTGTCGTTCCACATGCTTCTCGGAACGTTCGCGATGTTCTGCGCAACCTCCATTCCATCGGTGATCTTTCCGAATGCGGCATACTGTCCGTCCAGATGCGGCGCATCCGCAACCATGATAAAGAACTGAGAGCCTGCGGAATTCGGATCCATGGTTCTTGCCATAGACAGAACACCAGTGGTGTGCTTCAGATCATTCTTGACGCCGTTTGCGGCAAACTCTCCCTTAATGGAATATCCCGGGCCGCCTGCGCCTGTTCCGTCCGGATCTCCGCCCTGGATCATGAATCCCGGAATAACGCGATGGAAGGTCAGACCGTCATAAAAACCGCTCTTAGCGAGCTTCTCAAAATTCTCCACAGTAATCGGAGCGATATCTTCATACAGTTCGCCGGTCATAACGCCGCCGTTTTCCATTGTAATCGTTACTTTTTTCATTTTCTTTCCTCCATGCCTGCACATAATATGCAATAACGGCTGTTTATCTCAATATCATTCTTAACTCTTCTAACGGCATGCCAGTCATGCACGTTGTTCTATTATACCCTTTTACGTGCAAAATCCTCAAGGTTCTTTCGGCCTCACGCGGGCAAGCGCCATTTTACGACATGCGGCTTGCAGCTACCTGCACAAAAACGCGCCTGCGACGCCGGCGATGACCATGATGGTGATCGGGCTCCACTTGAGTTTTCCGACCATGAACACGGTGGCCGCGCAGATGATGATCGGAATCGGGTTGAGGCTGGTGAACACGCTCTCGCCGACCATGACAAAGGATGCGCCGATCAGACCGGCTGTAACCGGCCGGATGCCTTTAAACGCACCTTCTACGAGCGGGCTCTCCCGGAACCGGGTCAGCAGACTCACAACCAGGGAAATCAGGATGAACGACGGCGTGGCTTCGCCCAGTGTGGCAACAACCGCGCCAAATACACCTGCTGTGTTGTAGCCGACATAGGTCGCCGCATTGACGGCCAGCGGTCCCGGCGTCATCTGTGAAATGGCGACCAGATTGGAGAATTCTCCTTTTGACATGGCGCCGAAGGTCAGTGCAGTCTGATAGATCATCGGCAGCATAGCGAGGCCTCCGCCAAATCCAAGCAGGCCGACTTTTGCAAACTGAAGAAAAAGAAGAAGGTAAACCATTTACTCGTCCTCCTTTCCGCCCGCACATCCATCATCCGGCTGCCCGGTGTCTGCAGGTGACGCAACCTCCTGATCGCCGCCGGACGCCGTTTCCGGGGGAACCCGGTTTTCTGTAACTTTGGAATAGATCAGGCCCAGCGCAATGCTTCCCAGAATGACCCAGACGGCATTGACATTGAAGAACGTGATCAGCACAAATCCGGCAATCGCCAGCGCCGCCGCGAACCAGTTCTTCACCACGCGGCGGGCGATGGTGTACGCAGCCCAGCCGATCAGACCGGTCGCCGCCGCCTTGATGCCGACCAGCGCGCCTTTCACATACGGACTGCCGCCGATGCCGTGAAGCAGCTCGGTAACCGCGATAATGATGATCAAACTCGGGAGAAGAACCCCGATCGTCGCAGCTATCGCGCCTCTCCACTTTCGCTTCTCAAAACCGATATACGTGGCCATGTTGATGGCAATGACACCCGGAAGGCTCTGGCTGACCGCAATGCAGTCAATGATGTCATCTTCTCTGACCCAGTGGTTCTTTTCCACCATGATGGCCTGCATCTGCGGAATCATCGCCATTCCTCCGCCAATCGTCATTATTCCCAGTTTAAAGAATTCCCAGAACAGAATCAGGCATCCGGCATCTCTCAACTCCGGTTCCTTCGCCAAACTGCCTCCTGCGGCTTTCTCCGGCGCTGTCTGCTCCGTGTTCGCCTCTCGTTTTCCCATTCTCCCACATCCTCTGTCTTTAAATATTTCCATTCTGTTCAGGCCCTGTCCGCCCCGGCGGATCACTTTACAGGCCTTTCCGTCTCCGGATTTCTCCGCAGAAAAAACGGCAGCAGGAAATTTCTCCCTGCTGCCGGATTGCGTTTCCATCAGATTCTATTCTAACAGCCAAACCGCTCAGCCGCAACAAGCTCTGCTGCGCGCTTTACCGCTTCATCTGCGGAAATCTCTTCCATATGCTCCTCATCGCGGCGAAGCTTATACTCCACGATGCCGTCAGAAGCTTTTCCGCCGACCGTAATCATAACCGGATATCCCAGAAGATCCGCGTCATTGAACTTCACGCCCGCACGCTCATCGCGGTCGTCGACCAGAACTTCCACGCCCTGCTTCTCCAGCTCATCCTGGATCTTCAGCGCAACATCCATCTGGTTCTCATCACTCGGCTTAATCACGGTAATCATGACGTGATACGGAGCGACCGATACCGGCCAGATGATTCCCTTATCATCATGATGCTGCTCGATAACCGCGGCAACCGTTCTGGTTACGCCGATTCCGTAGCATCCCATAACGATCGGGTGTTTCTCCTGGTTCTGATCCAGATAGTAAGCGCCCATGGACTCAGAATACTTGGTTCCGAGTTTGAAGACCTGACCGACCTCAATACCCTTGGTATGCTTGACCGGAGCGCCGCATACCGGGCAAGGGTCTCCTTCCTTCATCATCTTGATATCCGTTACAATGTCGCCGGTATAATCTCTGCCATAGTTGACGTTGATGTAATGGTGATCCTCCTCACAGGCGCCTGCGCACAGGTTCTTCAGTCCCGGCAGCTCACTGTCCACAACGATCTTGCAGTCGTGCAGACCCATCGGTCCTGTAAATCCGCCGACACTTCCCGTTGCCGGTCCCATCTTTGCCTCATCTGCGAACTCAATGCAGAATTCCGGAATATTCAGCGCGTTGACCAGCTTGATCATATTTACGTCGCGGTCGCCTCTTACGAATGCTGCTACGTATCCGTTCTCCTTCAGCGTTGCCTCATCATAAGTGACAAACAGAAGCGCCTTGATCGTCTGCTTTTTGTCTAAATGCAGATAATCGCAGACTGCCTCGATCGTCTTGGTGCCCGGAGTCGTCTTCTTCTCGAGCGGCAGCATCTCCACATCATCCTGCGGAGCCGCATCGACACACTCACAGCGCTCATCCGTCGCCGCCATGCCGCACTTGTCGCAGTAGAACAGATCACTCTCTCCCACTTCAGACAGCGCACTGAATTCATGAGAATTGCTTCCGCCGATCGCGCCAGTGTCCGCCTCTACCGGACGGCAGTCCAGTCCGCAGCGCTTGAAGACCTTCTCATACGCATGGTACATATCCATGTAGCTCTTATCCAGACCCTCCTGGTCGACATCAAAGGAATACGCATCCTTCATGACGAACTCTCTGGAACGCAGCAGTCCAAAACGCGGACGCGCTTCATCTCTGTACTTGGTCTGAATCTGATATAGATTGACCGGCAGCTGCTTATATGAAGTCAGATCATTTCTGGCAACATCGGTAAAGCACTCCTCATGAGTCGGTCCAAGGCAGAAGTCTCTTCCGTTTCTGTCCTTGATTCTCCAGAGTTCCGGTCCATACTCATTCCATCTTCCGGTTTCCTGCCAAAGCTCTGCGGGGATTACAGCAGACATGTGAATTTCCTGTGCGCCCGTTCTGTCCATTTCCTCACGTACGATCTGCTCAACCTTGCGGACAGCTCTCCATCCAGGCTGCATGAACGCGTACACACCGGAAGCCTGACGACGGATCATTCCGGCTCTCAACATGAGTTTATGACTTGGGATCACAGCATCTGCCGGATCATCATGGTATGTTTTGAAATACATTTTAGACATTCGCATAAGTCTAATCCTCCTTAAGCTTAGCATTTTGTGTGGTTCCCACAATAGATAGTTATTATTATATCAAACTTCCCTATATTTTTCACTCTTTTTTTATCAATATTCTCTATACTGCGACAAAAATCGGCCAGGCAAGGAGATACGCGCGTGAAGCCCGAATAAAATACCCGAATTTTCTGCCCCTCGCCCGCAGCGCTTATCCATTGAAAACAGCCGGTAAAACGCAGCCGACCGCCGGTCAGACACCGCCGGCAATTCTGCTACAGGGATTCGATCATGCACACCGCTTCCGCGGCGATTCCCTCTCCGCGCCCGGTGAAACCGAGTTTTTCCGTCGTCGTCGCCTTAACACTGACCGCGTCCTCCGGAACTCCGGCCGCGGCGGCAATCCGTGTCCGCATCTCCGGAATATAGGAGGCGAGTTTCGGCTTCTGGCAGATGACGGTCATGTCCGCATTGCTGAGCTTCCATCCATGCTCCTTCAGCGTCTCCGCGACACAAGCCAGCAGTTTCATGCTGTCCGCTCCTTCATAGGCCGGATCATTATCCGGGAACAGCTTTCCGATGTCCCCAAGTGCGGCAGCACCGAGCATGGCGTCCATCAGAGCATGGATCAGCACATCGGCATCGGAATGCCCCATGAGACCCTTTTCGTATGGGACCTCCACGCCTCCCAGAATCAGTTTTCTTCCCTCGGTCAGCACATGCACGTCAAACCCTGTGCCGATTCGCATTTGTCTGTTCATCCCTTTTAAATCCTCCGGTGTTGTAATCTTGATATTGGACGGCGTCCCCGCGGCAATCGCCGGCAGAACGCCGACCCGCTCAACCAGGCCGGCCTCATCCGTGCCGATGAAATGATCCCGGTACGCCGCTTCATACGCCTGCAGCAGCAGACCGAAACGGAACCCCTGCGGCGTCTGCACGCTGTAGAGTTCCGCGCGGCTGAGCGTTCCTTCTGTAATGTGGCGGATTGTACTGACCGCCGGAACCGCAGCGATTGCCGCGTCTGTCTGCGCCGCCTTCTCCAGGACATCCTGAATGGTAGAATCTTCCGTAAACGGGCGGACGCCGTCCTGCACCAGAACAATCCCATCTTCACTGAATCCGGTATCTTTTAAATACCGCAGCGCATTGCGGACGGAATCCTGACGGGTGTTTCCTCCGGAAACAAGAGTCATCGGAATGGCTCCGCACTCCTGCGCCTTTACGGATCTGCCGCCTGCCGTCTTATCCTCTGTCTGCGCGTGAGGAAAAAGTCTTTTCCCCTTCTCCATCTGATCTTTCGGCAGAGTAATGACAATCCGGTCGATCCACGGCTGCCGCAGGAACCGGTCTGCCGTCCGCTGCAGAATGGCGCGCCCTCCGATCTGTAAAAACTGCTTGGGCACCGGCGCGCCCATACGCGTTCCTGACCCTCCTGCGGTTATCACCGCAGCTGTTTCTCTTCCCTTGAACATTTCACAGTAAATATGCGGTATGCCGAACGCCTGTCCGCATACCGCATTTTCCCTTTCTTTTTCTTTAACCTCTGTACTCCCTGCACCTCCGTGCGCCTGCCGCCTTAAAAGACTGTTTTCTGCAGGATTTTTCGTTTGCAGATTCTGCAGGCTTCCTTCCAGAGCACGTCTACGATTTCTGCAGACGTCCGAAAATCATCTTTCCGGCCGAAGTCTGCAGCACGCTGGTAACACGGATATTGGCTGTCTTTCCGATCATGGAAACGCCGTCTTCCACAACGATCATGGTTCCGTCATTCAGATAACCGATGCCCTGCGCTGAATCCTTTCCGTGCTTGACAATCTTCAGCGTCATCTCTTCTCCCGGAAGCACAACCGGTTTCAGCGTATTCGCCAGCTCATTGATGTTCAGCACCTTGATCTTATTAATTCCGGCGACCTTATTCAGGTTATAGTCATTGGTCACCACTGCGCCGCCCATGATCTGCGCCAGCTTCAGCAGCTTGACATCGACTTCCGGAATCTCATTCAGCGCCTTTTCTTTTTCCGTATTATAGATTTCCACACCGTATTCTGTCTGGATCTGGTTCAGAATATCCAGCCCGTGACGACCTCTCGCGCGTTTCAGCGAGTCCGCGGAATCTGCGATATGTCTGAGTTCAACCAGGACAAACTCCGGAATGACGATCGGTCCTTCCAGAAATCCGGTCCCCATAATATCGGCGATTCGTCCGTCGATAATGACGCTCGTGTCCAAGATCTTAGGCATTGCCGGCGCGCCTTTTCTGCGCGTGCCGCGTCCGGCCTTGACCGAGCCCGCCAGCGCCGCTTCCGTCTGTTTCCTTGCTGCCTGCATATTGGACACCATCTCCGCGCCCTTGGTCGTGCCGATGACAACACCGAGATAACATAAAATGCCGTAAATTGCGACCACAATCAGCGCGTGTACGTACCTGTTGATCACAAAACTGGCAAGCTGGGAAATAAAAAACGCAATTACCAGCGCCGCAATCAGCCCGATCGTACCGGAAATAATGGTGCTGCTGGATACATTCTGCAGATCGTTTCCGATGTTTTTACTGAGCCGGAGTCCCTTGCGCCCAACAGCAGGTGCCGTCATAAAAAAGATAAAACCCAGAATAATTGCGACTGAAATTGCAATTGCTGTGAGCTTTCCGGCCGACAACATCGCGTTCGATCCGCCGATCGAATAAATAATGTCCTGAATCAGCCGGGTTACTCCATACCCAAGCGCCGCGCCGAGCAGCGCAAAAATCACACGCATAAACTTTCTGATCACATCAACCCCTCCTTTCCTCATATATTCTATATCCATCCATCCTCGTCCGTCAGAAACACTGCTTTTTTCTTTATTGCTTCCTACTAGCCGTCGGATGCCGGTTTACGAAAATTTCTACCTTCTTCGTAATTCCGTAAAACCAGTATAATTCAAAAACCCGAACCATTCAAGAACTGCATGCACACAGATCCCTTTATATCGCAATTCTTTTGTGGTAAAATATGGTGAAGAATTGTGAAAAGCAGGGAGGAGTATCTCTATGTATAAATTATTAGTCGTTGATGACGAACCAAAAATCAGGGAAGTCATCCGCGAATACGCAGAATTCAACGGTTACGATGTAACCGAGGCAGAGGACGGAATGTCCGCCATCGGCCTGTGTAAACTGAATAACTATGACCTTATCATCCTGGACATCATGATGCCGAAACTGGACGGATTCTCCACATGCAAGGAAATCCGCAAGACCAGCGATACACCGATCATCATGCTGTCCGCAAGAGGAGAAGAATACGACAAGCTCTTCGGTTTTGAGCTCGGCATCGATGATTACATCGTCAAGCCGTTCAGCCCTAAGGAACTCATGGCCAGAGTCAACGCTGTACTGAAGCGCCGCGACGCAAGCACCCGCTCCAAGGCAGACGTCATGTGTTTCAAAGGCCTGGAAATCAATATCCCGGCACGCACCGTCACCGTAGACGGCAAGCGCGTCGACCTCACCCCAAAAGAGTACGAGCTGCTGTTCTATCTGATCCAGAACCGTGACATCGCGTTATCCAGAGACAAGCTGCTGTCCGACATCTGGGGCTATGATTTCTTTGGCGATGACCGCACCATCGACACCCACATCAAGAACCTGAGAAACGCACTCGGACCTTACCGCAGTTTTATCGTAACTCTGCGCGGCGTCGGCTATAAGTTCGAGTGTCCGGAGGACTAACCTGCCCGGAGTCTCCTCAGCCCGGCTGCTTTTTGTCGACAAAAAGCAACTGCGCCAGGAGATGACGGTTTCTGCAAGCACATACACCGGTGACCGGATCCTGAAACACAGCGTCCGCACCGGTTTTTCTATACCATTCCACTCCGTGTGCCCCTGATTGCAACAGACACGCGATATCGCAGCACGAACACGAAAGAGAGAGCCTGAAGCGAAAGGAATTCTGAAATGGAACGAAAAAAAATCGACTTTCACAGCATAAAATTCAAGCTGCTCGCTTATTTCCTGGTATTTGCGGTCATCATGATGATTCTCGTCTGGTTTCTGCAGATCTTTTTCCTCAATAATTACTATGAGGATATGAAAACCAAGCAGACCGCCCGCATCGCCGACCAGATCCGGAAATCGTACCAGTCAAAGGACGGGGACCTGACAGCGCTGAAAGCCGTCATAAAGGAAGTCTCCGCAGAAGATGATCTGACGATTTTCATCCGGACACGCACGGGAAGATCGGTGACCAACAAGGCCGGCCAGCCAATCGATCAGCAGTATTACTATGACAGCCGCTATGAAGCGGAAATGTTCCGCCTGAACGCAAAACTGCAGACCAGCTCGTTCGACAGCATCTCAGAGATTCTGACCAACCGCGCGCAGCCGGAAAACCGGACGCTGGAATACGCCGGATTCCTGGATAAAAGCAACCGCAGCAGCGCACAGAATGCGGACAGTTATGTGATGTTCATCTTTTCTCCGCTGTATCCGATGCACTCCACGGTTGAAATCCTGAAACACCAGCTGCTGTACATCATCGTGATCGCCCTGTGCCTGGCGCTGCTGCTGTCCATCCTGCTCGCGCGCCATATCAGCCAGCCAATCCGGCAGATCACCAATGCCGCCGCAAAAATGAGCAAGGGCGATTACAACGTGAAATTCCAGAGCAGCCGCTATTCCGAAATCCAGGAACTCGCGGAAACCCTGAACCTTGCTGAATCCGAGATCGAGCGAACCGGTCAGTACCAGCAGGACCTGATCGCCAACGTCTCCCATGACCTGCGCACCCCTCTGACCATGATCCGCTCCTACGCGGAAATGATCCGCGACCTCTCGGGCGACAACCCGGAAAAGCGCAACAAACACCTGAAAGTCATCATCGATGAATCCGACCGCCTGAACGCACTGGTAAACGACATGCTGACCATGTCCCGCATGCAGTCCAAGCGCATGCTCCTGATCAACGCGCCGTTCAACCTCACCCAGGCCGCGGCAGATGTCATGTCTACCTACGAAGTGCTGAACGACAAGGAAGGCTACAACATCATCTTCCAGCACCCGAAAGCTGCGATGATGGTCAATGCTGACGAAGCAAAAATCAAGCAGGTCATGAACAACCTGATGTCCAACGCCGTAAAATACTGCGGCGACGACAAGTACATCCGCGTCACTCTGAAGCGCACCGGCAGAAAAATCCGCTTCTCCGTAGAAGACCACGGTCCCGGCATCCCTGCCGACGAGCTCCCGCACGTCTGGGATAAATACTACAAAGCAAGCGCCAACCACGCCCGCGACACCAAGAGCACCGGACTCGGCCTGTCCATTGTAAAGGAAATCCTGAACCTGCACAAAGCCACCTTTGACGTCGACAGCACCGTCGGAAAGGGCAGCACCTTCTGGTTCGAACTTCCGCTCATTCACACCACACGGAACCACAACTCCAGAAATATGCGCGGCCTCGGCGCCCGCCGCCACACCGCAGAAATCAACACCGGCCGCAGTGCCGTACCGGAAAGCGACAGCTAAGTTGCCGGTTTCCCGGTTCGGTGGCCGCTGTCCTTCTAGACTGCCGCGTTTTCCGGCTTCCAGTTGGACAGCGGCGTTTTTAGGACCTCCGGGCTACTGGTTTTCCGGTTCGACAGCCGCTGTCCAACTGTTGTCAAAAAAAGGCCTCCGCACGAGAGCGATCATACGCGGCTCGTTCGGAGGCTTTGTTACAATATTACTCGATTTCGATTACTTATGCTGATCATCGTATTCGCTGACTGCGGCAATGAAGCCTCTGAACAGCGGATGCGGACGGTTCGGTCTGGATTTGAATTCCGGATGTGCCTGTGTCGCGATGAAGAACGGGTGGTCCTTCAGTTCGATCATTTCTACAATGCGGCCGTCCGGGGATTTTCCGGCGAGTACCATGCCGTGCTCCTGAAGGGCTTCGCGGTACATGTTGTTGACCTCGTATCTGTGTCTGTGTCTCTCTTTAATATGGTCAGTGCCGTAGAGTTCGCAGGACTTGGTGCCCGGAGTGAGTACGCAAGGATAAGAGCCAAGACGGAGAGTTCCTCCGATATCGACTACGCCTTCCTGATCCGGCATCAGATGGATGACCGGGTTCTTGGTTTCCGGATCGACCTCGACGCTGTTGGCATCAGTCAAACCCAGAACGTCTCTCGCAAACTCGACGATGGCCATCTGCATGCCGAGGCAGAGTCCGAGGAATGGAACTTTGTTTTCTCTGGCATAACGGATAGCGGCAATCTTTCCGGCAAGGCCTCTGGTTCCGAATCCGCCCGGAACCAGGATTCCGTCTGCGTCTTTCAGGCGGTCGTTGACGTTGTAGCTGCTGACTTCTTCAGAATCCACCCAGTCAATCTTAATGTCGGCATGATTGTAAGCACCGGCTGCGTGCAGAGCTTCTACGACGGACAGATACGCGTCGTGCAGCTCTACATATTTGCCGACCAGCGCAACATTGACGGTCTTTTTCGGGTGCTGCCAGTTGTACAGCATTTCTTTCCAGTCGTCCAGCTCCGGCTGCGGGCATGGCAACTGCAGGCATTTGCAGGCGATCTGTGCGATATGCTCTTTTTCGAGAGCCATCGGCACCTCGTACAGGATCGGCAGATCCATGTTCTCTATAACATTTTCTTTTGGAACGTTGCAGAACAGCGCAATCTTGTTGCGTACAGTTTCTGTCAGCGGTTTTTCACAGCGCAGGACCAGTACGTCCGGCTGAATTCCCATTCCCTGCAGATCCTTTACGGAGGACTGGGTCGGCTTGGTCTTCAGCTCTCTGGAACATGCCAGGTACGGCACCAGAGTAACGTGCAGAAGCATAGAGTTTCCCGGTCCGATCTCTGCGCGGAACTGACGGATTGCTTCGAGGTACGGCTGGGATTCAATATCTCCGACAGTGCCGCCGACTTCGATAATCGCTATCTCTGTATCCATTCCCGGCCCGTCATAATCCTCTACTGCTGCAGGCTGACGATAAAAACGGGATTTGATTTCATTGGTGATGTGCGGAATAACCTGAACTGTGCCTCCGCCGTAATCGCCTCTGCGCTCTTTATTCAGTACGGACCAGTACACCTTTCCGGTTGTGACATTGGAGTTCTGTGTCAGGGACTCATCGATAAAACGCTCATAGTGACCGAGGTCCAGATCTGTCTCTGCGCCGTCATCTGTGACAAATACTTCTCCGTGCTGCACCGGGTTCATTGTGCCCGGGTCGATATTGATGTATGGATCGAACTTCTGCATCGTGACCTTATAGCCGCGCGCTTTCAGCAGACGGCCGAGGGACGCTGCCGTAATTCCCTTTCCTAACCCAGAAACTACGCCTCCTGTGACAAAAATATACTTTACAGCCATAACTTCCCCTTTCTGTGCGGATGTCTCTTCCATACACGGCAACTGAAACAGTACATAAATTCTTGAGCGGACAGCTCACTGACTTCAATCTTCATCAGTTTCTATAGTACCATAAATTCAACATGCACAGGAACACAATCTCATTCATCCTGATCCGCTCCTGTGCAGTATTTTCCCGAAATTCATTTCACAACTTATTTATTCTAATGCGAAACCGGAATCAGGTCAACTGTTAACCGCAATCCCGGTCCTGAATCGCAGATTTTTCTCCCTGCGGCTGGTATTTTTGTCTGTGCAGACAAAACAGACACGGCAAGGAATCAGTCGAGAAAGGCATGAGCCGCCTCGTAAATGTTCCGCACGCCTGCAATCCGGCAGGTATCCGGAAGTTTAGAACGGTCAATGCGCTCCGCGCTCCGCGCCGGCAGAATGATCTGCTCGTACCCGAGCCGCGCGGCCTCCATGACAATCCGGTCCGCGTTCTGGACGGAACGCAGCTCTCCGGTCAGTCCGACTTCTCCGATGGCCACGGCTCTTCTGGACGGGGCCGCGCCGCGGATAGTGGAATAGATCGCGAGCGCGATGCCCAGATCCACGGAAGTCCGGTCTGCGCGCAGACCGCCCACGATATTTACATACACGTCCTGATCCGAAAGATGAATGCCGAGTTTTTTCTCCAGCACCGCGAGAATCATGGCCAGGCGCTTCTGGTCGACGCCGACGGCGGTACGCCGCGGAAATCCCGCTGCGGTGCGCGAGGTCAGCGCCTGAACTTCCAGAAACACCGGACGGCTGCCCTCATAAACAGCGGTGATGACGGATCCCTCTTCACAGGCCTCCCGGTTCTCCAGAAACGTCGCGGAAATATCCTGAATCTCCATCAAGCCGCGCTCTTCCATGCGGAACGCGCCGATCTCACTGGTTGTTCCGAAACGATTTTTGAACGCGCGGAGAATGCGGACTTCATGGTCGCGTTCTCCGGAAAAATGCAGCACCGTGTCCACGAGATGCTCCACTGTCTTAGGCCCGGCAAGCTCCCCGCTTTTGGTGACATGGGCAACGATGAAAATCGGCACGTTCCAAGATTTCCCGATTTTCATCAGCATATTTCCGCAGGTCCGCACCTGGGAAACACTTCCCGGCGCAGAATCCAGCGTATCGGAATAAATCGTCTGAATGGAATCGATGATCAGGAATTTCGGTTTGCAGGATTCACTGACGGCCATGATATTCTCCATATTGGTCTCCGCCATAACCAGCAGGGAATCCGGAAGCTCTCTGCAGACGCGGTCGGCGCGCATCTTGATCTGCTCTTCCGATTCTTCTCCGGAAACATACAGAACCGTTCCCTCCCGCGACGCAATTTCCGCAGCCGCCTGAATGATCAGCGTCGATTTCCCGATTCCCGGTTCTCCGGAAATCAAGGTCAGTGAACCTGGAACCAGGCCGCCGCCCAGAACGCGGTCCAGTTCGCGCATCCCGGTTTTCAGCCGCGCGTATTCCGCCGAACCGACTTTCTTCAGCTTCTGCGGCCTTCCCGCACCCCCGGCCGTCTCTGAACCAGATGAAACGCGGCGCCTGGAATCCTTCTCGTCTTCTGGAATCACCTTCTCCTCGACCATGGATCCGAACGCGCCGCAGATACAGCGCCCGAGCCACTTGGGACTCTCGTATCCACATTCCTGACACACCCATACCGTCTGCGGTTTTTTTGACATCTTGTTTTCCCCTCTCCGTATAATATCTGTCTCTATTATACACATTTACACGAGTCGAATCTTCCAACATTTTTCGACCTGTTTCAACGAAGAAAAACATCAGGGCCGCTGCACCAGAAAGAAATGATCTTTCCTGATGACAGCAGCCCTGTGCTAATGAATATTAACATCACTCCAGCGCATTCACAACGGATGCGCTGCAGTCACACACTCATCCTGATGCTGCGGCAAGCAGCCTTTCCCGTCTGTCCCGCGGTGTGTTTCGGATATACGGGTTCTCTCTTGCGTCTCTATTTTGCCGCTTTCTTCTCCTCAGCCTCATGATCCGCAATGATCTTTTCTGCGAGGTTCTTTGGAACTTCAAAGTACTTGTCGAACTTCATGGTGAAGCGGCCTCTGCCCTTGGTCATGGAGCGGAGTGCGAGCGCGTAGTCGAACAGTTCCGCCTGCGGCGCTGCAGCGACAAGCATCTGACTGCCGTCTGCCTGCGGCTCCATACCCATGATCCGGCCTCTTCTCTTGGTCATGTCGCCCATGACGGCTCCGGTATCTTCATTCGGAACGTAGATATTCAGAGACATGATCGGCTCGAGCAGAACCGGATCGGCCTCTTTGATGCCCTTCTTGAAAGCCAGGGAAGCGGCAATCTTGAAGGATACTTCATTGGAATCTACCGGGTGGTAGGATCCGTCATACAGAACGGCCTTGACGCCCTGCACCTTGCAGCCTGCGAGCGGTCCCTTATCCATGCATTCCCGCAGTCCTTTTTCTACTGCCGGGATAAAGTTCTTAGGAATCGCGCCTCCGAAAATCTCCTCGGAGAACTCAAAGTCTTCCTTGGACGGCGAGAAGCGGATGAATACATCACCATACTGACCAGCTCCTCCAGACTGTTTCTTATGTTTTCCTTCCACATCGGAATTGCCCTTGATTGTTTCTCTGTATGCAATCTTCTGCGGTACGATATTTACGTCTACGCCAAAACGGTCTTTCAGCTTGGCCAGGATGACGTTCAGCTGAATGTCTCCCTGTCCGCCGAGAAGCGTCTGGTGCGTCTCTACATTTCTCTCTACAACAAAGGAAGGATCCTCGAGCATCAGCCGTTTCAGGCTTGTGCCCATCTTTTCCTCATCATTCTTATCTTTTGCCTCGATGGCAATATAATAGCACGGCTCTGGGAAATCCAGCGGCTGGTAAACGACATCCACGCCCTTGGCGCAGAGGGTGTCTCCGCTTTCTACGTTCGGCAGCTTGGCAACGGCTACAATATCACCGGCTTCCGCGTAGTTCAGCTCTGTCTGTGATTTTCCTCTGAGGAAGAACAATTTTCCGATTTTCTCGCTCTTTGCAAGGCGCGGCACATAGACTTCATCTCCGCTGTTCAGCTTTCCGGTGATCACTTTCATGATGGAGATCTTTCCAACAAACGGGTCGATGATTGTCTTGAATACGAACGCGGACATCTTGGCGTCGGTAACCGGCTCCTGCTCTACGAGTTCGCTCTTGCTGTTAAATGCCTGGTACGATCCGTGCATCAGAGGCGTCGGCACATAGGTGACGATCAGATCCAGCAGTCCCTCGATTCCTTCATTGATCTTGAATGCGGAGGAGCAGACCGGTACGATTTCGCCGGCAGAAATGCCTTCCAGAAGACCGCGGCGGATCTCTTCATCCGTAAAGTCTTCACCCTCAAAATATTTCTCCATCAGTTCATCGTCGGAACTTGCGATGGCTTCTTTCAGATCGTCGTCGATTTCCGCGGACAGCGGCCAGCTCAGCGGAATCAGCTTGCTTCCAAACGCTTCTTTCAGTTCATCAAACGTCTTATAGAAGTCGAACTCGTCCTTATCTCTCTTATTAATGACGATGAAACGCGGAGTATGATAACGCTCGCAGTTATTCCATGCCTGCTGTGTTCCCACCTGCACGCCTGCGCCGGCATCAACCAGAATCAGAGCCGCGTCCGCCGCACGCAGAGCCGCGTTTACTTCACCGACAAAGTCCGGATATCCCGGCGTATCGATGAAATTGATCTTGTTTTCTTTCCATTCTACCGGAACAACCGTCGTGTTGATGGAATATCCGCGCTCAATTTCCATCTTATCATAGTCAGAAACCGTGTTTCCGGCTTCAATGCTTCCTAATTTCTTGGTAACGCCTGAAGCATGCAGTGCGGATTCCAGAAATGTGGTCTTACCGCAGCCTCCATGTCCAAGCAGAGCGACATTACGGATGTTTTCACTCGTGTAGCCTTTCATCATAACAAACTTCCTCCTCATTTTCAGCCGTCCGGCCCTCTTCGCCATCCGGCAGTATTTATTTTATTGATACGCCTGTCACGCGCTATACTGATTCGGCACTGTCTTCTGTGTTTTTAAATGATTCTGTCAATTTATTTGCCGCAACGCATCTCGCACATGCCAGAACGTCAAAATTCTGTCACACCCCTATTATATACGCCTCGAACCTTTTTATCTACCTTTTTCAAATTTTCGTTAAATATTTTTCTATTTTCTCACATTGAACTTAGACAAAACACCCCCGGAAAGGAATAAAAAAGAGCCGCGCCTGCGATTTCTCGCCCTCTGCGCGGCCCCAAACATCAATCCATCCGTGACTTTATATCAACCCCATGCGGCGGCGCCGCCGGAATAAAGCCCGTTCCTCTCCGTTTATGACGGGTATCTGATTTTCTTTTCTGTTATGCCCTCCGGCACCTGTCAGCGTTAAAATTCCGCGTGTTTCGGCGTTCTCGGGAACGGCAGCACGTCGCGGATATTGCCCATGCCGGTTGCATACATGACCATACGCTCGAATCCGAGTCCATATCCGGAATGTACCGCGGAACCGTATTTTCTGAGATCCATGTACCACCAGTAGCTGCTCATGTCCATGCCGAGCTCATCAATTCTCTTCTGGAGAATGTCAAAGCGCTCTTCTCTCTGGCTTCCGCCGATAATTTCACCGATTCCCGGAACCAGCATATCAAACGCAGCTACCGTCTTGCCATCTTCATTTTGACGCATGTAGAATGCCTTGATATCCTTAGGATAGTTCGTGACAAAAACCGGCTTCTTGAAGATGTGTTCGGTCAGGTAGCGTTCATGCTCCGTCTGGAGATCAATGCCCCATTCCACCGGATAATCGAACTTCTCTCCGGATTCCTGCAGCAGTTTAACGGCATCGGTATAAGTGACGCGCTCAAACGGCGACTCGATGACGTGATGCAGACGGTCCAGGAGGCCCTTATCGATGAACTTATTGAAAAATGCCATTTCTTCCGGCGCGTTGTCGATGACATACTGAAGGATATATTTTACCATTGCTTCAGCAGTATCCATCGCGTCGTTAATGTCGGCGAACGCCATCTCCGGCTCAATCATCCAGAACTCGGACGCGTGGCGCGTCGTATTGGAATCTTCAGCGCGGAAAGTCGGCCCGAAGGTGTAGACATTGCGGAATGCCATGGCAAAGATCTCCGCCTCCAGCTGTCCGCTTACTGTAAGATTGGTTTCTTTTCCGAAGAAATCCTGGCTGTAGTCAATCTTTCCGTCCTCTGTGCGCGGCGGATTATCGAGATCCAGCGTAGTCAGCTGGAACATCTCGCCTGCGCCTTCTGCATCGCTTCCCGTGATGATTGGAGTGTGCACATAGACAAAATCTCTCTCCTGGAAGAACTGATGAATGGCATATGCCAGCAGAGAACGTACGCGGAATACGGCCGCAAACGTGTTGCTTCTCGGACGCAGGTGCGCGATTTCTCTTAAGAACTCCATTGTATGGCGCTTATTCTGCAGCGGGTAATCCGGATCAGAAACAGCCTCAACCACAACTTCGCTCGCGTGGATTTCAAACGGCTGCTTGGCGTCCGGCGTAACGACGAGCGTTCCTCTTACTCGGATGACGCTGGACAGGGAAAGGTTGGAGACTTCTTTAAAATTGTCCAGTTTCTCTGCTTCCAGAACGATCTGCACCGGAGTGAAAAAGCTTCCGTCGTTCAGCGCGATGAACGCGAACTTATTGGAGCCGCGGCACTGGCGAACCCATCCGCGGACTGTGATTTCCTTATCTGCATAAGCGTCCGTATCCTTATATAGATCACGGAGCTGAATATCTTTAATTTCCATGAATAACCTCTGTTCTTATTTAAAATTTACGCATCTGTCATTATATCATAACGAATAACACGCCGCAACATTGATTTTCCAACGACTGCGCGGCATGCTCAGGGCAGCGTCCCGCTTTCTGTCTGGACGAAACGGCCGTTAATCCAGCTTCTCGATGTAGCTGCGCATCTCTTTTTTATATGCTTCTACCCCCGGCTGATTGAACGGATCCACACCGGACAGCATTGCGGATACCGCGCACTGAACCTCAAAATAAAAGATCAGCTCGCCGACGCGCTCCGGATTCAGGTAATCGATCATGATGCGGATCGCCGGAATTCCCGCCTTGACATGCGCATCATACACGCCCTTTTCAGCGCAGGTATTGATCTGCTGAATGGTTTTTCCCGCAAACGGTTTCATCGCTGTTTCCGGGATTTCCACATCTTCTGCCGGATGCTCATTCAGGAGGAACGTCTCAAAGAAAGACGGCGTGCCCTGCTGCAGGAACTGACCCATGGAGTGCAGATCTCTGGAGAAGATCAGCGATGCCGGGAAGAGTCCCTTTCCGTCCTTTCCTTCACTCTCGCCGAACAGCTGCTTCAGCCACTCGCCAAAATATGCCGCATAAGGATCAAAGAACTCAAACACTTCAATAGTTTTTCCAGAATCATACATCGCCTGGCGCAGAATTGCGTAATCCAGACCGTCGCCGTCAAACATCTCTTCATGCGCAAGTTCTGCAGCGCCTTTCAGAAGGCCGTCAATATCGATTCCCGCCGCTGCGATCGGAAGAAGTCCGACCGGAGTCAGAACGGAATATCTGCCGCCGACATTCAGCGGAAGGTCAAAGATCGTACATCCTTCAGCGGTCGCCGCGTCAAACAGGTAATTGGAACGGTGTTCAGTGATGACATACGTTCTTGCCGCTGTTTCCTCTTCTCCGTATTTTTCCAGCATATACTCTTTGAAAATTCCATACGCGGACAAGGTTTCCGTTGTCGTTCCGGACTTGGAAATCACGCAAATGCTCAGATCTTTTCCTTCAATTTTCTGCAGGAGTTCCTGAATATAGCGGGCGCTGAAATGGTATCCGGCAAACAGCACTTCTGTCCGGCAGCCTTCCGGCTTCAGCAGATCAATGACTGCTTTTGCGCCCATAAAGGATCCGCCGACACCCAGAACCAGAAAATAATCACTGGTCTTCCGGATCCGGTCCGCCGCGTCTTTCACTTTCTGCAGCTCTTCCGGATCCAGGTCGGACGGGCATTTCACCCACCCGGTAAAATCAAGATCCTGCGACCAGATCTTTTTCAGAACCTGATGGGCCTCATCTCTTCTTTCTGCGATTTTTTCCTCCGGAATTCCAGAATTCTTTAAATCAATTGTCAGATTCATCACGTTTCCCCCTTCTGCTCAGTAACGCCAGGATATTCTGGGTCATTTTATGACATACAGCATATGTATGATTCATACATTGTACGCTGTGTACAGTTTTCTGCTGTATTCATAGTATCACAGCCAGGCCCTGTTGTGTCATAAATCTTGCCCCTGTTTTCTTTGTCAAATCCTGCGCAGGCGGTGTAAAATATAAGGAATCGCAGCTGGCGGCAAAAGATACACACAAGGGAGGACGGCAAAACTATGAGAGCAAGCGGCATATTATTACCTGTTTTTTCACTGCCATCGGAGGGAAGAATCGGAAATTTCTCGGATGACGCAAAGAGATTTATTGATTTTCTGGCGGAGTCCGGCCAGAAGTACTGGCAGATTCTCCCGCTGGGGCCGGAAGGAAAGGGAAACTCTCCTTATCAGCCGGTGTCCTGTTTTGCCGGAAGTCTGTGCTATCTGGACCCGAAACAGCTGTATGAGCAGGGATGGATTACGGAACAGGAATATGTGCAGTATGAGGGACGCCAGAAGCAGACGTATACGGCGGATTATGCGGGCGTGCGCGCGGAGCTCACCCCGCTTCTTCACAAAGCGTATTTCCGCTTTAAAAACCAGCCGCCCGAAAAACAGGATGAATTCCAGAGTTTCTGCAGGGAGCAGGCATTCTGGCTGGATGATTACGCGCTGTTTACAGTGATTGCGGAAGAGTATCCGGAGAAAACGTGGAGGCAGTGGCCGGATCCGCTGCGTTTCCGTGAGCCTGAGGCGCTTCAGGAACAGACGGATAATAACCGGGAGCAGATTGCCTGCCTGAAATGGATCCAGTATCAGTTTATGAAGCAGTGGGACGCGGTACGTGATTACGCGCATGAGAAGGGAATCCAGATTATCGGCGACATGCCGATCTACACCTCTATGGAAGGCGCGGACAGCTGGGCTTATCCGGAAATATTTCAGTATGATGAAGAATTAAACGCCGCCTCCGTTTCCGGCTGTCCGCCGGACGCGTTTGCCAAGAACGGTCAGCTCTGGGGAAATCCACTGTACCGGTGGCACAGCGGACGGAAAGCGGTCTATCACTGGTGGCTGATGCGCATCCGTCATCAGTTCCGTCTGTACGACATCGTCCGTCTCGATCATTTCCGCGGATTCCAGGCGTATTACGCCATTCCGGCGGATTCTGACTCCGCACTGGACGGCCACTGGGAAAAAGGTCCGGGAATGTCATTTTTTAAGTATCTGCAGCAGAATCACTGCCCGCAGAATTTCATCGCCGAGGATCTCGGGTTCCTGACAGAAGATGTGCATAAGCTGATTGAAAACACCGGCTTTCCTGGCATGAAGGTCTTGCAGTTCGCGTTTGATTTTGATTACAAGAACCAGTATCTGCCGGAATATTACACACCGAACTGCGTTGTCTACACCGGTACGCATGACAATGACACCACGCGCGGCTGGTATGAAAAACTGGATGTCTGGCAGCGCGGCTTTACCGCCAACTACATCAACGACTGGTTCCGGAAAACTTTCCCTGGAGAAATCAATCAGAAAAATGCCAACGCTGCGATCCTGAACCACAATATCTCTGCGCACCTGATCCGTACAGCCATGGCAAGCCGCGCCGACACCTGCATCATTCCGCTGCAGGACTGGCTGAATCTGGATTCAGACGCACGCATAAACACCCCGTCCACCGTCGGCGGGAACTGGGCCTGGCGGCTGGACGGGGATGCGTTTCAGAATGCGCGCAATAACGGACTGACAGAAACGATGCGCAGCCTGTGCGAGCGTTATGACAGGCTTCCGGTCCGGTAAGATCAGGGATTAGCCCTGAAGCAGCTTCATGCCTGAGGATGTGACGGCCTCCAGTTTTTTCTTTGCCGCCTCCTCGCTGTCGTCATGCACCATAATGTACAGCTTTACCTTTGGTTCGGTGCCGGACGGCCGGATTACAGCGCTGCTGCCGTCCTCCAGCTCATAATACAGAACATTGCTTTCCGGAAGTCCGGTCGGCATGTTCTTTCCGGTTCTGAGATCGGCTGTCACGCCGGTCTCATAATCGCGGATGCGGACGACCGGAATTCCGCCGAATTCTTCTAGCGCACTTTCTCTGAGTCCGGCCATCAGGGCGTCCATTTTTTCTTTTCCGTCCAGACCTTCCATGACATGAGATTTCACAGCTTCCCTGTAGTACCCATACTTTTCATACAGAGCCAGAAGCGCCTGATACAGATTCATGCCCTTCTGCTCCTTATATCGGCAGGCCATCTCCGCCACCAGCATCGACGCGACAACCGCATCCTTATCACGGGCATATGTTCCTGCCAGATAGCCGTTGCTCTCTTCAAAACCGAACAGGTACGTCCATTCTCCGGAAGCCTGGAACTCTTTGATCTTTTCTCCGATATACTTGAATCCGGTCAGTGTCTCAAAGAGCTTGATGTGGTTGACCTCGCAGATTCTGTTGGCCATGGACGTCGATACGATGCTCTTCACTACCGCGCTGTTCTCTGCAAGCGTTCCCGTCTCGCGGCGCGCTTCAATCAGGAAATCCAGAAGCAGAACGCCGATCTGATTTCCGGTCAGCGCCTGATAGCCGTTATCCGTCTTTACACAGACTCCGCAGCGGTCCCCGTCCGGATCCGTCCCGATAATCAGATCCACATTATTTTTCTCTGCCCGTTCAATGGCCATCGCGAATCCTTCTGTGAACTCTGGATTCGGAGACTTTACTGTCGGAAAATCGCCATCTATGACCATCTGCTCCGGAACGGTAATGATGTGCTTCAGGCCGTCTCTCTTCAGCACCTCCGGAACCAGCCGGTACCCGCTTCCGTGGAACGGCGTGTACACCACCGCGAACGAATCTGCAGCTTTCTTCACCCACTCTCCGGCAGCCGACTGCTCCAGAACAGCACTCAGGTATTTCTCGTCCATCTCTTTTCCGAGCATGCGGATCAGGCCGCTGTCCTGCGCTTTCTGAAAATCCATGCGCTTTACTCCGCTGAAGAAATCGATCTTCTCCAGCTGTGCGGAAATCTCCGCAGCGTGTTCCGGCGGCAGCTGCGCGCCGTCCGCCCAGTACACCTTATAGCCGTTATATTCCTTTGTATTGTGGCTGGCGGTAATATTGATGCCCGCGATTGATCCGGTTTCCCTTATGGCAAAGGACAGCTCCGGCGTCGGCCGGAGCTCATCAAAGAGACTGACCGGTATGCCGTTGGCCGCCAGGACAGAAGCCGCTTCTCTTGCAAACTCCGGACTGTGGTTGCGGGAATCATATGCAATTGCGACTCCGCCTCCGAGGTCCTCGCCGCAGGTGTTAATCAGATTAGCCAGGCCCTGCGTCGTATAACGCACGGTATAGACGTTCATTCCGTTCAGGCCGGCGCGCATAATGCCGCGCAGGCCGGCAGTTCCAAAGTTCAGCATAGAAGTGAACCTCTCGCGGATTTCCTCTTCATTGTCCGCGATTCCCCGAAGCTCATTCTTGGTCGCTGCATCCACTTCTTCTGACGCGAGCCACCGATCGTAATTCTCATTGTATCCCATTCTGTCTTCACCCTCCTCTTTCACGTTTTCCAGAAGCAGAACTTCCCCCGGAAAAACCGTAATATTATCCCGGAACAGAAGTCCCGTAAGCAGATCTCTCCAAACGCCGGCAAGGATCAGAATCTCTTCTCTGCCGCCGCAGTTGGCTGCTGTGACCATCCGCGTCTCGCCATGTTCTCCGTACCGCTCAAACGCATACATTCCGCCGGATGCCGCAACACTTCTGTAGTGGCCGCATGTATAAACGCGGTGCGTGCGCCGGATGGCAATCACCTTCCGGTACCACGCCTGCAGGCCTTTATTCTCATCTCCCCACGGATAGCAGCGTCTGCAGAACGGATCCTCAAATCCTTCCATACCGGCCTCATCGCCATAAAATACGCACGGAACGCCCGGCAGCGTCATATTGATGACGACCGCCATTTTCAGCCTCCGCAGGGCGCGGGACATCTGCTTCTCGTCCATGCGCCATCCGGCCTTCTGCTCTCGTCCTGCATGCTCCGGCAGGTCATTTTCACCCAGCGCCGTCAGAATCCGGACAGTATCATGGGTTCCCAGAATATTCATCAGGCAGTGAACAACTTCCGGCGGATAATTCTCCAGAATCGTCTCAATCCGATCCTGCATCAGAGACGCGTCCCCGTTCATGATATAGTCGATAACCGCGTTTCTGAATGGATAATTCATGACGGAATCCAGCTTATCGCCTTCAAAGTAGTTCTTCCGTTCATCGTAGGAGATTTTGCTCGACGCGTCTTCCCAGACCTCACCGAGAAGCAGCGCATCCGGCTTTTCTTTTTTCACCGCCCTCGCCAGTGTTTTCAGAAAATGATTCGGCAGCTCATCGGCGACATCCAGCCTCCAGCCGTCCGCGCCGGCACGGAGCCAGCGCCGCGCCACACCGTTTTCTCCGCAGATAAACCGGATCCATCCGGGATCGTCCTTATTGATTCTCGGCAGTGTTTCAATACCCCACCAGGTTTCATAACGTTCGCCGGAATGGAAATAGTACCAGCTCCGGTACGGCGAATCCGGATGGTTCCACGCGCCGTTCCCATACTTCCCATAGCGGTCAAAATAGACCGATTCTGACCCGGTGTGAGAAAACACTCCGTCCAGAATCACATGCATTCCGCGTTTATGCGCCTGTTCGCACAGTTCCCGGAAATCGCCCTCCGTCCCGAACATCGGATCAATTTTCATATAATCAGAAGTATCATACTTATGATTGGAGTATGCACTGAAAATCGGACTGAGATACAGACAGGTCACCCCTAGACGCTCCAGATACGGCAGTTTTTCTATGATTCCGCGCAGATTTCCGCCAAAAAAGTCGTTGTTCAGGATTTTTCCCTGCGCGTTTGGCCGGTATTCCGGCGTTCCGCCCCAGTCTTTCCGTATAACTTTTCCTTCCATCGGCAGATATTCGCCGCTGTGACAAAACCGGTCGACAAAGATATGGTAGAACACCCCTCCGTACAGCCATTCCGGCGCCAGATATTTCCGGTGGTAAACCGTCTGCTGCCAGGACGCCGGCGCTTCTGTCACCACTGCGCGGTTTCCGCGCGGGCTCTTTCCGGCCTGCAGCCAGCCCTCATCCGTCCGGACGCTGAAATGGTACCAGTACAGTCCCGTATCATAAATCCGCACAGAAACCTCGAACACCTTATAGGCATCCGTTTCCGCAGGCGTATCCGACATCTTCATCGGGTACTCGGCAATGCTGTGGTTCTTATCAAATTCCACCACCAGCTTTGCCTCCTGCGGCGCGATATCGTCCGCAGCCAGAATCTGAAAACGAACACGAGAGCCCGCCGGCACAGCGCCGGTCGGACTCTTAAACTGTAAATCTCTCGAGTTAAAGATGACTTTTCCTTCTGTGTTCAACACAGGCATACTCCTCTTTTCCTAAATCCGGTCGTCTCGCTTACAGAAGAACGGATGCGTGATATATCCGGAAAGAATACGGTCAGAATTGATATAGACCGACTTATCCAGCACGGCATAGTTCAGGCGCGCGCCGTCTGATACTGTGGAATCCTGCATCACTACGCTGTTGCTCACAATCGCGTCTTTTCCGATATGCACGCCTCTGAAAATAATGGAATTGCTGACATTTCCTTCGATGACCGCGCCGTCTGCGATCAGGGAATTGACGACGCTGGCATGCGGTCCGTAATGCGTCGGCGCACTGTCGCTGACCTTGGTGATGACCGGTCCGTTCTCAGAATGGAATAAAGCCTGACGTACATCCGCACGGAGCAGGGACAGGCTGCTGGCCAGATATCCCGGAAGAGTGTCCAGGTACAGCGCAATCTCATCCACCCCATATGCCCATACGCCGCCTTGCTCGATCAGCTTCGGCACCACGTCCTTGCGGAAGCTGAGATTCCTTTGTCCCTCATAGCTGCCCAGAATATCCAGCAGATCCTCGCGCTCCATCAGGAATGCGCCTACCGCACAGTGTCCGCCGAGTCTGCCCTGACGGGTCACATCAATCCCGGACACGCGCCCCTCGCGGTCTACATCCATCCAGGTTCTCGCGATATCCTCCTGCGCGTTCATCGGATAGTTGGTATACATAATTGTCATGCGCGCGTTATGTGCTTCATGGAACTGAAGCATCTTGTTATAGTCCACATTCATGACCGGTATGCAGCTCGTGATGAGGACATATTTATTATGCACCATTCTCAGGTAGGATTCATTCTCCATCAATGCGTTAAACCGGCTCCTCTTCAGGCCGTTCGTATTCTGCTCCGTGGAAAACGGCGGAAGGAACACCAGTCCTCCGCTCTTACGCTCCAGGTCCCAGACTGCGCCCGATCCTGTATGCACCATCAGACTCTGATAATTCTCTCTTGCCACCATGCCGACATTGCTGATTCCGGAGTTCGTCATATTCGACAAAACGAAATCGATCAAGCGGTAACGCGCTCCGAACGGAATAGCCGCAAGTGTCCGTTTTCTGATAAGCTCCGGTACATTAACCGCACCGGTATCGGCTAAAATAATTCCTGCTGCGTCCATTTCCCCGCCTCCTTTATTTCTGGTTCATCTTGTCTGCAGTAACGATTTCTCCCGGCTGCACATTCTTACCTGCCGGAATGGAAATTCCGCGCGCGATTACGGTCAGGCCGCCCTCTGTCTGAGAACCCCCGACCTCGCAGGATGCACTGATTTCCACATTTTCTGCGACAATCGCGTATTCCACTCTGGCGCCGGCATGTATTCTGGCGCCGCTCAGAATCACGCTGTCCTTGATGTACGCGCCCTCTTCCACATAGACGTTATCAAACAGCACACTGTGCTCGACCTTTCCGTTGATCTCACATCCGCTTCCCATAATAGAAGTGGTGACATCCGCAGACTCGCCAAGGAACTGCGGCTCATTGAGAAGATGACGGTAGTAAATTTTCCAGCCCGGATCATTCAGAACCAGACGTTCGTCCAGAGACGGATCCATGCCGATCGCGTCCATATTGGCCGACCAGTAGGAATCCAGCGTTCCGACATCTCTCCAGTATCCCTTATACAGATACGCGAACATCCTGCGGTTCTCCGCCAGCATCTTTGGAATAATGTCCTTTCCAAAGTCATTGGAAGAGTCCGGATCCGCTTCATCTTCCTGCAGATACTTGATCAGTACGTCAGTAGAGAAAATGTAAACGCCCATGGACGCCTGCGTACTTTTCGGATGCGCCGGTTTCTCTTCAAATTCCAAAATCCGTCCGCGTTCATCCGTATTCATAATTCCAAAACGCGACGCTTCATCCGGATCGACATCGATGACCGCGATTGTACAGTCTGCATGGTTGCGGATGTGCTCGTCCAGCATCAGATCATAATTCATCTTGTAAATATGATCGCCGGACAGGATCAGCACGTATTCCGGATTGTAGCTCTTAATAAACGCGATATGCTGATAAATAGCGTTGGCTGTCCCCTTAAACCAGTCTGAGCGCTGCCCTGTCTGATACGGCGGCAGCGTGTGGAGTCCGCCGAACCGGCGGTTCAGATCCCACGGCTCTCCCATTCCCAGATAATCATTCAGCTCCATCGGACGATACTGCGTCAGAACTCCTACTGTATCGATGCCTGAGTTCAGGCAGTTAGACAGCGGAAAGTCGATGATGCGGTAGCGCGCGCCAAACGGGACAGCCGGTTTTGCGATGTCATCCGTCAGCGGCATCAGCCGGCTGCCCTGCCCTCCTGCGAGGAGCATCGCCAGGCATTTTTTTCTTTTAAGCATAACCATAACCTCTTTCTCTCTGTTCTTTCATCCTGATCGCTGTAACTGATATTATTTGCTCTTCTTCGCAGCCGTTTTCTTTCCGGCTTCAGAACTGCTCTTCCGGCGAGCACCGTCTTTCTTTTCAGCGCCCTTGGTCACAGATGCTTTGCCGGCCTTCTTGACTGCCTTGGCAGTCTTATTCTTTGCCGCCGGCTTTCTGTGCTTTGCAGCAGGTTTCTCATCGGAAAGCTCCAGAATGATTCCGCTTCTTGCCGGAAGAGACAAGGTGATGTGCTGGTCATATCCGTTGCACGCACCCTTCTTGACTGGGTAGCTGCGCTTTCTGCGGCTTCCTGTTCCGCCAAACCGGATCATGTCGGAATCGATCTTCGGCAGCGCGCAGGCCGCCTTTGGGACGCCGATGTCATAAACCGGGAACTCCCGTCCGGACAGGTTCAGAGCGACTACCGCGGTAGTCTTTCCATCTGTCCGCATATAGGTAAAGACGTTGTCCGGCGCGTTGTCAGCATCGATCCAGATAAATCCGTCGAATGAGTCATCTCTCTTCCACATAGCCGGAGTGTCCAGATAATAGCGGTTCAGCTCCCGGACAAAAGTCTGCATCTTATGATGCTTCTCATAGTCCAGCAGCATCCAGTCCAGTTCTTTCTTCTCGTCCCATTCAATAAACTGCGCGATTTCCTGCCCCATAAAGACAAGCTTTTTACCCGGATGCGTCATCATGTAGACATAGAACGACCGGAGTCCGTCAAATTTCTCATCGTATTCACCCGGCATCTTGTTTAAGAGCGAGCATTTCCCGTGAACGACCTCATCGTGAGAGATCGGCAGAATATAGTTCTCACTGTAGGCATAAGTGATGGAGAACGTCAGCTTGTTATGAATCCCCGCGCGGTAGATCGGGTCTGTGGAAAAGTAGGACAGAGTATCGTTCATCCATCCCATGTTCCATTTAAAGTTAAATCCGAGACCTCCGTCGCGCGGCGGTTTGGTCACATTCGGCCATGCCGTCGATTCTTCTGCAATGGTGATCACACCCGGATAATTAGTCAGAACATCTCTGTTCATTTCCTGCAGAAAATGAATCGCCTCATAATTCCTGTTTCCGCCGTCCTTATTTGGTCTCCATTCACCCGGTTCACGGTCGTAATCCAGATACAGCATTGCGGCTACTGCGTCCACGCGCAGACCGTCTGCATGATACTCATCGCAGTAGAAGAACGCATTGGAAATCAGGAAGCTCAGAACTTCCGGACGCCCAAAATCAAACGCTCTCGTACCCCATCCCTTATGCTCCATGCGCAGCGGATCGCTGTCCTCATAGAGCGGATGACCGTCAAACTCGATCAGTCCGTGCTGATCCTTTGGGAAATGCGCCGGGACCCAGTCCAGGATCACGCCGATTCCGTGACGATGCGCATAATTCATAAAATACTTAAAATCTTCCGGTGTGCCGTACCGGGATGTGACGCTGTAATATCCGGTGATCTGATACCCCCAGGATCCCTCATACGGATATTCCATGACAGGAAGCAGCTCTATATGTGTGTATCCCATCCTCTCCACATAAGGAATCAGCTCCTGTGCAATCTTGCGGTAATTCATCACGCTGCCGTCAGGATTGTGTTTCCAGGAGCCGAGGTGCAGCTCATAAATATTCATCGGAGACTCATAATGATTTTCGTGATCTCTGTGGTCCAGCCATTCCTGATCCTCCCACTGAAAATCTTCTGCAAGTCCGCTGATCCGGGAAGCCATCAGATGGCCGTCATCGATCGTTCCCTTCTCGCTTTCAAACGCGTACGGATCCGCCTTATAGACCGCTTCTCCGCGGTCAGACGTCACCACATACTTATACAGATCTCCGATTCTGGCATTCTTGCACAGAATCTCCCAGATGCTCGGATCATCCGCCATCGGCTGCAGCATATCCGCCTCCGGATCCCAGTCATTAAAATCTCCGACAACGGCAATCTTTTCTGCGCGCGGCGCCCAGACCCGGAACCAGATACCATCGTCCGGACTGCTTGCTGGATGCGCTCCTAAGAACTCATAGCTGCGATAATTCCGTCCCTGATGATACAGGTACCGCTGATATGAAACATCGCTCTGATTCACTCCCATTCCATTCCTCCTAACACCGCTGAACCGTGTGTTTCCCTGACATTTTCAGAATTTATATCCTATTTCTGATTATAGCCTAACATAGACGGACATTCAAGAATATGATATACTTACTACAATTATAAAGGAGGATTTTTCTCTTACAGCAACAAAAAATAATCCTCTGCCGCGTCAGATCATTGTCTGGCGTAAACAAAATCACCACTGTGCATAATTATGCACGAAGAAAAATCTGTATGGGAGAGATGATCGCATGTCTAATAAATCAGCCCGGGCTGCTTCCCGGAAAACCGATGCTTCCCGCAGCACGGCATCAGCCCGCACTTCCGCCGCAGGAACACCAGTAAAAGCGCCTTCTAAGAGTCGTAAATCTGCTGCATCCGCCGCCAAAAAGAAATCCGCGGCGAGAAAAACAGCATCTTCAGCAAAATCCGCCGCGGAACGCAAGGCAAAAACGAGTACGCGCAGCAAATCATCTGCTGCCCGCACTGCCGCGCCAAAAAATACAGCTTCTGCAAAAGCAAAACAGCCTGCTGCCGCTGCAGAGAAACGCACTGCAGTAAAGGTCACCGAACCGCAGCGCCCAATCTGTATCCACGCAGAATCACAGGAAACACCGGAAACAAAATTTATCAAGGCTTCCGAGCCGCCGCAGCCGCTCCACGTCTATGCGGAGCCTGCCAAACCGGTCTTGCCTGAAACGCCGGGCAAGCCGGCCGTCCGCGAGGAACCGGCAAAACCAGTTCTCCATGAGGAGCCTGCCAAGCCAGCTGTTCGTGAGGAAGCCCCTAAGCCAGCGATTCGTGAAGAAGCCGGCAAGCCAGTCAAGGCATCGGCCTCTTGCGATGCGGACCGCCCGAAAAAGCGTCCGGACGCGGTCCGTGTGCTCTTTGTCACACCTGAATGTGTCCCGTTCGCATCCAGCGGCGGGCTCGGCGAAGTCGCCGGATCGCTTCCGAAGAAACTCGCAGAACACGATGACATCGACTGCCGCGTCATCATGCCGCTCTACGGAGCAATCGGCTGCCAGTGGCGCAGCCAGATGGAATACCTCGGGAACAAGTTCATCCCGGTCGCCTGGAGATCCAAGTACATGGGCGTGTTCCGCCTGGAAAAGGACGGCGTGACCTACTATTTCATCGATAATGAAGAGTATTTCAAGCGCGAGGGGCTTTACGGATATTACGATGACTGCGAGCGGTTCGCCTTCTTCTCCCGCGCGGTGTTTGAAGCGCTTCCGATCATCGGATTTGATCCGCAGATCCTGCACGCCAACGACTGGCAGAGCGCGCTTGTTCCGATCTACCAGGATACGATCTACCACAGAAATGTGCGTACGATTTTCTCGATCCACAATGTGGAGTATCAGGGAAGATACGGCACAGAAGTCATCCGCGATGTTCTCGGCCTTCCGGAAGGCGCGGACCATCTGGTGGAGTACATGGGCGACGCAAACCTGATGAAAGGCGCGATCGAAACGGCCAACATCGTCAGCACGGTCAGCCCGACCTATGCGCAGGAGCTGAAAGATCCGTTCTTCTCCTTCGGCCTGGATCCGATCATCCGCCGCAACGCGTTTAAACTGCGCGGCATCCTGAACGGCATCGACACCTGCGTCTACGACCCGTCCATCGATCCGATTCTGCCGGCAAACTACAACGCATCCAGCCTTTCCGGCAAGCAGGCCTGCAAACACCAGCTGCAGCAGGATTACGGCCTTCCGGTTAAGGATGTTCCAGTCATCACGCTGATCAGCCGCCTGGTTCCGGCCAAGGGCATCGACCTGATCACCCAGACGCTGGACGACGTGCTCTGGCACAGTGAAGCACAGTTCCTGGCGCTCGGCACCGGCGAACACGGCTACGAAGAATGGTTCCGCGAACTTCAGCACCGCCACCCGGATCAGGTGCGCGCACTGATTCAGTTTGACCGCGATCTTTCCCACAAGCTGTATGCTGCCGGCGACATCCTGCTGATGCCGTCCAGAAGCGAGCCGTGCGGCCTGTCGCAGATGATCGGCTGCCTGTACGGAGATATCCCTGTGGTCAGAAGAACAGGCGGACTGAACGACTCCATCCAGGACTGCACCCTCGGCGACGGCAACGGATTTGTCTTTGACGATTTCAATGCCGGCCACTTCCGCAGCGCCGTCCAGAACGCGATTGACCGCTGGTACGATCGGGAAAACTGGCAGAAACTCGTCGCGCACGATCTGGAGCTCGATTTCAGCTGGCAGCGCTCTGCACAGGCCTACAGAGACCTTTACACCGAGGCGGCCCGCTGGTAGTTCTGTTTCTGACAAAAAGCAGCTGTTTCAAAAGGGGTTCACGCAAGAGGCCGATGCCTCTGCCATCATGCAGCCGTACATCCGCGCCGTCCGCGCAGATATACGAGTATATAGAAAGGGATTGAAAACATGAGAACATCCACCAACACAACGATAAAATCCATGAACCGAAAAGAGACAACAGAAAAACCTGAAGTCCGCGCTGCGGCAAAGACTTCATCCTCGCAGACACCTGCAAAGACAGCCGCGCCTGCCGCAGCCTCCAAAACGGCGTTCGCCCCGGAAAAAACCTGGAAGAACGCCGCCGCTTACAGCATTTCAAAAGAAACCTTCCGCGCCGAACTCGACGAGCTGCTGGAACTCGGATTCCACACTGATTTTGAAAGCGCGCCGGTCGACACCCTGTATAAGGCCATCGCGACACTGATCAACAAACAGCTGAAACGCCGCCGTTTTGAATTTGAAAAGGCGCGGAGAAAAACCGAAAAAACAAAAGCGGACACCAAAAAGATATACTACATCAGTATGGAATTCTTAATGGGACAATCGCTGAAGAATAATCTGTACAACCTGGACGAGACTGATCTGGCCGCAGAAATTCTGAAGGAGCGCGGACTGACGCTGCAGGACCTGTACGACTGCGAACCGGATGCCGGCCTTGGAAACGGCGGACTCGGACGTCTCGCAGCCTGCTACATGGACGCGCTGGCTTCCCAGGGATATGACGCCGTCGGATTCTCCATCCGTTATGAGTACGGCCTCTTCAAACAAAAAATCGTCGACGGCTGGCAGGCGGAACTTCCGGACAACTGGCTTCCGGGCGGCTACGTCTGGCTGAACCGCCGCGATGAAGACAGCTTCAAAGTCAGCTTCTACGGAGACTATCATGAATACTGGACCGATGAAGGCCTGAAATGCGAGGTCAATAACGCAGAAGTCGTCGATGCCGTTCCATACGACATGCTGATTTCCGGCGCCAACTCGCGCGTTGTCGATAAACTGAGATTATGGAAGAGCGAGTCCTCCAATGACTTTGACATGGCTTCCTTCAACAACGGAGACTTCAGCCGCGCTGCGCAGAAAGAGAACCGCGCGCATCTGATTTCCAAAGTCCTGTATCCGGCGGACAACGTCGAAGAAGGAAAGGAACTCCGTCTGAAGCAGCAGTACTTCATGGTTTCCGCGTCCTGCCAGAACATCGTCCGCAATCATTTCAGAGATTACGGGACACTGGACAACTTTGCCGATAAAGTGGCCATCCATATCAACGACACCCACCCGGCACTCACGATTCCGGAGCTGATGCGCATCTTCATGGATGAATACGGATACGAGTGGGACGAGGCCTGGGAACAGGTTTCACACGCCGTTTCCTATACCAACCACACCGTCCTCGCAGAAGCCCTGGAAAAATGGGGCGAGCAGATCGTCCGCGTCATGATGCCGCGCATCTACAGCATTCTGAAAGAAATTGACCGCCGCTTCCGTGAAGAGATGGAAACGATCTTCCCGGGCGACGAAGGAAAAATCAACTGGATGGCGCCGATCGGCCAGGGGCAGGTACGCATGGCAAACCTCAGCGTTCTCGGCTCACAGTCCGTCAACGGCGTATCCGCGCTGCATTCAGAAATTCTGAAAGACGATCTGTTCCACGATTTCTACCTCGCAGCGCCGGAAAAATTCACCAATGTCACCAACGGCATCGCCTACCGCCGCTGGCTGTGCCAGTCCAACCCGGAACTCGCGTCTCTGATCGATTCCTGCATCGGACCGGATTACAGAAAGAACGCCGACCTGCTCGACAAGTTCGCTGACTTTGCCGATGACGCCGCTGTCGCCGACAAAGTGCTGACGATCAAGAGAGAAAACAAGGTCAGAATGTCCAATCTGATCAAAAAGAACACCGGCATCGCGCCGGATCCGGATTCCCTCTTCATCGTTCAGGCAAAGCGTCTGCATGAGTATAAGCGCCAGCTGCTGAACGCCCTGCGCATCATTTCCAGATACCAGCAGCTGAAAGAAAACCCGAATCTGGATATGCGTCCGGAGACCTACCTGTTCGCCGCCAAGACTGCGCCGAACTATTATCTGGCAAAATCCATCATCCAGCTGATCTGCAAGATCGGTGAGGAAATCGAGAAGGACCCGAAAATCCGTTCAAAGATGCGCGTGATGTTCCTCGAGAATTACTCCGTATCCATGGCCGAGCACCTGATGCCGGCAACCGATATCTCCGAACAGATCTCCCTGGCCGGAAAAGAAGCCAGCGGCACCGGAAACATGAAGATGATGATCAACGGCGCTGTCACAATCGGAACCATGGACGGAGCGAACGTCGAGATGCATGAGGCCGTCGGAGACGATAACATCTTTATCTTCGGTCAGAATGCAGAAGAAGTACAGGACAACCTGCGCACCTACGACTCCCGCAGACTGTACGAGAACGATCCGGTCATCAAAAATGCAGTCGACGCACTTGGCACCGGATTTGCAGGCACCAGCTTCAACAACCTGAAGCAGTACCTGCTCCAGAAGACCTACAGCATTGCCGATCCGTACATGTGCCTCGCAGACTTCCACGACTACTGCCGCGTGCATAAACAGATTCAGGACGCGTACGAGGATAAAAAACGCTGGGCACACATGTCCATCATCAACATTGCTAAAGCTTCCCGCTTCGCCGCAGACCGCAGCATCCGGGAATACGCGGAGAACATCTGGCACACTAAACCGGTTGAATAACCGGTCTGAACCGGAAATCACAAGAACCTGAACGTATAAAAACAGGCTGACGCATTAAGCAGAACATGCTGATGCATCGGCCTGTTTTCCTGTATAAATAAAATCCGGCTTATGGACAGAACGTGCCTCCGGAAACCGTCCGATTGCCCGACCGCACTCGCATACAAAATCTCCCGTCCGGTTCCTGTGGACGGGAGACACCGATAATAATACGTTACTGCAGGTTCAGTCTGCGATCGAGCATATACCAGGTAATAGAGTAGAAAATCGCCGCCGTAACTGCAGAAACCGCCAGAGTGCCCCAGAGAATGGCGTGCATTGCACTGACCGTCTGCGCATTAGTAAAATTGATCGCTCTCATGTGATATGGTAAAATGCTGGAAATCAGCGCCTCCACGATGCTGATCCCGATGTATACCAGTACAGCCCCGAAAATCGGGTGCGCGTTCCACTCATTTCCGATCGTAATGGAAGCAAAGACCTTCAGGACAAAGGATACCCCGCCGGCGATCATAACCAGCAGAATCTGTCCGCCGAACACAGCAAGTTCTCTTCTGACCTGCGCGGTATTGAGCGAGCTGTTAAACAGACTTACGAACCCATCGTGCAGCTCCGTATAGCTGAATGCCGGAACGCTGAAAAAGATGAAGGAAGCCAGTACTGCGATGCCTGCCAGAAGGAACCAGATCATGGCGTTAACCGTCTTGGACGCCAGCTGCTGTCCGGTGCTGACTGGAAGACTGAAACGCAGGTATCCTTCACTGCCGAGCAGAGATTTATAGAATCCGCTGTAGAGGACTAGAATCAGCGTGACAATAATAACCGCTGCCATAAGGAATCCATACAGTACGCTGCCGACAGTGGTCAGCGCATAAGAACCCCATCTCATACTGTCACTCATCATCGGTCTGACTGAAAACCCCAGAAACAGAGCCGCGCCGAGCAGTGCACAGTAAAGCGGTCCCAAAATCCGGCCGGTTGATTTAAAATCATATTTAAAAAGCTTGCCTAACATTTAAATACCTCCCTGAACACATGATCCACACTCTTTCCGGTTTCCTCACGAAGATCGTCCGCCTGCTGATGCAAGACGACCTGTCCGTTTTTCAGGAACACGATGTCATCCAGAATCGCTTCGACATCCGCGATCAAATGTGTGGAAATAACCACCAGCGCCTTCTCGCTGTAGTTGCTGAGAATCGTCCGCAGAATATAGTCTCTGGCCGCCGGATCCACACCGGCAATCGGTTCATCCAGCAGATACACCGCAGCCTCCCGGCTCATCGTCAGAATGAGCTGCAGCTTCTCCCTGGTTCCCTTCGACATCTCCTTCATCTTCTGCTTCCGGTTCAGACCCAGATTGGAAATCATCGCCAGCGCCTTGGAACGATTGAAATCCTTATAGAAGTCCTGATACATATTCAGAAGCTGTTCGGTGGTCATGTAAGGAGGAAGAAAATCCTTATCCGGAAGATACGCCACATGCGCCTTCGTCACCTTTCCCGGTTTCAGTCCGCCGATCAGAATCTCACCATCCGATGGCTTCAGAAGCCCTGTCGACAGCTTGATCAGCGTCGTCTTTCCGCTTCCATTCGGCCCGAGCAGCCCGACAATCTGCCCGGCATTCAGCTTTAAATTAATATGATCCAGGGCCTGTTTCCCTCTATATGCCTTTGTCAGTCCCCTGCACTCCAATACAGATGCCATATGACTATTCCTCCTCGCTTTCATTCCAACTGCGCACCGCCTCAATAATCTCCAGACGGCTCATGCCGATTTCCGTCAGTTCCCTGAAGAATCTCCGTATACATTCCTCACTCAGCCTTTTTCTCAGCGCTTCCAGCCGTTCCCGTTCACCCGTCACAAACCGTCCGTTTGTGCGCTCCGTATGAACCAGGCCTTCCGCCTCCAGTTCCGACAGCGCACGCTGCATCGTATTCGGGTTCACCCCCGCTTCCAGCGCTAAGTCCCTGACCGACGGTATCTTTTCCTCCAGCTTATATTCACCCGACGCGATTCTTCGCTCAAATATCCGTATAATCTGCCGGTACATCGGAATCCCGTCTTTAAATTCCCATGCCATGCACCGCTCCTCCCTTCTCGTTATCTCCATGCAGCGGACCGCTGCGTCACTCCTGACACGTTTGACTCGCTTGATATGTCTCGTGTCCCATGCCCGGCCGACCCGTCCCTACTGTATTATTGTATTACTGCCTTGGTACAGTCACTATATTAATGCATTAATACAGTGATGTCAAGAGAGTTTTATTAATTTCTTTGACCGCCACTGTTCCAGCTGACGATCTGAATGGACGGAGGCCTCCGCAAACCGTTAACGCTGTCTGCGGAGGCGCTCCAGAAGAAGCAGCAGAGCTGCGGCGGCGCCGGAAAGGATCTGGGCGCCGCAGTAGCTCCACCAGACGCCGGACAGGCCGGCGAGTTGCGGGACGAACAGGGACAGGATCAGCAGAAAAACCGGTTCTGCGTAAACCAGGAGATAGGATTTCATGTTTTCGCTCGTGGCGTAGAACACGGAGGAGGTTACGCGGACGAATGCGACGAACAGGAATCCGATGCAGAAAATCGGTGTAATCTCTGATGCAGTCTGATTGACGGAAGCAGAGGCTCCGAACATGCGGCCGATGTCGCTGCGGATCAGCATGAACACAAGAATGCTCAGCAGAGCCAGGATTCCTGCAGTGGCATAGGACTGTTTTTTCAGGCTGCGCATGGAACTGCGGTTATCTGAACCGTAGGCTCTGCTGATCAGCGGCTGGCTTCCGTCGCCGACGCCCTGCAGAACCAGATATACAATCGAAGTTGCGTAGGCCACGCAGGCGTATACGGCAACAGCAGATTCCCCTCCGTATATCATAGAAATACGGTTCATCACGATCAGGGACAGGATCGGCGAGAAGGTCAAGCCGAACGGCGCAATTCCAGTGCCCAGGATACGGCGGACGGACGCGGCGACCTGGCGGTGCGGAATCCTGAACAGCGGTGATTTTTTTCTGAACAGGTACAGTAAACCGGCGACGGCAGTTACGCCTTCTCCCAGGATTGTCGCCAAACCGGCGCCGAATACGCCCCAGTCCAAAACCCAGACCATCAGATAGTCAAGTACAATATTGGTGCCGAAACCGCTGAGCATAGCGCCCATGGCGTATCCGGCGCCGCCGTAGTTCCGGATCATCGGCACGACGCCAGTTCCGAAAATCTGCAGGATGGATCCGCCGATGATGACCTGAAGGTATGTCTTTCCCATAGGAATCATATCTCCGCGCGCGCCGAGAAGTGACAGCAGCGGTGTTACCCATACGAGAAGCAGGACTGTGGCAGCCAAGCTGGTAAAGAGCAGCAGCCAGGACATGCATTTAATATGTATTCCGGCCTCCTCTTCATCGCCGGACGCGTGAAAGATCATATAATGCACGGCGCCTCCCATGCCGATCCCTGTTCCCAGAGCCTGCACAAATGCTTCTACCGGGTACGCCACATTAATCGTCGACAGGCCCAGGTCGCCGACACTGTGCCCCACAAAGAATCCGTCAACTATGGAATACACACCCGCCAATGCCATAGACAGCACGGAAGGGATGACAAACTGTAAATACTTTTTGTAATTCATATTCATTCTATTCTCTCCCGCTGATATACGTAAAACGGCTCAAAAGCCGCAAAAACCACATAAAGAACAGAAAATCCCGTGGCAGACCGCGCTAAAAACTGTCCGTCGCAGGAAATAATTCTGTCTTTTGTTCTATCTTATCAAATTCTCTGCAGGTTCGTCAAATTCACCCGTTCAGAATCGCATCTTCCAGTTCTTCCATCGTGTCGACGATGTTTTTGCCTCCCTTTTCAATCAGGAAGGAGCGGTCCCGGAATCCCCATGTGACCAGAATGTGGCGCATATGCGCGTTATCGGCAGTTGCCAGATCGACTTCAGAATCACCGATATAGACGGCGTTTTCACGGTCGACGTGCAGTTCCCGGAGTACAGCATTGACGGTGTCCGGCGCCGGTTTTCTGCGGATGCCGTCTTTTTCGCGTTCGCCTACCGCGATAGAGAAGCAGTCCGGAAAATACTGCTGAATCAGCGTCTGAACCGCAAAATCGCCTTTATTGGAAACAACCGCCGTCCTGCACTCGTTCTCGTGGAGATCGTCCATCAGCTGAAAGATCCCGTCGTACGGCCGCGTATTTACAGAGCAGTGATCCGCGTAATAGGAACAGAACAGCTGAAAGGCACGCTCTTCTACGTCTTCTGCTGTTCCCTCCGGTACAGAATGGTGGATCAGATACTTCATTCCGTTCCCGAGATATTCACGGACAGTCATTCTGTCCAGTGTCCGCAGTCCGCACTGTTCCATCGCGTAATTTACCGCGTTGGTCAGGTCGTCCAGTGTATTTAATATGGTTCCGTCTAAATCAAAAATTGCCAGCTGACAGCTCATGTTTCCCCTTTCTATGTGCTTTTTGTCAAATCACACAGGCAAGAGGCCGAACGTGCTGCATCAGCCGCCGGCCTCTGTTCCTGACAGTGAATATCCAATTCTTCTTACATCCTAAATCACATAAAACCATGCATCGCTCGGCGACAGGGTTTTTGCGTCTTCTGCGGACGGGGCTTTCTCTGCTCCGCCGGAGGACTCACCGCTGTCAATAGCGACCAGCTCTTCTGTCTTGACGTACACACGGGTGTGCGGCGCAATGGACTGCGTGACGAACGCGTTTCCGCCGACGATGGATCCTTCTCCGATGACGGTGTCGCCGCCCAGGATGGACGCGCCGGAGTAAAGTGTGACGTTATCCTCGATGGTCGGATGGCGCTTGGTGCCGTGCAGCTTATGGCCTGCGCGTGTGGAGAGCGCGCCGATGGTTACGCCCTGGTATACCTTGACATGGCTGCCGATAATCGATGTAGAGCCGACAACAATTCCAGTGGCGTGGTCGATAAAGAAGTATTTTCCGATGGTTGCGCCCGGGTGAATGTCAACGCCTGTTTCGCGGTGCGCGTATTCCGTGATCATGCGCGGAAGCAGAGGAACGTTCAGAAGGAACAGTTCATGCGCGATGCGATACGCGGTGGTGGCAAAAAGTCCAGGGTAGGCAAGGATGATCTCGTCCTTGTTGTTTGCCGCCGGGTCGCCGTCGTATGTTGCCTGAAGGTCTGTATCCAGATACTCCCTGATCTTCGGGATCTGGCGGAAGAACTCCAGACAGATCTGCTGCGCCGCCTTTTTGCGGACGGCCTTGGATGCGCCCTTGAAGTGCTCATCATACAGCAGCGCCACTTCAATCTGCTTGCGCAGGTGATACATGACATCATCGATCAGCACCTCTACCTTGCTGCTCATGCTCCTGGTTCTGTACGTTCCATCGTTATAGTATGCCGGGTAGAGGATCACCATCAGTTTCTGAAAGATGTCGATAACCACATCCTGGTTCGGCTGCTCATAGACATTCATGTGGTCGATGTCGCGGCCTTTTTCATAATCCTGTACAACCAGTTTGACGATCTTATTCATCTCACGATCAACGTCTGCTTCATCGATTTCGCCTTCACAATACCGGCAGAGATCTCCGAGATCGTACTGCTCTACGGCTTTGCGCGCTTTTTCTCTGATCGCGATGCTCTCCTGTTTATCCATATCTGCCATTGCTGTTCTCCTGTAAATTCTCTTTTCCTTCCCGGACACGCCTGATCGTATGCGGACGCCGCCGCGGGCGGACAAAATGCGACGTGCAAGATTCGCAATTTAATGCGCAATTGCCATCCTGTATGCGTAAATACAATGTTTTAAAAGCATGTTTGATGGCCTGTTTATATGTATTCAACAATATCTTTATACACCTGTTTGTTAAACTACACACACATCAATTGTTGCCGGTTGCAATTCCCGTTCGCCCCACAATTTCTGAACTGATCTGGGAACAATCTCCCGACGGAATATAGTTGCTCTGCCCGAACGCTTTTTCATGCAGCCAGGTGACATTGGCGCTCAGTGTCGTCGGAACGGCATACCAGACACCGTTTAAAATGCCGCCGTAATAACTCTTCGGCCATGCAACGCTTTTTTCCATATCATATCCCGGGGCGCCGAGAACCGCGGTCATCATGCCGACTCTGCTCATGTTGGTCCGGATTTCCGGAAGCACATTCTTTGACATCTTCTGAATGCCGATCGGCGATAGCATCGCTTCTTTGATAACAGCTGCAACAATCGTCTTATATCTCCGCGCGCGGCCGGTATCGCCGCCGGAAGTCTTGCGGATTCTGCAGTATGTCGCGGCCTGAACGCCGTCCAGGCGCTGTCTTCCTGAATGCAAAATCCTGGTGTAATGGCCGCCGACGTTGACAGCAGTCTCATGCCCGTAATGGTTCAGGTCGCGCAGTTCATTATGACGGACATTCACGGTCACGCCGCCCAGCGCGTCCACGGTGTCCGCGACAGCTTTCCAGTTGAAGATCACATATTCCTGGATGTTGAGGTCCAGGCTGCGGTTCAGCGCAGCGCAGGTATCTGCTCCTCCGCCGTATGCATGTGCGTGCGTAATCTTATCCAACGTCAGAGCGCCGCTCGGAAGCGCAAGTTTCAGATAAGAATCTCGCATAACAGAAATCAGGCGGATGCGTCCGTCCTTCTTCCGGATGCTGAGAATAATAATCGCATCCGTCCTGCTCCCGTCGTAACCCTCGCCTTTTCGGGCATCTGATCCGAGAATCGCAATGTTCCGGTAGCCCTTCAAACCTTCTGCAGCAGCCTGGCTGATTCCCCAGTTCACATTGCTGGTATCCTGCTTCTCAAAATTCCCCGTCATGCTCCAGAGGAACGCGATCAGAAGCATGGCAAGAATCAGAAGCAGAATAAAAATGTTCCGAATCAGCACTGAAACACGCAGGCGGCGACGCGGGCGTCTGCTGCCGTGCGCGCCATCGGAAAACACATCGTCTTCCCATCTCTCAAATCCGGCTTTTGATTGGTTCCGTCTGCCCTGCGAACGCAGATATTCCTGCTCTGCCTTCCATCCCCGTTTCTGATTCCGGTTCAGGCGTTCGCCGGAAATACCGCGCCTGCGCGCGTCTCTCCTGCGTGCCCTGCGCTCGTATTTTTCCGCCTGTTTCGCATATTCCGGGTCCTCATATTCACGGATGATCTCCGGACTGTAACGTTCATTTCGTAGATCAGCCGTGTTATAACGGCGATCGCTCCTATTTTTTCTTCTCATACAGATAATTTTACCACGGCAGAAACCGCCATTCAATTCAGGCGCCTGCATTCCACACAGCTTTCACAGAAAATCCGCTCTCTTTCCATTTTAACGAGAAAGGTTTACAATATCAGTCAGAAACAAAAGACGCGCTGCCGCGTTTCTGTGTTTTTCCGGACCGAAAATACAGAAACCGCCTCTCAGCGCGGGAAAAGGAGATTGTCATGGATGTAGGAACAATGCTGGCGGATCTGCGCGCGCAGGCGCTGAAGGATCCGGATGTCTTCCAGCACCTTATGGAAACCAGAAACGATAAAGAACCCCTGAGCGCATTCTGCGCCTATGCGAGAAGTCTCGGATATGAGTTATATGAGATGGATGTTCTGACGGCAGGAGAAGCCATGTACGCACAGATGAAGCGTTCCGTCAACGGCGGCGGAGAAAATTCCCCGATGCTCGACGGCGAAGACGATTACTACGAACAGTTCTTTGCTGATCTGGAACGTGAACAGAAAAATATGCAGAAATAAAGAAAACAGGCTTCCGCGCCTGGACAGCAATCTCCAGAAAAGATCGTCCACACACGGCAGCCCGTTTTTATTTTCCGTCTTTTACCTTCTCTGAAAGGCGCCTATTTCAGCGCAAACTGCAGCAGCACCGGATTATGGTCAGAATTGCGGAATCCCAAATCCTGTGTTTCCGTGCTGATTACTTTGATATTCGGCGATACGATAAACCCGTCAATCATATAGTACTGGAAGTTTCCGTCAGTATGCCCTTTCAGCGGTTTATCCAGTGACCGGCAGGTCGGGACATTGGTATCCATCAGGAAGCGCCAGTTCTTCCCAAACGATTTCACCGAAAGCGCGCCGGCATGCCATGTGCCTTTCAGCTCCGGATACATGCTGCTGTCCACATTGGAAAATGTCTGGTTAAAGTCTCCTGCCGCGACCACATAATTGCCCTTCTTGAATTCCTGATCCAGGACTTTTTTCAGTGCGCGAGTCTGCGCGGCCTTTCCCTCTCCGCTGTCATACGCCTCCAGATGCAGATTAACCAGAACAAGCTGATGATCGGTTCCCTTCACCCTGACACGATTCACCATCAGACAGCGCTTGAGATTACCCAGGCGCACCGGCCACTTAAACGGGCACGGCAGCTGGATGCGCGTGGAGGACTGCACGGTCCGGTCAGACAGAGTCACAATCCCTCCGTCCACCTTGCCGATTGGCGGAACTGGATATGGGATAAACGCTACGCGGAAATTCTGTGCAAACGTATTCTGATCCTCCGGAAACGCAGAAGCGATGCTCTTTGCCTCATTGATGTGATAAGACCGGCTGGAATTGCGGTCAACCTCCTGCAGGAATACAAAATCCGGGTTCATGCCTTGCAGGGCTTCTTTTTGTCCCTTAATATTCTGCTGCACACGCGCCTTGCTCGCAGTCTTTACGTGCGAGCCTCCGTCCATAAAGAAATCTGCGTTGTCGCCGAGGGCGCCGTACCCGACATTCCATGTGGCCAGGCTCAGATGCTCGCCGCGGGTTACCGATTGCTGCGACGCAGTACCGTTTACGCGCAGTGAGATTTTCTGTTTTGGCCGATACTCTGTGATCGTCAAAAAAGCGAGGAGCAAGAGGAACAACAGAACGCAGATCAGCACTGCAATGCCGATCCCCTTGATGATTTTCTTTGCCGTACTCTTCTTTTTCATTGCCGTTACACTCTCCGTTTTTATTCTTCCAGATCTTCCTGTTTGCCGTATACAGTAAGGTCCACGCAATGAGGCGCGGAGGTCATGTCATCCTTCTTCCCGACGAACCAGAGCTTGTAAACGCCGGCTCTGACATGACGCGGATCGAACCCGTCCAGGCCGTCTGCGTCCACTTCTACAGTAGCTCCCGGAACCGGTTCTGCTGTATCGTAAGTATATCCGTAGCAGACTTTGGCATCGATTGCCTTCACCAGTTCGTAGGTCTTGCCTTTATAGTCGTCTGCCTGCAGCTGCAGCTTTTTGTTCTTGATCTTGATATATAGATTCTGTTTTTTACCGGCTGCCGCACGCGCGTCCGCAAGCTCCTGAGCGCGTTTCTTACGGCGGCGTTCTTTCCTTGCTGCGTCTTCTTTGGCGATCATATCATCGTAATACTTTACCGCAGAATCGATGTCCGAGTCAAAGATCATCGTCCCTTTCTTCATGACGATGCCGCGCTGGCAGAACAGCTGCGCCGTCTTGGAAGAATGGGTAACCAGAAGGAATGTGATATTGCTTCCCATGATCAGCTCGTTTACTTTTTCCGTGCATTTCTTGCGGAAAGACGCATCGCCGACGGAAAGCGCCTCGTCGACGATCAGAATCTCCGGCTCGACATTTACGTTAATGGCAAATCCCAGTCTTGCTTTCATTCCGCTTGAATAAGTTCTTACCGGCTGATCCATATACTCGCCGATTTCTGCAAACTCAACGATCGCCGGCTCCAGTCTCGCAATTTCCTCTTCCTTCATGCCCATCAGCTGCCCGCGGAAATATATATTTTCACGTCCGGTAAATTCCGGATCAAATCCGGCGGTCAGCTCCAGCAGCGCGCTGACTCTGCCGTCAACTTCAATTTCTCCTTTCGTCGGGTAAGCAACACCGGTAATCATCTTCAGAAGCGTGGATTTTCCGGCTCCATTGCGGCCCAGAAGCGCTACTGCCTCTCCCTTATGCACCTGAAAATTAATGTCGTTCAGCGCCTTGATCTTGGTTGCGCGATCCCGGATCCCTTTAAAAAATACCGAACGCAGACGCTGCTTGTCATCACGAAACAGAGTGTAAATCTTTGTTACGTGCCGAAATTCAATTGCTATATCTTTATCCATCTCATTCACCGCCTTACTTTCTACAATACATCCGGGATATCTTTCTTCAGCCGCTTGTATGCCCAGACGGCAAGCAGAATCATAATCACCAGCACAATGCAGTAATTACGGATTTCTACTGAACTTTCCCAGAACCACTGTTTATAGATAAAGCTGTTCCGGTAACCGTTGGCAATGATGGTAACCGGATTGAAGAGAAGAATTTTCCGAATAACCGGCTGTGTGATGCTGTTTGCGTCATACATGATGCCGGACAGCCAGAACAGCGCCGGAACCACAGAGTGAACCAGATTCAGAAAATCCTTGCTCATGGCAGACATCATGCCTGCGAACAGCGCCCATGCGGTGAAAAAGGCGAACATCATCACCAGATAAAGCGGAATCTGCAGGTAATACAGGTCCGGCATATGTCCCGCAAGCATATATATCACAATGACCGCAGCCTGAAGAATAACATTGATCAGAATATCTGCCAGACTGATAAAGGTCGGTATTGTGTCAACCGGATATTTAATTCTCTTAACCAGATACTTGTAATTTCGAATCGACTTGGCTCCGTCCGTCAGCGCGTCACGCATGTAAAACCAGGGAATCATTCCGGCAAGCAGCCACAGAAAGAATGAGTACCCGTACATATCCTTGTTATGACGCAATCCTACAGAAAACGCAAACCAGTATACAAAAATGGTTACGGCCGGACGGATGACCGCCCATGCCCAGCCAAATGCTGCGCCTCTGTATTTTTTAATGATGTCTGTTTTTGCAAGTTTAATCAGCTGTTTCCGAAACGCGATATGATCATGCGCGATTTCTTTCATTGTCTCTATCAAACTTTTCCCTCCTGTACACTCCTGCGGATATGCAGATCTGCCGGCCCTTCTGTTTGCATACGGACAGACATTCGCTGCGCTTCGCTGTGACGGCTGCCTCTGTGTGTTGATCAAGGTCACACGGCCCATGCCTGTACATATAAAACGCGCGTCATTCCATCCATTCTGCAGGATACGGCGGATCTGCGGCGGCCCGGCTGAAGAGCGAATTTGGCCGCAGGATGCCCCCTGAACGTTCTTCAACCTAAGTAGTATACATTGTATAGCACCAGAATTCAAACATGAAGTATGTCCGGTGAAATTTAAGGAAATTAATGATAGAATAGAATTACGGTGATGTACAGTTTTCTGTGCGCAACTCCTGTACATCCTGACGTTTGCATGAAACATGCAGATATCCTGCAGCCGCGCAGCCGCGCAGACATAATATTTCATAAATTGCTTCACAGATACTATCAGCAAAGAAAGGATTCGATGCCGCTGAAGACCAGGCCGGAGACTACCCTCGGCTCTTCCGTGTTCCAGCCGGCATCCGGTAATACATATGCAGGCAGTTTCCGGATTACTTCACAACCAAATACTGATCGCCACTGTAGTCGCCTGGTTTATTGCACAGGGAGGGAAAATGCTCCTTCTTGCCGTCAAAGGCGAGTTTACCATAGACCGCCTCACTTCAAGCGGCGGCATGCCGAGCGCACATTCCGCCACCGTAACCGGCCTTGCCGTATCCACGCTGATCGTGTACGGCACAGGGAGCTTTGAATTCGTCATCGCACTCTTTTTTGCCATCATCGTAATCTATGACGCGCGCGGTGTCCGCTATACCACCGGTCAGCAGTCACAGATTCTGAACCGCATGCGCCGCCGCGATGAAAAGGACGGGAAAGCTCCCGTACAGGATCAGGACCTGGAAGAACATATGGGGCACACCCTGCCGGAACTGATTGCCGGAATTTTGGTCGGCATTACCGCGGCCTGCATCGTATGCGCGCTGTACCGCTAAACCGTCTGTAATCGTAATCTGCCAGAGTCCTCGGAGCTGAAGATGCTGTTATTTCCAGGAGCTCTTCCAAGGTTATTGTCATTCCAATAAAAAAAGAGCGGTGTCCCGCTCTTGCCGCGTAGAATACATTCCCGCACCTGCCCATACAACCCGTATAAAGACGCGTATGCACACCCACATGAACCGTTTTCTGTTCCACTTGACCGATTACCGATCAGCAATACCAACAAGTAAACCTCAAACTTTCCACACAGATGTGCATCACGCATCCTTACAAGACTCATATGTTCAAATACAGCAACGCTTGTCGTTATCCTACGTATCGCAGAACACCGTCCCAGTGAATGCCGCCGACATTATTATAATAGCGCGCTACACTGACTTCGGTTCCCGTCTGGTCGCCGGACTGTGCATGCCCGCGATTAGAATGTGCCGCAGCATTCATGCCAGAACCGATGTAAAGCTCTGTATGTGCACTTGTGTCCAGGAGAACATCTCCCTTCTTCAAGTTGCTGACACTTCCGATCTTACTCCATGGAATCCATTTAAATCCCTCTGCTGTGTAAACACTCTTCATCAGGCCGCAGTTCATAACGGTGGAAGAAGATCCATACTTCAAATCCAGTCCTGCTGCCCGGTATGCAGACGTAACAAATGTTGAACAGTCAAAATCCGGATTCCCCCAGCGCTTGGAAAGATTCTGGCTGTAACCGTGACTGTCATCATTTGCGGTATCAATTGCCCATTCTACAGCATCATTGATAACATCTGACACATCATCAGAACTGCTGTCAGACGCTGCGTCGCTGATGGATTTTCCACGCTCAATCGCTGTGGTTGAAACAGTCTTTATGAGAGCCTTTCCGACATATCCGTTCTTGCCCTTGTAGCTGATCTTGTACCAGATACCTTTCGTATCCTTTACCGTTACAGTAGATTTATTCGGAATGGTGCAGATTACTTTGTATTTCATGCCTGCCCCTGTCCGCAGATTTAAGCCGCCTTTAGAATTGACGACACCTTTCTGCGCCGCCGCATGTGCGGACATCGTACTGAAAGCCATGACTGCTCCGCAGATGATTACTGCGACGATGAACATCAGAAACGCATAGTGTTTGTTCTTACTCTGTACCAATTGACTGCCTCCTTACAAGTTATGGTTCCATTATAGGGGGCATCCACTCCGGTTTCAAGACAAATCATAAGATTTATTAAGATTCTCTTTATATTTCTTAACCATGCCACAGTTCCATCACAAAACAAACACTATAAAATCATAAATCTTCAGCAGATTTTATATTTTATACAGTTCCCATCTAGCCTGCGCGAGGAAATATTTCAGTACATAAATGCGAAGCATATCCCCGATCAGACTCTGACAGGTGTAATTATAGGTGTCGATTCCGCCGATCTTCAGATCCTCAATGGACAAAACCTTATCGACGCGCACTTCTACACCCTCTCCATATCGATCGGTATAACGAAATTTATACGGAACCGGCCGGCATCCGTTCCTTTTCCTGAAAACGGCAATCATATCCACCGGCTCTGCTACTACACGCATACGAACCTCCCTCGCGGCACACGCCTTTCTCCGATTCCGCGGCCGCGCATTTTCTTATCCTTCCGTATCACTCCTTCTTTATCCATCATAACATAGAAATTTCTTTTGTCAAACATATGTTCTTTTTGACTCTTTTCCAGAACTCGTGTTCTTCATCTCTTATTTTATTCTGTATCTTGTTCCTCTGCCATTTCCGAATTTTTCCAGATAACCCTTATGAATAAGCGTGTGCAGTATCGCCAGCGTTTTGTTTTTTCCGTATCCTGCGGCTTTTGCGATATCTGTGCTGGATTTTCCGATTTGATTCGTATTTTTAAAGATTACATATTCTTCTTCGGACAGTTCCTTGATTGTTTTGACAACTGGCAATATCACTTTAATTGCATTCTCAGTAAATAAATGATTCGGTTTAACATCGCTGTCACGATATGCGTTATCGATTCTCGGAATGCCCGTTCCAAAACTCTCAATAAGATTTAATCTGAAAAACACATTCGCAATAACCGGATTTCTCAGCACGGACAACTGTCCATGAAGATACTCATCTGGTGTGATCTCCTCAGGCAAGCCACCCGGAGTAAACACTTCTATGCGATCATCATACATGGCGACACGTATTTGTGCTTTCACATCCCAGGCTCGGTGAACCAGTGCATTTGCAATCGTTTCTCTAAATGCCTTTTCCGGAACAAGTTCGATTGTCTTTCTGACCGCACCCTCAATTTTATCGTATTGATAATATTTCCGATAAAGTGAAAGTGCGTCATCATATTGTTGTAAAATCGATTTATGATCAAAGATTTCACGGTCCAAGATCACATCAAGCGTCTCCCCGAACTTGGCGCAGTCGATACCGATAAAATTATTCTGATCAGCCAGTAATGCTCCCGCGTTTGTGTATTTTCCTTTATTGTTAATGATACCTATTGATTTTAAAATATCCGGAGTTAAAGCGCTAATATGAAGATAACTTTTCATTTTATCTTCAAGTATATGGAAGCTGAACGTCTGCTCTTTCGATGACATTTCATCATAGGAATAGTTTTCACCTTCCCGAATCAGTCGGTTCAATTCTACACGGTCCACTTCGATTGTAGCGGTATCACTTCTCCTGTACGCTTTTGATCTATAAAAATATGGCTTAGATTCCCCCTCCTTAACGGTAAGCGTAATGACGTTTGTATCTTCATCTACAGAAAGTGAATAATCCGGAACGGGGACTATACTGTCATTTATGCGATTTTCTATATTCAGACATGCTTTGTTCGGATTTTCTATACCTGTCACCGTTCCGTCATCTGTGATGCCAAACTGAATGATTCCGTCACCGTAATTCGCATATGCACATACCGTTTTTAAAAAGGTATTTGTAATGGTTTCTTTTATTTCATAGGAACGATTCTCTCTCATCGTTTTCAATCCTCCCTGATAATTCTCGTGACGTATTTTTTAAAATTATATCAAAACCAAACGCAAAATCAAACGAAAAAAAATACGTTTGATTTTGCGTTTGGTTTAAAACGTATAATAGCAAATGAAATCGATTTTATCGGACGAAATGGGAATTTAATACCATCCACCGATCCGCACCGCGCAGTGTGCTATAATGGGCATCGGTATACACACATCAAAAGAAAACAAAAAAGGACGGAGGTAAACTATGTCCGAGGACAAAACGCTGCTGAAAAAAATCCACATGGACATTCCATGGGATCACATAAAGGATAACCATTTCCCGGCTGCAGGTGCCTCTCTGCAGGATAAGGCCGCCATCGTCAACCGCATCGGCCTGATCATGCTGTCAGTGGGCACAGGCGCATGGCGCGTCCGAGATTCTATGAATACCGCCGCTGCCGCGCTGGGGATTACCTGCTCGGTAGATGTGGGCCTGCTGACCATTGATTCCACCTGTTTTGAAGGGGAAGAACACGCGACCTATTCTCTCTCGCTGAAATCTTCCGGAGTCAATACCGATAAACTGGCTGTACTTGAATCATACGTCAAAACATTCTCTGAAGAGGCAAAAACACGTTCTGTAAAAGGAATCCACCGGCAGCTGGACACGATCCAGAACAGAAAAGGAAACTACACGCCGCTGCAGGCCGGACTCGCTTCCGCTGCTGCATGCTGCGCATTTACATTTCTGCTCGGCGGCGGTCCGTTTGAAATGCTCTGCGCCTTCATCGGCGCCGGGATCGGAAACTTGATACGCAGAAAAATGCTCGATCATAAAATCGCGCTGTTTGCAGCAATTCTGGTCAGTGTAGCCGCTGCATGCTGCGCATATGTCTGCAGCATCAAACTTCTGGAGCTGCTCCCTGGCGTTTCAGCGGCGCATGAAGCCGGCTACATCTGCTCGATGCTGTTTATCATTCCCGGATTTCCCCTGATCACCGGCGGCATCGACCTGGCGAAACAGGATATGCGTTCCGGCCTGGAACGCCTGGCCTATGCGCTGCTGATCATCCTCATCGCAACCTGCGCCGGTTGGGCCACAGCATACGTACTGCAATTTCATCCAGCCGATTTCCAGGCGCTTCCTCTGAACCCGCTCACAACCTGTCTGCTTCGCCTTCTCTGCAGCTTTGTAGGTGTCTTCGGATTTTCACTGATGTTTAACAGCCCGTATAAAACCGCTCTGACCGCTGCCGGCGTCGGCATGGCCGCAAATACACTCCGCCTGGAGCTGGTGGACCTTGCCGGACTCCCGATTGGTCTGGCCGCATTTCTGGGCGCTCTGACCGCCGGCTTAACTGCCTCTGTAATCAACAAAAAAATCGGAAAGCCGCGCATCTCCATCACCGTTCCGTCCATTGTCATCATGGTTCCGGGTCTGTACATGTACCGCGGCATCTATTACATCGCCCTGTCCAACGTCACCGACGGCGCGCTGTGGCTGACTAGAGCGGCTCTGATCGTCATCGCACTTCCGTTCGGCCTTGTCGTCGCGAGACTGCTCACCGACAGACATTTCCGGCACTGCAGCTAACCGGAAAGCCCGCTGTGTCTATCGCAGCTTCTTCAGTTCCTCGCCGGTCTCTCTGCAGCGGCTGCCATACAGACTCCCTTTCTCCCAGATAAAATCGAAATCATGCATCATCTGAAAATCCGGAATTCTGATCTCTTTCAGCGTTCCGGATTTTAATTCTCCCTCCACGGCAATCCGGTACAGAAATGAAATCCCGCATCCTTCCATCATCAGGCCGATAATAGTATGCATATTCTCCACCTGGATCTGCCTCGGAAAGTCTTCCACTGCAAGCCCTCTCACTGCAAGGCACCGCTCCAGAATATTCCGCGTCCCGGATCCCGACTCCCGCACCAGCAGCCGTTCTCCGAGAAGATCCGAAAATGATTCCGGCTCCGAGTGCTGCAGTTCATACCGTGCTCCCCTCACCGCAACATACTCTTCCGTACTGTAATTCAAATGCTCGTACTCTTCTTTCGGATAATACCCTTCTACCAGCGCCATCTGAATTTCTCCCTGCTGCAGCAGATGCAGAAGCTGCGCCGTATTACCGAACCGCAGCTGAATATTCTTCTCCGGGTGCCTCCGGATATAGGCCGCAAGAGGACGTACTACTGCATATTCACCCACAGTCATGGTCACGCCAAGAGCCAGCGGAACAGACCCGGAATCCCCTTGGCGTATTTCTTTTGTCAGAGCCTCCTCATCATTCTGGAGAACCCGCATACGATCGCGCAGAAGCCTCCCCGCGCCGGTTAAATGCATGACCTTATTCTCGTATCGAAACAACTGCACGCCGTAGTACTCCTCCAGGTAGCGGATATGCTGAGAAACAGCCGGCTGTGTGATGTTCAGCTCCTCGGCCGCATGCGTATAATTCAGTGTTTCGCAGACCTTCATAAATGTCGCGACCCGATAATCAAGCATCTTTCGCCTCCATCAATAATATATTCTTATGTATAGATTATAATATATAATTTTAACTTATCAACAGACTGCGTTATAATCACTACATCTTGTAGGGTTTATGAAAGAGAGGTTGTTCGACAAAATGGAAATGATCAAGAAGAATATGAAGGGGATTGCGGTCTGTTTTCTCATTGCTGTGCCGTCGTGGCTGGCCGGACAGCGTTTTCCGATCATCGGAGGCGCGGTAATTGCGATTCTCGCAGGCATGGTAATTGCGATGTTCTGGGATGATAAAGGAAGTGCAGAAGCAGGAATCAAATGGACCTCCAAATTTATTCTGCAGACTGCCGTCGTCTTGCTCGGATTCGGCATGAATCTTGGCGTCATCGCGGCGACCGGAAAGGAATCCCTGCCGATTATCGTCTGCACGATCAGCACATCGCTGATTATCGCCTGGGTTCTGCACCGCGTCATGAAAATTCCGGGGAATATCTCCACACTCGTCGGCGTCGGCTCCTCAATCTGCGGAGGTTCCGCCATTGCCGCCACTGCGCCGGTGATCAACGCGGATGATGATGAAATCGCACAGGCCATCTCGGTCATATTCTTCTTTAACGTTCTGGCGGCGGTGTTCTTTCCGATGCTTGGACATGCCATCGGATTCAGCACTGCCAGCGGACACGCCTTCGGAATCTTTGCCGGCACAGCGATCAATGACACTTCATCGGTAACCGCAGCCGCTGCTACCTGGGACAGCATGTGGAACCTCGGCAACGCGACACTGGATAAGGCCGTCACCGTAAAACTGACCAGAACACTGGCCATCATTCCGATCACACTGGTTCTGGCTTCCATCACGGCAAAGAAAGAAGAAACCGCGTCCGGCACCGGAAATTTCAGTTTCCGCCGCGCATTCCCGATGTTTATTCTGTACTTTATTCTCGCCGCCGTGTTCACCACCATCTGCGTACATGCCGGCGTCAGCGCAGACGTGTTTACACCGCTGAAACAGCTGTCCAAATTCTTTATCGTCATGGCCATGGCTGCCATCGGTCTGAACAGCAACATGGTGAAACTGGTCAAAAGCGGCGGAAAGCCAATCCTTCTCGGCGCCTGCTGCTGGGCGGGAATTACCGCCGTCAGCCTGCTGATGCAGCATGTGATGGGCATCTGGTAAGATTCTGCAGTGGCTCAGGTGAGCATTCGGCATACTCGTTTATTTATCGATATTTATCAATGAAAATTGCCAGGCAGGCGAACATTCGCCCGCCTGGCTGCTTTTTAATGACGCATATCTTATCCGGCCGAAATCTGAGAACCTGATTCGAGAATATGTACGTACGCGAGCGGTCTGTGTATATACACACATAATTATCAGACAACATAAGCGTACAACATATAAAAAGACAGCGTACCTGTAAATCCCAAGTACGCTGTCTGCTTATGGAGCTCCCGGCCGGACTCGAACCGGCGACCTGCACGTTACGAATGTGCTGCTCTACCAACTGAGCCACGGAAGCACCTCACGCGCTAAGATAGATTATAGCATACCAGCGCGGAATACGTCAACGGGGAAATCGGTTCCGATGCCATATACAGAGTCATATACTGACGCCTCCAGCCTGTATCCCGGCTGCTTCAGGGGTTCATCTCAAACTCAGAACGCAGCCGGAACCAAAGCATACAACTTTTCATCCTCCGCCGTCGTAAAGCGAAATCATCCATTCAGTGCAATGTCGTTGTCACTGCAGAACTTGCGAATTTCATCTTCCGTCATGCCAAGAACATCTGCAATTTCAGACAATTCCTTTCCTCTCCTTAATGCCTGTACAATCGTATCTGCTGTCTGCAGTATTCTTCCTTCTGTACGTCCCTCGTCCAGACCCTCCAGCCGGCCCTCCTCATGTCCTTCTTTACGTCCCTTCGCAATATTTCTCTGGTCTCGTTCGTACAAGGTCATATACTGACGCCTCCAATCTGTATCCCGGGTAAGCGCCCTTACCCGCTTTTCCAATCGCTCAGTAAATCCATCCGTCGGTATGCGCTTATCCAGATACCGGAACAGGGTCTGGAGCTCTTGATCCTCGTCTCCCTTTGTTCCGTACGGGTTCAGGAAGATCTTTCGTACCCCATCCTCGTATGGTGTCTGTGGCTCTTCTTCGCATATACTCTTAACCGTATATTTCTGCAGTCCTATTCCGAACGGATCAAACATGCAGATGAAAATCACATAACTGTTCTTCATCTCTTCATACTGCATGCCCTTTTCCATCTGCTCCATGTCAATCATGCTCTGATAATATCGCGCCCGGTGCGGCAGATTCTTTCAATGTCATATACCGTGTCCCGGTCATCCTCAAAGTACACATCGAACCGGACACCTTTTCCATCCGGTGTCGTCTGGATACTCTTCTGTTTATCCAGCCTCACGATTCTTCCGATCTTTCTTCCTAATATGCGTTCCGCCATTTCCCTGCACAGTTCCTCGCTTGAAGTCATCACCGAACAGAATACAAAATCATCGGTGATGGACAGGTTCTGAAACTGTGTCTCGCTAAAGTTCATAACCGAACCTCCTCATAAATATATACCCGCATGAGAGGTTCTATACCGCGGAGAATCCTCCATGCTTCACAGAAATACAGGAGAACTGCTCCCCTGCAGCGTATTCTGATCATCATACCATTCAGGATATGCAAAAAGAACGGTAAAAGTTTTAAAAGACCGTTTAATAATCGGAACGACGGTTATATTACGAATTACAGGGATTTCCGTTCGATGATCAAGCGTCCAAACCAGGGAGAATAAAAAAAAATAATGAAGGTATACTGTATACCTGACTATCGGACGCAGAAGAAGCCAGGGTTCGGCATGCCCGAACGCCGGATCTGCGTCCAAATGAGGGCAAGATAATAAATCGCACCAGTATACTGTATACCTACTCGTTGGACGCAGATACCCCCACGGTTCCAGCATGCTTGGGCACCTGATCTGCGTCCAATTGAGTGGAAAATAATTAATGGTGGCGGTATACTGTACACCTGTCTGATGGACGCAGGAAATGCCCACACTCAGCATATTGAGCTTCCGATTTGCGTCCAAGTGAAGGGAAAATAATTAACAGCGTCGGTATACTGTATACCCATCTGATGGACGCAAATCCCAGCGGCAAAACATTGGATTTCAGTTGAGATTCCCGTCCTCAGATCTTGCATCCGTCCACGGTGCCTATATTCACTGTATGGACGGAAATGCAGGGCATTTTACCTGCGGATTCCCGTCCACAGACCTTGCATACACAGAATCCCCGTCCACGGTGCCTATATTCACAGTATGGACGGGAATGCAGAACATTTTAACCTCGGATTCCCGTCCATAGACCTTGCATACACAGAATCCCCGTCCACGGCGCCATTATTCATAGTATGGACGGGAATGCAGAACATTTTAACCTCGGATTCCCGTCCATAGACCTTGCATACACAGAATCCCCGTCTCAGCATAGAGCATGCAGTATACCCGCGCCATTTCACCCATATACCATTTCGCTTTCGCTCCTTCGCCCTCACGCTATCTCACCCTTACACCACATTTCAACACCCGCACCTTATTTTATATTCTGCTGCAGTTCTGCATTTCCCCTGATCCTCTCTGCATTATTCCGCACCGTTACAATCACTTATGCACATTCTGTCACCTCAACAATTACCGATGCCATGCTTCTGCCGCAGCGCAGCAGCCCCGGCTGCTCCCGGGTTCATCTCGAACTCAGGAAACAGCCGGGGCTGCAGTATACGATATATAAATTTAGAATCCTATATGGCATTTCTATATGATTCTTTGAATAGAACCGACAGAACTCATCTTCCGACATTCCAAGCACGTCACAGATCATCTGAAACAGAATATCCATCTTTTACATACTACGAATCAGCTCAATCCGAATCTCCATCTCACATTCTGCACAAGACTTTTCCTGAGCTCATTCATATAGTACTATATGTTTACGCCTCCATTATTCCTTATCCTTCCTTTTCAGCGCCAGCACCGCTGCCAGAGCCGCTGCCGCGCCTCCGAACATGATCAGCATCGTTCCAAGTCTCGTAGCATCAGAAGTTCTCGGTACGGAAGATGCCGGAGCTACGGACGTATTATGCGTCGCCGCCCTGTGAATCGCCGGTGTCTTTGGTGTAACCGAAGTATTCGTCTTACCCGGAGTTTTCGGGTTGACTGTTTTATTGGTCTTGCCCGGTGTCTTTGGATTGGTTGGCTTATTCGGTGTTTTCGGGTTGGTCGGTTTGTTTGGTTTTGTCGGATTCGTCGGTTTGTTCGGCTTTGCCGGCTGGTCATCGTTATTGATCACAACTCTAAGACCGTCGCTTTCTTCCGTTGTCTTCTGCGATTCCGTGAATCCCTGCGGAACCAGAACCTCATTTACCGTCCACTGACCGCCGTTATTTTCCAGATTGTTCCAGGTGAACGTCCAACTGTTCGCGTCATTCAATGTAACCGGACTGCCATACGCCACGCCGTTTTTCATCAGCTGAACCTGGATGGAATCCGGTCGTGTCTTCCCGTCATCCAGCGTCCAGGTCTTCTGAACTGTGACATGACGGTACGTCGGTGACGGAGTCGGGGTTGGCGTTGGGGTCGGCGGAGTTGGTTTCGATCCAAAATCAAGATCTCCATTTGCTGCAATTCCACCGCCATTTTCATCCACCGAATTCCCCGTAATAAAGACTTTGCAAGAGACCTTGTTGCGGTTCACCGCATCTGCCGACGGATGTGCTTCTAACTGTAATGCTTCCTTTGTTAATTTCGCATTGGTATCGGTTTCAAACGACCGCCCGGCTTTTTCTGTCCAGTTATACGGCGATCCGTCCTGCATAATAGATGATAAATAGTAACCGACGTAGGGAACTCCGTTTTCATCCTTCGGAGCATGATGCTTACCGTCAGGGGTGTATTGAATGTACAGATCCGGGATATCGTCTCCGGCCGGGTCGATGACTACATTACCATCATAATATAATTTCAGGCGGGAAGTCGGACAGACCGCAATCGCCGCCCCATTTCTGCCATCCCGGTTTCCGCCGAGGTATACATTTTGCGTTTTCAGAACACCATTTGAATACGGCTTGCCATTGACATCCTCCACTGCTGCGGCTCCGCCATTGACATAAATACCGCCGCCGGCATAGCCCATTGCGTTATTGACGCGATTTCCGGATATAGTTCCTGCCGTAATTTCTGCCACATTCCGGCAGGCGACATAAATTCCTCCGCCGGTGACATTCAGGTTATGGGATCCTTCTTTTGCCGCCGTATTATCAGAAATCGTACCACCACTCATGGTAAATGCCCGGTGATTATCTTCAGTGTCTTTCAAAACCGCAGACTGATCGACTCCAGCAGATACGCCTCCGCCGCGCCTTGCCGTATTTCCGGAAACCGTACCGCCGCTCATATTCATAACCGCGTTATAGGCGATGCAAACACCGCCTCCGGTGCCAAGCTGATCCTTCTCATCCTTAGTCTCCTTTTTTGTATCCTCCTTTCCTGTGTTATCCTTTTCTGTACTACTTGTAGAATCAGTAGATGTGTCCAGATAGTCCGAGGCCGTGTTATCAGAAATTGTACCGCCGTTCATCGTAAGTAAGGCATCTCTCAGAAAGATACCGCCGCCCCAGACCGCACGACAGGACCTGATTTCTCCGCCATTCATGAGAACATTTGTATTGGTACCTTCTGCATAAACTGCTCCGCCGCAGGCAATTCCATTGGCATTATTCTTATTATTTTTAAGAACCGCCCCGTCATGCAATATCAGGCTTCCTCCATCTGATACCCAAATCAATGGAGCCTCAGCAGAAACGTTCTTTCCATCAACCGTAACCTCAGAAAGTTCCAGTTTGCCCTGACTGGAAATATGGAACAAGGTGCCTTTAAAAGAATCCTCCCGGACAAAATGAATACGCTTTATGTCTGCTGTCTTTGCCTTGGAACCTGAAATCTTTTCAACCTCAGGCAGTATAATTTTTGAAGTCACATCAACTGTATTTAACACATGAATTTCCACAGATCCATTTGATTCGTTATAGAGCTTAAGTGCCTGTCCCAGCGTCTTTACCGCTTTATCTGATGCTGTGCCGTCATTTTTATTGGCTCCATTTTTCGGATCAAGATAAACTGCTGCCTTCAAACAGCGCAATACAATCTTATCTCCTGATTGTTCTAACGACACTTTAGAATTGGTTAATCCCTGTACATGATAAAGAGCATCTGTAGTATAATTTTTATCCATCAATGCTTTAACCTTGTCACTGCCACTGTCAGCAATGGTGTAATCATCCTCCAGTGTACCGTCATTCAGCTCACTCAGCACCTCACCCGGCAGCTGAAATTTCAGTTCATCCGCATCAAATCCGTTCTCAAGCGAAACCTTCGCGTCCTTGTTCTGTTCAACAATACTCAATGTAAGCGGAGATACCGGGCTTCCGGATTTATAATTTCCTGACAAGGTCATCGATCCGCTATTATAGAAAGAGTACCCCGAACCCCAGGAACCATATAAATTAATTTTTGTTCCCGTATTGTCCAGAGTCACATTCCCCGCATTGATGATGCCAGCGACTAACACCGCTTCACCAGCTTTTTCCTGTTTTGCCCACACTTCATCTACTTCAGACAAGCGGTCTAATCTCTGTAATCTTTCCCCAGTCGGCTGATTGACAATCTGAACCGTACTCCCGGACTCCACTTTAATGGAATATGCATACTCACTGTTCGGATCTTTCATAACCTGGTGTGCGTTCAGATTCAGCGTAATATTCTTACCAGATGGGATAACAATTCCGTTCGTACTTCTGCTATTGATCTGGTCATTAACATTTTCAATGACTTTTCCCACATCGCGCAGCAGCGTAATGGTAGCGCCGTCCTTTGCTGCACTCAGGGCCTCGCCGAACGTCTTATATTTAGTTTCACCGATGCAGGCTTCATCGTCTCCATCAAAAGCAATTGAACGCTCCAGATCCAGCTTTTTTTCAAGCGCGGTTTTCTCACCCGTGCTGCTGTTTTCGGCCGATTCTTTTGCGGTTTCCGAACTGTCGCCGGCAACATTCAGATAATTCTGCTGCTCAGAAGAAGGCTGAATTGCTTTTTCCGCACCCTGATTAACTTCTTTTTCTTCGGTTTTCTGTTCCGCGGCCTCACTGCCGGTGTCTCCTGTGCCCGTGTTCCCTTTGTCCACGGACTGGGACGCGGATGCCGCAGGCTGTGTGCCTCCGTCGGTACCGTCTGCCAGCGCGCTTGCCGGCATAAACATAACCGCCATCATGACGGTGAGTGACAAGACCAGCAGTTTCCGCCAGCCGGAGCTCTTCTCGTGTTTCCCTTTCATGACTCTTCTCCTTTTCAGATGATACAACTGCTGCGATCCCAGACAAAAGAAAAAGCCGCCAAGAGGGTAGCTCTGGCAGCTGGCTGTCTCGCCCGGTTCATCTGGCTCATCCGGCGAGACCCTGTAGTTTTGCGTCTCAGCATCACTGCTGATTTGCTATTTTCTTTTATGATTTCCTTCTTAATTCATTTATCTGTACGCATATCGCAACTATGCTGTTTATAATGTTATCACTTTTTGTTCTTCAGTCAAGACAGCAAACCAATAAAATTGTCCCTGTGGCTAAAATTCCTGACGCCTATGTTATATCTGACTCTTTACCCTGATCCATGTGAACCGTCGGCATCCGGAAATAGCCGTTCTCACGCATCTACGCACAAGCAGAGAAAATCTGTCCTTACAAATGGCTCATCCCGTAATCCCCGGCCATATTCCCACGCACAAACAGAGGGCTGCGCGCTCGGAACCGCATTCTTTATGGGTTTCCTGCATGCGCAGCCCCCTGCCTTTCGGAGGTTGTCCGTTCTTGTGTTTCAGAAGACGGACTGCTTATTCATCTTGTGTGCTTGGGATATAGCGTATTCTTTTTTGATAACCTGGTTTTTACATATTCGCATTATACGGCGGCGCGGTGCTTAGGCGTGATGCTCAGCAGGTTTCAGCGATGCCGGATAATGTTATATTTATTCCCCTTAAACGCAGGGTCAAAACGGCATATGCTCTTGTATTCACAATACTTGCAGGCGGTATCGTCTCCGTTTTTCATCGGATGGATGTCGATATTGCCCTGATGCATCTCGGTGATCAGTTCGGTTACTTTCCCGGCTACTTCTTCCTGCAGTTTCTGGAAATCCTCTTCAGAAATCAGTGTACCGCTTTTTCCGAGTTCTCCGCTTTTTAGTTTCTTTACGGCAACAACGGAAGACGATTCTTTGGGCATCAGTTCTCCGGCGACTTCGCGCACGGTTTCCGGGTCGTCCAGGAGCAGACCGCTCAACTTAAAACGGCTCTGGATTTCTTTTTCGATCTGCAGCTTCAGCTGATCGGAGATTCCGCCGGCAATCGGCTGACTCCCGGCATCGACGCGCGGCTCCTGAATATGGAAATAGAATACGCCTGCCGGACGGCGGGTCCGTTCTTCCGCTGCCTGCATATACACCATGAGCTGGAGGCTGTATCCGGCGCGGATTTCTTCTACATCCAACTTATGTTCGCTGGATTTATAGTCGATGATCTTGATTCTGCCGTTCTGCAGGATATCCAGCCGGTCGATCTGTCCTTCAATCAGTACAACGGTTCCGTCATCCAGAACGATGCGGATCGGAGCAATCTCCGCGCCCGGGCCGAACCGGACTTCAAACTGGCTGGACTGCACGGCGCCCTGACGGACATGATCGACCAGTGCGCGGATGGTGTCAACACAGGCTTCCTGCATGCGAGAGGAACGGTACCGCTCACGTCCGCCATAGAAAAACAGTCCTTCCCGGTATACTTCTGATTCCTGGCGGATCGACTGCTCGACAAGCTCCCGGCAGTCTTCTTCACTGACGCTGTCCCAGATTCCGCGCCGGCTCAATTCTGCCGTAACGTCCATAATGCAGCGGTGATACATATCGCCGATTTCTCTTCCGCCGGCCTCAAACATTCTGCGCTCCGCCGGCGCCAGTCCGAACTGGACATAATAGGAAAACGGGCACCTGGAAAACCGCTCCAGACGCGACGCGCTGAGCGCCAGATAATCCTTCCCTTCTTTTTTCCGGAACAGCAGGCCGGTCAGTTTCGGATCCAGGCGCGGCGGCCGGTTCTGGAACCGCAGACCTTCTTCCATCCGCTCTTCGGCTTCCGGCATGTGTTCTCTGTACCACTGACGAACACCATTCCAGACCGAATCAATCGTCTTTCCGTCCCGGTATGCTTCATTCATTCTCCGGGTCAGGTGGCGCAGTGTGCTCAACTTTCCCGCAACCAGACTGTCGTCGCTCTCTTCATTCAAAATATCGCGGTGAACCGGAAGCTGCGGGAACAGTTCTTTCATGACGCCGACCAGTTCAGACGCGCGCATCTGCGCGCCTTCCATGTCCGCGTTGGCCCAGCTGATCCAGAGCACCTCCGACGGCGCAGAAAAATTACGGTAAATGGCCAGTCTCTCCTCCTGCACCCGGACGCTGTCGATCTTGCAGATCTGGTGGCCAAAATCAGCCAGTTCTTCCAGTTCATCGATGCCAAACAGGCCGTCGTCTGCAGGACCCGCCGGGAGCACGCCCTCATTGGCGCCGAGTATAATCAGCGCGCGCACAGACGCGGTGCGGGTTCTCTGCATCGTTCCCATAACCAGATCATCCACGGTCGATGGAAGCACGCCGATCTCCGCCTGCTGCAGGCCGGCCGTAAGCAATTCGATAAACGCACTTCCCTGAAATTCGTCTTCTCCTGCCAGCGCGTCAATCTGCTCCAGGAGGCCCGTGATCATCGTCCAGATCTGGGCCGTCTCATCCGCCGCAGTCTGCAGGCCGTTTTCCGCCTGCAGCTGCATCAGACGATCCATACGTTCCTCAAACTGCATATCTTCTGTCAGGAACAGGTAAAATGCACGGATAAATTCACGATTGGTCTGCTTTTTCCGAAAAACCGTCTCAAGCCCATGAAACAGCTCCGCCACTCGCGCCCGGAGGTGATCCAGCTCAGCCAGCCCGTCTGGCCCGTACTCCGATTCCCCCTTCTGGAACGGGCGCATCCACATGCTTCCCCGAACCCGGTACTTCAGCACATAATTTTCCAGACGTTCGATCTCATCACTTGTAAAGTCCGACAGTCCGGACTTCAGCGCGCGGATGATTTCCCGGGTATTCCAGCGCTTTTCCACGGCATTCAGCATCGCCAGAATGCAGACGGCCGCAGGAGAATCCAGAATGCTCCTCTTGGCATCCATAAACAGCGGAAGTCCGTATTCTTCAAACACCCTTTCTGCCGCCGCGCTTCTGGACGCGTCGTTGCAGACCACAGCGATATCACGGTAGCGGTACCCGCAGTCCCTGAGCAGATGCAGAATAAACGCAGCGGCGGATTCCGCCTCATTATGCGGATTTGCGGCCTCTGTCAGAAGAATGCCTTCCGGACATTCCGGATACGGACGGATCACCGGCGCAAACATCTCACGCTCCATATACTGAAGCGCGGGCGCACGGTTTTCTCTTCTCATCGATATGCCGTTTTCCATTTCCGGGATCCTGGCGATCTCGCCAACCGGGCAACCTTCTTCCTCTGCGCGTTTCAGCAGATTTGCCTGCACCGTCTGCGTCAGCGAAAACAAGTCCTCATCCTTGCACCGTTCATCTTTTGTCAGAACAACATTCACAGACTCGGCAGAATGCATGATTCCCTGCAGAACATCCAGGGATTTCGGCGCAAAACTGTCGAATCCGTACACCCAGACCCGGCTCCCGCGGATCAGGGACGACCGGCGCATCTGTCCGGCGTAAAGGCTGACATAATCCTCAGAATCGGTGTATTTCCCGGCGACGGCTTCCTGGTAGCGCGCGTAAATCCGCTGCAGATCAGCCAGTTTCCGCTGCAGAAGGCTCCCTTCCGGGACGTCTTTCATGATCAGTTCCAGTGTTTCCGGCGTCACCCCGTACTGTTTCATCTGTGAAATGAAATCATTCGTCATCTCAATAAACGAGCTGCGGCCGCGGCTTTCCCGGAACACTTCCAGGTTCTTTCCTTCCTCTGAGATAATCCGTGTCAGAAGCATCTGACGTCCGTATTTATCGACAAAAGGAAGCCGGGACCAGCCGGTTTCCTGCAAGACCGTATGGCCGAGATGAGACAGGCTGTAAATATCCAGCCCGAGCAGGACATCTGTCTGCAGACATTCTGCCGCACGGCGTTCAGCTTCCAGGGTATACTGATCCGGAACCAGAACGATGACCCGGCGGTCTGGTCCGTATCCCTGCTTGCGGATTCTGGTGTAGATAAATCTTTCCTTATCCAGGCATTCTCTGCTGTAATATATGTTTAACATGATTACTCCTGCTGACTGCTGAAAATAAAGAAAACGGGAACCGCGCTCTGACGATTTTTCCTCAAAACACGGTTCCCGGTCATATTTTACTGCAGCTGTTTCAGTTCTTCATTGATGAAATCGTCAATATCTCCATCCATAACGGCGTTTACATTTCCTGTTTCCGCCCCGGTCCGGTGATCTTTCACCAGCGTATACGGCTGGAAAATGTAAGATCGGATCTGGGATCCCCAGGCAATCTGGGAGAAATCTCCCTGCAGCTCTTTCAGGGTTTCCTTATGTTCCTGTTCTTTCAGCTCCATGAGCTTGGCGTACAGGATTTTCATGGCGACCTCTTTATTCTGGTGCTGGCTCCGCTCGTTCTGGCAGGTGACCACGATATGCGTCGGAAGATGCGTGATGCGGATGGCCGAATCCGTCTTATTGACATGCTGCCCGCCCGCTCCGCTGCTCCGGTACGTGTCGATGCGCAGATCTTCAGGACGGATCTCTACAGAGAGATCGTCGTCAATCTGCGGGGTGACCTCCAGGGACGCAAAGGACGTCTGCCGCTTTCCGGCCGTATTAAACGGAGAAATTCTTACCAGACGGTGAACGCCCTTCTCAAATTTCATCAGGCCGTACGCGTTCTCGCCGTTGACAAAAAATGTCGCGCCCTTGATCCCGGCCTCTGTATCGTCCTGCAGGTCTACAATCTCTGTTTCGAAGCCCTTGGATGACGCCCAGCGTGTGTACATTCTCAGCAGCATTTCTGCCCAGTCCTGCGCGTCGACCCCGCCGGCGCCCGCGTGAATCGTCACGATGGCGCTGTTATGATCGTATTTCCCTGTCAGGAGCGTCTCTCTGCGGAACTCCGCAAACTCTTTTTTTACCCTGCGGAAGCTGCGGAGGATTTCTTTTGCTTCCTCTTCATCCTCCATTTCTTCCGCAAGTTCGACATACTCTTCAATGTCGTCGATTTCCTTTTCCAGCTGTTCATACTGCTCGATCTTTTTATCGATCGCAGTCTTTTCTTTGATCACCTTCTGCGCAGACTCCGTATCATTCCAGAAGTCCGGATCCAGTGTCTTCTCAGTAAGTTTCTTTGACTGTTCCCTCAGACCCGCCAGGTCAAAGGGACTCACCTACCTCTAAAATTCCGGCCCTCAGGTCCGGGAGCTCCTGTTTTACAGGCTCCAGCTTAAGCATGTCCGTTCCTCCTCTCAGCCTCGAGGTCTTTTTTCATGCAGCAGTTCTTATATTTCTTTCCGCTTCCGCACGGGCACGGATCGTTTCTGCCGACCTTCGGACGTTCTCTCTTATATGTAACCGGCTTATTCTCTCTTTCCGGAATCATATTCTCTTCCTGCGGCGCACCCTGCAGATCAGAACGGTCATCGATGTACTCATCCTTACGTTCACCGCTGATTTCTGCGACTGCGTGACGCTCAGCGTTAGTTTCCAGAGTCACGCTGTAGCAGTAGGAGACAGTCTCCGCAGTGATCTCTCCGATCATCGCGTCGAACATGTCAAATCCTTCCTTGGCGTAAGCGGCAACCGGATCCTGCTGTCCCAGCGCACGGAGTCCGATTCCTTCACGCAGCTGATCCATTGCGTCGATATGATCCATCCAGAGGTTGTCTACGACTCGGAGCAGAATCATGCGCTCAACTTCACGCATCCGGTCGATTCCAATCTCTTCTTCCTTCTTGACATAGAGGTTTTCAAACTCTGCATACAGATCTTCCTTCAGAGAATCCTCCGTCATTACTGCAAGTTCATCCGCAGAATACTCTTCTTTCGGGACAAACATCGGCGTAATGCGGCGCAGAGATTTATTCATCGCCTCAAAATCCCATTCCTCCGGGAACTTGGACGCAACCGTCGCCTGCTCAACCGCATTGTCGATCAGCGTATGCGTCATGCCCATGATATATTCTCGCAGATCTTCTCCGAACAGCACTCTTCTGCGCTCGCCGTAGATAATCTCTCTCTGCTTGTTCATGACGTTATCATACTGCAGGACGTATTTACGGATGCCGAAGTTTCTGCCCTCGACTTTCTTCTGCGCGTTTTCAATGGACTTGGTCAGCATACCTGCTTCAATCGGCTCGTCCTCTTCCAGGCCCATCTTATCCACAAATTTCTGCATGCGCTCGCCGCCGAACAGTCTCATCAGATCGTCTTCCAGAGAAATGAAGAACTGAGTTGTACCCGGGTCTCCCTGACGTCCGGCACGGCCTCGCAGCTGATTATCGATACGTCTGGATTCATGGCGCTCTGTACCGATAATGCAGAGTCCGCCGAGCTTAACGACCTCATCATGTTCTTTATCATGCTCTTCCTTGAACTTCTTCAGATATTCGTTATAGGCGTCTCTGGCCTTGTTCATCTCCGGATCATCCGATTTGGTGAATCCTGTCGCAAAACTGATCTGCTCATCGGTATATCCGTTCTTGCGCATTTCTTTACGCGCGTCAAAATCCGGGTTTCCGCCGAGCAGAATATCGGTACCACGTCCGGCCATGTTGGTCGCGATGGTTACCGCGCCCTTGCGTCCGGCCTGGGCGACAATCTCCGCCTCGCGCTCATGCTGCTTGGCATTCAGTACGTTATGCGGAATACCCTTCTTGTCCAGCATATCACTGATCAGCTCGGATTTTTCAATGGAAATCGTACCGACCAGCACCGGCTGTCCTGTCTCGTGCACTTCTGCCACACGGTTTGCAATGGCCTTGAATTTACCGCGTTCTGTCTGGTACACGGAATCCTGAAGGTCTTTACGGATAACCGGCTTGTTTGTCGGAATGACGACGACATCCATGTTGTAAATATCACGGAACTCGTCTTCCTCCGTCTTTGCTGTACCGGTCATTCCGGCGAGCTTGTCGTACATTCTGAAGTAGTTCTGCAGGGTGATGGTCGCCAAAGTCTTAGACTCGGAACGGACCAGAACATGCTCCTTGGCCTCGATGGCCTGATGCAGTCCGTTGCTGTAGCGGCGTCCGTACATCAGACGTCCGGTGAACTCATCGACGATGACGATCTCTCCGTCCTTGACGATGTAGTCTTTGTCTCTCTTCATCATGTATTCTGCGCGGAGGGCTTCCTGAACGTTATGGTTGATCTCCATGTTTTCAGGATCGGCAAAGTTTTCCAGGTCAAAGTAGTCCTCGGCCTTGGCAACACCGGCATCGGTCAGCGCGATCTGTTCATCCTTTTCCTCGATCTCGTAATCGTCTTTCTTGGTCAGCGTTCTGACAAAATCATCCGCTTTGCGGTAGAGATCAGTGGACTTGGTGCCTTCTCCGGAAATGATCAGCGGAGTTCTGGCTTCATCGATGAGAATAGAGTCGACCTCGTCGACGATCGCGTAATGCAGTTCGCGCTGGGTCAGCTCTTCCTGGTATGTCACCATGTTGTCTCTCAGATAGTCAAAACCGAACTCGTTATTGGTTCCGTATGTGACATCTGCGCGGTAAGCCGCTTTACGTTCTTCTTCAGAAATTCCATGAATGACGCAGCCGACGCTCAGTCCGAGGAAAGTATAGACTTTTCCCATCCATTCGGAGTCACGCTTGGCCAGGTAGTCATTGACCGTGACAACGTGAACGCCCTTGCCTTCCAGCGCATTCAGATAAACCGGCAGCGTAGCGACCAGGGTCTTTCCTTCACCGGTTTTCATCTCGGCGATTCTTCCCTGATGCAGGACGATTCCTCCGATAATCTGTACGTGGAACGGTTTCATGCCCACACTTCTGTACGCGCCTTCACGGGCAACCGCAAAAGCCTCCGGCAGAATATCATCCAGCGTCTCACCATTCTTCAGACGTTCCTTAAAGTACGGTGTCTTCGCTTTCAGCTCCTCGTCGGAAAGCGCTGAGATCTCCTCATCATACGCTTCAACTTTCGCTGCGATCTTTTCAACTTTCCGGATCTCTTTCTTATTCAGGTCACCGAAAATTTTCTCCATTAAACTCATTCTGCCTGAGTCCTCCTTTTCTAATCCTCTTCATCCGGTTTTGCGGTCACGCGCAGATTCACTTCTATCGCCTTGCGGCTGTCTGCCTTTGTCACCCTTCCGGTAAATATCTGTTTATTAGTTTCATACGAGAACGTATCGCCTGTTTTCGGCAGGCGGTCCAGCATGCGGACAACCCATCCGTTTACTGTCGTCTCGTCAAAATCGATATCTTCATCAAAATAGTCGAAGACCTTCTCTACGTTGGCCAGCCCCATGACACGGTAGCTTCCGTCCTGCAGGGGCGTCACATCTCTGGCTCCGACATTCTCGTGTTCATCATAAATTTCTCCGACCAGCTCTTCGATGATATCTTCCATCGTGACCAGTCCCGTCGTGCCGCCGTATTCATCGACTACGATGGCAATCTGACTCTTGTCATGCTGCATACGCTGCAGCAGCGAAAATGCCTTGATCGATCCCGCCACAAACACAACCGGCTTGATATAGTCAGAAATCGTCTTTGGCTTATGATAAATGTAGTTGTGGAAATCTTTCTGGCTGAGCACACCCAGGATCTTGTCCAGGTCGTCCTCGTACACGGGCAGTCTGGAAAATCCGGTTTTCAGGAACATGTCGTTCACTTCCTCCTCCGTCATTTCCACGTCAAGCGCTTCAATGTCCACACGCGGCGTCAGCACATCCCAGGCTTCCAGTTCATTAAACTCGATTGCATTCTGAATCAGCTCACTCTGGTCGGACTGCAGACTTCCTTCTGTCTCCGCTTCTTCCACAATAGTGATCAGCTCATCTTCCGTGATTCCGCGGTCCGCCTCTCCCTTGATGATATGCAGGAGCAGCTTTTTCCATTCCCGGAACAGCCAATTGACCGGTGAGAAAATTAAAACCAGCGCATGGAACAGCGACGCAAAGAACATCGAAAGCGTTTCCGGAAATTCCTTTGCCAGCGTCTTTGGCGTCACCTCACCGAAAACCAGGACCACAATCGTCATGACGACTGTAGAAATCGTTGCTCCGTATGAGCCGAAGACGCCTACAAAAAACACAGTCGCCACAGCTGTATTGGTAATGTTCGCAATGTTATTTCCAACCAGAATCGTAGACAGCAGATCGTCATAGCGGTTGATCAGCTTCAGCGCGCGCTCCGCCCGTTTATTTCCTTCTGAAGCCATATTCTTCAGCCGGATCTTATTGGCTGACGTAAATGCCGTTTCTGCCGCGGAAAAACATGCCGACAGCAGCACCAGCAAGATAATGACCACAATATATATCCCCATTTGATGGGATTCCATATACTCCATCCCTCCCCACTGACCGCTTCTTCACATAAACACTAAAAAAAGAAACCGTCATCCAGATATACTATCATAATCGACATTGAAATAAAAGAAAAAATGAGGTTCTTCAAAAACTCTACACCTTCCTGATTACTTGAGATCATGCGGTTTTGGGCCCGAATCGCCCCCGTTCGTGGTATACTGAAAGGGCCGAATCAGCGCATCCGTTTCCCTGCGGATCTATTTTTGTCTGCTCTTCTTAGACAAAGCACACACGCGGATTCCTTTTTGTCCGCGCCATTCCATTGGAAATCCGCGCCGCAAGGAGATTCCCGGTTTTTTTATCCTGATGCCTGGCCCGGTTTATGATACAAGATAACTGAAAATTAAATTTAAAGGACTATAAATATTTTTGTAAATCGTTAAAGAATACAATAGAAAATACCAATCCAACGTCAGACGCAGAGTGTGAATGTGCGGTGAACCGGCTGAAACAGCTCTGCAGCAGGAACAGTGACGAGATAAAGAATACAAAAGGAGCAATCATGTCAACCAAAACAGATTTACTGGATTTGCTGAAGAAAAACATCGGAACGCCGATTTCCGGCCAGCAGGCCGCGGAGCGCCTCGGCGTTTCCAGAAACGCCGTCTGGAAAGCGATCTCTCATTTAAAAGAAGAAGGATACCCGATTGAGAGCCGGACACGCGCCGGCTACTGTCTGACCGGCATCCCGGATCTTCTGACGCTGGAGCACGTCCGGCCGCACGTCCTTCCTGACCTCGATGTCGATCTGCACGTCGAGGACACCGTGACGTCCACCAACGATGTGGTTAAGCAGGCAGCATGGAACGACCGCCCGATCGTCGTCATCGCTAATCGCCAGACTGGCGGACGCGGACGCCTGGGCAGAAAATTTGAATCACCGGGAGGCACAGGAATTTACATCAGTATCGGCATCAAACCGGATTTCTCCATTGCCCATTCACCTTTTGTCACCATGGCGGCTGCTGTCGCGGTCTGCCGCGCCGTAAAGAAAGTCTGCGGCCTGGAAACGGATATAAAATGGGTGAACGACGTCTATTACAATCGAAAAAAGGTCTGCGGCATCCTCACGGAAGCACAGACCAATATGGAAAACGGTGAAATTGACCGCCTGATCATCGGTACCGGTGTCAATTGTTTTCCGGGAAGTTTTCCGCCGGAAATCGCGCACAAGGCCGGCTCTCTGGCCGATCACGCCGGCGCGTTCAGCCGCAGCGAGCTTGCCGCTGAACTTCTCAACCAGACCCTGCTGATCATGAACGACGTCGAAAGCCGCTCCTTCCTGGACGAATACCGCCGCCGCTGCTTCATTCTGGGCGAAGTCATCCACGTCCATCCGCTGAGCTCGGAACGGGAATTCCCTGCAAAAGCACTGGGTATTGAGGATGACGGCGGACTGCTCGTGGAATACCTGGACGGAGAGAATGCCGGAATCCGCGAAGTCCTGCGCACAGGCGAAATCTCCATCCGCCTTTCGGATCAGGAATCTTTCTCCATGATGCCCTGATCCAGCGTTTCTGCCGCGCCAAACATCGCGTAGCTGACCGGCTCTTCGTCTTCCAGATATACCACATATCCGAGGCCCGGAGCCGGAACCCACTCCCAGATTTCTTCATCCGGCCGGTTGAACCAGCAGCGCATCAGCTGGGAAATGACGCCTCCATGACATACCATAAGCGTAGCCGGACCGCTTACCCTTGGTGTCTCTTTGGTTTTCGGCATTTCCTTAGGCATGCAGATATTCTGCGCACTGCAGATTTCTGTCTCGTCTTCCAGCCCGTCTTTCAGTTCCGCGCAGCTGCTGTTCGGCCCGCAGAGGCTGTCCGCCATCTGTCTGTGACAAAATCCGGAATGCTTAGACATCAGAATATCGCCGCCGGTCAGCACACGCCGTGTAAAACTTCCGCGGGAATCGCCGCCTTCCAGATACTTCTCAAATGTCTCGTCATTCACCCATTCCATGAATTCCGGGTCATTCTGGAGTTCCTGAAAGGAATGGCCTTCAAACTTTCCAAAACGGTATTCCTGCAGTTCATGGATTTCTCCGTGCGGCTGATTCCCGTACACCGCCTCCAGCGTCTGCTCTGTACGGACCAGTCCCGTGGTGAATATCTGCGTACGCGCCGGAAGGTCTGGATAAACACCGTGATTTCGCAGTTTTTCCAGCTGCTGCAGTCCATCCTCTGTCAGCGGAATATCGATCCCGCCGTAAAACCAGTGCCGCTGGTTTCCTTCTGTCACCCCGTGCCTCAGCAAGATAATCTCCGATTTCATCATTTTCCTCCTTGCACATCCGGTTTTGACCGTTCCAGACGCTGTCTCTATTTCAGCCGCCTTCCCAAACCGCAGAACACCTGCACAACCTCATCCGCAGATTCCGCAAGCAGCTGAAGACAGCGGCCCGTCTGATCTCTCCATGTCCGCAAAACTGCATCTGCCGGCACCACGCCCCGTGTGATGTCTGTACAGATGATCGCCGTATTTTTCCATACCCCGGACGCAAGTGCCTGCCGGAGCACGGAAACAGGATCCCGCATTTCCGCGGAACCTTGCTCATTCTGTTTTTTCTCTTCAATCAGGCGCAGAATCCAGGCCTCAAGATGATCCACCGCCGCGCAGTTACTGCCGCCCGGAACATCCTCTGAATCCCTGTAATTTACAGGATTTTTACAGTCAATGATCTGATCCTCCCGCACCTTGTATTTATTTATAACATATTCTTTTTTGCCTTGAAACGCGCCGCCGAAAATAAGGATCATTTCTCCTCCGTTTCCCTGAAAAATCCGGATTTCCCGTGTTTTCACATGAATATTTCCGCTTTTCTTTGTTCGCTTTAATACATTACCGTATTAAATCAATCCATCGATACACTTTATACCGCTACAAATATATGAGCGCCAGCGCGATCATTCCCGCAAGTTCACTTATGCAGATCGTGTATCCCGCAATATCGCCGTTCATGCCTCCGAGCTGCCGACGTGCGTGCCGGCATGCCGTCCATCCCGCTGTCCACATGATGAACATCAGTCCCAGGGCAAAAATCAGTGTGCAAGAAAACAGCCCCAGCCGCTGCAGTCCTGCTTCTGCAGAAATGCCGTGGCCATGAACGTACAGAACCGACCCAAGCCCGCAAAAGAGCACAGCAGCCAGCGCGGACAGGACATACACGCCGATCCGGTATTTCCACTGATCCGGATCATTCTTTCCCTCAGCATACTGGCTGGTCCGGATCGGCGCATAGGTCAGCACCATGCGTCCCGCGCATGCGCGGCTGAACACCGGAACCAGCGCCAGAAGGGAAGGCAGCATACAGTACGCCAGCCGCGCGTTTCCGCCTCCATAAACCGCAGCCCAATGTCGCTCCGATTGTCCCATGGCTTCCGCAGAACCCGGCGCCGCAGAGGAAAACAGACTGGCCGCCGCCGCGAACCACAGGATCAGAAGAAAGACCAGGGACACTGCAGCAAACGCGCCGACCCGCGAGTCTTTCAGGATCCGCTGCCGTTCTTCCAGCGGGCGGCGCGACATCACCGCGTCGCTGACATCCATAAACCCGTCCAGATGCATATATCCACAGAGGCGAAACAGGAGAAACTCCGCAAACGCCGCAGTTAAAAGGGATGGAAGGCCGATCCGCCGCAGCACAGTCAGGATCACCACCCAGACAATTCCGATTACCGCACCGATCACCGGCAGGTACATGAGCATGCGATGGTTCAGCCTGCTGTCCCAGTGCTTATAAGGGCAGGGGATCACCGTAAAATTTCCCCATGCCATAAAAAGCGCGGTCAGATTTTTATGTTTTATTGTATTCTCTGTATTTTCCATAGGATTTCCTTTTACTTGATGATCTGACGCATGCCCGGCGCCGCCGTTCCGGCGTCCGGTTTCTCCGGGTCTGCGGCGCCGGCGGCCGAAACCGTGCAAATATTTGAAGCAGCCGCATCTGCCGGATCTTCCGAAACGTCTCCGGACTTCCACACATAAGGAATTCCTGCGGCAACTTCTTCCACAACATCACAGCGCCGTGCGAGCGCCTGGTGTATGTGTCCCAAAGCGCGCCGGTAAGTTTCGGTCACCGGATCGTAAAGCTGCGCGTCAGAAAAAATATCATCCGACACAAATATGATATGTTCCGTCCTGTCCGCAAAATCCAGAAGCTGTTCCAGGACCTGTTCCTCTGCAGCAGGGAAGAATGTTCCGCCCTGAAACATGACGTTGGCCAGGAGCGCTGTCACGCTGTCCAGAAGATACACGCCAGAGTATTCACGCACGGCGCGCCGGACATCCCGCGGTTCTTCCAGCGTCTGAAATCCCCATCCTGCGCGCGCTTTCCGGTGTTCGCGGACACGCTCTAAATCCTCTTCATCCTGCGGCTCCATAACCGCCAGATAATACATCGGCGCACGGCAGCGCTCCGCAGTTTCTTTTGCCAGCTGCTGCGCGCGCATGGATTTTCCACTCTTGGATCCGCCGCTGATTAAATAATGCATATTGCTCCTTTAATGCTGTTCCAATTCTTTCTTCTCTGATTCATGCCTTTGGGAGAAAAGGGGACTAATCTGCGCCTCCGGTATAGTCATGCCTGGTCATGCGTTCCAGATAACCGCCGTCAATCTGTCCTTCCTCCAGCGTCCCCATAAGATCCATCGCCGCGCAGGCGCCCTCCATAATTTTAAACATGAGCGGGCAGCCGCTGGCTTCGCCCAGACGCATCTGCAGATCCAGAGCCGGCTGCAGTCCCATAGCCGATACAGCGGCCAGATATCCGGGTTCCGTGGAGCAGTGTGACGCAAACAGATAGTCTGCCGTTTTAGGTTCCATTTCACAGGCCGCAAGCGCCGCGGCGGCAGAAATAAATCCGTCCACAACGGTTGGAATGCGCCGCCTTGCAGCGCCCAGATACGCGCCGGACATCGCCGCAATTTCAAATCCGCCGACCTGGCGGAGAAGCTCCAGGACAGCATCCACACGGGCATGCTCCTTGAAATCGGGCAGGGGACGTATGGAGGTCCCTTTTGCCGCAGACAGAAATTCCGTCAGGTTCGCATCTGCTTCACGCCAGCATCGCGCTGAAGCTTCCGCAACGACCGCAATCTTACGCTTTAACCCCTCATCGTCAAGTCCGCCGCCGCGCCCGACCAGTTCATTCGCCTGAAGATCCGTCAGGCAACAAATCAGGGCAGAGGAGGGTGTCGTATTTCCGATTCCCATCTCTCCGACACCCAGAAGCTGGACGCCTGCATCCGCCGCCGCTTCCGCCGCTTCCATCCCGGTCAGAACCGCCTGAAGAGCCTGCGCTCTGCTCATTGCCGGCTCATTCAGAATATTCCTGGTTCCTGCAGCAATTCTGCGGTTGACGATCTTCTGCACAATCGTCCCGTTTTCTGTCAGCATTTGATCCGTATAATATTCCAGCGGGGCAGGGATGCGCATGCCGAGATCGGTGACCAGAAGATCAATCCCAAAATACCTGGCAAGAGATCCGACACCGGTGATCCGGCGTGTGAAATTGACCGTCTGACAGGTCGTAACCGTCTGCGGCGCAGAAGCAACACCCTCTGCGGTCACGCCATGATCCGCGGACATCAGCAGAATAGCCTGTTTTTTCAGCGGGTTGCCCTGCGGCTTTCCGGTGATTCCCGCGATCTTCACCGCAATATTTTCCAGTTTTCCCAGGCTGCCCGGAACCTTGGCGAGCGACCGTTCACGCTCTCTGGCACGCTGCATAGCCTCTTCATCTCCCGGAACAATCTCTTCCGCAGCCTGACACAGATACGCAAACTGCTCATTTTCCACTCCCGTCTTGCTGCAGGATGACGGACAGGAATATCCTCTGTTTTGCATCCGGACACACATCTCCTTCCGCTTTCTCATACCGTTTCAATATTGGTTATGATACTTTACCGTAACTACGTTTATAAACCACCTTTCTATTCTACCAAAATCCGCATAGATTGCCAGGTTCGATCATCAGACCTTTGGATAGTATTGCGGGCGGATTTGTTCTTTGATACAATGGATTTCGCATTTATTCATCTAGAAACCAGAGATTCAGAAAAGAGTTTACCTATGAAAATCAAAAAACGCACGCAGAGCAATCTGCTTCTGCTCCTTACCGCATTCATCTGGGGATCAGCCTTTGTCGCACAGAAAGTCGGCGGCGCGCTTGGTCCTTTTACGTATAACGGAATCCGCACTCTCCTCGGGGGACTGGTTCTGATTCCGGTCGTCCTGCTGACGCAGCGCGCAGACTCCGGCTGGCAGAATGCTACGCCGGAAGAACGGAAAGCGCAGTGGAAAATCGTCCTGACCGCCGGTATTCTCTGCGGCCTGATGCACTTTATTGCGTCGTCTCTTCAGCAGATCGGCATTGCGTACACGACGGCAAGCAAAGCCGGCTTTATCACTTCGCTGTACGCCATCATCGTTCCGATCATCTCTGTTTTCATAGGAAAACGCATCCGTCCGATCGTCTGGATCAGCTGCGTCATCAGCGTCGCCGGCCTGTATCTGATTTCCATGAAAGGCGGAAGTTTCACCCTGCAGTTCGGGGATCTTCTGATTCTGCTGTGCGCCGTATTCTTTGCCCTGCAGATTCTGATCATCGATCATTATTCGCCAAAATGCAGCGGGGTCAAGATGTCATGCGTTCAGTTCCTGGTATCCGGGACGCTCGGCGTCATCTGCATGTTTATCTTTGAAACGCCGCATCCTGCGATCATCATGCACTACTGGTTCTCTATCATCTACGGAGGCGTGTTCTCCACAGGAATCGCATACACCCTGCAGATCATCGGACAGAAAAACACCCCGGCAACGGAGGCATCGCTTATCCTCTGCCTGGAAGCCGTATTCAGCGCGCTGACCAGCACACTGTTCCTGCATGAACTGCTGTCCGTCCGCGAGTACATCGGCTGCGCGCTGATTTTCAGCGCCGTTATCCTGTCCCAGCTTCCGGAAAAACAGCCTGCGGGAGCCGTTTCCAGGAAAAAGTAATTTCTCTGGTTCCCGGTTCCGGCATTTTGAGCCGTATGACTTAAATCTGGCTTTATAAAGACTTAAAAAGGAAATGGACAGAAGAATGATGAGATTTCTGTACATTTCCTTAATTTCCCATCCTAAAATCTCTTCCAATTGTGTATAATAGATTTGTGTTTAATGCGTGAACAACAGCTTTAAAAGTCTGAGACTCTGATCTCCTCTCTGGCATTTAAAGCCGGCGGCGCAGTTTTTGTCTTTGAAAAAACTGCGGTGCTCACTCATTAATACCGATGCGCATGATATCCGACGGGATTTTAATGCGTCGATTTGCACCAATTCATCTTACTCAACATTCATAGTAATTATTAAAGGAGCAATTTTCATGGAAAAGCTTTTCAAGCTGCAGGAACACGGCACCAACGTGAAGACTGAAATTGCCTCTGGAGTGACAACATTCCTGGCAATGGTCTACATTCTGGCCGTCAACCCTAGTATTCTGTCCGCAGCCGGCATGAATGCAACGTATGTATTCACAGCAACCTGTGTATCTGCAGGCATCGCCACACTCTGTATGGCCTTCTTCGCTAATTACCCGGTAGCGCTGGCTTCCGGAATGGGACTGAACGCATACTTTGCCTACACCGTAGTTCCGGAAATTGTCAAAAGCGGAGTTACCAACGCCTGGCAGGTCGCACTGACCGCTGTATTTTTTGAAGGTATCATCTTCATTCTTCTGTCTCTGACCAACTTCAGAGAAAAACTGGTCAACGACATTCCGTCCAATCTGAAACACGCGATCACCGCCGGAATCGGCCTCTTCATCGCGATAATCGGACTGAAAAACGCCGGTGTCGTTACCGGAGACCAGTCCACGCTGATCAAGTTCGGCTCGCTCGGAACCCCGCAGGTCGCGCTGGCTCTGCTCGGCATCCTGATCGTTGCCGTTCTCTATCACTATAACGTAAAAGGGTACATTCTCCTCGGCATCCTGATCACCTGGATTCTGGGCATGATTGCTCAGGCAGCGGGCTGGTATGTCGTCAACCCGAAACTGGGGATGTACTCCCTGTATCCGTCCTTCAGCCTCGGCAGCCTGATCCCTAAAGACGGGAACATCTGGAAATTCGACTTTGCCTGGGCAGGCGGCCATCTGCTGCAGTTCGCGATCATCACGTTCTCCTTCCTGTTTGTCGATATTTTCGACACCGTAGGAACCCTGATCGGTGTTGCCAACAACGCCGGCCTTCTGGATGAGGACGGAAACCTCCCGAACGCCAAGGGCGCACTTCTTGCAGACGCTGTCGGAACCGTATTCGGAGCAGCCATGGGAACCTCGACCGTTACATCATTCGTCGAGTCCACCGCAGGTGTCGCCAACGGAGGACGCACTGGACTGACCTCCGTCACCACAGCCATCCTGTTCTTCATCTCCCTGTTCTTCAGCCCGATTTTCCTTGCAATTCCATCCTTTGCCACCACACCGGCACTGGTATGGGTAGGACTTCTGATGCTGCAGAACATCAAGGATGTAGACTTCAGCCACGACATTGCAGACACCGTCGGCGCATTCCTGGCCATCATCATGATGCCGTTCACGTCTTCCATCGCAAGCGGAATCATGTGGGGAATGATTTCCTGGGTTCTGCTGAAAGTCATCACCGGAAAAGTAAAAGATGTAAAGCCGGTTATGTGGATTTCCTTTATTCTGTTCGCGCTGTATGCCGTAAAGATCGCCATGGCGCCGGCCGCGTAGCACAGATCAGACAACTATATAATTCAGAGGTTATCGGATTTCGGGGATCATCCCTGGAATCCGAACTGTATTTCAGGACAAAATAACACTGACCAAGGAGGTATTACTTACATGTATTATGAAATGACCATCGCAGGACATAAAAGACAGCTTCCGATCTGTCCGATCAACGACCAGCTTTCCATTGCCGGTTTTGTTATGTTCGGAGACTCCGAAATCACCGTCGACGCAGCAAAACTGCTTCTGGAAAAGGCTCCGGAGTTTGATGTCATCGTAACCGCGGAATCCAAGGGAATCCCTCTTGCGCATGAAATGTCCCGCCAGAGCAATTACGCGGATTACGTGGTCATGAGAAAGGCGCCAAAACTGTATATGAAAAACGTCATGTCCACAGATGTAGATTCCATCACCACCGACCATATCCAGACACTGTGCATCGGAGACCATGAAGTTTCCCTGATCCGGGGACGCCGCGTACTGATTGCCGACGACGTCATCAGCACAGGAGAGTCCCTGCGTTCTATGGAAGCCCTGGTGAACCAGGCGGGCGGAAACATCGTTGGCAGAATGGCCGTCCTCGCGGAAGGCGACGCGGCAGACCGCAAGGACATCACGTTCCTCGAGAAACTGCCGCTGTTCCATTCCGACGGAACACCAATTGAATAAACGGAGGATGAATTTATGGCAAGTATTGATTTTCACGCGCTCCAGAATGGAAGCGATATCCGCGGCGTCGCCATTTCCGGTGTGCCGAATGAATCCGTAAACCTGACCGAACAGGCCTGCTCCTTGATCGCGCAGGGCTTCCTGGTCTGGCTTTGCCGCAAAACAGGGAAGGCTCCGGAAGATCTGACGATCACCGCCGGCCGTGACCCAAGACTCTCCGGAGAAGCGCTCCTGCACGCGTTTACGGACGCTCTGAAGCCGTTCGGTGTACACGTCATGGACTGCGGACTGGCATCTACGCCGGCTATGTTTATGTCTACCGTATTCCCGGAGATTCACGCTGACGGAGCGGTCATGATCACCGCAAGCCATCTCCCGTTCAACCGCAACGGACTGAAATTCTTCAGCCGCGACGGGGGCCTGGATAAGAAAGACATCGCGGAGATCCTGAATGCTGCCGAGCAGAATGAACAGCCATCCGCCGGCTCACATGCAGAAACCATCTCTGAAACAGATCCAGCCTCAGCTCCAGACCTTATGGAACTGTATTCAGCACACCTTCAGTCGCTGATCTGCAGCGCCGTACCGGGGGAACAGCCGCTTTCAGGACTGAAAATCGCGGTCGACTGCGGAAACGGCGCCGGAGGTTTCTATGTCAGCAAAGTACTGGAGCCTCTCGGGGCAGATACCTCTGCAAGCCAGTTCCTGGAGCCGGACGGACATTTCCCGAACCACATCCCGAACCCGGAGAATGAAGAGGCTATGGCCGCAATTACATCCGCTGTAAAGGATCATCACTGCGACCTCGGCATTATCTTTGATACAGATGTGGACCGCTCCTCCGCCGTAGATGAGCAGGGAAGGGAGATCAACCGCAACGGAATCGTCGCCATGGCGGCAGCGCTGATCGCAGACGAACATCCGGGCACCACCGTTGTCACCGACAGCATCACCAGCAACGAGCTGACCGACTATCTGGAAAACCGCCTGCATCTCCACCATCTGCGCTTCAAGAGAGGATACCGCAACGTCATTAACAAAGCTGCCGAGCTGAACGCGTCCGGAACTGACGCACAGCTCGCCATCGAAACTTCCGGGCACGCAGCATATAAAGAGAATTACTTTCTTGATGACGGCGCGTACCTGGCCACACGCATCATCATCCGCCTGGCGCAGTTGAAGAGAGAAGGGCGGGAAATCTCATCCATGATCGCCGACCTGAAAGAACCGGAAGAAGCTGTGGAAATCCGCATGCCGATCACCGAAGCCGACCATAATGCAGCCGGGATCGCTATTCTGAACGCCGTTGAATCCTGGGCAGAGTCAGCATCCGCCAGCAAGGAAACTGCGTCCGCTGATGCAAACACCAAAGCCACCGGCGCAGAAGCGACATCCGCCGGCAAAGAGACCAGCAGCCATGCAGACAGCGATCTTCAGATTCATCTGGTCAAACCAAATTACGAAGGCGTCCGCGTACAGTTCAGCGGCGCTGTCAACGGATGGTTCCTGCTGAGAAAATCCCTGCATGACCCGATCATGCCGTTGAACATCGAAGCTGAAGAGTCCGGCGGCTGCAAACGCATCGCAGAAGAACTGTTCCAATGCCTGAAAAAGGTCACCGGCATGGACACCGATAAGCTGGAAGCCTTTATGCACGCGTAAAACCGGCTTTCCTTTCGATAATAATTGATTCATTTCGGTTCGGCAGTTTTCGTCTGCATTTCGCCTTCGATTCTGCCGTCTCAGAGTCGGAGTTCGATTCAGAAGTTCGGGAATCCGCACTACAATCGCGGTTTCCCGAACTTTTATTTTTCGCTTCGGGAAACCGGTCATCTGCTCCGCGTTCCCGAAGTTTGGATAAACCATTTAGGAAATAATTTCCCTATCAATTCTCACCACAATTAAATTCCCATGCACTTAATTTAACTGATAATTATTTCTTTTATATTACTCGCACATCCATTCAACCTTCCTTCTCCTGCAATCGCTGCGCCGCCGATACGAACAGACGGCACAGGCATTCCGGCAGGGGACATGGATGATCCTGCGGCGCGATTTATAAAATGCGTCTCATTTTCATTGCGGATTCATTTCTCTATACATTAACCTCTTTATATATTGTAAACTTAACCAGCAGCTGGTTCTGACGGCAGTGCCGGATGAGCCGCAGGCCATGGCAAAAGGGCAGAGGACGTTCTGCTTCCATTTTCAATATGCATTTCCTGCTTGTGTCACGCGCCTTTGTCGCATCAGAGATTTATCAGTCAATTATAAAAACTATATCCTTCAGAACTGATTTTAAAAAAGCCCTCCGGATATATACGAGGGAAATTGCCGAAGAGCCACCGCGCGGACTGCATATATACAAAAATATATTCGGAAGATTTTCCATGGTAAAATGTGTACAGAAGGGAAGGGACAGACGCGCCAAAAAGATCTCCATGCTGCTTGTCCACATGATGCGAGGACTTTGTCCGCTGTCAAAAATATCTGCACACAGCCATGTGTCTTCTGCAAATCGCATATCGCCGATATATGATGCCCTTGCGAACATTCCGCCAGTGTAGTATGATAAAGAACTGTGAGAGCTATGCTAAAATATGTGTATCGCCGATGAACGATAAATTTGTTTTTTCATACGATACAGGCATTATATATGATTACAACCAGGAGTATAGAATTATGAGAATCCGCAAGAATAAGAACTATGATCTGCAGCTTGACGGCATCGATCTGGAGCTGATCGCAAGTGTATCGGACGCCCTTGCCCATCCGGTCCGTCTGCTCCTGTTTCGCTACATCATGCAGCAGAACCGCAAAATGAAAAACGTCTGCACCAAGGATCTGACAAACGTGTTCGATTATGCGCAGGCCACCATCTCCCAGCACATGAAGCGTCTGGTAAAGTCCGGTCTGGTAGAGGTCAAGAAGGTAGACCGCTTCAATTATTACTTTGCAAACATGGGCGTTTTGATGCGCTACTTGGACGCATCCAAGAAATTCTCTGTAATCAAGCAGTAGTAGAACTGGCGCCATTTTCAGCCGGCGTCAGCGACAATAGGTCTGACTGCCCATCTCTGAAAAGCGATAAAACTCTATTTAAGCATAGACGACCGACTAGATATTCTGACATGATACACAATATTTTATGTAAACATTTAATTATATTTTTACATACATAAAATACCAGTACACATATTACAGGAGCATGTATTTACATAGATCATCCGGAAACCATTTCATTGACTTTCGTATCAGCCCCATTGATAATAAAGTGATGCTTGAGCTTTCTAAGTCCATTTTATATCTCCATATAATAGGAATAAAAACGCTCAAATATTTTTATTCTTATTGTTACCATTCTATTCTGTATATAGTTAATAATCTATAAATTATCTCTCATCTAAAATACAACCAACGTTCATGCTTGTCAAAGAAACGGAGAAATTCGGGGAGAAATCGCGAAGAAAATTGAAAAATAACAGAATGAAAAAGCAATAAAAACGGCGCCGCAGGGGCGCCGAAAATGAACAGAATCGAGTAAACACGAGCAGAAACAAACAGGCCGAAAAAAGAATACCGGGGCTGAAATGCAACTCTAAGCGGACCAGCGGCGAGATCATTCTGCATGCTGTGAATTGACCATAATTAAGGTAAAATATCCGGTTCGGTCCGGTGCGTCTTCTGCGTGCAGATAGCAGGCTTCCTCTTCCAGGCCGCAGTTAACGACAACGGCCGCGTCTTCCAGGCAGCCTGCATTTTTCAGCTGCTGTTTCCAGGCAGCGGAATTGCGGCCAGGCTTCATCAGGACTTTAGTTCCCGGAAGCTTCAGCGCACCGACCACATCTTCATACTGTTCGGGAATAATTGTCAGCGGCTGATCCGGCTGTGTCAGCATACGGTTTGCAGCGGCCGCGCCGGCAGAGAAACTGTTGACGCCGGGAATTGTCACAACCGGAAACCCGGCTTTCTGCACAACTCCGCGCACATACCCGTAGGTGCTGTACAGGCTGACATCACCGATCGCGAGCATAGCAGTCGTTTTTCCCGCTTTCAGGGACGCGGTGATTTTCTCCGCATTCTCAAGATGCTCGCGTTCCCGCTGATGCGGATCCCGGCTCATGGAAAAATCCAGATACAGCAATTCCTTTCCTTCGATGTCAGCCGCCTGAACGGCAATATCCAGCGCCATGGTGTGCCTCTTCATGGTGCGCGGCACGGCCAGCACATCTGCGCGCTCCACGCACCGGACCGCCTTCAGGGTCATCAGCTCCGGATCTCCCGGTCCGGTGCTGACTCCGTAAAATACCGGCTTCCGATTCATTTCTTCACCGGAGCCGGATCTCTTTGCCGATGTCTTCTTGCTTACTGCCTGTTTACATTCACTCATTGGATGATCCTTGTTTCCTTGTCTGGTTTATCTTTGTCGAAATTACTTATGATACGGCTCGTGGCGGATAATCTTGAAACTGCGGTAGATCTGCTCCAGAAGGATGACGCGCATCATCTGATGCGGAAATGTCATATCGGAGAACGACAGCTTGAAATCTGCGCGCTGGCTGACGGCAGGGGACAGGCCCAGGCTTCCGCCGATCACAAAGGCCAGATCGCTGCGTCCTTCCAGGCTCCAGTCCTCAATCCGGGCCGCAAGCTGTTCGGAAGAGAGCTTCTTTCCCTTGATCTCCAGTGTAACCACAAGGTCAGACGGACGGATATGCGACTGAATTTCTTCGCCTTCTTTAACTTTCACCGCTAGCTCGTCTGCCGGCGAAGGGTTTGCAGCAAGTCTGGATTCTTTCAGTTCGATAATATTCAGACTGCAGTATCCGCTGAGGCGCTTGGAATATTCCTTTACCGCGTCTCTCCAGTACGCTTCCTTCAGTTTTCCGACACAGATGATGGTGATGTTCATATGCTCTCGCTTTCCCGTTTTACTATACTGAGTATGCGTCTTGTTATGCGCCCTGTGGTTTGCGGCAGGGCCGCGGCGCCGGCACACGGTTTCTGAATTATGGACAGCCTACACGGCCATGATCGGCGTAGGCTCGCTCCGTTTGGCTACAGACAGATTCAAATCCTTTCCGACATAAAAATCGTCCTCAAACAGAATGTTTTTTACGGTCAGAAAGGCCTGCTCCGGCGTGTTGTTCTGGTGGCTCAGATGCGCCAGAACGATTCTCGGCATATCCTCGCCATGATGTTTTTCCAGCAGTCTGCTCACCGTGTTTCCGGCTGTTTCATTGGACAGATGGCCGTGATCTCCCAGAATTCTCTGTTTCAGAGGGTACGGATACGGCCCGACGCGCAGAATATTCACCTCGTGGTTTGCTTCCAGAACGACCGTATCGGCCGGCTGAATCTGCTGAAACATCTCCTCCGACACGATTCCGGTGTCCGTCATAATCGCCATCTTTTTCTTGCCGCACTGAAAGGAATACGCTACAGGATCCGCTGCGTCATGAGAAATAGGGAATGCCTGAATTTCAATATCTCCGACTGTAAATTTCTGGTTCCGGCCTATGGCTGTCGCACGCTCTTCCGGCAGCTTGTCCCGCACGCAGTCCAGCGTTCCCGCAGTCGAATAAATTTCTGCGTTCGATGCCTTCCGTCCGATCATGCGTATGCTTTTCACATGGTCCGTATGCTCATGCGTCAGCAGAATCCCGTCCACATCAGACGCCTCCATACCGCAGGTTTTCAGTCCCGACAGGATATGTTTCCCGGCAATGCCGACATCCACCAGAAGCGACGTGCTGCCCGAACGCACCAGATAGCAGTTTCCCGAGCTTCCGCTCGCAAAGGAACAAAATTCAAGTCCCATACAATTCCCCTCTCCAAACGATTTTTCTTTTTTGTACAACGTCCAGATTATACCACATTTTCACCGCTCCAACCCGCCGCGCGCGTCCGGAATCAAGAAATAATCATGCGCCGCCGCCTCCGATAGGCTATAATAGTGCGTATGCGTCCTCCCGCAGGACAAAAGTTGCACGGGGCAAGGAAATAAGGACAATCAGAACAGGAGAACAGGCAGACATGAGCATATTGAAGATGTACACGGACGGAGCATGCTCCGGGAACCAGAACGAAAACAATTACGGAGGATGGGGTACCATTCTGGAATTCGGGAGCCATCAGAAGGAACTGCACGGCGGGGAAAAGAACACCACCAACAACCGCATGGAGCTTACCGCCGTGATTGAAGCGTTCCGGGCGCTGAAACGGACCGGCCTCCAGGTTGAAGTCTACTCCGACAGTTCTTATGTCATGAACTGTTTTCGCAACGGATGGTACAGAAACTGGGAGAAAAACGGATGGAAAACATCGCAGAAAAAGCCGGTGGAAAATCAAGAGCTCTGGAAAGAACTGCTTGCACTCGTCCGCCAGCACCAAGTACAGTTCTTCCGCGTGAAAGGGCACGTCAATATCGACTCTCCGGCGATCAATAAAGATAAGCTGTACCAGAAATTCATCAGCTGGAACGGCAGCCGGTTTACGATGGAAGATTTTGAATATGTGACGCGAATGAACAACCGTGCAGACGAACTGGCAAACATGGGCACAGATGAAGCAAAACTGAGAGGATGATGCCTGAAAACTCCAATTTTCAATATCAGGATTAAGGTTATCGAACCTTTTCAACCGCCACTAAAAGTGTTATAGTTGCAAATATGTGTGTTTTGTGAACAAAAGATCGTTAAATGTTCATCAAACGCAGAAAACACGATATCCTGAATATTGGTATTGAAGAAGAGGTGTTTTTCTTGAAAAAAGGATATGTCTACATTGCCATTACTACGATTCTGTTCAGCTCGATGGAGATTGCTCTGAAAAGTCTCGGAGATGCGTTCAATCCCGTCCAGCTGACATTCACCCGGTTCCTGATCGGCGGTCTTATTCTGCTCCCGATGGCCCTGCGCCATCTGCACAAGAACCATCTGAAAATCACGCAGAGTGATCTGGCGCAGTTTGCTATGCTGGGCCTGATCGGTGTGACGATTTCCATGACGCTTTACCAGCTGTCCGTCGTCTACACTCAGGCGTCAGTTGTCGCTGTCCTGTTCTCCAGCAACTCGATTTTCGTGATGATTTTCGCATTTCTGTTTCTCGGAGAACCGATTTACAGGCGCAACATTGCCGCGCTCGGCCTTGACCTTGTCGGAATACTCTTTGTCATCAACATCCTGCATATGAAGCTCAGCCTGGCCGGCGTCATCTTCACGATGCTCGCAACGGTCACGTTTGCGCTGTACGGGGTCGGCGGAAAGAAACCGACCGTGAAGTTCGGAGGAACGGTAAATACCTGCATGTCCTTTCTCATGGGCGGGCTGGAAATGGTCGCGCTGTCGCTTCTGACCTATATCCCTGCGATTTCTCATGCGTTTAATTCTCTCGGACTGACGATGTTCAGCAGAGTGCCGATGTTCCAGGGATATTCTCTGCATACGCTTCCGGCATTCCTGTTTGTCTGCATCGGCGTTACCGGAATCGGCTATGCCTGCTACTTTCTGGCTATGGAAAGCGTATCCGTCAATACTGTATCACTCGTATTCTTTTTCAAACCGGTGCTTGCGCCGATTCTGGCTTTCCTGGTTCTGGGAGACCCGATGCCGGCGACCAAGATCATCGGCATCTGTTTCATTCTGGCCGGTTCTCTGACGAACATCCTGCCTCCGATGCTGGCCGGAAGGAAAAGCGCCGACCGTCTGGACCAGGAAGCTGTCCGTGCCGAGTACGCGCTGACCGAAATGGAAACCAGAGCGAAGGAAGAAAAGGAAGTTCTGGAGAAGAAGGAATACAACCGCAGAAAACGCCAGGCCGAGGCAGCCGCGCGCAAATCGGCAGCAGGCAGAAATACTTCTGCTCACACACCGAATTAATCCGATTCTGAAACAACTATAAAAAAGTAAACAAGACGCTGCATAAACGGTTTTATTTCAGCCGCATGCAGCGTCTTTTCTGCATATTAAAAGCTCTCCTCCGCTGAAACAATAACGATATATTCTGCAAATATCATTCTCTCATCAAATATTCGCAGAGAGCTCACATAAATTTCGGCGGACGATCGGAAAGGGGATGCACCGGACGTTTAGAATATTCCGTGACGCGCAGAAAAGAATGAGACACGCGGAATACCCGTCCTCCCACCTGTTGCTACAGAAACGGGGCGGCCGCGCAGTCTGCCTGTATGCGCATAAAATGGAAAAATCACTCTATAATTTCGATATAGCAGCATATACAGATAGGAGACTATGATGAGACTTCTTCTTGCAGAGGACGAACGTTCACTTTCTAAAGCGCTGATCAAACTTCTTCAGCATGAACATTATTCCGCCGACCCGGTTTTCAACGGAGAAGACGCGCTGGAATACCTGCGGTCCGGAAATTACGACGCCGCGATTCTGGATATCATGATGCCGAAAATGGACGGCCTGACGGTTCTGAAAACGATCCGGAAAGAAAACAACCCGATTCCTGTGCTGCTCCTGACCGCAAAAGGTGAAATCGAGGACCGCGTGATCGGACTGGACAGCGGAGCCAACGACTACCTGCCAAAGCCGTTTAATTTCCGTGAACTGACGGCTCGCATCCGCGCGATGACCCGCACCCAGCCAACTGCAGAAAACAGTATTCTGAAATATGAAACCATCACTCTGAACCGTGCGACGTTTGAACTCAGCACTGCATCCGGTTCCATGCGCCTCGCAAACAAAGAATTTCAGATTCTGGAGTTCCTTATGACCAGTCCGGGAAATCCGATTTCCTCCGAGCGCCTGTTTGAAAAAATCTGGGGTACAGACAGCGAATCAGATATCAACGTCGTCTGGGTCTATATTTCCTATCTGAGAAGGAAACTGGACGCGCTGAACGCCAGGGTGAACATTCAGTCCATACGTAATCAGGGCTATCTGCTCCGGAAAGGAGAATAACACCATGATCCGCCGCCTTCGCAACCGCTTCATCGCTTCCGCACTGCTTTCTATGTTTCTGGTCCTGTTTACCATCATCAGCGCGGCCAACATCATCAACTACCACCGCATCTCCTCACAGGCCGACAATATTCTGACCATGATCGCGGACAACCAGGGGCAGATGCCTACAGCCTCTGAACAGTTTCAGCAGAAAAACGGAATGAACCGGGAAACGCCGTTTGAATCCCGGTATTTTTCCGTGATCCTTACGAACTCGGGAAAAACCGTCTCCATCAACACCAGACAGATTGCCTCGGTAGATAAGAAACAGGCCGTCCGTTACGCCAGAAAAGTCCTGAATTCCGGCCACAAGACAGGGTTCTATAAAAATTACCGTTTTCTGACGCAGAACACAGGAAACGGGCAGACTGCAGTCTGTTTTCTGGACTGCGGCCGGTCTCTTGACAATTTCCAGGATTTTCTTACCGACAGCTTCATGGCTTCCCTTGCTGGTATGATTGCCGTTTTTGTGCTGATCCTCCTTTTGTCGAAAATGGCCATGCGTCCCGCCAACGAGAGCTACCGACGGCAGCGCCAGTTCATCACCGATGCAGGGCATGAAATCAAGACACCACTGACTGTCATTGACGCCGACCTTATGGTTCTGGAAATGGAGCAGGGGAGCAGTGAGTGGAGCGAGGACATCCGCAAACAGGTGCACCGCCTGACGGACCTTACGAACCGCCTGATCCGCCTGTCAAAACTGGAAGAAGGGGCGCCGGAAGACGCACAGCAGAAGACCGTTATCGACCTTTCCAGGACCGTCAGGAATACCGCTGAGTCCTTCCAGAGCAGGGCAAAGGTTGAACGCAAGGAATTCACCATGTCAATCCATCCGGAGATCCGATACCTCGGGGATAAGAGCGCCCTGGAGGAACTGACTTCCATTCTTCTGGACAATGCATTAAAATATTCCCCGGAAGGCGGAAAAATCACCCTGTCGCTGAAAAAAGAGCGAAAAGACGTCCGGCTGACTGTTACAAATACCGCTCAGCTGCAGAATACAGAAAATTTAGAGCATCTGTTCGACCGATTCTACCGGGACGACGCATCGCATAACGCAGAAACCGGCGGCTACGGAATCGGACTGTCCATAGCAAAAGCCGCCGCGGAAATGCACCACGGAAAGATCACGGCCTCTTCAGAAGACGGAAAATCACTCACCATGACCGTGATTCTGCGTTAGACTGACCGTCCTATCATCCGGACTGCAGCCGCGCATCTCCGTCCGGTTATGCATACTGAAAATGCAGTCTGTGCAGGATATACGCAGACATCCAAAATACATCAACCGCACTGAACAGAAAGGAAAGAGGGAGGACGACATGACATTAGGCAGAGAAAAAATTCATTTCCTGAACACCCCGACGCCGCTGGAGCGCATGAACCGCGTTTCTGAAGACCTGGGTTTTGAATTCTGGATGAAACGGGATGATCTGACCAATCTCGGCACTGGAGGGAACAAACTCCGAAAACTGGAATATTTTCTGAAAGACGCGCTGGATCAGCATGCCACAATGCTGCTGACCGTCGGAGGGGCACAGACCAATCACGGTCGGCTTACGGCTGCTGTGGCCGCAAAATACGGTCTGAAATCGGCGATTGTGTCTGTGGATGAATATCCGGGTGAACTGTCCGCCAACCTGCTCTTAGACGGTATGATGGACTGCCACGTCTATCTGGTGCACCAAAAGGAAGGCGAAGATGCTGACGAACTTCTTCAGAATGCCGTGAAACAGGTCACCGCAGAATGGGAATCAAAAGGCGAAAGCGTGTACTATATCCCGATGGGAGGATCCAACGAACTCGGCGCGCTCGGCTATTACGACTGCGCAGTTGAACTGGACCGGCAGATCAGAGAGCAAGGACTGAAGAATCCTCACCTCATCGTCACAGCCGGAAGCCTGGGAACGTACACAGGTCTTGCCGCGGCGATTAAAAACGAGCATCTGTCCATGAAACTCTCCGGAATCTCGGTACTGCCGTTCAGCGGCGCTGACAGCGCAGAAAAGAGACGGAACGGGCAGAAAGATGCCAAAGCCTATTACGAGCGTCTCAGAGCGTGTTACGGCCTCTCTGAGGACATTCCGGAAAAAGAGTTCGACCTGATCACAGAATATGACGGCGGCGCCTATAACAATCCTCTGAAAAATGTCCGCGATGCCATGTACTACCTGGCCAGAACGGAAGGCATCATCACTGATCCGTGCTATACAGGAAAAACTCTGGCCGGCATTCTCGCCATGGCAAAAGAAGGCCACTTCAAGGGCGAAACGGTCATCATGATCCATACCGGCGGAATTCCGGGAATCTACACAAAACATCACCGGGTTGAAATGGAAAAAGAGCTCATCGACCATATTCACCTGATGAACCAGTAAACACCACGCACCTTTCACGCGAATCTTTAAGCAGATTTAATGTTCATCCTGTATGATAAAACCATCTTCAGAAGATATCTGAAGAGGAACAGGAGGTTGAAAAACCAATGAACATGAATAAAATCGAAACGAACACCAGAATGACGCACATCATCAGTGATACAGAAAGATTCTACGGAAAATATTATCCGGCGCTGAAGGAGACAGAAAACCGGATGCTTCAGATGATCCGCAGACACATAGAAGATACGCAGGCCGCAGACGATATGCAGCAGATCCAGTACTGCAGCAGCAGAATTAAGTCTGCAGGAAGCATGATCAGCAAACTGCAGAAGAAAGGCCTGCGTCCCACTCCGGAAAACGCGCTTTCAGAAATCCATGACGCGCTGGGCATCCGCATGATCTGTCCTTTTAACGATGACATCTATGCTGCAGCGGAATGGCTGCAGCGTCTTCCGGGCATCCGGACCGTACAGGTAAAAGACTATGTCCGGCATCCGAAGGCCAGCGGATACCGCAGCCTGCATATGATTCTGTTCATCCCGAAAGCTTCTGATCTGCAGATTTGCGGCGGAAAGTATCAGGGGGCGGAAGGAATATTTGCGGAAATTCAGATCCGGACGATCGCCATGGACTTCTGGGCCTGCCTGGACCACCAGCTCAATTATAAAAAGGACGCAGGAAACAGACAGCTCCTTCAGTCTGAACTGAGAAGCTGCGCGGATGAAATCGCATCGGTCGATCTCTCCATGCAGACACTTCGGGATCTGATCCGGATGAACGGAAGTCTGTCCGCGTAATTAACTGAAGCCTCACATATCGTCATGAAATATAACGCACGCATAAAAAAACAGCAGGGACTGCCGGGCGGCTTCCTGCTGCTATTTTTTATGCAGTTCCTCACGGAATTGCTTGATTATATTTCTTTCTGCACGGGAAATGGTCATCTGTGATACGCCGAGTGTCTTTGCGATCGAGGACTGCGAGCGATTGTAGATGAACCGTTCTCTGAAAATATAGCGGTTCTGGTCACTGAGCCGGCTCAGAACCGTATTGATGATGTCCGACATTTCAACACGGTCAAATCCTTTATCGTCAAACCCGGTATATTTTTCAAGGAACGCGCTCTCACCGTCTTCTCCCGCATCTTCAAAGGTTTTATCCAGGGAATAGGTTCCGTAAGCCTGCGATCCTTCCATCGACTCAATAATCTGTTCTTCTGTATATCCGGTAAACTCCGCAATTTCAGAAATCGTCGGCTGTTTGTGATTCTGACTGTAAAGCTCCTCTTTGGCTTTCTGCACTTTAGAAGCGATCTCCTTCAGACGTCTCGGAACTTTCAGGCTCCACTGCTTGTCGCGGAAATACTTCTTGATCTCTCCCAGGATTGTCGGTGTTGCAAAAGAGCTGAACTCAAATCCTCTGGAAGGATCAAAACGTTCTACTGCCTGAACCAGGGCCAGCGCGCCAACCTGATAAAGGTCATCGTAATCTACGCCTTTATTCAGATATTTGCGGATGAGTATGTCGACCATATAAAGATGACTCTCCACCAATTCATTCCGTTTTTCAATTGTCGGTTTTTCTTTATACTTGACAAACTCTTGCAGATCGGACATATTACACTCTTTTCGTCATACTAATTCTTTTTCTGCCATCTTCGTCCCGGTCAAAACGAACTTCATTCATCAGAGACTCAATGACAAAAACACCCAGATCTCCCTCCTGCGGGCATTTACGGCATGGAGGATTCAGCTTCTCCAGCGTATGCTTGCTGCAGTCATCTTTAACGATGATATCTATTTTACCTTTTTCTACGTTACAGTCAACTTCATATTGATCAGAAAATCCGCTGAAGCCATGGCAGGAGATGTTCTTGCACGCCTCACAGACCGCAGTTTTGATATCTTCTGTCGCCTCCAGATCGAATCCGGCCGTAGTCGCCACCGATGTAATCGCCAGGCGAACCATTGTCAAGTATTCAGGCTTTCCCGGAATGATAAACTTAAGATGATCCATTGATTTACCCCTCAATCTTTCCATTTGTTTTCCGCGGGTAATCCGCATGATTGTATATACCCAAATTTCATCGATACAATCGAAAACAGAAGGAAGCAGGAGAGAGGAGCACCTGTCTCCTGTATCCTTCATATCCGGAATGAAAAGAAGTGTTTAGAATTTCATTGTTTCCTGTTTATCTGCTTCTGCGGCATCTTCAGCAGCAGCATTGTCCGCCTCTGCTTTTTCAATGTCATTTTCTCCGATCACCTTTGCCATTGCAACGATCTTACTCTCATCGCCGACCTTCATGATCTTCACGCCCTGTGTCGCGCGGCTGAGAATGCTGACATCGGTAGCCTTGATCCGGATAACCACGCCGTCAGAATTGATGAGCATGACCTCATCTTCATCATCCACACAGATCGCGCCGATCAGATAGCCGGTCTTGTCAAAGCGGCTCTTGTCATAGGTCAGCATGCCTTTTCCGCCTCTGGTCTGACGTTTATAGTCGCTGACTGCAGTTCTCTTTCCGTATCCGTTCTCTGTGACAACCAGGAGCTTCTTTCCGCGTCCGACCAGATCCATGGAAACGACTTCATCCTCATCTTCCAGGTTGATTCCGCGGACGCCTCTGGCGTTTCTGCCCATCGGACGGACTTCATCTTCATTAAAGCGGATCGATTTTCCTTCTTTGGTAACCAGAATCACATCATTATCCCCGGAAGAAACCTTGATGTCAATCAGCTGATCTCCGTCTTTCAGGCTGATGGCGATAATGCCGTTCTGGCGGTGCGTATCAAAGAGATTCAGCGCCGTCTTCTTGACAATTCCCTGCTTGGTCACGGCAATCAGATAACGGTCTTCAGCCTCAAAATTCTTGACCGGGATAACTGCGGTGATGCGCTCGCGCTGCATCAGGTTCAGGAAATTGATTGCCGGGGTTCCTCTTGCGGTTCTGGACGCCTCCGGAACCTGGTAGGCTTTCATCTTGTACGCTTTTCCGGTGTTGGTAAAGAACATCAGCCAGTCATGCGTAGAAGTCATGATCAGATCCTTGACAAAGTCGTTCTTTCTTGTTGTCAGGCCGGTAATGCCTTTTCCTCCGCGCTTCTGCGGCTTATAGGTGTCCGCCGGAACACGTTTGATATATCCCAGATGGGTGAGTGTAACGGCTACGGTTTCATCTTCAATCAGATCCTCATCGTCCAGATCGTCGACGTCTCGCTCAATCCTGGTGCGGCGCTCATCACCGTATTTCGCCTTAATTTCCAGAAGCTCGTCTTTAATTACGCCCATCAGTTTTCCATCGTCTGCGAGAAGGGAGCGGTAATAGAAAATTCTTTCCTGCAGTTCCTGATATTCCTTCTCGATCTTTTCACGTTCCAGACCCTGCAGACGTGCAAGACGCATGTCCAGAATCGCCTGCGCCTGAATGTCATCCAGCCCAAAGCGCTCCATCAGGCGCTCTTTAGCGTCGTTGTACGCGCTTCTGATAATCCGGATGATCTCATCGATGTTATCGATTGCGATACGCAGTCCTTCCAGAATGTGCGCCCTTGCTTCTGCCTTTTTCAGGTCAAATTTTGTCCTTCTGGTAACGACTTCCTTCTGGAACTTCAGATATTCATGAAGAATCTCTTTCAGATTCAGGGTCTTCGGCTGTCCGTCAACCAGCGCGATCATGATTGCGCTGAAGTTCTGCTGAAGCGCAGTATGCTTGTACAGCTTATTCAGCGTAATCTGCGGATTTGCGTCACGTTTCAGTTCAATGACAATCCGCATGCCTTCACGGTTGGACTCATCGCGGATCTCGGAGATTCCATCAATGCTCTTATCCTTGACCAGCTCTGCAATACGCTCAATCAGACGCGCCTTGTTGACCATGTACGGGATTTCCGTAACAACAATCTGTGAACGTCCGCGGCTTGTCTCCTGGATTTCACAGCAGGCTCTGACTTTGATCTTGCCCTGGCCTGTGCGATAGGCTTCACGGATTCCGGATTTTCCAAGGATCCTCGCTCCCGTAGGGAAGTCCGGCCCCTTGATCAGCGGAATCAGATCATCGACAGACGCGTCCGGATGGTCGATCAGATGTACGGTCGCATCGATCGTGTCGCCGAGGTTGTGCGGCGGAATATTGGTCGCCATTCCAACGGCAATACCGTTGGATCCGTTTACCAGGAGGTTCGGATAACGGCTCGGCAAAACAACCGGCTCTTTCTCCTCGCCATCGAAGTTCGGGACAAAGTCTACCGTATCTTTATCAATATCACGCAGCATCTGCAGGGAGAAATGACTCATTCTCGCCTCTGTGTAACGCTGCGCGGCGGCGCTATCTCCGTCAATAGATCCGAAGTTTCCGTGTCCGTCTACGAGCGGATAGCGCATGGAAAAATCCTGCGCCATGCGGACCATTGCGTCATAAATTGATGAATCGCCGTGCGGGTGATATTTACCCATAACTTCACCGACGATTCTCGCCGACTTTTTATATGGTTTATCCGGCGTGACACCCAGCTGAGACATTCCGTACAGAATTCTTCTGTGCACCGGCTTCATACCGTCGCGCACATCAGGAAGCGCACGTCCTACGATTACGCTCATCGCGTAGTCGATATAGGAGTTTTTCATCTCATCGTGGATTTCATGCCTGATCAGTTTGCTGTCTTCTAAATTTTCCACCTGTTACTCCTTCTGCAATTTTCCAGCAGATTACTATTTTCAGCCCCTGTGCAGGGGACCATTATTCCGTCTTTTCTCCAGGACGCTGCACAGTGTTTACACGTCGAGTGTCGCATTCTTTGCGTACTGACGGATAAACTCACGGCGCGGCGGGACTTTATCGCCCATCAGCGTGGTAAAGATCTCATCCGCAGCAGTCGCATCCTCTACCGTAATCTGGACAAGTGTGCGGTGGTTATAATCCATCGTCGTTTCCCAGAGCTGGTTGAAATCCATCTCTCCAAGTCCCTTATACCGCTGAATATCAACCTTTCCCGGTTTCCCTTCCAGGGACGCAAGCAGTTCATTCTGTTCCTTGTCCGAGTAGGTATAATAGGTCTCCTTACCTTTCTGCACACGGAACAGCGGCGGCTGGGCAGCATAGACATAGCCATGCTCAAGAAGCGGTGTCATGTAACGGAAGAAGAACGTCAGCAGCAGCGTGCGGATATGCGCTCCGTCGACATCAGCATCAGTCATAATGATGATCTTATGATATCTGAGTTTGCTGATATCGAATTCCTTGCCGATTCCGCATCCAAAAGCCGTGATCATATTCTTGATCTCATCAGAATTCAGCATGCGGTCCTGACGCGCCTTCTCGACATTCAGGATTTTTCCGCGCAGCGGAAGAACGGCCTGACGTTTTCTGTCACGGCCCTGCTTTGCGCTGCCGCCCGCAGAGTCTCCCTCGACCAGGAAAATTTCTGACAGGGCAGGATCTTTTTCCGAGCAGTCTGCCAGCTTTCCCGGAAGTGAAAGGGTATCCAGAACGCTTTTTCTTCTGGTCAGCTCTCTCGCCTTGCGCGCAGCTGCTCTGGCTCTGGAAGCGCGGAGACATTTATCCAGAATCTTTCTGGCCTGCTGCGGATGCTCATCAAGGAACGCAGAGAGGTTTGCGCTTGTCGTAGTATCTACAAAACCTCTGATTTCACTGTTTCCCAATTTTGTCTTAGTCTGTCCCTCGAACTGCGGCTCCTCAAGTTTTACCGAAACCACTGCCGTAATTCCTTCACGGACATCCTCTCCGGAAAGGGATTCATTATCTTTAATGAACTTGCTGCGTTTGGCATAATCGTTGAAGACACGCGTCAGCGCGGACTTAAATCCGGCAATATGGCTTCCGCCTTCCGTCGTATTAATATTATTGGCATAAGAGAAGATCGTCTCCGTATACCGGTCGGTATACTGCATCGCGATCTCAACCTCATGGCCTTCTTCACGATTCTCAAAATAGATAATGTCCTCATGGACAGCATCTTTATTGCGGTTCAGGAATTTAACAAACTCCTTCAGTCCGCCTTCATAATGATAGACTTCCTTCTTCTCTTTTCCCGGACGCTTATCTTCCAGAGTAATCCGGATTCCCTTGGTCAGGAATGCCGTCTCTCTCAGATGATGTTCCAGCGTTTCAAAATCATATTCCGTCGTGTCAAAGATTTCCGGATCCGGCCAGAACTCGGTGCGGGAACCGGTATGATCACTCGTTCCGATCACTTCCAGTTTCTTCACCGTCTTTCCTCTGGCGAATTCAATGCGGTAGAGTTTTCCGTTTCGCTCTACTTCTACAATCATCTTAGTGGACAGCGCATTTACAACGGATGCTCCGACTCCATGCAGTCCTCCGGACACTTTATATCCTCCGCCGCCGAATTTACCTCCGGCATGCAGAACGGTATGAATGACCTCAACCGCAGGAATATGCAGCTTCGGATGCTCATCAACCGGCATTCCGCGCCCGTCATCTTCTACCATAATGGAATTATCCGGGCGGATGGTGACTTCAATATTCCTGCAGAAGCCTGCCAGCGCCTCATCAATCGAGTTGTCGACAATCTCATAGACAAGATGGTGGAGTCCCCTGGCACTGGTCGAGCCAATGTACATTCCAGGACGCTTGCGGACAGCTTCCAGCCCCTCCAGCACTTGGATCTGTGACGCGTCATACTGCTTAGCAGCAGCCGCTTCCTCTTTATTGGTCATAGTATTACCACCTCATTATTTCAATTAAAAAAACGATCTGCGGAGCAATTTCCGCAGATCTATATTATACAATGAAACGGGCCTTTTTACAAGTTTACCCAGTCTTTGCACCATTTTTATTCAAGCAATGTCTTTTTATTCGTCAAAACTCAATTTTACGCCTTCTGCTATTATATTTTATATAGTATTTATATGTCCGTCTTTTACCTGAAACACGGTCGGATTTCCATACGCCCGGATCAGCTCCTCTTCAGCCTCCGTCATCGTAATGAAAATCTGATTTTCTTTCAGTGAATCCGTAAGGAACGCGCGCCGGCTCTGATCCAGCTCGCTCATCACATCATCCAGCAGCAGAATCGCAGCTTCACCGGTTTCCCGTTTGATAAAATCCAGTTCCGCCAGTTTCAGAGATAAAGCGCAGGTTCTCTGCTGACCCTGCGAACCGAACTTCCGTGCATTGACGCCATTTACAAGAAACCTCAGATCATCCTTATGCGGTCCTCTGGTGGTAGTCCGCATCCTCCGGTCCGTATCCAGCGACTGTTCCAGCGCTTCCTGCAGAATCTCCTTCTGGCGATCCAGATCCTTCTCATAAGAAACATTGGATGCATACTGGATTTCCAGGCTTTCCTGTCCGCATGTGATGCTGTCATGGATCCGGCTGCTGAAGGCACTGAGCTGATCGATGAATATCCGTCTCATCTGCATCAGCTGCGCGCCGTACTGCACCAGCTGTGCATCCCACAGCGAGAGCATAGAAAGGCGGATATTTTCTTCCTTCAGAATACTGTTCCTCTGCTGAAGCACCTTTTTATATCGGCTCAGGCTCAGATAATATGCCGGCTGAATCTGTGCCAGTTCTTTATCAACAAAGGCTCTTCTTTTTTCCGGTTCATCTTTTACGATTCTGAGATCTTCCGGAGTAAAGGCAACGATATAGATATTATGCAGGAGCTCTGAGGTCTTGTGCAGCTGTTTCCCATCCTTTTTTATGGACTTTTTTGATTTTCGGTTGATGCAGATATTGATCCTGGTGTCCATGAAGGACTTCACGGCTTCCGCCTTGACCACGGCTTCATTTTGTCCAAAACGGATCATCTCGCTGTCGCGTCCGGGACGAAAAGACCGTCCCATTGAAATCAGATAGACGGCCTCGATCAGATTGGTTTTTCCCTGCGCGTTTCTGCCGGTGATCAGGTTGATCCTGGGATCAAATTCCATCTGCAGATGCTCATAGTTGCGGAAATTTTTTAATTCCAGTGTTTTTACATACATAATACGGTTTTGCCTTACCCTTTATAAACGGACCGGAAGCACCAGGTATTCATAGGCATTTCCCTGCAGCGGCGTGACAATGCACGGATCAATGCTGCTCTTGAAGTTCATGAAGATTTCATCATCGCGAATGGATTTCAGCATGTCCAGCAGGTACTGGGCATTGAATCCGATTTCCAGATCGTCTCCGGTTTTGCTGATAACCAGGTCTTCATGCACCGTGCCTTCTTCTGCGCGGGCATTGATGGACATGATCTGATCCTGAATGTCCATGCGGATCAGCTTATTCTTATCGTCGCGCGCAAGAAGAGATGCACGTTCAATAGACTGGATCAGTGCATTGCGGTCGGCTTTCACCTGAATCGTGCTGTTTTTCGGTATGATATTCTTATAATCTACGAACTGGCCGTTAAGCAGTTTCAGCTCAATCATCAGATCCGGGAACCGGAACACTGCTTTTTTACTCTCCAGTTCGATATTCAGCATTGTATCTTCTTTAATGCCGCTGACGTCTGAAATGATCTTGGACAGATCGTTCAGAAGTTTTGCGGAGATGACAATAGAATACGGGTTAACTTCTGCTACGCTGTGATTGGCGACAGCCAGACGATATCCGTCCAGCGCGGCCAGATGCATCTCCTGATCATGAATATCGATCAGAACACCGGTGATAATTCCGCGGGAATCGTCTGTGCTTGCAGCAAAAGATGTCTGTGCGATCATATTTTTAAACAGAAGGGCAGGAATTTGAATATGCTGCGCATGATCATCCGGCGTTTCAAAGCGCGGAAAATCTTCTGCATCCATTCCAACAATTTTAAAATCAGAGTTCATGCTTTTCAATTCTGCATGGAGATTTGCATCTGTAGAAATCGTGATCTGTGCTTCCGGTGTACTTCTGACGATGTCGATAAACAGTTTAGCCGGGAGAACGACTATTCCGGGTTCGCTGACTTCTGCTTCAATTTTGTGCTGAATGGAAATATCAGAATCAGAAGATGCGATTAATACGTTTCCATCTTCAGAAGCATCGATTAAAATGCCTTTCATTGCTGGTATGGTTGAACGCGTGGATACCGCTTTAGAAGCGATGTTGAGAGCATTCATCAGGTCTTGTCGTAAGCAGCTGATTATCATATGTTGAGCCTCCTTGAAAAGCCATTTGTTTTATCATTTTAGGTAGTAATTGTAGTAGGGGGTGCGGATAGTGTGGATAACTCTGAAACACCTTGAAAGTCACTCAAAAAAGCGCCCACACCCTATGATGATATTTTTGTGCAGAAATCAGAGGTTATCCTTACTCCTGAATCTGCGACTTTAATTTCTCGATGGTCGTCTTGACGGAGTCATCGTCCCGAATGTCCTGCTGGATTTTTTCGCAGGCGTGCATAACGGTTGAGTAGTGACGGTTTCCGAAGAGATTTCCGATCTTGTTGAAGGAGTAATCCGTCATATCGCGGCAGAGATACATCGCGATCTGACGCGGGAAGGCAACGGCTTTTGCACGAGTGCTGGATTCCAGATCAGACGGCTCCACCTGGAAGTAGCGGCTGACAATTGTTTTGATTTTTTCCGGCGTTACACTGTTGCTTCCGTTTTGAATGACATCCTTTAATATGCGTTTGGCAAACGTCAGGTCAATTTTCTCATGCGTAATCAGGGAGAAACTGACGATACGGTTGAGCGCGCCCTCCAGTTCACGGATGTTGTCGGTGATTTTCTCTGCGATCAGGCAGATTACATCGTAAATATCATCGGTGACCTCCAGATTCTGGTTCTCAGCCTTTTTCATCAGAATAGCGACACGTGTTTCATAGTCGGCCGGAGAAAGGCTGGCGATGATATTCCAGGAAAAACGCGATGTCAGGCGTTCATCCAGGCGAGTCAGCTCATTTGGCGGACGGTCGCTGGAGATGACGATCTGCTTCTGGTCTTCGATCAGTGTATTAAAGGTATAGAAGAACTCTTCCTGTGTCGTGTCTTTCCCTTCCAGAAACTGAATATCATCAATCAGCAGAACGTCGATGTGGCGGTATTTATTCTTGAATTCCCTGGTGCGGTTTTCTCCGATTGCCTTGATCAGTTCGTTCGTAAACATTTCTGTTGACACGTAGAGAACGTTCAGTTCCGGACGATTCTCCAGCAGATAGATGCCGATTGCATGCATCAGATGTGTTTTTCCAAGACCGGATCCGCCGTAGATAAACAGGGGATTGTAGGCCTTGGAAGGCTCCTCGGCCACAGCCAGACATGCAGCATGTGCATATTTATTACTTGCGCCCACCACAAAATTATCGAATGTATAGCGGGGATTAAAGATGCGCTGCTGGGTAAATCCGGGTTTGACCGGGCTTACGATCTGCTGCTGACGCTGTTCTTCCTCCATATGATCGTAATCAGATGCCTTCTTGATAATGACGCGGTAAGGCTGCTCCATAACCTTCTGAAACGCGTCCTCAAGGAGAGGTTTATAGCGGTTATTCAGGATATTCACGTAAAAATCGCCGTCCGACTCCAGATAAGCCATGTGCGTCTGCTGGTCGAGACTGCGGATGTGCGTCGGCAGAAACCATGTTTTATAGCTTGCCGCGGTCGTATTTTCTTTTATGATGGCCAGTACTTGCAGCCAGATTTCTTTATTATCCATGTTGAACCTCGCTTTTGAAATCACTTCCATTCTATAGGAAAGGCGGATCTGCTTCAAGCGGTTATCAAAAAGTTTTCCACACGCTTCTTTTTGATTTTTGGTGTAATTTCGACTGCCAAAAATTTTATCAACATGATGTGGATAAAATTATGCATAACTTGCTGATAAGTATATTCTGCAGAATCGCGGGGCAAAAATCAACGCGCAAGTGTGCAATGATTTTTGAAAGAGCTGAGAAAATTCAGCTCTTAGGCAAGGTTCCGTTTGACACACATAATGTTAGAAAGTATAATAAAGAAACGCGCGCATATATTGCAATTTAGATTATGCGCTGGATTACATTTAGGAGGTAAAATTATGAAACAGACTTATCAGCCTAAGAAAAGGCAGAGAATGAAGGAGCACGGATTCCGCAAGAGAATGGCAACAAAGAACGGCAGAAACGTTCTGAAGCGCAGAAGAGCAAAGGGCAGAAAGAGCCTGTCTGCATAACAATGCGCAAGAAAAATGTGCTTCGCAATCAAAGAGATTTTGATTCTGTTTATCGGAAGGGTAAATCGGTTCCGTCACGGCATATCGTCGTTCTGTACCGGAAGAATCGCCTCCCGTACAACAGAATCGCTTTTTTAGCAAGCAAAAAAGTTGGAAACAGTGTTCACAGGAACCGCGCGCGCAGATTGATGCGCGAGGCATACCGGCTTTCCGGCATGGTGGTTCCGGACGGATACGATGTCATCTTTGTCGCCCGCCAGTCGATCACTGAAGCCAGCTGTCAGGCAGTGCGGAGTTCTATGGTTTCCGCACTTAGAAGAACCGGGGTGATAGATCGTGATGAAAGGCATCAGACGCGCAGCCGCCGTCATTAAGAAGGTGCTTGCCAGAGCGTTGATTCTGGCAGTCAGGTTTTATCAAATCTGCATTTCGCCGTTTTTTCCGCCGACGTGCAGATACATTCCAACCTGCTCCGTATATTTTATACAGGCAGTGGAGAAGTACGGCCCTTTTAAAGGAAGTTACCTGGGAATCCGCAGGATTCTGAGGTGTCATCCGGGCCATCCCGGTGGGTTTGACCCTGTTCCATAGGGTGGAGGAAGTTAATCAATGAATTTTTTTGGATTGTTTGCCACTCCTCTCGGTTGGATTCTTACCGCTTTATATGGCGTGATCAGAAATTACGGCATCACACTGGTGGTTCTCACCTTGCTCGTAAAACTTTGTCTGTATCCGGCATATAAGAAGCAGATTCTTTCTACTGCCGGCATGGCGGATCTGCAGCCGAAAATGAAGGAAATCCAGAATCGCTACGCCGGAGATACGGTGAAGATGAACGAGGAGATGTCCAAGCTCTATAAAGAAGAAGGCGCGAGCCCGATGGCCGGTTGTCTTCCGATGATCGTTCAGATGGTCATCATTATGGGGCTGTTTACTCTTCTGCGTCTGCCGATGAACTACATGAAAAGTGAGCAGATGTACTTTGCGATTCATGAGTCGTTTCTCTGGATTAACGATCTGTCGCAGCCGGATCCGTGGATCCTCCCGATCCTGTCCGGAATCGCGACTTTTATCGCATTCTATATGTCATCGGAAAACGGCGGTGTACCGGGACAGCAGCAGAATGGAGCCATGATGGTTGTCATGAAGTACGGTTTCCCGATCATGATCGTATGGCTCGCAAAGACATATGCGGCTGGATTGGCGACATATTGGTTTATCAGTCAGTTTATACAGATTTTCTATAATATCCGTTTCAACCAGATCAGAAAAAAGATGAAGCGCGATAAAATGGAGGCAAAGCTGAAGAAGCACCTTGACCGGAAACCTGTACGAGCTGGCGAAGGAGTAAGAAGATAATGGACGTAACTGAAAAATGGGGAGATGACGTTGATTCCGCCGTCGCTCTTGCTCTCGCTGACCTGAAATGCACGATTGATCAGGTTGACGTAGAAGTCCTTGAACAGCCTTCCAGAGGGTTCTTTGGTCTTGGTTCCAGACTTGCACTGGTCAGAGTCTCCAGAAAGAAAGAGGAGACAGAAGCAGCGCCGGAAACGGTGTCTGATGAACAGGAAGAGTCTGCGGCCGCTGAGAAGTCTCCGGCAGAAGAAATGGACGCGTCCTCATCTGCAGAGAATGATTTATCTGCAGCGCCGGAGGAAGAGCCTGCGCAGAAACAGAGCGCAGATGAATCCCGCCCGGAAAAACATAAAGCAGAACATGCGAAAGAGCATCACAGAGAGCGCAGAGAGTCTTCTAACGGAAGACATTCAGACGTGCGCCGCAGAAAAGCACCGGCAGCTGCTCATGAAGAGCTTCCGGAGCTGAATCTTCAGGATGATGTGAAAGACCTTCCATTGGTAGAAGAGCATCCTGCTCTGGATTTTTTAAAGGATGTCACCTCTAAGATGGGGCTTGACCTGAAGATGACTGCTTATGCTGATGAAACGCATGTCCATATCGATATTTCCGGAGAGGATTCCAGAACGATTATCGGAAAGCGCGGACAGACGCTGGATGCGATTCAGTATCTGACCAGCCTGGTTGTCAATAAGGAGCATAAGGATTATGTGAAGGTCGTCATTGACGCTGAGCATTATCGTTCCAGAAGAGAGAAAACGCTTGAACAGCTGGCGGAGCGCCTTGCAAGAAAGGCTGTTCATACCGGCAGAAGCATCCGTCTGGAGCCGATGAATCCGTATGAGCGCAAGGTGATTCACGCAACCCTGCAGCACGATCCTAAAGTCACAACCAGAAGTGAAGGTCAGGATCCGTTCAGAAGAGTGGTCATCGAATTGAAATAACGTCATAAATATGAGGGACTGCTGCAACAGGCGGTCCTTTTTTAGTTGCACGATCACACCTCACGGCCGTGCGCGCGCATCTGTTCTGTGATAAGATGGATGAAACTGACGTATCAGGGACAAAAGAAAACCGTGCCAAGAGGCTGAAGCACTGAAATGGCTGCATCAAGAATAAAGGCAGAAACAGGAATGAGAAAGGGGAATAATATGGAAGATACAATCGCGGCAATTTCCACCCCGCCGGGGGAAGGCGGCATTGGAATAATCAGAATCAGCGGAGAGGACGCCCTTTCCATCTTAAAAAAGATCTTCCGCACTCCGTCCGGGAAAACGGAGATGAACGATCACCTGCTGGTTTACGGGCATATCCAGGATCCGGAAAACGGGCAGATCCTGGACGAGGTGTTGAGTGTGTATATGAAGGCGCCGAGGACGTATACCGCTGAAGATGTCGTAGAGATTGACTGCCATGGAGGAATCGTGCCGCTCAGGAAGATTCTGCAGCTGGTGTACCGCTGCGGGGCAAGGCCGGCGGAACCGGGAGAATTTACAGAGCGCGCGTTTCTGAACGGCCGTTTGGACCTTCCGCAGGCGGAAGCTGTCATGGACATGATCTCCGCCCGCGCGGATAAGACGTATGATGCGGCAATCGGCCAGCTTTCCGGCACATTATCAGAAAAAATCCGGGATATCCGCGCGATGCTGATGGATATCCGTGTCCTGGTGACTGTCAACATTGAGTATCCGGATGAAGATATCGAGATTATGACTTATCAGAAACTGAAAGAGGATCTTCAGCCGGTTCTGCAGAAGACAGCCGCGCTCCTGAAGACTTCCGAAACCGGGCGTATACTCAGCAGCGGCCTGAAAATCGCGATTGTGGGGAAACCAAATGTCGGGAAATCTTCTCTGATGAACCGGATGCTCAGAGAGTCCCGTGCGATTGTTACGGATATTCCGGGAACGACCAGAGATACCATCCGTGAGGACATGAAGCTCAGGGGCATTCCGATCAGCCTGATCGATACTGCAGGAATCCGGGAAACGGAAGATCAGATTGAAGCTTTGGGAATTGAAAAATCCAGAGATTCCTGGTCTTCCGCAGACCTTGTTCTACTGGTGCTGGATGCTGGAAAACCTCTGTCCGATGAGGATGTAGAAATTCTGCAGCATGCAGATCCGGAGAAGACCATTGTGATTGTCAATAAAGCCGATCTTCCGGAAAAGCTGGACCTTCAGCAGATGAGAAATCTCATTCCGGGAGCGCAGGAAATATCCGCTTCGATGAAACAGGGCGATGGCCTTGAGAAAATTGAAGATGCTATAGAGCAGCGTGTCTATAAGGGGAGTGTTCAGGCCAACCAGCAGGTCATCATCACCAACGTGCGTCATAAGCAGCTTCTGGAAGAAGCCGATCATCATCTGAATGATGCAGTAAAACTTGCAGACATGGGAGAGCCACTTGAAATTATAGACCTGGATCTTGAGGCGGCATATGAGAATCTTGGAGAAATCATCGGCGACGCAGTGGGTGATGATGTGATTGAAGAGGTCTTTTCGAGATTCTGTCTCGGTAAATAGGGCAGGAAAGGCAGTAAGATGGATACATATTTGATGGGAGAATACGATGTCGTAGTGATCGGAGCCGGACATGCAGGATGTGAGGCCGCGCTGGCTTCTGCAAGAATGGGCTGCCGCACTCTGATATTATCAATGAATCTGGAAGCGGTTGCGATGATGCCGTGCAATCCGTCTGTCGGTGGAACCGGCAAAGGGCATCTGGTCAGAGAGATTGACGCACTCGGCGGAGAGATGGGCATTAATATCGATAAAACCTGTATGCAGAGCCGAATGCTGAATACCTCCAAAGGTCCGGCTGTGCATTCTCTCCGCGCACAGGCGGATAAACATCTGTATCATATGGAGATGAAAAAAACTCTGGAAGAGCAGGAGAATCTCGATATGAAACAGCAGGAAGCCGTAGATATTGATGTGCAGGATGGACAGATCTGCGGTGTCATAACCCGGACCAACGCATATTACCGCTGCAGCGCCGTCGTTATTGCGACAGGGACATTCCTGAAAGGAAGAATTTTTATCGGGTCCAGCAATTTTCCAAGCGGCCCTAACGGCCTTGCCCCGTCTGTCACTTTGTCCGACAATCTGAAATGCCTGGGATTGAAGCTGCGGCGTTTCAAGACAGGTACGCCTGCCAGGGCGCTGTCGGAAACGTTTCACTATGACCGCATGAAGAGGCAGGACGGAGATGAGCGGATTGTGCCGTTTTCGTTTATGAATGATTCTCTGGATGTGGATCAGGTTCCATGCTGGCTGACGTATACGAATGAACGGACGCACAAGATTATCCGCGATAACTTCAGCCGTTCTGCGCTGTTCGGAGGTGAAATTGAAGGTGTGGGTCCGCGCTACTGTCCGTCGATTGAAGATAAGATCCGGCGTTTTCCGGACCGGAAGAGACATCAGCTGTTTATCGAACCGGAAGGGCGAATGACGCATGAGATGTATATTCAGGGAATGTCGACCAGTCTGCCGGAAGATGTTCAGGAACAGTTCTATCATACGATTGAAGGGCTGGAGGATATCGCGATTACACGTCCTGCCTACGCGATTGAATATGACTGTATCAATCCGCTGGAGCTGAAGCAGAATCTGGAATACAGGAAAATCAGAGGGATGTTCTGTGCAGGTCAGTTTAACGGAAGCTCTGGCTATGAAGAGGCGGCTGCGCAGGGGCTGATGGCCGGAATTAACGCGGCTCTGGAAGTTTCTGGAAAAGATCCGTTCGTTCTGGACAGAAGCGAGGCTTATATTGGCGTTCTGATCGACGATCTCGTGACCAAAGGTACTAATGAACCTTACAGAATTATGACCAGCAGAGCGGAATACAGGCTGGTTCTGAGACAGGACAACGCTGATGAACGTCTGACGGAGAAAGGATACCGCATTGGGCTGGTGTCAGAGGAGCGTTATCAGAAGTTCCTGAAATCAAGAGAAACGGCAGAACGGGAGATGCACAGGCTGAAAGAGACGACCGTCGGGCCGCAGGATGCGGATGCGTTTCTGGAGAGCGTCGGCAGCTCGCCTCTGAATAATCGTGTTTCGCTGTTCGATCTGCTGAAGAGGCCGGAAGTGCATTACCGGGACATGGCGGCCATTGATCCGCAGCGCCCGGCACTGACACAGCATGTGATCGATGTGATTGAAGTAAACATCAAGTATGAAGGATATATCCGCATGCAGGAGCGGAAAATCCAGAAATTTAAAAAGCTGGAGGGAAAGAAGCTGCCGGATGATCTTCGGTATGAGGATATCGACAATCTCAGGATTGAGGCGAGACAGAAGCTCGCGGAAATCCGCCCGACGTCCGTTGGTCAGGCTTCCCGTATTTCCGGTGTATCGCCTGCGGATATCAATGTTCTGCTGATTTACCTGGAGAAGAAAAGGAGAATGCAAGGATGAAAGAACTGATTCAGAAATTGTTTACGGAAGCCGGACAGCCTCTGGAAGATGAACAGGCGCAGAAGCTCGCTGTTTATATGGAAGGTATTCTGGAATACAATGAACACGTCAATCTCACTTCGATTACCGATCCAGAAGAGTTCGTCCGGAAGCACTATCTGGATTCAGCTTCTATTGCAGTCCTGACAGAGTTCCGGGATGCAGGATCGATTATTGATGTTGGAACCGGGGGAGGATTCCCAGGTGTGCCGCTCGCTGTCCTGTATCCGAAGAAGCAGTTCACTGTGGAGGACTCGCTGCAGAAGAGGATCCGGGTCATCGAGGATCTTACAGCACGCGCCGGAATTAATAATGTCGCCGCTGTCCATGCGAGAGCGGAAGACCTTGGAAAAGATCCGGACTATCGCGAGCAGTTTGATCTCTGCATTTCCAGGGCAGTATCGAGGATGTCTGTGCTGGCAGAGTACTGCCTTCCCTTTGTAAGGGTAGGCGGCTGGTTCATCTCCTATAAAGGATCGGATCTGGAAAAAGAACTCCGGGAAGGACAGAAAGCCATCCGAGTTCTCGGTGGTGAAACCGACCGTACAGAACCTGCGGAAGTTGATGGAATGCATCATCAGTTTGTCGTTGTTAATAAGGTGAAACATACGCCGAAAAAGTATCCGAGAAAGCCTGGAACCCCTGGAAAAACACCGATTCGCTGATTCGTTTCACGTGAAACAATTATGGTATATCATAAAAGAAACTGGCAATCGATACATGAATCATATATAATGTTTAATGATTAAAGCTAAGATGTCAGGAGGAAAAGAATTGGGTAAAGCGATAGCAATTTTTAACCAGAAAGGCGGAGTCGGAAAGACGACGACCAATATCAATCTCGGCGCCAGCCTGGCACAGTTCGGCAAGAAAGTTCTTATGCTGGATATCGATCCGCAGGGAAACACGACCAGTGGTGTAGGTGTATCAAAAAAAGACCTGACCGACACGGTATACGATTTGCTGATCGATAAGGATTATGATCCGCACAGGGCGATTCTCCATACCGGTGTGGAAGGACTGGATCTGATTCCGGCTAATGTCGACCTCGCCGGAGCGGAAGTTGAACTGGTTGCCATGGATGGAAGAGAAAAGCGGCTCCGTGACGCAATTGAAAAAATCCGTTCAGAATATGACTATATCTTTCTGGACTGTCCGCCGTCGCTTGGTCTGCTGACAATCAATTCTCTGAGTGCTGTTCAGAGCGTGCTGATTCCGATTCAGTGTGAATTCTATGCGCTGGAAGGCGTCAGCCAGCTGGTCAGCACAATTGAACTGGTAAAAAATAATCTGAATCCGTCTCTGGAAATAGAGGGGGTTGTTCTCAGTATGTTTGATGGAAGAACCAACCTCTCTATTCAGGTTGTGCAGGAAGTAAAGAAGTATTTTGGAGGGAAGGTATATTCCACTGTCATTCCGCGCAACATCCGTCTGGCTGAAGCGCCTGGATTTGGAATGGCGATCACAGAATATGATCCGAAATCAAAAGGAGCGATTGCATACAGAGAATTTGCAGAAGAATTTCTTGAACGGGAGGGTAAGTAATGGCCTCTAAACCAAAGAATAGAGGACTCGGAAAAGGACTCGGCGCATTGTTTGCTGAACAGGCATCAATCGTTGATGAAACGGAGCAGACAGTGGAAAGCATCCACAAGAGCAGCGGGAATACAGAAAACACCGTTGTGTATATTGATATAAGCAGCATTAAGCCGAATCAGCACCAGCCGAGGAAGTATTTTCATGAAGACAAGATAGAAGAGCTGGCTCAGTCCATTCTGGAACATGGAATTATCCAGCCTCTGGTTGTAAGGCCATCTGACCAGGATACTTATGAAATTGTTGCCGGCGAACGGCGATGGAGAGCGGCGAGAAGGGCAGGTCTTCAGAAGGTGCCGTGCCTGATCAGAGAGTTTTCTGATGAAGAAAACATGCTGGTTGCCATTATCGAGAATCTGCAGAGAGAGGATCTGAATCCAATCGAAGAAGCGCACGGCCTTCAGCAGATGATGGAAACTTACGGGATGACACAGGAGGAAGTTTCCAGAAGCATCAGCAAGAGCAGACCGTATATCAGCAACGCGCTCCGTCTTTTGAAACTGCCAGAGGAAATTCAGGACCTGGTTGCGTCTGGAAAGATTTCCATGGGACATGCAAGAGCGCTGATCAATGTCAAAAGCCGTTCACTTCAGCTGGAGCTGTGCCGCCGTATATTAGATGAAGGGCTTTCTGTCCGTGATGTTGAAAAACTTGCTGCAAAGGGAAATAAGAAGAAAGATCCTAAGAAACACGTCAAGAGCGCAGATACTCTTGCAATGGAAAGCAGGCTGAAAGATCAGTTCGGCACAAAAGTCTCCATTGATCAGAGAGGAAAGAAAGGTGTAATCAAACTTGAATATTACAGCAGCGATGAGTTGAATCGTCTGCTGGATATGCTGCTATCAGAGTGACAGAGAGAATGTTTCATGTGAAACATAATACGTGTGCCCCTTTAAGTTTCGGGGCATTTGTCATATACTGGAGCGGATTAACAGAGGCATGAAAAATGGCAGAACTGAATTATAAAGAAATACTGACAGAAAAAGTTCCGCTGCCGATGTGCATCGTTAATGAAAACGGAAAGATCATCGATTCTAATGCATACATGGATGAAGTGTTTGTGTATGATGAGATCAAGGATTATGATTTCTTTGCGCTGACGGGCATCAAGGTGGAGGAGCTGGAAGCGTCTGCAGAAAGCCGCGTGTTTAAAACCATCGAGAGAAATAATAAGATTTTTCGTCTTGTAACCAGCAGGGCAGAAAGTCAGTCTGATTCGGAGGCGGAGGACGAGGATGATCTGTCCGGCGTAATTGTTGTGTTTTTTAACGACATCACTGCTTATGAAACACTGCGGGAAGAATATACCAATGAACGTGTCTGTGTGGCGCGGGTCAATATTGATAATTATGATGAGATGAAAGCAAATACGTCGCCGGATATGCGGATGACCATCTCATCGGAAGCGGATAAGATTATTCGGAAATGGGCGGGCAAAATCGGCGGTTCAATTGTGAATATGAGCCGCAGTGAATATATTATCTACTTTGAGTACCGCCACGTTGATGAAATGATCCGCAATAAATTTTCTATTCTCGATGAGGTGCGGAATATTGAAACGCAGGCTGATTTTCCGATGAGCCTGAGCATTGGCGTCGGCATCGGCGGAGAAAGTATTATTGAGACGCGGGATTACGCTGACGGCGCGCTTGATCTGGCGCTCGGCCGCGGAGGCGATCAGGCTGTCGTGCGCAGGGTGAACAAGATTGAGTATTACGGTGGAAAACTGCAGACCGTAGAAAAGGGAAACAAGGGAAAGTCGAGAGTGGTTGCCCACGCGCTCAGCCGCCTGATCGATCAGGCAGACAGAGTAATGATTATGGGACACCGCAATCCGGATATGGACGCATTTGGCGCCGCGCTCGGTATGTTCCGCGTGTGTATGATGAATGGAAAGAATTCCTCTATTGTTATCGATGAGGTCAATGATTCTCTGCAGACGATATATAAACAGGCAAAGGAAAGAGGAATTTACACGTTCCTGACACATGACCGTGCGAAAGAGCTGATCGATGAAAATACACTGCTGATTGTACTGGATACACACCGGCCGAGTTTTGTAGAATGTAAAGATCTGCTCGACTGCACAGACCGAATTGTGGTCATTGATCATCACAGAAGAGCTGTGGACGCAATCTCAAATCCAGTGCTTTCCTACATTGAATCCTATGCGTCGTCCACTGCGGAACTGGTTACGGAAATTCTGCAGTACACGGGAAATAAGAGAGACTTAGATAAACTGGAAGCGGAAGCGCTGCTCGCCGGCATGACCGTAGATACCAACCGGTTTGCGGTCAAAACGGGTGTGCGCACATTTGAGGCGGCGGCATGGCTGCGCCGGGCGGGCGCGGACACCACAGAGGTCAAGCGTCTGTTTCAAAGTGATCTGGATGACTTCAAAACCCGTTCCAGAGGACTTTCCTCTGCACATATCGGAGAAGACGGCATTGCGACTTCGATCTGTCCGGGATATAATCAGGAAGCGCAGATCATCAATTCGCAGGTCGCCGATGAACTGCTGAATGTCCGCGGCGTCAAGGCAAGTTTTGTTGCAGGACGAGATGAAACCGGGCAGACCGTGGTCAGCGCCAGATCACTGGGCGATGTTAACGTTCAGCTGATCATGGAAAAACTGGGCGGCGGCGGACATTTAACAACGGCCGGCGCACAGGTTGAAATGAGTCCGGAAGAAGTGCTGACGATGGTCAGAAATATTCTGGACGGAGATAAAGCTAATGAAGAGAAGGGCAGGTAAATCATGCAGGTAATATTGAAGAAAGATGTTAAGGGTACCGGTAAAGCCGGAGATGTAGTTAAAGTTAGTGATGGATATGCGCGCAATATGCTTATTCCTAAGGGACTGGCTGTAGAGGCGACAAAGGCTAATGTCCGCAGCCTGGAAAAAGCAAAGGCACAGCAGGCAGAAGAAGAAGCAGGAAAGCGTGCGGAGGCGCAGAAACAGGCAGAACTGCTGAAAGGAAAAGCTGTCGAGATTAAGACAAAATCCGGAGAAGGTGGAAGACTGTTCGGATCCATCACGTCTAAAGATATTGCAGAAGCAATGAAGAGCCAGCTCGGCATCGACGCGGACAAGAAAAAGATTCAGCTGGACAGCCCGATTAAGAGCATGGGTACATTCCATGTTACGGTTAAGCTTTACTATGAAATTCATGCAGAGCTGACTGTAAATGTGACGGAGGCGTAAATAACCGGCATGAATGGTAAAGTACCTCCACATAATGAAGACGCGGAAAGATCCGTGCTCGGAGCCGGATTGCTGAGCAGAGACGCACTGTCAGATACATTGGAGCTGATTGAAGAAGAGGATTTTTACAATAAATCCAATGCCGCAATCTTTCATGTCATGAAAGAAATGTACATCGCAGGGAAACCAATTGACATTGTTACGGTCTGTGATGAATTGAAACGCAGAGATGAACTGGACGCCGTCGGAGGAAGAAGCTATGTGGCTGAACTGTCCGGTGGCGTTCCGTCTACCAGCAATGCCTCAGAATATGCTAAAATTGTAGCAGAGAAGGCATCCATGCGGGCGCTGATCCGAAGCTCTGAAGAAATACGGGAAAAGTGTTACCAGAGTCAGGATGATGCAGAGAATATCCTGGACTACGCAGAGAAGAGTATTTTCTCGATCGCGCAGTCGCGTCAGCGAACAGACTATTCTCCGCTGAGTCAGGTTCTGATCAGCAATATCGATCAGATCAACGAGGCTGTGCGCAATCAGGGGCAGGTGGTCGGTCTGACAACCGGATTTCAGCAGCTGGACTCCATTACTGCAGGACTGCATCCTTCTGATCTGGTCATCGTTGCGGCGAGACCGGCCATGGGAAAGACTGCATTTGCCCTGAATATTGCACAGAACGCTGCGGTAAAGGGTGATGCCAAGGTGATGATTTTCAGCCTGGAAATGTCAAAAGAGCAGCTTGGGCAGAGACTTCTGGCGATGGAAGCCAGGGTGGATATGGAAAATATCAAAAAAGGAAATCTGAACCGGGAAGACTGGGACAGAATTCTGCAGGCTGCAGATGTTCTTGCGGGCGCGGAAATATATATTGATGATACGCCGGATGTCGGTGTATTTGAGATTAAGAATAAATGCCGCCGTATGAAGGCTGAAAAGGGTCTGGACCTGGTCGTCATCGACTATCTGCAGCTTATGCATGGGGAAGGGAAGGCGGACAGCCGCCAGCAGGAGATCAGTAATTTATCCCGTTACCTGAAGCTCCTGGCCAGAGAAATGGACTGTCCGGTTATCGTGCTGTCACAGCTTTCCCGTGCTCCGGAACAGCGTCCGAACCACCGGCCGATTCTGTCCGATCTGAGAGAATCCGGATCCATTGAACAGGATGCCGATATCGTCATCTTCTTATATCGAGACGATTACTATAACGAGGATTCGGACAAACCAGGTGTCTGTGAAGTAAATCTGGCGAAACACAGAAGCGGACCGACAGGGACGATCGATCTGACCTGGGTAGCCAGATATACCAAATTTGCAGATAAGGCGTAGCTTGATAATCAGAGAGGATATGCTGAAATCACAAAATCAACATATACTCTGCAACAATAGGGATGTAACATAGGATAAAATAGATTGGATAACCCTAAGGAAAGCGGAGATGAATTTTTACAGACAGAAAATCAGTGATTTCTTTCTGCGTGATACGGATATCGAGAATATCTTTATCAATGAGTATCTTCCGGCTGCGCCGGGAGATTATGTAAAGGTATTCATATATGGATATATGTACGCGCAGTACGGTATGGAAATCAGCGAACATATGATTGCAGAACAGCTTGGACTCAGTGAAAAGCTGGTTGCGCAGGCCTGGAATTACTGGGAAGATCTCGGCCTTGTCCGGAAAACCTTTGTCAACGGCGACAAGGATGTCAACTTGTGCATTGAATTTGTCAACCTGAAGGATGAAATGTACGGAAAAGGCTCAGAATCCGGTTCAGAAGAGCCGGCGCAGACGGGTGTGGAGAATTTACTGGACAATGATTCTCTGCAGCGTGTATTCTCACAGATTGAAAGTGATTTCGGGCGCAGTCTGAGTTCGACCGAGGTGAAGACGATTCTCGGCTGGATTACAGAGGATAAGATTACGCCGGAAGTCGTGGTATTTTGTGTGCAGTACTGCCTGCAGAAGAATAAGACAGGGATGAAGTACATATCTGCGGTTCTTCACGGGTGGGCGTCAAAGGGCTTGAATACCGTTGATGCTGTGAAGGAATACCTGCAGGATGTGGATCAGCGATTCTACCAGTACCGCAGGATTCTTCAGGCGCTCGGATTTACGAGAAATGCGACAGAAGCAGAAAAACATATGATGGACAGCTGGTTTGATGACATGGGATATAATATTGATAAAATATTAGATGCCTGCAGCAAAACAGCCGGCATATCCAATCCGAACTTCAATTACGTGGATAAAGTCCTGAAGAACTGGAAGACGGAAGCCGAGAAGCAGAAGCGGGATGTCAACGCGAGAAAACCGGTAACGCAGGCTGTTCTGAATCAGTATTACGCTTATCTGAGAAGAACAGAAGAAAAAGAGGCGCAGGAGCGCCTGCGTGAAATCTATGACAAGATTCCGCGTATTAAAGAGATTGATGAAGAAACTCGCCAGCTCAGTTCGGATCTGACCAAAGCGATGCTCCAGGGCCGGGACGGCGCAGAAGCTGGCAAACGCGCACAGATGGATCGTCTGGCTGAAGAACGGGCTGTTCTGCTCACGGATCAGAATTATGATATGGATTATACAGACATTCATTATCGCTGTGAGAAGTGCGGGGATACCGGAATTACAGATTTGGGCGAACAGTGCACCTGTGTAGAAGAGCGTATGAAAGAAGCAGAAGTCTGGCAGCATCAGTTAGGATAGACAATGAGTGCAGACAGAAACAGAAAGAAGAAAAAGAAGATCAGAATCAATCCGTCAAGAATGACTCTGACGCTGATTATTGCGATACTGCTGTGCGCAAGCGGCGCTTCTGTGCACACAGTTGTAAAACTGCAGAGTGAGCAGGCGCATTTAAAGGCAAAGAACGCACAGCTGAAAACAAAGCGCGCGGAGCTGCAGGAGGAGCTGAAGAGTGTGAACAAGGACAGCTATATCGAACAGCAGGCCCGCACACAGCTTCATATGATTAAGCCGGGAGAAGTCGTTTATGTTTTAAAGGATGATTCATCCGGCAGCAGCTCAGGGAATTCATCGTCGGGATCGTCGGGGAATTCCTCTGCTTCAAATTAATCAAAACGCAGCGGGTGGAAAAACTCTGCAGCATACCGCAGAAACAGACGCATAGAAGCATGGAAATGGAAAACAGAAAACAAATGAAGATAAAAGAAGTGCTGGTTGTGGAAGGCCGCGATGATACTGCCGCGGTTCATCGCGCAGTGGACGCAGAAACCATTGAAACGCACGGCTTTGGTATGAGTGAGGAGATGTGGCGGAAAATCGAGGCGGCGGATCAGAAGAAGGGGCTTATCATTTTCACTGATCCGGATTCTGCCGGAGAGAGGATCCGCAGGAAAGTGAGCGCGCGTTTTCCAGACGCTAAACAGGCCTTTCTCCCACGCTCAGAAGCAATGAAGAAGGATAACATCGGCGTGGAGAACGCCAGTCCTGAGGCAATACGGGAGGCGCTTTCCAAGGCGCACTGCACAGTTACACCGGAATCCGAAGAGCAGACACCTGTGTTTACATGGGAGGATATGATGGACAACGGACTGTGCGCGGGGGAAGGAAGCCGAGACCGCAGACAGGCTCTTGGCGACCTGCTTGGCATCGGATACGGGAATGCCCGGGCGATGCTGAAGAAGCTGAATGGATTTCAAATCGACAGAGAGGAGTTTTATGGAGCTTTACAATCCATTAACGATCAAACTGTTAAAGAATAAATATGGATTTCAGTTTGCGAAGAGTTTCGGGCAGAACTTTCTGATTGATCCGGATGTCATTTCTGGAATTGCAGACGGCGCAGCCCTTGCTCCGGAAGATTTTGTCCTGGAAATCGGACCGGGAATCGGAGTTTTAACATCGGAAATCTGCCAGCGGGCCGGCAGAGCGGCATCGGTGGAGATTGATCCGCACATGGTAGAGGTTCTGCATGATACGCTTGCGGAGTTTTCCAATGTCCATGTGATTCAGCAGGATGTCCTGAAGGCGGATTTGAATCGGATCATTCAGCAGGAACGGGGGGATTGCGCACATGTAAAGGTGCTGGGCAATCTTCCGTATTACATCACGACGCCGATTATCATGAAACTGCTTACAGAAGGGATTCCGGCAGAATGCATTGTAATCATGATGCAAAAGGAAGTTGCAGACCGCATCCAGGCGGGGCCGGGAAGCCGGACATACGGCGCGCTGTCTGTGACAGTGCAGTATTACTGCACCGTTTCAGAAGTGATGGAAGTCCCGCGGCAGTGTTTTATGCCGCAGCCGAAAGTGGATTCTGCAGTACTCCGGCTGGATGTCCGCAGCAGACCGGCTGTAGATGTGCAGGATGAAGCGATGTTCTTCCGGTGTGTAAAAGCAGGATTCAGTCAGAGACGAAAGACTCTGCTGAATTCACTGATGACTATGGGAGAAAGTAAAGACAGCATACGCAGCGCGCTGGAACAGGCCGGAATTGACCCGCGGCGGCGTGCAGAAACGCTGAGCCTGGAGGAATTCGGACGGCTGTCGGACGCGTTTTCACGGCAGTAACAGGTGAAGAACACGGCACACGAAAAGAAAAAAAGGGAAACATGGGAGAGGAACCGGAACGCATGTCCGGAAGCAGATAGTGGAGTGAAACCCGATGAATAAACTGAAGCAATTATATCATAATCCAAAGGTCCGAAATCCTTTTGTCTGGGATCTCATCCTGGCCTTTATTTTTAACCTGATCATTGAGACTCTGGCGAGACATTCGATGCCGGGGTATGGCGGGCTGTACTTTATGGTAACCAAACCGCTGGTCTTCTTTGATAATGTACTGATTATCTATGCGACGCTGGTGATTTCTGCGCTGTTCAGGCGGAGCACCTTTGTTCTGACGCTGATTTCTTCGATATGGATGGCGATCGGCGTGACCAACGGCATCATCCTGTCGCAGCGTATGACGCCGTTCACTGTAAAGGACCTGAGTTCTATGGCAGACGGCGCGACTATCATGACCAACTATTTCTCAAAGATACAGCTGTTATTGATGTTCGGTTCGCTGGCCGTTCTTGCGGTCGTCTTTGTCCTTCTGTTCCTGAAGGGACCGAAGAGGAAGGGGAATATTCATTTCAAGAAATCTCTTATTTCTGTAGTTCTGATTATTTTCTGTGCGTTTGGAGCGACTGCAGGACTGATCAAGACCGGAAATCTGGCGACATTCTTTGGAAATCTGGCATATGCGTATGATGACTATGGTGTGCCGTACTGCTTTATCAATACCTGGATGAATACAGGAATCCATCGTCCGGCCAACTACAGCAAGGCGAATGTGGAGAAGATCCTTCCAAAACAGGATATGAACAAGAACGGATCAGTGAAGTTTGAAAAAGATGATTCATCCAAGAACAAGCCAAACATCTTATTCTTGCAGCTTGAATCCTTTGTCGACCCGACACTGTTCACCAATATGAAATACTCACAGGATCCGATTCCGTATTACCGTAGTCTGATGAAGAAGTATTCTTCTGGAAATCTGACGGTACCGGCATGCGGTGCAGGAACGGCCAACACAGAGTTTGAGGTTATGACGGGTCTCAGCGTCAAGTTCTTTGGACCGGGTGAATATCCGTTTAAGTCTGTACTGAAGGATGAAACAGCGGAAAGCATTGCTTGGGATCTGCGTGACATCGGATATTCCGCGCATGCGATCCATGATCACCGCGCGATGTTCTACAATCGTAATACGGTATTCAACAATATCGGCTATAATACCTTTACTTCTGTAGAGTACATGCCGAACGTAGAAAAGACACCGAAGGGCTGGGAGAAAGATAAAATCCTGACTTCACAGATCATGGATGCGATGAAGTCCACCAAGTCCAGAGACTATATCTACACCATTTCCGTTCAGGGTCATGGAAAATATCCGTCGGAAAAACTTCTGACCAATCCGAAGATCAAGGTCACGAAGGCTCCGAATGAGGAAATGAAGAATAAATACGAATACTACGTGAACCAGATCTACGAGATGGATCAGTTCGTGAAGCAGCTGACTGCAACGCTGTCAAAGTTTAAAGAACCAGTTGTACTGGTGATGTACGGCGACCATATTCCGGCTCTGGAGGTAACAGCCAATAATTACGCACTGCCGAGCCTGTATCAGACGCAGTACGTCATCTGGAGCAACTTCAATATGAAAAAAGAGGATAAAAACATGTACGCTTATCAGCTGTCTGCAGATGTCCTCAACCGCCTTGGCATCCACAACGGAACGACCATCGAGTATCACCAGCAGGTCAGCCATACGAGCAAGAACTACCTGAAGAACCTCAAGATGCTCGGATATGATATGCTGTACGGACACCGCTACATTTACGGCGGGAAAAACCCGTTCCACAAGGCCGGCATGAAGATGGGCGTCAAGACCATCAAGGTCAATAAAGTCGTGGAAGTAGCCGGAAAGTATTATATCCAGGGAGAAAACTTTACGGAGCAGAGTAAGATTACCCTGCACGGAAAGACACTCAGCACCAAGTATCTGACGCCTCAGCTTCTGGTTCTGAAGAAGAAAGTAGATCCGGAGGAAGCAAAATACATGAAGGTCAGCCAGGTCGACAAGTCGGATAATACGATCATCAGTACGACAGAGTAGGAGTCTAGGAATGCGGAGAATCGCAGGAAAACTTATAAAATGGATTCTCATTCTCGTCCTTCTGGCCGCAATAGCCGTGCTGGGGCTGAATGTCTATATGTGCGTCCGGGAGAGCCGGAGTAAAACAGTGTCCATCACCAGCAATACACAGACACTGACATCCGCGCAGAAACAAAAGTTCAAGGATCTGAATCCGCAGTGCATTATTGTCCTCGGAGCCGGAATCAAGAATACGATTGAACCGTCAGACATGCTGAAAGATCGTCTGGACGCGGCTGTCCGCCTGTATAAGGCGGGCGTCGCGCCTAAGATTCTGCTGACAGGCGACAATGGAACCGTTCAGCACAACGAGATCCACGTCATGCTGATGTACATGCGAAAAGCAGGGGTTCCGGACAACGTTCTGTTCTGCGACCATGCCGGTTTTTCAACATACGATTCCATGTATCGGGCAAAGTCGATCTTCCAGGTGAAGCGAGCGGTTGTCGTGACGCAGACCTATCATCTGTACCGGTCGATGTATATTGCCGATCAGCTTGGCATCAAGGTGCAGGGAGCCGCGTCGGATCAGGACTCTTACAGCGGACAGGCATACCGCGAGTTCCGTGAGATCATCGCGCGCGTAAAGGATATGGGAAAGGTTTACATGCACGCGAAGTCGACACTGGGCGGGAGCAAGATTCCGATCACCGGAAGCGGAGTGAGCAGCCACGGTGAATAGGCGTCCGGTCTAGGACAAATTACATACGGCAAGAAAAAACGCAGAAGAAGCAGCAAATTAAGCCGCGTCTTCTGCGTTTTTGAATGGATGAACCTGTCCGTGTGTATGAGTCAGAGACTCATATCAGAGACTCATAAATGAACACGGCCCGGGATATGTTCCCGGACTGCTTACTCCAGCACTTCTGGATTCGGAAGTGTCTGCCGGATCGTTTCCTCGATTTTCTGCTCTGCTTCATGTTGCCCGTGACGGTCCAGCCCGGCGGTTTCTACATACGGATGGATCTGCACACAGATTTCTGCCGGATGGAATTTCCCAGTTTCTTCATAGACATGGTAAGAACCGTCCAGCGTGACCGGTACGATCGGGACTTTTGCCTTAAACGCCATTTTAAAGCTGCCGCCTTTGAAGTGGCGCATGCGGGTTTCCCGGCTTCTCGTTCCTTCCGGAAAGATCACCAGGTTATAGCCGTCTTTCAGTCGTTTTGCGCCTTCCTGAAGACTTTTCATGGCCTCGCGGGGATTGCCCCTCTTCAGAAACAGACCTCCGATATTGCGGATCCAGCGGCCGAGCATCGGAACCTTCTCCAGAGAATCCTTTGCAACAAATCCGATCTGACGCCCGTCAGCGGCGATCAGAAGCGCGATAATATCTGCGTATCCCTGATGATTCGAAATGATCAGAAATCCGTCTTCCGGTGGGAGATTCTCCAGACCGCTGACCTTGATATCCAGCTTCAGACGGCGGCAGACATCCTGCGCCCACAGATAGGCGGCATGTCCGGTGACCTCACGGTCTTTTGCCGGATCTCCGGTCTCCCGCGCAGCTTTGATGTCTTTCTCATAGTGATTGAACACACGCAGAGAATCAGCAACCCTGCACAGGGCAGGAAGATTACGTATAATGCTCATGAATTTCTCCTAAACTGACAGGCACGCAGACCATTCGTCCGCGTCCTGTTCAAACATGCACTGTTATTGGTCGTCAGTATCAGTATAATGATAAATACTGATAGAATCAAGAATCCGGAGCTCCGGGACATTTTTTAGTATTATTTCACGTGGTCTTCATTGGAGAACCGCCTGCAGTTGTGGTATTCTTGAATTTGTGAGTTCTGCAGAAAGCAGATGAATACAGAAAGGAGGGACGCAGGGGAGACAGAATCTCTGCGTCAGATATCAAGTATATGAATCAACAGAATCAACTGCAGCGGCAGACAGAATACCGATTTACGGGCCGTATTATCGCTGGTCTGTGTTTTATCGCCGTCTTTATTCTCATCGCGTGGCTGGTTGTGCACGGAAAAACGCAGGTGATAGACAACCGGGTCCGATTCTTTGCGTACAGCACCAGAACTCCGGTTTCTGAGCATATTCTAGTGCCGATCACGTATCTGGCTAATAAGTACTTTATCGTTGCCGCAGTCGCCGTGCTGCTGGCTGTACCGCGAACCAGAAAAGAGTTCGGCGTTCCGGTCGGCATCTCTTCAGCACTTGCCCTTGTTCCGTATAAACTGCTGAAAACCAGCATTGCCCGCCCGCGCCCGAACCCGGCGATGTGGCTGGTTGCTGAACACGGATACAGCTTCCCGAGCGGACATTCTATGAACGGTATGATCTTCTATGCTATGCTGATCTTCCTGATCCAGCGCAGCAATCTTTCGCGATATAAGAAGAACGTGCTGTCTGTGGTTTTCGGACTGCTGATTCCGCTGATCGGGTTTTCGCGTCTGTTCTGCGGTGTCCACTACGTCAGCGATGTTCTGGGCGGCTTGAGCATCGGCCTTGCGTGGGTGCTTCTGTTCTCTTGTCTGATCGACCTTTGGCGGCAAAAATCAGCCGGCAAGAATAAAAGTCGGATTTCTTACAAAAAACATGCGTAAAACGCGCCAGTTACGGTATAATAACATTAACGTTCCTGAAGACACAGGAACTGAGCATCATTAAGATCAACGATCTCAATAAGGAGGAAACTATGATTTACGTATGTGACACATGTGGATATGAGTATGACCCTGCAAAAGGTGATCCGGATAACGGCGTAGCACCGGGAACAAAGTTTGAAGATCTTCCGGATGACTGGACATGCCCAGTATGCGGCGTTGGCAAGGACGAGTTCTCCCCGAAGGAGTAGTTTCAAAAGACCTGCAGGCGTGCAGACGGCCGTGAAACGGTCTCATAACAGTATTCTGAGTGATAGAAAGAAAAGGAGCCTGTGCCTCTTTTAGGCATAAGCTCCTTTTTTAGTGCGCCGCAGACGACAGGGTTTGCAGGATTGATTATTACGCCGTGCAAAGCGCACTGGTGCGGTACTTACAGCTTTTCAGGGTCTCTGTTTCAAAACCAGCTCTCGAAAGACCGGTTCTTTCATCTGCACGCCGATGTTCTTGATGCAGGTCTGTCCGGCAATGCGTGCTGTTCCGCGCATTTTAAGCAGTGCCTGGGTGAAATCCAGCGTGTCTGTCTGATGATCGCGGTATTCTGCGTATCCGGTGTCCAGCAGAGCATAGGTGAACTTGGGGCAGAGCAGAAGGATGTTCTGGCTGTGTATGGTGTCAGATACGGCCTGGATAAAGTCCGCCGTAAAGTCTTCCATGATTTTTTCTGTCATGCGAGGTCCGAGAATAGACGGCGCGCCGGCAGAGTCGGAAAGAATCAGGATATCCGCTCCGGCGTCCTGGACTTTCTCTGACAGGAGACAGAGGTCATCCTGCAGTTTTTTCAGAACCGCAATCAGTGAGTCATAATCCTTCCGATAGGCCTTGAAGATGTATTTTACATCGATCAGAGAATTCAGGATGGTAAACGGGCCGGTCAGCTCGTAAGCGGTGATTTCTCTCTGTTGTTTCAGCATCGACAGGGCGGCAAGCGTTTCCTGCAGGCGCGGTGTCTGCAGATTCAGCTTCGGAAGCTGCAGAAGCTCCTCCATGGACTGGCAGACATAGCTGCCGGCGCGCGGCCCGGTTTTGTCATCGCCCAGGCGGATTGAGGCGCCGAGAGCCTCGGCTTCGATGGTGCGGCAGAACGGAAGAAGGCAGAACGATGCGCCGTCATGATCTTTGACTGCTTTTGACAGCATGGCCAGGCTGTCTCTGTGACAGTAGGCGTCCGGAAATTTCAGCGGAAGATCCCGGGTAATCTCTTCCTGGATCCCGACCGAATTACCGTAGGTGCATTTAAAATCTCGAATGGTGTTCATGCGTCTGCCTTCTTTCCTTTTCTGATCGTTTGATCATTGCTTTGCCGCCCGGAATCTGGTTCCGGCCTTTGGCGATTCTATTCTTTAAACTTCTAATCCTCACTGTTCAGCAGATCAGTGTCAATCGGATACCGGCCGAAAATACGGGCGGCGTCCATCAGCGCAGTCATGTTTTCACGAGGTGTTCCGATCGGCATCTGGCAGCCTGAGGTGAGGGTAAATCCGCATGGAGAATCCCAGGCGTCGCGGATGCAGGCCTTTGCAGAGCGCAGGACATCCTGCGGTGTGCCGTAGCGCATGACATCGACCGGCGGGACATTTCCCATAATGGTCATCTTATCTCCAAGTACTTCTTTTGCTTCAATCAGGCTTTCGCAGTTATCCAGACTGAATCCGGAAATTCCAGTGTCGCGCAGATCTTCCCATATCTTTCGGCTCGTGCCGCAGATATGCAGTCCGCATCCGGCGCCCTGGCTCCTGATAAAATCGATGTTCTTCTGCAGATATGGAAGCGAGAACTCCTTGTACTGCTTTTCATTGATCAGGGAAGTGGAACTGACCGGGTCGCAGAATCCGATGCCGATGCCCATGTCGATGACGCGTTTGATGTAGCGGTTATTGTTTTCCACAATGACGTCCAGAAGCTGGTGGATCTTTTCCGGCGCCTTGATCATGCCGATCATCAGGTGTTCGGTTCCCATCACCATGGCAGCGATGGTGAACGGCCCGGTGACACTTGCACTGATCGGAACGGTCTTGCCCAGTTTCTCTTTGACCATCTGCAGTCCCTTCAGGATGATCGGAAGGCGTCCGTCCTTATCCACATCCACCAGTTTGGCGCTGTCGATGTCCTTCAGGCTTTTAATCGCCGGTTTTGCCAGCTGAGAGATGTTGTTGTCAAAGTACCGGATCTCAGACCCCATGGCTTCTGCCATTCCGCGAAGCGTGGTAGAGAGACCGGCGCTGTCAGAGTGAAAGTGCTCCTGCAGGTAAAGCTCCAGGTCGCACATCATTTCTGCGGAGTGATAATATTTATCGATGGACATGCCCATCAGCGGCGCCATCGTTTCTCCGGTGTCCAGGCTGCAGGGAATGCGGTCAACTTCTTTTCCCTGTGCGTACAGTGTGGTTCTCTCCAGCGCTGTCAGTTCATCCTTTGGCACTTCCAGTCCGTGAAGATATTGTTCGATCATTCTTTCCTCCTTAGTGAACACCCATCATTTCTTTAATTTTCAGTACAGCCGCATGCGCGTTCGGCGTATACGCGTCCGCGCCGATCAGATCTGCAAATTTCTGTGAAATCGGACCGCCGCCGATCATAACCTTGTATTTATCACGGATTCCGCGGTCTTTCAGTTTGTTTACAACGGTGCGCATGCCTTCCATGGTTGTGGTCATCAGAGTAGACATGCAGATCAGGTCGCAGTGTTTTTCCTCCGCTGTTTCGATGAAACTGTCCAGCGGAACATCTTTTCCGAGGTCGTAGACTTTGAATCCGGCGGCCTCACACATGATTTTCACGAGGTTTTTTCCGATATCGTGCGTGTCGCCTTCCACAACGCCGATGACCATGCTGACCGGCGTTTCCAGCGTCTCCTGTTTGATATGCGGTTTCAGAATATCAATGCCCGCGTTCATCGCGAAGGAAGAGGTCATGACCTCCGGCAGAAAATATTCTTCACTCTCAAACAATTCGCTGACACGGTTCATGCCGTCAATCAGTCCTTCACGGATGGTTTCTGACGGATCAATGCCGGCATCCAGGGTCTGTTCGCAGAGGTCTTCCACAGCCTCGTCGTCCATGTCGACGACATTATCGCTTATTTCCTTGAAAAGTTTTTCTTTGTCCATAATGTCACACTCCTATGCTGTATCTGTCCGGGACAAAAGGTAATATCTGCAAGGGTAAAAATATCAGGAAAAGCGGAAACAGCTGAATATACGCTGCCTCCGCCTCCTTTGTATTATGCTTTGTCAATATTGTAACATCGGTTAGTCGAGATGATCAGGATCTTCTGATTCAATTTCTCTATTCTCGGCTTTAATCTTCTTAACTTCTTCCACTTCACTTTCCGCGCAGTCGTAGTCCCAGTTCCATGGGTTCTTTCTGGTAAATCCGTCAGCAAACGGGATGAAAATGGAAACCAGGGCGACAACGAACAGGATCATGCAGTACCAGACGTACGGAACGATATTGGTCGGGTTCAGTGCTGCCGATCCTTTCAGATATGCATTTGCAAGTGACATGCACATCAGGATCTGCGCGCCGTAAGGCAGGACACCCTGCAGGCAGCAGGAGAAGATATCCAGAAGGGACGCGGTGCGTCTCGGGTCGATCTTATACTTAGAAGAGACCTTCTTAGCCAGAGCTCCGACAACGACGATGGATACGGTATTGTTCGCAGTCGCGCAGTCAATCAGAGAAGTCAGGAGAGAGATTCCGACCTGCGCGGATTTCTTTCCTTTCATGACTTTCTCAAGCTTTTCCAGAAGCCAGTTGATTCCGCCGTTGTGCATGACGATCTCCGCCATTCCGGCAACGAGCAGAGTCAGGAAGAATACCTCGTTCATGCTGGTGAAGCCTTCCCAGACTTTCTGGGCAAAGGTGAAGACGGTCAGCTTTCCGTAGCACATACCGATGATACCGGCCATGAAAATTCCGATGGTCAGGACCAGGAATACGTTCATTCCGATCAGGGCCAGAACCAGAACCGCGATGTACGGAATAACTTTAATAAAGCTGAAGTCCAGGCTCTTCATGGCGACGATAGTTTCCGGACGGCCAAAAATCAGAAGCAGAATAATCGTAACGATTGCTGACGGAAGGGAAATCAGGAAGTTCATATGGAACTTGTCTTTCATTCCTACGCCCTGTGTGCGGGTGGCCGCGATGGTGGTGTCGGAAATCATGGACAGGTTGTCTCCGAACATCGCTCCGCCAATGCAGGCGCCGATGACCAGAGGAATACTCAGATGTCCCTTGTCAGCAATTCCGATGACGATCGGGATGATTGCGCCGACAGTTCCCATGGATGTTCCGGTAGCGGTACTCATGAATGCGGCGATAATAAAGATGCCGGCAGCCAGGAAACGCACCGGGATAAAGGTCAGTCCCATATTTACCGTAGCGTCTCTTCCGCCCATTGCGGCGGCAACACTGGAGAACGCGCCTGCCAGGATGTAAATGATCAGCATGGTAATGATGTCTTCCTTACCGACGCCTCTGGCAAAGATGGAAAACCGTTCGCCCAGGGTTCCTCGGGTCATGGCAAATGCAACCAGCACAGCGACGAACATCGCGGAAACAGACGGGAACTGGTAGAATGCCATAGCGACGCCCTTCGCCTGCAGGAACAGGCCCGCGCCTAGATAGATGATGATGAAAACCAGGAAAGGCAGAAGCGCCGCGCCGCTGCTTTTCTGTTTTCGAAGGTCATGATTGTTACTCATAAAAAACTCCTTCACAATTGCATATTCATTTAACATATTCCGGCGGCACTATGCATTTTCATAGTGTTCGCACTACTAGCGTATCATAAAACACAAGAAAATGTGATAGGGGAATAAATAGTATTTATCAATAAATCAGAATTGTAAGAGAGAGAATGGGCATACTGTGCATAAATATCAGTACAAGCTTGCCGGATTTTGTCGACTATTTTTAAATGATAATCATGACAATTAATGTTTGTTGTGGCAATCTACAAAAAATAAAAAATAGCTAATTGAAATAATTACGAATATGCATATTCAATCTTTTTATTATTATTCAGACCTTACAAAGAAGATGGATGAAATTTATTATCCTTTCGAGATACTGCCAGAAAGACTACAGGTTGTGCAAGTGACCATATATATAAATAACAATATAGGCTCTGTCACAATACAATGATGTATGATTGAAGGTGCACAGGCATGAATCCGAAAAGTATTTCAGCATAACTGGCAGATTAATGAATCTATATTTAAAAGTTGAGAATGGGATGGGCGTTTTAAAAGAGATATTGTGTGCAACACATAATAATACAGCTATAATATTGTGGTTTATACATAAAAAATATTGTACTAAAAACTGTAATTTATTGATTTCAGAAAAGTAAGTGACTATACTATAGAACATAAAGATGGTCAGTTGGAAAGGGGTAATGACCGGCCATTGAATTGAACGTTCAAAGGGGGTTTCTATTAACGCGTTCCGGATATTCCTCTGCAGCAGATGGAATGCCGAAACAAAAGAAGGATGGGAGATGTTATTATGAGCAGTATATCGACACGAACAGCCGGCAGCGGCGGGATCGTTCTGAAAGATCCTTCCACGTCCGCAGCAGCTGAGAAGAAAACAGCCGGACGATTTAATTCCCGTATCGGTTATATTATGGTCGCGGCCGGCGCTGCAGTCGGCCTGGGAAATATCTGGAAGTTCCCGTATCTGGTCTACGGAGACGGCGGAGGAACCTTTCTGGTTATTTATCTGATTATCGCCGTGCTTCTGGCAAGACCTCAGGTAACCGTAGAGTCAGCCATCGGACGGCACAGCCGGGCAAACCCGATCGACGCTTTTGGAAAGATCAACCCGCGCTGGAAATTTGTCGGCGCGATCAACGTACTCTGCACGACGATGATTTGTTTTTACTATATGATTGTCAGCGGATATATTCTGAAATACACCATTGTATTTTTCACCGGTGCCCATTTCGGAGCCGATAAAGAAGCCTTTTACATCAATTTTATTTCGAAACCGATTGAACCTTTGATTTACGGGGCAGTCATCATCGGATTTACAACGGTCGTCCTGATGACGGGAATTACCAAGAAAGTTGAGTCGTTCTGCAAGTTCCTGATGCCGGCCCTGATGATTCTGCTGGTGGTATGCGGAATCTGGTCTTTCGCGACATCGGGCAACCCGGTGGCGGGTCTGAAATTCTATTTTGTCCCGACATTAAGTAAGCTGACCTTCGGAACATTTGCGGACGCGTGTATGCAGGTGCTCTTCTCTGTAGGAATCGGCTGGGCGATTTTCATCACTCTGGGCGCCAGCGTCGGGGACGACCATAACCTCAGAGCCGATGCTAACCAGATTTCCTTCTTTGATACTCTGGTTGCGGTTCTCGCCGGATTTGTCATCATTCCGGCTGTTGTGGGATCCGGTTCTCAGATGACTTCCGGACCGTCTCTGATCTTTGAGGCCATGACGACAATCTTTGCCAAGCTGCCGGGAGGCAACATTATCGGCGGACTGTTCTTCTTGTCCGTACTCTTTGCCGTACTCTCCTCATGCTTCACGTTTGTTGAGATTCCGGCGATGACTCTTTCCGAGAAAGCGCATATTTCACATAAAAAGGCCTGCGTAATTGTAGCAGTCGTGCTGTACATCGGCGGAATATTCTGTTCGCTGTCACAGGGAAACGGCCTGCTCAGCGGAGTCAAGATTCCGTGGCTGGACGCGAGCCAGGGCATTGTTTACTACAACATCTACAACTGGATCGACACCTTCACCGGCTATATTCTTCTGCCGCTCGGCACGTTCCTGACGACCATCTTCGCCTCTCATGTCTGGGGATATAAGAACATGGAAGCGGAGCTGAAGAAGGGCGGCGGCAGGCCGATTTCCAGATATGACAAGTTCACGATGGGCATTCTGGACCCGATTATTGCCATTATTATCATGGCGCACGCGTTCGGTGTGGATACCGCGCTGGGACTGGCTTAATTCCGGGTGCTGCGACAAAATACGATGTGCAAGAGAGAAAATAAAAATGTGTATTCACTCGTTTATACGGGATCTGAATGACAAAGCATATCAATATTAACCGGGGCGCGGCTGAGTGGTTCCCGCCGCGCCCCGGGACAGAAAAGGGGGCATGGAAAATGGATGCGAAAGTTATACTCAAGGCACTGTGTATCATTGGTTTTATCTTTGACGCGGTTCTGGTCACTGTCAGCATAAGAAAAAGACGGAAAACGGAAGCGGGCAGAGAAGAGTTCCAGAAAGAAAAGAAGTATGTTAAATGGAATGCACTTGTCAGCTTTATCTCCAACTTCTTTGATACGCTTGGAATCGGCTCCTACGCGATCGCTTCTTCCATGTACAAACTGAGAGGTTCTGTAGATGATATCAATGTTCCGGGCGTGCTGAACGTCGGCGACGCGTTCCCGGTGTTCTGTGAGGCCTTCCTGTTCCTGGGTCTGGTCGATCTGGATCCGGTTACTCTGATTTCCATGCTGGTGGCAGCGACCCTGGGTTCTGTACTGGGAGCCAACGTCGTTACCAAGTGGAACCGGACTATGGTCCGCTACGCCATGGGTATCGGTCTTGCGGCGCTGGGAATCATCATGGTATGCAAGCAGAGCGGCATCGGGCCTTTCGGAGCAACCGGAACGGCGACCGCGCTGCATGGATCCAAGCTGATCATCGGCGTTGTCTGCAACTTTGTTCTCGGCGCTCTGATGAATATCGGTGTCGGTCTTTACGCACCGTGCATGGCGCTGGTCGCGCTTCTGGGCATGAACGTCCAGGCTGCTTTCCCGATTATGATGGGAAGCTGCGCGTATCTGATGGGATTTGGAAGCACTCCGGTATTTGTCAAGCAGGAGCGTTATGATATGGTAGCGGTTATTACCAATGCGACGATCGGATGTCTTGGTGTCATTACAGCGTATGTGTTCGTCAAGAGCCTGCCGCTGAAAATCCTGACTTGGCTTGTAGCAGCTGTTGTACTGCTGACGGCAGTCTTATTCCTGAGAGACGGAATCAAGGACACCAAGATGAAAAACGCATCTGTTGCTGCAGCATAACTGCAGAAACACGGTATATCACCGTGATGCTTATAAACTTGAAGATTTTACCTATAAATTGTACTTTGATCTTTTGGATCGTTAATAAAACTCCCATTTGGCAGAGGGGCGTGCGTCTTACGGCGTGCGTCCCTTTTCTTGACGCCGGCGATGACACTGTTTACAATGAGAAAGGCAGAATGCGGACTGTTTCCGCATCGTATTGTATAAACAGGAGCAATAGAAATGGATAAACCAACGTTATTGATTATGGCCGCCGGAATGGGCAGCCGATATGGCGGATTGAAGCAGATTGACCCGATTACCGAGCAGGGTGAGGTAATCATGGATTTTTCGCTTTATGACGCGATGATGGCCGGCTTTGAACGTGCGGTTTTTGTTATCAAAAAAGAAAATGAAGAGGCGTTCAGAAAACTCATTGATGGACGCGTGGATCAGTACATGGACACAGAAATCGTCTATCAGGAAATGGATGACCTTCCGGAAGGGTACAGGGCACCGGAAGGTCGTGTGAAACCGTGGGGAACGGGGCATGCGATTCTGGCGGCCCGCCATGTCATTCACGGCCCGTTTGCTGTTGTCAACGCGGACGATTACTACGGCCCGACTGCGTTCCATCTTCTCTATGATTATCTGGAGCACGTGCAGGATACCGAGCCGTACCAGTATGCCATGGTCGGATTCCAGCTGGAAAAGACACTGAGCGAGAGCGGCACGGTAGCCAGGGGAATCTGCGAACTGACAGAAACCGGTCTCCTGAAAAATGTCGTCGAGCGCACCAAGGTCATGTCCAGAGGCGACTACACTGGATATACCGAGGACGATGGAAAGACATGGACTGCGATTCCGCAGGGAAGCACGGTCTCCATGAATTTCTGGGGCTTTACCGGCGCGTTCATGAAAGAAGCATGGGATCGTTTCCCGGCATTTCTGGATCAGGCGCTGCAGGAGAACCCGATGAAGGGCGAGTATTTTCTGCCGTCCATCGTAGAGGGACAAATTAAAGAAGGCAAGGCGGAGGTCCATGTTCTGAAGACGCCGGATAAGTGGTATGGGGTAACCTATCATGAAGATCACGACATTGTCGCTTCCGCGATCCAGTCGATGAAAGACAAGGGAATCTATCCGGAAGTCCTGTTCCGGAAGGAGCCGGAGAACGTGGTCTGGAAAGAACTGCGTCCAAAGGACGAGTAGGCGGGAATGCAGCAAGCCGGGCGCGGCCTTGCGCGTATTGCTTTTGTCACGAAAACGGACGGATATGCCTGAAAGCGTGGAATTTCAAGGCGATCATGCGCAAAAACTGCTTGCTATTCAGACGCGAGGTGATATAATATTCCAGTACACGTAAAATCCTTGCACCGTTGAAGAGCGGTGCCATAAGTCCATAGGGAGGTGAAAGCTATGACAAATTATGAAGTAATGTTCATCCTCGATCCGACACTCAGTGAAGAGGAAAAGAAGGCTGCAATCGAGAAGGTTCAGGGTGTTATCTCTGAGCACGGTGAACTGGGAGATACTGACGTCTGGGGACTCAGAAAGCTGGCATACCCGATTCAGAAGAAGAATGAGGGATACTATGTTGTAACAGAGTTCAAGGCAGATACGGAATTTCCTAAGGAGCTCGACAGAAGAATCAAAATCTCTGACAAGATTATCAGACATATGATCGTAAATAAGGACGCAAGATAGTCCATATAGGATCAGATGAAAGGGTGCGAACATGAATAGTGTTGTACTTATCGGGAGATTAACGAAAGATCCGCAGGTCCGTTACACATCCGGAAGTCAGATGGCAGTTGCAAGCTTTACGCTTGCGATTGACCGTCCGGTGAGAAACGGCGGAGAACGTCAGGCGGATTTTCCTAGGATCGTTGTATTTGGAAGACAGGCAGAGACCTGTGAGAAGTATCTGGCCAAGGGCAGACTTGTTGCTGTCAGCGGACGCATTCAGACCGGAAGCTACCAGAACCAGAAGGGCGATACGGTATATACGACAGATGTCGTTGCAAACCGTGTAGAGTTCCTGGAGTGGGGCGACCGTCAGGGAAGCGGCTCAGGTCAGGGTTATCGTCAGGGAGGAAATGACGGATATTCCGGCGGATATAACAACGGCGGATATCAGAATCAGAACTCCGGCGGTTATAATGACTTCCAGGGTCAGAACAGCGGGTTCCAGAACGGCGGCGGATACGGGCAGGACGCGCCACAGGCGGCTCCGTCCTATTCTGCTCCGCAGAACCAGTCTCAGAATCAGCCGGCTCAGAATGATCAGCCGGACGATATGCCGGATTCCTTTGAAGCGATCGATGAAGACGTTCCATTCTAATGGAAAGGGGATAGAATATCATGGCTATGGATAACAGACGCCGCGGCGGCATGAGAAGAAAGAAAGTATGCCAGTTCTGCGCAGATAAATCAGAAGTTATCGATTACAAGGACGTTGAGAAGCTGAAGAAGTTTGTTACTGAGAGAGGTAAGATTCTTCCGAAGAGAATCACAGGAACTTGTGCTAAGCACCAGAGAGAGCTGACAACGGCAATCAAGAGAGCAAGAATCGTTGCACTCCTGCCGTATGTTGCAGACTAATTCAGTTACTCTGGATGATTAGGCAGCTGACATGGATACCCATGCAGCTGACGATATACATTGAAATCAGACACGCTGGCGACACAGATCAGCTGCGCGCAAGACGTGACAGAATAAGACCGCACAGGGAGATGCAGAGGTGAGAACCAATGCACTGGCTGTGCGGTTTTTTTGTGTAATTATTTCTGCGGGAGGGTTGTCCGGCTGCGAATTGCTGTACAGAAGCGGCCGGAGAAGGGGACTGTCTAGTCATCCGGATCGCAGACGCAGAAGGCCGCGTAGAGCGGAATGGAGTACAGATGGTCTGACCATCCGAAGTTCAGCTCTGAGAATCGGATGCCGTAAGCCGGATGGAATTTTTCCATATAATTCTTCAGGCTTGTGGAGCGCTTATGGCGTCCGGATTTGATTTCAATCGGGACGATTTGATAGCCGTCATCGTAAATCAGGTCAATTTCCATGCTTTCTGATGGTTTATAGTAATACAGTTCGTGTCCTGAAGAAGCAAACTGCTGCATGACATAGTTTTCTGTGATGCCGCCTTTATAGATATTATGCTGTGAAGAGAGCAGGTCGCGGTAATGAAATCCGCACATGGCGGTCAGTATACCTACGTCAGACATATAAATCTTGAACGATGTCGGTTTTTCGTATCCTTTTAATGGAGCTTCCGGACGTTCCAAGGCGTTGACCCGGTAAACCATTCCAGATGAGACCAGCCAGTCGAGCGGACCGGAGAAATCCCGTTTATTTCCGCCGCTTCTGACCGTGCTGTATTTGAATTTCGGGTTTTCATTGGCGAGCTGCCGGGGAACTGTGTTGTATACTTCTGTGATTTTCACACTTTCTGCCGCACTGGTCACATATTTGGTCATATCTGCGAGATACGCCAGCTGCAGGTTCTTGTGGATCAGAGGGTCAAGATTCAGGACCTTTTTATCCTTATGCAGGTAATCGAGTATACACTCCGGCATACCTCCTGTGAACAGATAGTCGTGGTATAAATGCAGGGCCTTTTCATGAATCCCCTCTGCCAGATGCGTCCGGTTCAGAAATGCGTTCCGGATTCCGTCCCTGAGCAGCGTCTCATCACAGGCGATCATAAATTCCTCGAAATCCATCGGATACATTTGATGGATGCTGACTTTCCCGACAGGGAAAGAAGTTTCAAAGCGCTCGAGTTTTACGCCAAGAAGACTGCCTGCGCATAAAATCCGGTAATCTTCCGGTGCTTCACAGAAATATTTCAGTGCAGTAATTGCACGTTCGCTGCGCTGGATTTCATCAATAAAAATAGGAGTATCACTGTTGATCACACGTCCAAGCATCTGACCGAGCTGTGTCAGAATGGCGTTCGGATCAAGGCGGCCGTCAAATATTGAAGCAATATCCGGGCGCTCTTCCAGGTTGATGTAGATATAATCCCTGTATGTGTTCTCACAGAAATGCCGGATCATCCAGGTTTTTCCGACCTGGCGCGCTCCGGTCACCATGATTGGCTTATGAAATGGAGCGCTTTCCCATTCGGACAGGGTTTTATAAAACTTGCGAAACATCCTCGACCTCCCGTTATCCTTTGTGCGTTATGCTTCCTGCATTCATCATAGCACGAAAAAGATGAAATGATTCAGCTTTTTTTCGTTAAAAACATGAAATATTTCATGAAATAAGCGAGAAAAACATGAAACACTTCAGTTATTTTGCATATGATTTTCATCTGTATACGGAATCCGTAAAATTTAATAAACATGATCAATCCAGACATGAAAATGCGGAACGGGAAAGAAAGGGCATCGAAAAAAGGCCGCTGTCCCGGACAAGGAATCATTCTTGTTCGGGCAGCGGCCTGTGACCGTTCTGTCTGAATATGTTATTTCGATGCAGCTGTGCTGCTGGCGGAAGAAGATGCGGACTCTTCCTTCAGGACCTTGATGGTCACTGTGCTTCCGGCTTTCAGCTTGCTGCCTGCTGCGGTCTGCTCATAGACCTGTCCGAAGCTGAAGTCGCCAAAGCGGTCAGCATTCTGTTTCAGTTCATCAGCAGTCAGTGTCTGGTACTCGGTCTGAACCGTGAAACCTTCCTTTTCCAGTGCTTCCTTTGCGGCAGATTCTGTCTGTCCCTTAACATCCGGTACTTCCTTCAGGGTCTGTGCAGTGATGGTGACGGTGCTCTTTGCGACGACCTTCTTATTCTGTGTGCTGGTCAGCGCATAGATGACCGTGTAGTTTCCATCCTCGGCGAAGACGTAGCTCTTTGCCTGGCTGTATGTCATGGCTGTGGTCTTTCCGCTCGGATCCTTGACTGTTACGCGGATTGCGGCTGTTCGGTCAGACGGGCCCTGTTTTCCGGTGACTCCGGAAACGGCATTGCTGCTTCCTGTTTCAACCGTGCGGTTGGATGCGCCGCTGATGGAAGGTTTGGTTTCAATAGCCTTGACGGTGAAACGGAAGTTTACAGAGTTGGATCTTCCCCACGGATCGTTGACGTAATAGGTAACCACGTATGTTCCGGCATTCTTTGTGGAGAATGCGGAGGTGCTGATTTTCTTATACGCAGAAGATCCGGCAGCTTTCATCTGTACTTTAGTGATCTTCACGTAGTTCGTGAGGTTCATGTGGGAATTCGGATCCTTTGCTGTTACGCCGCTCTTCAGACTGTATGCAGCTCCCTGTTTCACAACGGCAGCCTTCTTCACTTTGATGACCGGCTTCGGCATCAGATGACGGAGCGGATTGCCCTTGGCAGGGTCAGTCGGATCCCAGCTTCTGACGGCGCTTCCCGGAACTTTGATAGCCTTTGGCTTTCCGAGCGGACCGGCATTGCTGCTGGAGTAAATCGTGACTTTGGTTCCCGCCGGGCAGTTGTCATACATCCATTTGGCGTCGGCGGTAGAAACACGGATGCAGCCGTGCGATGCCTTCCGGCCGAGCTTATTGAATTCTGCTCTGGCCTGGGCATTATGCTTAGGCGCGTAATACCAGACGCTGTGAATGAAAATGCCGCCGTAGAGGTGAGCAGTGTACTGACCGTAATCAAAGAAATTGCCGTCCAGGGACATGGTCAGCCAGCGCTTCTTGGATGATGTGCGCCAGGTGCCGTTATAGGTGGTTGTTGCCGGTGAAGTATTTACTCCGGTTGAGCAGAGCATGGCGCGGACCGGCTTCCATTTTCCGCCAATGTTCTTATATGCGGTGATGACATTACGCTTCTGGTTGACCTTCAGCCAGTATTTTCCGCTGGAAGCGGCAGAAGCCGGCTCCAGGTATGCGGCAAACAGTGTGATGACCATTGCCAGGGCCAGTATCAGCGTAATGGAACGATTGTATGATTTCTTCATGATATAATTGCTCCTTTTACATAATAGTGATGCGTTCCGGGTGAAAAACAAAACATATAGAAAAGTTTCGTCCGGTCTTTGCTTTATATACCGGACATTCGTTTTCAAACGGGAACGTAAGTTCATTATAGCCCTTGCACATACGATTTGCCACTGAATAAAACTTAAGAAGTAGAGGGGAGCTGGAAGGATGGAGAACAGAAAAAAGAGGCCGCACACAGGCGGCCCCTGAAGGTCAGCAGATCTTGTCCGACCTGCCGGACGGATTTTTCATTCAGAATGAACGGAATGGATACGATTATTTAACATATACCTTCGGCAGTCTCTGTCCGAACGCGCAGGTAATCTCGTAATTGATTGTGCCTGTCGCGTCTGCGATATCGTCTGCTGTAATAGAGTTCTTTCCGTCGCTTCCCATGACGATGACCTCGTCGCCGAGTTTGACGTCCGGAACATCGGTGACATCTACCATGAACTGGTCCATGCAGATGTTTCCGGCGATCGGGCATACATGACCGTTGATCAGGACTTTGCCGACCGGTGAGTACGGACGCGGATAGCCGTCTGCATATCCGATTCCGACGGTTGCAATCTTAGCCGGAGCTTTGGAGATGTACTTTCTTCCGTAGCCGACGGAGAAATCTGCCGGAACATCCTTCAGATGCACGATATTGGCTTTGACAGACATCACCGGCTTGATGGACAGATCAGCAGGATCAACGTCGTGGGACGGATACAGTCCGTACAGAATGATGCCGGCTCTGCACTTGTCAAAATAAACCTCAGGCATTCTCATGATCGCTGCGCTGTTTGCCAGTGTGCGCTTAGGGATGCTGACGCCGGCTTTGGAAACCTCTTCATAGAAGTGGTTATAATGCGCTTCCTGACCGTGTGCGTAGTCCAGATCTTTGGCATCGGCGGTAGAGAAGTGTGAAATCATGCCCTTAACCTTGAAGTTGGACAGTTTTTCAACTTCCTTCAGTTCTTCTGCAGCGTGTTCAGTGTCGTTCCACTGGTAGCCGATACGTCCCATGCCGGTATCTACGGCGATCAGCGCCTCAACGGTCTTGCCTTCTGCCTTTGCCGCCGCATCAATAGCGCGGGCATTCTCCAGCGAGCAGAATACCGGTGTGATGTCATATTTAACGAGCGCGTCCGCGTACATATCCGGAGTCAGCCCCAGGCAGATGATTTCTCCCGGAATTCCGTTCTCGCGCAGTGTAGCGCCTTCTGCGAGTGTTGCAACCGCGAAAGTGTCTACGCCGTTTTCCTGCAGCACGCGTGCTGTTTCCACGCTGCCGTGCCCATAAGCGTCAGCCTTGATGACGCCGACCATCTTTGCGTTCGGGCCGATTTTCTTCTGGATGCTCTTGATGTTGTAATCCAGATTGGAAAGATTGACTTCTACCCATGCAGGGCGCAGTGCTTCCTTATACATACTTGTTCTCCTCCTTCACATTACATTCTTTTCTATTAATTTCCGCATATTGGCATGTTGGGAATACTGAGAGTATTCAGTCATACCGCTGTGCAGAGAAGAGCAGTGGAAATCCAGTTCACATGCAGACGTGAATTCACACTGCTCTTTATTGGACAAAGGTTAATTAGATCAAGGGTTTACGCTCGATGATGTCCTCGCGCGCAGGTCCGTTGGAGACCATGGTGATCGGGAAGCCGATCTGGCGCTCGATTTCATTAACGTATTCCTGGGCTTCCTTTGGAAGATCCTCGAATTTGCGGATACCGGTGATATCGCATTTCCAGCCCGGCATCTTCTTATAAATGGCTTTGCATCTTGCCAGGTCTGTGGTGTTCGGGAAGTCCTGTGTCTCTTTGCCGTCCAGTTCATAGCCGACGCAGAGAGGAATCTCGTCCAGGTATCCGAGCGGATCCAGTACGGTCAGAGCGACTTCTGTAGCGCCCTGCAGGGTGCATCCGTAGCGGGAAGCTACGCAGTCGTACCAGCCAACTCTTCTCGGACGTCCCGTAGTTGCTCCGAATTCTCCGCCGTCTCCGCCGCGCTTACGCAGCTCATCAGCTTCGTCGCCGTGCAGTTCAGTGACAAAATCTCCGCCGCCGACCGAGGACGCGTATGCCTTGGTAACGGCAATGATATCCTTGATCTCATACGGCGGAACGCCTGCGCCTGCAGCTGCGTATCCGGCGATCGTGTTGGAGGATGTCGTCATCGGGTAGATGCCGTGATCGATATCCTTCATTGTTCCCAGCTGTCCTTCAACCAGGATGGTTTTTCCTTCTTTCAGAGCCTGATGCAGGAATGCGGATGTGTGAGCCACATATGGACGAATCATCTCTCTGTATTCACAGATTGTCTTATACAGATCGTCCGGATCCAGCTCCGGTTTATGATACAAGTGCTTGATCAGGGTGTTCTTGATGGTGCAGACATTCTGAATACGTTCTTTCAGCATGTCGTCCGGCATGAACAGCTCATTGATCTGGAAGCCGATCTTTGCGTATTTATCGGAATAGCAAGGTGCAATTCCGGATTTGGTTGAACCGTATGCCTTGCCTGCGAGACGCTCTTCTTCATATCCGTCCAGCAGAATGTGGTATGGCATGACGACCTGTGCGCGGTCGGAAACCAGAAGATGCGGCTTTGGAACACCATGGGATGTCAGATCATCGATTTCCTTCATCAGTCTCGGAATGTCCAGCGCAACGCCGTTTCCCAGTACACAGGTGGTGTGCTGGTAGAAAGCGCCGGATGGAATCATATGCAGGGAGAACTTTCCATATGAGTTTTTAATGGTGTGTCCTGCATTGGCTCCGCCCTGGAAGCGAACGACGATGTCGGCATTTTCTGCCAGCATATCGGTAATCTTTCCCTTGCCTTCATCTCCCCAGTTTGCGCCTACAATTGCTTTTACCATAGTTGATATTCCTCCTATCCTACGATTAAACGTTGATTTCAGCCTTGCGTCCGAGGACGGACTCATGCGCTGAAAGAATAGGCTTTATGACCCCGTTAAGAAACTCGGTTGTCTGCTCTGGTGCGCGTCCAACATAGTTTTCTGGCTTCAAAACCTTCTGTAAAGCCTCTTTTGATGTATTAAAGAGAGGGTCTGCAGCGATCAGATCGAGCAGATTGTTCGGTTTTCCCTCTTCTTTAACCGTTTTAGATGCCTGCATGGAGAGCTCACGGATGCGTTCGTGAAGCTCCTGGCGGTCGCCGCCGGCTTTCACAGCATCCATCATGATGTTCTCCGTTGCCATGAACGGGAGCTCAGCCATGAGATGTGATTCAATGACCTTTGGATATACCACGAGGCCGTCGGAAATATTGATGTATAATTCAAGAATCGCGTTGGTTGCGAGAAAAGCCTCAGAAACGCTGATTCTTTTGTTTGCAGAGTCATCGAGTGTGCGCTCGAACCACTGTGTCGCGGCAGTTAGCTGCGGATTCATTGCGTCGCTCATCACATAGTTGGCAAGGGAAGCCATTCTCTCAGAACGCATAGGATTGCGCTTGTATGCCATCGCAGAAGAACCGATCTGATGCTTTTCAAATGGTTCCTCGACTTCCTTCATGTGCTGGAGCAGACGGATGTCGTTGGAGAACTTGTGTGCAGACTGTGCGATTCCGGCAAGTACGTTCAGCACGCGGCTGTCGACTTTGCGGGAATAGGTCTGGCCGGAAACCGCGTAAACGTGACGGAATCCCATCTTATCCGCGATCATCTGATCCAGCTGGCGGCATTTCTCGTGGTCGCCGTTGAACAGCTCCAGAAAAGACGCCTGTGTTCCTGTAGTCCCTTTACATCCGAGCAGTTTCAGAGAATCCAGAACATAGTTCAGATCCTCAAGATCCATAACCAGATCCTGCAGCCAGAGCGTTGCGCGCTTTCCAACTGTGGTCGGCTGCGCCGGCTGATAATGCGTAAACGCGAGCGTCGGCTGATCTTTATATTCATCTGCGAATACAGCCAGACGGTCCATGGCGTTCAGCAGCTGAACACGGATCAGTTTCAGCGCTTCTGCCATGATAATCATATCTGTATTATCTCCGACATAGCAGGATGTCGCACCGAGGTGGATGATCGGCTTTGCCTTCGGGCACTGTTTTCCGTAAGCGTAAACATGAGACATAACATCGTGGCGGACTTCTTTCTCTCTTGCCTCTGCCACTTCATAGTTAATGTCGTCCTTATGGGCTTTCAGTTCATCGATCTGTTCCTGTGTAATATCCAGTCCCAGTTCCTTCTCCGATTCTGCGAGCGCGATCCAGAGACGTCTCCATGTCTTGAATTTCATCTCCGGCGAGAATAAATACTTCATTTCTTTACTCGCGTATCTTGTTGATAAAGGGCTGGTGTAGCTGGTTCTGTCTGCCATTTCCATTCCTCCGTTCCTGGTGCGGCGGCAAATTGCAACTGTCCAAGATCACTGCCGTTATGATCATCTCGAACAAACTGAATTATATCATCTGAACGTGTAATCTTCAACACCGACCGGGAAAGGCCGGTGTTGAAGAAGGGTAATTAAAGAGAAAGTCTGCTCGTGTTCGTCCAGATTCCCATCTTTTCTGCGTCGCGGATCAATTCCTCCCGGAAGTCCGGATGTGCAATCTGAATCAGCGCCTCTGCGCGTTTCCAGGTGGACTTTCCTTTCAGGCTGGCCGCGCCGTATTCGGTGACGACATAGTGTACCGCTGCTCTCGGAGTCGTTACGATGGAACCGAGCGGAAGAGCCGGCTTAATCAGAGATTCCGTGGTGCCGTCCCTTTTTGTCCTTGTAGAATGAAGGCAGATGAAACTTTTGCCTCCGCGCGAGCCATACGCGCCCTGGACAAAGTCCAGCTGGCCGCCGGTTCCGCTGATATGCTGGAATCCCGCAGACTCGGCGTTTACCTGACCGAACAGATCCAGATCGATTGCTCCGTTTACGGAAATCATCTTTTCAATGCTGCTGATGACATGGACATCATTGACATAGCTTACCGGAGCCGCGCAGCATTTCTGGTTGTGATCCAGAAAGTCGTAGAGTTTTCTGGTGCCGCCGGCAAACGCGTATACGATCTTTCCCGGAATCGAGGAGTGGCTGCTGGTCAGTTTCCCTGCATTATACAGGTCTACATAAGCATCCGTCAGCATCTCGGTATGTGCGCCCAGGTCCGTCCGGTCCGACTCACACAGCATCTGTCCGATCATGTTCGGCAATGCGCCGATTCCAAGCTGCAGCGTGCTTCCGCTTTCGATCAGGTTGACGACGGTTTCCGCGATTTTCCGGTCTTTATCGTCCGCCGGACGGGATGTGATTTCCGGAATGTCCGGATTATCTCCCTCGACGACTGCGTCAACTTCACTCAGGTTCAGCTCGGTCTGTATTCCGTGGACAAAAGGCAGCTTGTCATTGGTTTCGACAATTACTTTTTTCGCCCCTTTCAGGTAACCGCGTACATCCGTGAGCGCAGGCCCGATATTGAAGTTGCCCCACTGATCCATCGGTGTGGTCTGAATGATGAGCACGTCAGCAGGTTCTTCCTCGGCCCAGTATTTTGGGCTTTCGCGGAAGAATATCGGTGTGAACCAGCAGCGTCCGTTCTTGCTGTGTTTCCTGTCCAGGCCGCTGAAGTGGCCGCAGGTAAACTGTATTTGTGAATTATCAGAGGTCTCGCGGTACACTGCCGGTTCGTGCATGGTCAGTGTGTTTACCAGTTCCAGATGATCAAGTTCTCCATTCTTCAGGCGTTCGGCCAGTGCCTCATCAACTGCGTGCGGCGCGGTATAGCCGAATCCGTAACTGATGCGGTCGCCCGCGCTTATCAGGCCGGCCGCTTCCTGCGGGGACATCTTCTTTTCACTGTATTTCTTCGAAATCTCAGAAAGTTTGTACATGTAAAGAATCTCCTCTCTGTATATCTGATTGTACATGGATTGTTGATGGATGATGATTACTATTATACCGTATTCTTGCAGATATCGGGGAAGAGGACTAAAATTCTGCTCTTGTATACACGATAGTTTGTTTGTTCGTACAAAAGGCAGACTTCTTGCGAAAAGAGGCATGCGGTAAAAATGAAAGTATGCGTATTTGTTATTCGGAATTTGCTAAATTCTTTGGGATATAGAATTCGGTATATAGAAGAAGTTTCAGAAACAGAATATCGAAGGGCGGACATAAAACGATGAATCAGCGTATCTGCCCGGGTGAGAAGAGAACAGGGCTGCTTCCGGAGAATCGATTAGGATTCTGCAGAAACAGCCCTGAACGTTTATGTATGGTAATGGATTGGTTGAATTGCGTTAGTGATTAGCGCATGTCTTTCAGGAAAGCAACGTATCCGAGGAGTGCCTCGTAAACGTCGAGCTTGCTGACGACTTCATTCGGTGCGTGCATGCCCAGAACGGCAACACCGCTGTCGATGACATCCATGCCGTAGTTTGCCATGATGTATGCGATGGTTCCGCCGCCGCCCTCGTCAACTTTTCCGAGTTCTGCGGTCTGGAAATATACGTTGTTGTCGTCAAATACTCTGCGGACCTTGCCGATGAATTCTGCGTTTGCGTCGTTGGAGCCTGATTTGCCCTTGACGCCGGTGTACTTGTTCAGTACCAGTCCCTTGCCCAGGTATGCGCAGTTGTCTTTGTCCATGACTTCTGGATAGAGAGGATCGAATCCAGCGCTGACGTCAGAAGAAAGCATGGTGGAATTTCTCAGTGTACGGCCGACTGCTGTCATATGGTTGACGCCGAGAGCTTCGAGCACTTCACCGACAGTCTCCTCAAAGAAACGGGACTGCATTCCTGTTGCGCCCATACTTCCGATTTCTTCTTTATCAACAAGCAGGCAGATGCAGGTGCGCTCTACAGATTCCGGCAGCTCCAGCATAGCGCGGTAAGAAGGGAATCCGCATACGCGGTCATCATGTCCGTAGCTGAGGATCATGCTGCGGTCAAGGCCAAGGTCTCTGGCTTTTCCTGCAGGAACAACCTCGATTTCAGCGGACAGGAAATCTTCTTCTTCAATTCCGTAAGTCTCTTTCAGAAGCTTCAGGAACATGTCTTTTACGGACGGTTCATCATCTTCTTTTTCGCCCTTGAGCGGCTGGCTTCCGACCAGAACGTCCAGTTTCTCGCCTTCAACGACTGCACCGGCTTTCTTTTCCATCTGCTTTGCAGCCAGATGGATCAGCAGGTCCATAACGCCGAATACCGGCTCATCATCCTTTTCGCCGATGCTGATCTTGACTACGCTGCCGTCTTTCTTGGCAACTACGCCGTGCAGAGCGAGAGGACGGTTAACCCACTGGTACTTCTTGATTCCGCCGTAGTAGTGTGTGTTCAGCAGGCAGAATCCGCCGTCTTCATATACCGGGTTCTGCTTCAGGTCCAGTCTTGGAGAGTCGATATGCGCGCCCAGGATGTTTGCGCCGTTTTCCATCGGCTCTGTTCCGATCTGGAACATCACCAGGCCCTTGCCTCTGTTGCTGCGGTAAACGCGGTCTCCGGCCTTCAGAGTCTCGCCGTTCTTAATGATCTCTTCCAGATCTCTGTATCCGGCTTTTTCGATCTCTGCGATTGCGTAGTCGTTGCATTCACGCTCTGTTTTGCAGCAGGACAGGAATGTTTTGTATTCCTCGTTAAATGCATTGATTTTTTTCAGATCATTTTCGTCGTACTTTTCCCATGCGTATTTACGCTCCATGATTTGAAATCCTCCTTTTACATCTTCTTCTTTGTATTTATTTCTGCAGCATTTGCTGTGTCGGTCAGCATCTGCCGCGGATTGATCGGTGTGCAGCTGTGCAGGAGCTGCTCTGACAAACAGAATGCTTTTTCTTTTCCGTGTGAGCATTCTGTCAGTTGTTATTATAGCGAATTCTTATCCGATATGTGTGTGCGGAAAAAGAATGTGTGCTGTAAATTTATTGTGTGCTGTGTGCTTTGCAATTTTCCGCTCTGTTCAATAGAAGATTGACTTTCAGCTGCAATTGATAAAAGGGGCGGTCCGGACCTTCTGGTCCGCGGCCGCCCGTCATATGCCTTGCAGGCACGGGGGTCTGAGTTATGCAGCCTTGTTATTATTTTTGCTGTCAGATGTCAGACGGTTTTTTGTTTTTCTCTCATAGCGGCCATACATCAGCAGGGCAGCAACAGAGAAGATCACCGGTCCGGCGAATGTCCATACGGTTGTCATGAAGTCGCCTTCGATTGCCGGCTGAATGATCGCAAATACGTTGGCGAAGATCAGCATGGCAGATACCAGGAAGGCAAAGAACATGGTTGATCCGTGTGATTTAAACATGACGAATGGACGGTCAAGGTTCTGCAGTTTCTTAAATGCAGGGAATGCAGCCGCGATAAAGATGTACGGAACAGTCATTCCTACGTTTACCATGTCAGTCAGGATGACAAAGAACTTTGCCATAGCGTTTCCGCCGAAGGATACGCCGAAAATCATGACGCATACGATGATGCACTGAATTTTCATGGCGTTAACCGGCATTCCGTCAGACTCTCTTGTGATGCCCATCTTTCCAGGCCACAGTTCAGCCGGTGTTCCGTCGATGATCTGTTTCAGCGGGGAGTAGCTCAGTGTGAAGAATGCTCCCAGCAGGGACAGCAGCATGATCAGGCCGTAAATTCTTGCGAAGTTGTGGCCCATAGCGGCTGCTGTAGCAGAAGAAACACCGATGGTTTCTCCGAACATCTTGCCGAAGTTGCCCATGATGACGTAGGAAACGTTGCCCAGATGTACGCCGTTTGTTCCCATTACTTCCTTATAGTTTGTGAAGGAACCTACAAGCAGGATCAGGATGGAGTATCCGATAACGACTACGACTGCGGCGATCATTACGCCCTTAGGGAATGTTTTCTTCGGATTCTCTGTCTTGTCAACGAGTCCGCCGACGGCTTCCAGTCCGCCGTATGCGAACAGCGCATAAACGATGAAGGACAGGATCATGATCGGATTTCCAACGTAGGCCGGATTCAGGGATGTGCCCAGAGAATGCATGCCCTCAAATGGCTGTGCAAAGTGGCCGTGGTTCATAATGATCATCAGGAATCCGCCGATCAGAACGACGAGATTGATGACGATAACCGCAATTCCTCCGACATTTGTTACTTTCTGAATGTTATTCAGTCCCTTGCTTCCGACGACAGTGATGAAGATCATGAAGATAATACCGAGAATTCCCAGAAGACGAGGACCGGACAGCCAGCTCATGCCGAACAGATTCCATGTCGCGGTGGTGTCTTTTCCGAACAGCGCGTTGGAAACCGGGACCCAGATGCCGGAGCAGATGTTGACCATCCAGAGTACATAAGAGGTGTACCACATGAAGGTTGCAACAAATGCATATTTTGGACCAACGGATTTTTCCATCCAGGAGTAAATTCCTCCTGTCTCGTTTTTAAACGCGGAACCATATTCTGCAACCATGAACGCATAAGGAACGAAGAATGTGATTCCGGCAAGGATAAACCACGGAATCGCGGCGTATCCCATCAAATAAAACGACCTCGGGATGTTATTGAAGCCATATACTGAAGTGAAAATCATCAGTATCAGGGCTCCAAGTCCTAATTTTTTCTCTTTGTTTTCCATATAAACCTCTCCTTTTTCAGTTTTTCAGTGAAAAACTTCTATAGTTCCGATAATCGACAGAAATAAACGAAGCCTCTGCATGTGCAAAGAAATCAGATGGTCCGACATTCGTCTGATGCGGCGTTCGTGCGGTTCTGTTCGATATCGTAATTGATATATTGGAAGTGCTGCCTTCAGATATTCCGGACAGCAGGAAGAACTGCTGTGCAGAATGCTTATACATATTCATTCAGTATTATGAATATTGCGATCATAATACTGAAGGTATATTCAGACACTTCAGTATACAATGCCGAGTGAAAAATATGCAGGATATGCATTCCTATACGCATATAATCTGATCGGTGCTGCCGAAGGAGATTATATCAAAATTCATACATATCCTGTTTATATTTTTTTCGATTTTTATTCTAAACAACATTATTTAATGATTTTTATCGAAATGTTGTACGCAGGAAACAAAGAACGAATTGTATTGTTATATGTACAATATAACTTTATCCCAATAAAAGTGAAAAGCAGAAGAGCAGTGTATACACTTATGCATATTTTCTCGCTGTGAACTTGCGTGTCTTACATCTCGTCAATATGATCAGCTGTGAAAATAATATCTTTATTTACAGGCGTATAGAAAAGTTGTTTCACCGACTTATAATCCTTTACACCGAGGCCCATGATCCACATCAGTTTGGTGATGGCAGCCTCCAGCGTCATGTCGTACGCCTCGATCAGATTGAAGTCATGTTTGACCTTGGCGCCGACCTTGTATACGGTCATGTTCGAACCTTCATTGACGACCTGCGTGGCCATGACAACGATTTTTCCCTGCTTTTCGATATACTCATCCATGATTTCATAGAACGCGTCTCGCAGAGATGCCGGAATGCCGCCGACACCAAAGCTCTCGATCACGATGCAGTCATAGTGTTCAAAAAGATACGGCAGAATCTCCGGGCTCATTCCCGGGATCAGTTTCAGCAGAAAAATACTGTCCTCCAGCTCGTGATAGAATTTAACCGGCTTATCAAAAAGTTCTTCCGGCATATAGCGTATGACGCGCTGGTCCTGAATAATCGCCGGGCATGGGAAATTGATGCTGGTAAACGCGTTGTAGCTCTTTGCCCGCTCTTTCTTTGCGCGTGTCCCGATAATGACCTTTCCGTCAAACACAATGCTGACGCCGTGCGAACGGTAATCTGCCGCGTAAATAAAGCTGTCCAGTAAATTGGTTTTTGCGTCCGTAATATCATTGCTGATCGGTTTTTGCGCACCGGTGATCACAATCGGTTTTCGGGAATACTGAATCAGATAGGAAAGTGCGGCTGCAGTAAATGCCATCGTATCCGTGCCGTGTCCGATCACAAACCCGTCGTAGTCGTCGTAATTTTCTTCAACGGTCCGCGCCATCAGTTTCCAGTATTCCGGCGTCACATCGGTGCTGTCTATCGAGCAGATCTGCTTGCAGTCTACATCGCACACATTCGCGATCTGCGGAACATACTCCAGAAGCTCCTCTGCAGTCAGCCCCGGCGTCAGTCCGTATTCCGTTTTCTTGGAGGCAATTGTGCCGCCCGTACCAATCATCAGAATTCTTTTCATTTTCTGCCCTCTCATTTTCATTTCGCTCCGTTCGATACATTGATCCGCATCCATCATCATATCATATTTTCTTTTTCGACAAAGGGTGAACGAGCATTTTCCTGCACGGAAAACGGGCTTTTCCAGATCCTTTTATTGCTTATATAAGAAATATTCCGAATTCCTTGTGCGGCGGCAACGGATTGTTTCTAAGGACGCGTCAGATGCCCGGAATGGCTCTGATGATATAGAGATTATGAATAGGTAATGTTCTGCAAGTATTGGTATAATGTGTGTCAGTATAGTAGTAGACGAGGTCTAGCAATACAGGGCGTGAGAACCGGATACGGGCTGCGTCCTTGCGGACTTCTTTTTGTCATAAGAAACAGGAGGGCGACATGGATACATATTTCAATCCGGAAGATCTGGAGCAGTTTGGAAACCTGGGCGAGGATACGCCGGAACTCTGGAATAAGTTTATGGAGTATTACGGAGCATCGATGGCGGACGGTGCGCTGAGCGCAAAAGAGAAGGCGCTGATCGCGTACAGTGTTGCGCTGGCGCTGCAGTGTCCATACTGCATTGATTCATACACACAGACGCTGCTGGAGATGGGTGTCAGCAGAGACGCGATTTTTGAGGCTTCTCATGTTACTGCTGCGATGCGTGCGGGAACAACGATGGCACACAGCCTGATCATGAAGAACATCGTGAATAAACTGGAGTTTTAATGCACAGGTAAAGGGAAACATAAGGAATTATTTTTGGCGGAGCGCAGGGCGGACAAGAGCGGCCCAGTGATATTTCCGTCTGCGCAGAAGAAATGAAAGAGGTTGTTCAATGAGAGAGGGAAAGGAATATCTGAAGGAGATGGAGGATTTCCCGGCATTTTCTGAGCAGGAAGCCTGCCGGAAGTACGGCGAAACGCTGGATCACCCGGAAGTTATGCAGATTAACGTCGGAAAAACCTGCAACCTGCACTGCAAGCACTGCCACATCCAGGCAGGTCCGGACAGGACGGAGCAGATGGACAGGGAGACGATGGATGCCTGCATCGAGGTGTATAAGAATAACGGATTTAAGACGATTGATATCACGGGCGGAGCGCCGGAAATGAATCCGAACACACCGTATTTAATTGAACAGGCTGCCGGCGCGGGCGCGCATGTAATCGTGCGCTCGAATCTGGTTATCCTGGAAGAGCCGGGCTATGAGAAGTTTATGGAGATTTACCGGAAGAATAAGGTAGAACTTGTCGCGTCTCTTCCATCCTACGCAAAACGTGACGCGGACCGTCAGCGCGGCGAGGGAACGTTCGATGCGGTGATCGACATGATTAAAAAGCTGAATGCGCAGGGATACGGCGTAGAAGACGAATTGACACTGAATCTGGTCTATAACCCGGGCGGAGCTTTTCTGCCGCCGGATCAGGAGAGCCTGCGCAGAGAATACGCTCAGAAACTGGGAAGTCAGTTTGGGATTCACTTTAACGATCTGTTCGTGATTACCAATAATCCGATAGGCAGATTCGGCGATTTCCTGGAGAGGAGCGGAAATTACCCAAGATATATGAAGCGTCTGATCGGCGCATTCAATCCGGCTGCTGTAGAAAACATGATGTGCCGGAACCAGATTTCTGTGGATTATGACGGAACGGTCTATGACTGCGACTTTAACCTGGCGCTGGGCCTTCCTGCGCATGTGCCGGGGAATATCCGCGACCTCCGTGATGTGAGGCTGGAGAAGAGAAAGATTGTGTTTGCCAACCACTGCTACGCGTGCACGGCGGGCGCGGGATCCAGCTGCGGAGGTTCGACAGCGGAATAGCGCCTTAAGAAAGCGGACGGTGCCGAGGGAAATATTCAGGCACTCCCTGAGAATACCAGAACGCAAAGTGATGTGCGGGTTTGTGATTTACAGATATGAAAACGAGATCAGAATTCCGGGATTGGATTTCTGATCTCGTTTTGCACATATCTGTAAAACTCATGAACGTGCGGCACGTTAATAAATATCGCTTCTGTGCCCGATTGCAAGGACTAAAACAATGACTTTGTCATCCTGTATTTCTGCGATAATCCGATAATCACCAATGCGGTATCGCCATTGGCCGCTTCGGTTTGCTGTTAACCCTTTTCCATGCTGACGCGGGTCTGAGCAGCCTTCAATATTTTTCCTCAACCATCCGGTAATCAATGATGCCGTATACTTGTCCAGTTTTTTTAACTGTTTCACTGCTCTGTGCGAAAATACAATGTGGTACTTCACTTTAAGCCTAACTCTTTCTCAACATCATCCAGAGAATATGTCACAGGATTTTTTTCAAATTCGGCAAAGGCTTCGTTGTAAGCCTTTAAATCGTATTCATCTTCAATGCGTTCAAGGACAGAGCTTCTCACCAGTTCAGACAGGGTCATTCCGTTCAATTTTGCGTATTCTTTGAATAATTTTGTGTCTTTCTCGTTTAATCGTAAGGAAATGGTCATAGTCTCACCTCCTTCTTTCGGTCCCTCTTCTTGTAATACAGTGTAATACATAGGCGTCTAATGGTCAATGGTCGTTGAAGAATTAATGCAGGTAAGAATGAGAAATGTGATTGAACGATGACTGCAATATGACGGCGTTCGGAAGATTACCCGAAAATCTTAAGAAATCTAAATTAAATCTTAATAAAACTTATGAATTCTGTTGAAATCTGACTTTTCCGGCTCTATAATTTTAGTCAGTTAGAGAAAAGGAGGTGTTGAATTGACACAGAGAAAGCTGAAGGACGGCGTTCTTGCACTTACTGTAATGACTGCGGCAATCATCATTATGGTATTACTCAGTGCGGGAACTGCACATGCGACAGCGAAGGGAAAAGTCAGTGCTTATGGCGGACTTAATCTGCGAAGCGGTGCAGGGATTCAATACAGAATTCTGACCACCATTCCTAACGGCACAACCATTACGTTAACGAGTAAGACAGGCAACTGGTATAAAACCACATATAAAGGGAAAACCGGCTGCGTGTATGCAAGTTATGTGAAAAAACTGTCCAGTTCCTCCACGACAACGGTTTCTTCGTCTTCATCCAAGACGGGATACGTAAATGCGACGGGAGGGTTGAATCTGAGGAAGGGCGCAGGCACCAAATACGGTGTGATCTGCGTGATTCCCAACGGTTCTGCAGTCACGGTGAAAAGCAGCAGCGGAAGCTGGTACAAGGTTGTTTACAACGGCAAGACAGGGTACGTCAGCTCCGGATTTATTTCCTGGAGTAAAACGACATCAACTCTGGTTAAACGATCTTCATCCCGGCCTTCTGCATCGACAGTAATCAGCAAGGCTGTAAGCTGGGCAATCGCGACGGCCAATGACAACAGCCACGGATACAGCCTTCTGGCGTCCAGACGCTGGGGCAGTCCGGACTATGACTGTTCAACATTTGTTGCGAGCGCATTCCGTGCAGCGGGCCTCAGTCTGACCTACGGCGGATCTTCTTCCGTTATGTACTGCGGCATTATGAAAACGATCTTTACTGCGGACGGATTTGAATGGATCCCGTGGAGTAAGATCGGAAGTGTCAGCAATCTTAAGGTAGGCGATGTTCTCCTGGATGCCAGCGCGCATACGGAACTGTATATCGGATCCGGAAAAACTGCCGCTGCGCACTCTGACCGCGGATATCCGCAGGCAGGAGACCAGACCGGAACAGAGGTCAGCGTAGCCGGTTATTATAACAATGTCGGCGGCGTAAGCTGGGACGGCGTGCTGCGGTATGTCGGCTGATTCAGCTTGCAGACGCGGCGAGACCATAACATTATATTCAATTCAAAACAGGGACTGCGCAGAAGCGGTCCCTGTTTTTACAGTGTTTTAAATTGATATCCCTGTTTCTTCAGTTCAGGCAGAACGCGTTCCAGTGTCCGGATGGTTCGTGCCGGCGCGTGATCCGATCCGCGGCCGTCATGCAGGCAGATGACTGCTCCGGGGCGCACTCTGGACAAAAGCCGATGCGCAAGGGTGTCCACGTCGGGCCGCGCGCTCCAGTCTCCGATCATGACGTTCCAAAGGACCCGCTTGATATGATGTTTTTTCAGTTCCCGGATCAGGGTCAGATTATAAAGCCCCCAGGGCGCGCGATAAAGATCGGCCGAAATGCCCAGGTCTTTCATGATATGGAGTGATCTTGACAGATCACGCTTTGCCGCACGCGGCCCCTGGAACATCGCACATTTATGAGACAGTGAATGGCTGGCAACGACGTGTCCTTCCTTCTGCATGCGGCGGATCAGTTCCGGATTCTCCCGCGCAAATTCCGCAACGGTGAAAAAGGTGGCGTGAATATGGTTTTCCGCGAGCAGATCCAGCAGTTTTCCGGTATAATCCGGATCCGGACCGTCGTCAAAGGTCAGGTACAGGACTTTCTCCGGATGAGCGGTTAATGAGAAGCGCAGCGCGTTTTCCGCGCGCAGAGAGGCTGCAGGAAGCGGCGCGTAAATGAAGTACGCGGCAGCGGAAACGGCTGCCGCGGCAAGAATCGTTTGTTTTAACATATGTCCTCAGGCCTCCAGTCGAAGATCGTCCATAATCGAATTGATTTCATTTCCGCGGTATTTTTCACGGATGCGGTGCATATTCTTTCCGGCGTCCTGAATCAGAGGGGTGCTGGAAATTTCATCCACAAACTCTCTGATGCCTGCGCTGCTGCCGCTCTCAATGATGCCGCCGATCTGTTCGCGCTGAATATATTCCGCGTTTTCTCGTTCATGCTGAAAGAACGGATCCAGTACAAAAATCGGCGTTTCCGAATGAATGGCTTCGGAAAGCGTCAGGCCTCCGGCTTTGGTAAGGATAAGGTCTGCATTCTGCATGTACATCGGCACCTGATCGGTAAAACCGATTACCTGAATTCCCGGATAGGTCTGTTTCAGATGGCGGTATAATTCCCGGTTGTGGCCGGTGATGACGGTAACCCGGAATTCCGGCCTTTCCTGGAGTGCGTGCAGAAGCGCGTCAATTCCCGGAAGGATTCCGAGGCCTCCGCCCATAACCAGAATGTTTTTTGTCCCTGAAGAGGGATCTGTATGACCGGTCTGTTCAAACTGCGGATTGACCGGAATGCCTCCGACATAGATAATGCGCGGGTTTACGCCGGACTTCCGAAGTGTTTCGGCAGTATATTCACTTCCGACAAGGTACGCGTCTGTATAATCGGCGATCCATTCCGGATAGGCGCCGATATCGGTGATGCAGGTGACAAACGGGATCTTGCTGTGAAAGTATTTTTTATAGGAACTGACGTATTTAGAACTCATCAGCCAGGTAGAAAGGATCAGATCCGGATTGTACTGGGTGACGAGCTGCTGGATGGCAAGTCCGTGACGGACCCGGGTCCGCCATGGAAACTGGCAGGTCAGAGCATCGATTTTCGCGAGGGAGTTGTAGATCCCCGGGCGGGAGTTTACCAGATAGTTGAATCCGGTGTAAATCAGCGGGTAGGAGTGCGGATAGATGTAGGGCATCAGGTCAACAATGTGAATTTCTGCTTCCGGATGCTGCCGGACGATCTGCGCCCGGATTGCCCTGGCTGCAGAAACGTGCCCCTGGCCGAATTTTGCTGTCAGTATAAGAATTTTCATTTTCGGTTCCCCTTTCTCCATGAATATATGGTAGGAGAGAAATCTTAACATATCCTTAAATAGTCATTAAATCGGGTTAAAACCTGAATAAAGATTGTGTGTCCGAAATATGTTGAAACGGTGAGGAAGCAGGGACAGGCGTGAACTTCTGGCCGGGTTGTTTTTGTCAGAAAAGTGTGCGTACAGGCGCGGCAGATGATACAATAATTTTATCGGAAGTCTGCAGAAGTGAGGTGAGTCATGGGATGCTGTAAAAAACAGTTAAAAACTTGAATACCTGTGCGGGAAGTGTTACGATGGACGCGGTTTTGTTAGAGATGTTTAATCTGGGAGATGAATAATCAAAATGGATTCATTACTCGATCTTGATCTGAATAACCGGAGCCGCGTCTGGTGGGTAAGTTTATTTCTGTTCTTTACGGCGTTCCTGATAGGGACGTTTCAGGAACTTTACGACATGTATCTGACTTTCCCGAAACATACGAGCAATCTGGCAGCCAGATATTATATGATGCTGGTGTGTTTTGCTCTTCTGCTGACATACTTCATACCGTTTGTGCTGTTCATACGTTATACCTGCAGGAAGCTTGATATTTCCGGGCATCTGCCGCTGCTGGCCTTTTTCTCCGGGTGGTTTGTTCCGGGCTGGGCTGCCGGCAGCCTCAACGATCGTGCAGATCAATTGCTGAGACTGATGATTTCGCCGCACTTCGACAAGGTGTGGGGCGATGCGGCAGAAGCGCCGATTGTTGAGGAAACGCTGAAGGTCCTGGTTGTGGTATGGCTGCTCTATATTTTGGGGCGGTATATGAAGAAAGATTTTCTGGTTGCCGGAATGGCCGTGGGGATGGGATTCCAGGTTGGAGAGGACTTTGACTACATCGAAAAGCGGATCACCGGAAGCTTTCTCCAGTATTCTACGGCAATTGGGTATACAATTGATGACCGCATTTCATGGAGCCTTCTGAGTCACTGGATATACACCGCTCTGGTGGCAGTCGGCGTATATTACATTTTCTTCGGGCGAAAAAAGGAGCAGAGTACGCATGCAGTCCGAAGCGGCATTCTGCTGATTCTTCTCGCACTGCTGGAGCACGCTTACTGCGACTCGCCGTTTCCGCCCATACTTTTACCGGATGCCGCGACGGGCGCAGTCATGCTGCTGGTGTTCTATGTGGTGTACGTGAGGACCGTGCAGGAACAGAGGAAATTGGGATCAATCATGGAAAGTAAGGAGTAAAATAAGATGAAAATGAAGAGTTATGAAGAGAAAAGCAAAGCAGTAAAAATGACGGTATGCGTGCTGACAATTCTTCTGGCGGTTGTCCTGGCAGCAGGACTTCTGCCGCAGAGTGCGTACGCATCTGCGACAAAAAGCACCGGGGCGGCGAAGAAAATCACCGTGTATGCCGGCGGAAAGATGGTGAAACGCAGCGGTTACTGGGTGAAGGACACGCGAAACAGCAAGAAGCGCGTCGCTATGGTTCCGCTCGGACAGACCGCCGCGAATCTCGGCCTGAAAGTCCGGAAGAGCGGAAAAAGTAAAAAGGATGTTACGGTCACTGGCGCGCCGATGTACATGCAGTTCAGAATCGGTGAAGACGGATATTCCTTCACCACCAGCAACCCGAATCTCTGCGGCGCGACCGGCCTGATCCGGTACGGAGCGGCAGCGGCAGTCCGCGGCGGCAGAATTTACGTCCCGGCCAGGGTGTATACGGGCGTCTATATGCAGGATTCTGCGGTAAGGATTAAGGGAAATACGGTTGTCATTACGGCGGTGAAGTAACAATCTCAGTTGAGAGAACTGCCCGTGAGATGTGTCAATAGTTATCCATCTCTTGTTCTCGAAACCGTTGAATTCACGGAAATGAGAACACAAAAAGGAGTTTGAGTTTTTCTGTTATCGATTAGAAAAATAATCACGTTTCCGGAACGGGACATGGGTTCGCCGGGGCAGTTTGATCGAGTCGCGATGAATATCAGTATGTATACTCGCTGGTTTGGTCTCGATATGAAAAAGCAAATGGGGAAAGCGCACGATATGTATGTGTTCTTGTACATATCGTGCGCTTTTCGGTCATATGTACCGTCCCGGCGGAGAACAGAGTTGTGCACAATTGAAGCAAACTCCTTTTTCTGTTCTGAAATCGGCCATTTTCAGGAATTTGGAAACAGAAATAATGAAAGTGCGATTGAGATCAGGTGCGGACAGCCGCGGCAGATGGTACAATAGTTTCATTAAGAAGTATTCAGGAGTGAGGTGAAGTTATGAACTATTGTATAGAATGCGGGAGTCCGCTGGAACTCCGGACGATTCCGGATGAAGGACCGGTTCCTTACTGCCCTGCGTGCAGAGCTTTTCGTTTTCCGAATTTTAATGTCAACTGCAGCATGATTGTGATGAATCCGGAACGGGACCAGATTGCTCTGATTAAGCAGTATGGCGGGGAAGAGTATATTCTGGTTGCCGGATATGTGCGCAAGGGTGAAGACGCGGAAGACACGGCAGCGCGGGAAGTGTATGAGGAACTTGGAGTCCGGGTGGCGGAAATGAAATTCAACCGGACACACTATTTTCCACCGTCAAATACACTGATGGTCAATTTTACAGTCACAGTGGAGAGTGAAGATCTGCATCCGAATGAAGAGGTGGATTCTTACCGGTGGTTTACACGTAAGGAGGCTCGTGAACAGATCAAAAAAGGGGGACTGGCGCAGATCTTTCTGAATGGGTATCTGGACGGGCTGAAAGAGTGCGAGTACAGGTTCCCGGATGCGGAAGAGATGAAGCTGGTGTAGGAGAATCAGAAAAGTGAATGCCCAGGTGTGAAGTGAAACGGTGAACGGGTGGAGTAAAAATATCAGTTGAGAGACCTGCCTGTGAGATGTGCTGATAATTACCCGGTTCTTGTTCTCGAAATCGTTGATTTTGTGAAAATGAGAACACAAAAAGGAGTTTGGGTTTTTCTGTTATCGATTAGAAAAATAATCGCGTTTCCGGAACAGAAACTGAGTTCACTAAGGCATTTTGATCGAGTCGCGATGAATATCGGTATGTATATTCGCCGGTTTGGTCCTGTCATGAATAAGGCAAATGAGAAAAGTGCACGACATGTACTTATTTTCGTACATATCGTGCACTTTTCGGTCATAAGTATCGTCCCGGTGGAGAACAGAGTTGTGCACAATTGAAGCAAACTCCTTTTTCTGTTCTGAAATTGGCTATTTTCAGGAATCCGGAAACAGAAATACTGAAAGTGCGATTGTATACAAATATGATCTGGCGGAAGTGTTTGCACGGGAGCTTTGTTCAGGAAATTGCGGGCTCTTGATGTATCAGGAGTGCCTGTAAAGGACAAAATAAATTACTTTTATGGTATTAAAATAGGTGGCGGTGCGGGTGGAAGTCTAAGGCTGCAAAAGCTGTTAAGAAGGTATGCAAGAGTTCATGCGAGTGTCGTAACAGGTGTCGTACTTGAATTTTATTTTCCATCTGTGAAACTGATGAAAATAAAGGTATAAAAATTGTAACGCACCAGGCCGTAGCTTGCAGCGCATCGCGCATCGTTGCCGCTCGCGCTCTGCGGCAAGCCTGACAGGGGACCTTCCGCTGCTCTGTCCGCGCAGCTTCGCTGCTTGCCAATCGCAGGGACAGGTCTCCCAGGCGATGTCGATTGGGTATCGGGTGTTCGAATCGCTTGGATTGTACGAAAAAAACAGGCCCTTTCGGACCTGTTTTTTTCGTATGCACCAGAGGCGATTCGAACACCCGACGCACGGTTTAGGAAACCGACGCTCTATCCCCTGAGCTACTGGTGCGCATCAACACCCCTTATTTTATCATTGATTGGCAGGGTTTTCAATGGAAGAATGGAATGCGGTGTTATAATGGAAGTGGGTTTTCAACAGGAAACCGCAGCCGGTGCGGAAAGATTTTTGCGGAGAAATTGGGGTAGTTTGGGATAGAAGGAAGAAGGGACGAAGGCGGATGAGTAATTTTTGGAGGTACCGGACGTATTTACCGGCGGGGACGGGGTACGCGTATTTCAGCCGGCCGCATATTCTGATGCTGTCGATTATAACTGCGGCGGTGGTGTGTACATATTTTTGGAGCCGGCATGTGACGGCGCATACCCGGCAGGTGGTGCTGAAGGTTATTCCGGTGGGAATGACAGTGATGGAGGTATTCAAGGACTGGCTGCTGGAAATTCAGGGCGCGGACATGATCGGTTATCTGCCGCTACAGCTATGCAGTCTGGGCGTGCTGGTGTTCTATTTTGCGGCGTTTTCACAAAGGCCTCGGGTGGAGCGGTTTTTCGGGGAAGTTGCCTGTGTGCTGATTGCGCCGGGGGCAGTTACGGCGCTCCTTTTTCCGAACTGGAATCATTCGTATATGCTCTGGAGTATTTTCAGCATCCACAGTTACGGGTGGCACACGATGCTGCTTCTGTTTCCGATCATTTACACGGCTGAGGATGTCATGCATCGAGAAGACGGGCGAACCACAGTTTCCATCCGTCATATCTGGTATTCTGTGCTGTTTCTGTGCGTGGTTGTTCCGCCGGTTATGTGGTTTGACAAGCGGTTCGACTGTAACTATATGTTCCTGAACTGGCCGTCTAAGGGCAGTCCGCTGGTCTGGCTCTCGGACAGGATGGGCAATCCCGGTTATCTCGTCGGGTTTGCGATTATGGTGTTCCTGATTCTGCTGGCGATATATTTGAGTGTGGAGTTTCTGCGGGCGGTTCGCAGGCGCTCGTTCGTATCTCCGCGGCACTGTGTGGAGGGCGGAGGCCGGCGGTGATTCTCCTTGGCGAGTGGATTTTGTCGACAAAAAGTAATGCGCAAGAAAACAGCCCATCAGTACCTGTAGAATCGGGTGCTGATGGGCATTGTTGATGTGTCTTGGTGCAAGGGTTATTCTGCCTTGTCTGCCTGGTTGAAATCGTATTTCAGGACCGGCTTTCTGGCCGCGAGAACCTCGTCCAGACGCTTGATTGGCGTCTTCTGCGGGGAGGCTGTGACGGCGGAAGGGGTCTTGATGATCTCTTCGTAGATCTTTCTGAACGCGGCGATGGCGTTGTCCAGGGTTTCTCTGGTTTCGGTTTCCGTCGGTTCCACCATGAGCGCTTCCTCAACGATGAGCGGGAAGTACATTGTAGGCGGATGAATGCCGAAGTCCAGAAGTGCCTTGGCGACATCGAGTGCGGAGACATCATCTTCTTTGTGGAATTTCTCCAGGCTCATGACGAACTCGTGCATACAGATGCGGTCGTAGGCCATCGGATAGATGTCTTTTAGCTTCGCCATCATGTAGTTGGCGTTGAGGACGGCATTATGTGCGAGTTCCGGAATTCCGTCGCCGCCGTTGACCATGAGGTAGGCGAGTGCGCGGACCATAATCAGGAAGTTGCCGTGGAAACCGGTCAGGTTGCCGATGCTCTTGGCAGCGCGTTCATAGTGCGCATCTTTTCCGGTGCCGGCGACGCGGTCTCCCGGAAGGTAATCTTTCAGGAAGTCCTTGCATCCGACAGGACCGCTGCCCGGACCGCCGCCGCCGTGCGGGGTGGAGAAGGTCTTATGCAGGTTCAGGTGAATGATGTCGAACCCGATGTCTCCCGGACGCACAATGCCGATAACGGCGTTCAGGTTAGCTCCGTCGTAGTAGCAGAGTCCGCCGGCTTCGTGGACAAGGCGGGTGATTTCCATGATGTTGTCATCAAAGATGCCAACGGTGTTCGGGTTGGTCAGCATCAGGCCGGCGGTTTTGTCACTAAGCTTAGATTTCAGGTCATCCAGATCGATCATGCCATTTTCGTTGGATTTGATCTCCACAACTTTGAATCCGGCCATTGCTGCGCTGGCAGGGTTGGTGCCGTGAGCGGAATCCGGGATAATGATTTCATCACGCTGCGTTTCGCCGTGATCCTGAAGGTATGCCTTAATCGTCAGAAGACCGGTGAATTCTCCCTGTGCGCCGGCTGCCGGCTGGAAGGTGACGTGGTCCATTCCAGTGATTTCACACAGATATTTTTCCAGGTTGTCGATGACTTCTGTACATCCTTCAACGGTATCTGCCGGCTGAAGCGGATGCACATCGGTGAATCCCTTCAGAGAAGCCGCCGTTTCGTTCATGTACGGGTTGTATTTCATCGTGCAGGAACCGAGCGGGTAGAATCCGTCGTTTACGCCGCGGGCTTCTTTTGCGAGGGCTGTATAGTGACGGTCCAGTTCGTTCTCGGAGATCTCCGGAAGGCGCGGAGCGGAGCTTCGCATCGGAACATCCGGAAGTTTGATGTCTACATCGCAGTCCGGGAAGATGTCCTGGCCTCTGCCTGGTACGCTTCGTTCAAAAATCAGTTTCATGCCAGCACCTCCTTCGCCGTTTTGATCACAGTGTCCATTTCTTCCTTTGTGTTGAGTTCTGTCGTGCACCACAGGAGTTCATGATCGGAAACCGTGAGTCCCCCGAGAATTCCGCGGTCCTGAAGCGCGGAAAGAAGCGCGGAAGGATCTTTGCATTCGGTAAGGAATTCATGGAAGAACGGCTGGCTGCTGTAAACCAGCGGAAGTCCGGCTTCTGCCAGTCCTTCTGCCAGGTAGTGCGCCTTGGAGGTGCAGAGCTGCGCGGCTTTCTTCAGTCCGGCAGGGCCGACAGCGGACAGGTACACGGAGGCTTTCAGCGCGCAGAGCGCTTCATTGGAGCAGACGTTGCTGCTGGCTTTCTCTCTGCGGATGTGCTGTTCTCTGGCCTGCAGGGTCAGAACATATCCGCGTTTTCCCTGAGAATCCACCGTTTCACCGACATACCGGCCGACCATTTTGCGCATGTTTTTCTTTGTCGCCGCAAGGATGCCCAGATAAGGACCGCCGTACGCGAGGCCGAGGCCCAGAGGCTGACCTTCTCCGCAGACGATGTCCGCGCCGATTTCTCCCGGTGTCTTCAGAATGCCGAGGGCGATCGGATTAACGCTCATGATCAGCTGAGTCTTGCAGCTGTGCACGATTTCAGAAATGGCGTCGGCGTTCTCGATGATTCCATAGTAGTTCGGATACTGCATCAGGAAGCACGCGGATGCCGGATCTGCCGTCAGCATGTCTTTCAAAGCCTTGAGATCTGTAGCGCCGTCCGCTGCCGGAACGGTTTTAACATCCATTTCCCGGCCAAAAGAATAGGTCTGGATGACGCGCAGAATGCGGGGATCTACAGTCTCGGAAACGTAAATGACTGAACGTTTCCGGTCAGCGCTCATAGCACAGGCTTCTGCTGCCGCGGATGCGCCGTCGTACAGCGATGCGTTGGAAACGTCCATTCCAGTGAGTTCACAGATCATCGTCTGGTACTCAAAAATGGACTGGAGGATTCCCTGGCTGATTTCTGCCTGATACGGCGTGTATGCAGTCAGAAATTCTTCCTTGCCTGCAATGGCATTTACCGCGGCAGGGACATAATGGTTATACGCGCCGGCACCGCGGAATATGGTTGGGAATACCGTGTTTTTCGCCGCTGTTCTCTCCATGATGCGGGTAACTTCCATCTCAGATTTTCCGTCCGAAAGATTGAGCCCGTCTTTGATTCTGGCTTCCTGCGGAATGTCTCTGAACAGGTCATCCCAGTCCCGGCAGCTGATTTCATGCAGCATTTCCTGCTGCTCTTTTTTTGTATTTGGTATAAATGTGCCCAAGTTTATTACCACCTTTTGTTTATGGTGCCGTCCGTGTTCATTTCTGCGGCAGGACGGCAGATCTGCAGAGTATTATCCGGTCTTCGGCAGTATGCGCCGTGTCGGGAAATTACTCGTCTTCCTCTTCTACAAAGCGGTCATACTCGTCTGCGTCCAGAAGATCATCGTCACCGCTGACATTGGTCAGTTTTACGAGCCATGCTTCATATGGCTCCTCATTGATTTTCTCCGGCGCGTCCAGGAGCTCTTCGTTTATTTCTGTGACAACTCCGTTGACCGGTGCGATTATGTCAGAAACCGCTTTTACAGATTCAACATCACCGAACGGTTCGCCGGCCTCAAGCTCGTCGTCAACGTCAGGGAGGTTGACAAATACGAGATCGCCAAGGCTTTCCTGGGCGTGGTCGGTAATGCCGATATATGCGGTGCCGTTTTCCATGCGCACCCACTCATGAGATTTAGAATACTTCAGTTCCTTTGGATCGATCATTTTTTTCTCCTTGTTCGATTAATTTTTGTCTGCAGATCAGAAGCAGACGGCCGCGCAGTATGATGGGCTGTTCTGAATCTGACCAGCCGGGTGATATTCCCGGTATAGCAGTGGGATAACGAATTATCTCTATTTCTGACGCTTATAGAACGGCAGCTTGACCATCTCCGCATCCACGCGGCGTCCGCGCACTTCTACCTGAACCGGCGCGCCGATTTCACGCTTGTCGGAATCGACGATGGCCAGGGCGTAGGAGCCCTTCAGATATGGGAGGAAGGTTCCGGATGTAGTTCTGCCAATTTCCTCGCCGTCGCGGTAAATCGCGCAGTCCTCACGGACGATGCCTCTTCCGGTGACTTTGATGCCGACGCGTCTCTGCTTCAGCGGCATGGCAGCTTCCAGCGCTTCTTTTCCGATGAATTCAGGTTTGTCCATCTTGACGGCAAAACCAAGTCCGGCCGTTTTCGGTGAAATCTTATCATTCATCTCGTGGCCGTAAAGCGGCATAGCAGCTTCCATACGCAGCGTGTCGCGCGCGCCGAGCCCGCATGGGATCAGGCCGTCGTCCTTTCCGGCATCCAGAAGAATCGTCCAGATTTCCGGAGCTTTCTCCGCCGGCATGTAAATCTCAAACCCGTCTTCGCCGGTATATCCCGTGCGGGAAATGATGCATAGGATGCCTTTAATTTCTGCGTCGAAAACCGCGGTGTAATACTCTGCCGGGATATATTTGCTGTCCGTGACCGAGGACAAAATTTTCTCGGCAAGAGGACCCTGAAGGGCCAGCTGACCGTAATCGTCAGAGACGTCAGAAAGTTCGACGTCGCCCTGTCTGTGGTCACAAATCCACTGATAATCTTTTTCCCGGTTCGCTGCGTTGACGACAACCAGATAATCGTTCTCCGCCTTCATATAGACGATCAGATCGTCGACCGTGCCGCCGTGTTCGTTGCACATCGGGCTGTAACGCGCCTGACCGGCATGCATTCCGGTGAAATCGTTTGTCAGCAAATGATTCAGAAAATTTAGTGAATCCTGTCCCTGAACCAAAACTTCTCCCATGTGCGATACGTCGAAGAGACCACATTTCGTGCGGACGGCCATATGCTCTTTTTTGATGCCCGTCTCATACTGGACAGGGAGCAGGTATCCGCCGAATGGAACCATCTTTCCGCCGCACTCTACATGCGTTTCATAAAGTGGTGTTTTTTTCTCCATTCCAATTAACCTCCAATATGTGCATCACATAAATACACATAGATGATAGCACAGGCTTTTCAGGGGTTCAATCGCAGAATATGTGTATACAGATAATTTATAAGAGGAATATTCGTGTTAAATTTGTGTCAATTAAGTAAAGCGAGTAGAAATATAATAGGATGTTTTTCCGGCAAGCTCACCGACATCCTTCCCGCAGTCTGATAGTGTCCGGTGGTTCCAGATCTTTTCGCACCGCATTCACAAATCCCGTCAGTCAAAATTACAAAACTCATATGAAAAACGCAGGATTTTATGCATTGTTCATATGAATAATGTAAATAAAATTGCGTTTTTCATAGGAACTTTGCAATGACGGAGAACTATGTTATGGATGAGTTATTTGAAATTGCAGATTCTGGGAGGATTGGACGCAGAACAACTAACACCGATAACGCATAACCATATGAATTTGCGTCCAATTCATATGTATACACACAATCTGCATCCAATGTCAATAATTCGTCCGTTGGACGCAGTGCGTCCCTTTCCAATGAGGTAAAATCAGTCGATTTTGCGTCCAGTTTGAGGGTATACAGTATAACGCTGCATATTCAACAAATCATCCAGCTGGACGCAAATTTCCATGTAGAAGTATCCGAATCCTGTCAGGATTTGCGTCCAAATCGCAAATATGCTGCATACCCATACATTTTTATAAAAGCGGGTCTATTGGACGCAAATCGGACATAGTCAATGGCATAAAAGAATTCGAATCTGCGTCCAATAATCTTGTATACCCGAAAATCCCGTCCATTGGTAACAAAAGGCGCAAATGGACGGGAATGCAGGCTGAATAGTACCCGGATTCCCGTCCACAGAACTTGTATACCCGAAAATCCCGTCCACTGGCAAGAAAAAGTGCAAATGGACGGGAATGCAGGCTGAACAGCACTCGGATTCCCGTCCATAGAACTTGTATACCTGAAGTTCCCGTCCATTGGCAAGAAAAAGCGCAAATGGACGGGAATGCAGGCTGAATAGTACCCGGATTCCCGTCCACAGAACTTGTATACCTGAAAATCCCGTCCATTTGCGGGGCACATAGTATACTCGCATATTATATTCGTATCTTCAAAACTTCCCACTGCTTCCTCATCGCTCTCGCATCACTGTCGTTCGCGAATCGCGAGAGCGACTTGGGATACATACGACGTTCCGCTGGCTGATCGAGCGTCGCCGTTGGCTTGCTCTCTCAGGCGGAACCAGCATAAGCAGTCCTCATCGCTCTCGCATCACTGTCGTTCGCGAATCGCGAGAGCGACTGCATTATACGACACGGCGCTAGCCAATCGCAGTGCGCTGTGCTTCTGCTCTTGGGCGCCGTTAGCATAAGGCCTTCTCATCACTCGGCTCTCACTGTGTTCGGCCTCGTGAGAGCAAGCGCCATTATACGACGTTCGGCTAGCCAGTCGTGCTGCGCCTTACGGCTTGCTCTCCTGGGCCAAACCAGCATAAGCAGTCCTCATCGCTCTCGCATCACTGTCGTTCGCGAATCGCGAGAGCGACTGCATTATCGTTTCCCGCCTAATCCGGCGTTGTCGAGGATCTGGAGGATGAAGTCGATGGAACCGCGGACGCCGAACATGGAGGTATTCAGGGTGATGTCGTAGTTGGCGGCGTCGTTCCATTTGTGGTTGGTGAAGAATTCATAGTACTCGGCGCGGTCTTTGTCGACCTGGTGCATCTGGCGGCGGGCGGTGCGTTCGTCGACGTTGTTGACTTCCATGATTCGGCGGATCCGGCGTTCTTCCGGCGTGGTCAGGAAGATGCTGACGTGCGGGATGTTGTTGCTGCGCATGACGTTGTCGGCGCAGCGTCCCATGACGACAAAGTCTTTTTCTTTTGCCATCTGGATGAGGAGTTCGGATTCGGCAAAGAAGTAGGCGTCGCGTGCTGAGAGACCGTGGTAGCGGTTGGCGCGGGCGAGGTGTTCTTTCAGGGTCAGTTTTTGTTTCTGATAGGAAAGTCCAGGGTTGCCGGCGCCGATCTGCGCGTTGATGATGTCGGTTTCGGCCTTGGTCAGTTTGACTTTGCCCTTGGCATCTGAGGTGCGCTGGATCAGACGCATGAAGATTTCTGCGTCATAGTAGTTGATGTGGAGGGCGTCGGCGATGCCGAGTCCTACGTTATTAGCCGCGCATCCGTAGCTGCGGTTGATGCAGATGATCAGGCGGTTGTCTCGCGTGAACCGGTTGTTCAGGTTCAGCTCGTTCAGGTTCATATCCTGGCTGCTGGCAATCAGCGTGCCCGGTTCAGAGATGATTCTGCTGAATTCATGGAAGACTTCATTATATGCGCTCAGAGCCTTGTAGTGGTCGTCAGTATCCTGGATGCTGCGGGCCATATTTCCGATCAGAGCCAGTTCGCTTCGGATGATGTGCTCTCGGTTCTTGACCAGTGCCTTTTCAATGATTGAGATGTTGCGCTCGCGGTCGTTGGTAAAGACGCGCCCCAGTGAGGATCCGCTCAGTTCGTATACCAGTTTGTCCAGGTCGTACAGATGCTCTGCAAATTCTCTCGCACTGATGGCTTCCTTCGGAGATTCGGAAGCGGCTGTGCTGTCCTGAGAAGAAGGGACGGTATTTTCTTGTGCGGTTTTCTTTTTGTCATTGCTCATGACGGGCCTCCTTTCTTCTTAGTGGAAAAACAGCAGAATATCAAGCAGATATACCGGACACAGGATGCATACGGACCATTTCATGTACCCGAAGAAGGACGGCATGCGGATACCGTTCTCGTCTGACATGGATTTTACCATGAAGTTCGGGGCGTTTCCGATGTAGGTGTTGGCGCCCATGAATACGGCTCCGCAGGAGATTGCCTCCAGCATGTTGACCGGAACGGTGCCGAGCAGGGTGCTGATGCCGTGCGCAAAGTGCAGGGATCCGGCTGTGGTCAGGAAGACCATGTAGGTCGGTGTGTTATCGAGGAAGCTGGACAGAAGTCCGGTCAGCACAAACATCTGGTACGGTTTGTCGATGTCCATCTGCGGTCCCAGGTGCTTCAGTACGATCAGAGCCGGCTGCATGGTGATGAAGATGCCGATGAACAGGACTGCGACTTCCTGGATCGCGCCCCAGGTAAAGTGGTTGCGGCGGCGGACTTCGATCGGTGTCGTCTTAAAGGACAGCCATGCGGCGAGGAGAATAATCGCGACCTCGACGATGCTGGTGAGAGGGAACATCAATGTCTTGGTGATTGGAATTCCCTTTCCCTTGAACGCGGCGTAATTCGGAAGGATTCCGCTGATCAGTACGGCAAAAATAATCATGACAAGGAACAACAGGTTATGCAGTCCCTCGATTTTCAGGGAGGTCTCCGGTGTGTGGAGGTTCGGGCGATACCCCTCTTCGATGTCTTTCCGGTACGCTTTTCTGTCAATTCTGTAGAAAATGAACAGCAAAATAACCGCGTTTATCATCATGATCGGGAACAGGCGGAAGCTCCACAGGAACGGCACGCCCTGCATGAACCCCATCAGCAGTGGCGGATCGCCGACTGGGGTCAGGCATCCTCCAAGGTTGGAGATCAGGAAGATGAAAAAGATCATGATGTGTGAACGGCGGGAGCGCCAGGAGTTCATCTGAATAACCGGGCGGATCATCAGCATGCTGGATCCCGTGGTGCCGATAAAGCTGGACAGCAGGGTGCCGACCAGAAGCAGAAGTACATTTACTCGCGGAGACCCGGCAAGATCGCCTTCAAAGCGGATGTTTCCCGCGACGCAGTACAGACCGAAAAGCAGGACGATGAACGTCAGATAATCGTTGACGATGCCGTCGGCGGCAGTTTCGATCCCTGAGAAGATTCCATATTTTACGGATAGTAAAACAATGGCCAGGATTGACCAGAATCCTGTGATAACTGGCATGCGTCTCTCCCATACGGATGGGTTGAGAATAGGAAAGAGAGCAATGCAAAGCAGCATTCCGACAAAAGGAATGCATGTCCATAGCGGTTCTTGCATTTAATAGTCCTCCAAGTTAAAATTTAGAAAATTTTATTAATTCGAATAAAGTATAAATGTTCTCATGGAAACACAGAATTCTCCACAGAGTCTAAAATCAGTATACCATGAAACACGCAGTTTTGTGTGGCAATGAACAAATAACATCAATAAATATGGGCCACAGTACAAAGTGTAATTATTGTCTGTGGCCCAAACAGATGTACGCGCAGGCGTCATTCCTGCCTGATCAGAAAACGTTCAATTGCGCAGAAATGTGTCTGACGCCGTTCCGCTGTTTTGGCTTCCCTTCTGATTCTGCGATGCAGGCAGAATCAGAGAATGCCTGATGTCTATGCGTCACGCAGCTGCGCGCCGACCTTGTTCTCCAGTGTGCGTACAATTTTGTTCATCTGTTTATCGATCTGTTTTGCCTTCATCGTTCCCTTATCGGATCCGATCTTGACGGTCAGCATGATCGATTTCTTTCCTTCTGGAATCTGGCTTCCGCGATATTCCTCGACAAACTTCACCTCTCTGGTGTGCTTGTCGATGGCCTTTTCGATTTCCTGCCAGGTTACGGACTCGTCGACGATGACGGACAAGTCCTTTTCAACCAGCGGGAATACCGGCAGATGCTGGAATTCATTGTCTCTGGACTTGTACGGTGTCAGCATGTCCTCGTCAAACTCAAACAGAGCAATCTGCGCATGCTTGATGCCGGCTTCCGCAAGAGCGGAGACACGAACCAGTCCGAGTGTTCCGATCAGTTCTTTTCCGGCCATAATGTTCAGGTAGACGTTGTCGTCAGCCCATGCAGGATGCTCTGTCTGTTTCCAGGACAAAGGCTCGACCTGGCAAGTGCGCGCCAGGTTCTCAATGACGCCCTTTGCCTGGAAGAACTGTGTCTTCGGGTCGTTTCCGACGATCATTCCGGTGACATAATGCTTCTGCAGCGGCAGTGTCTCGTCCTCAGAAGATTCGTGGTAGATGCCCTGCTGGAAGACCTCTGCGGATTCGAATACACGGAAGGAATCGAAATAACGCAGGTTGGAGACTGCAGTCTGCAGCATGCCCGGAACCAGAGACGGACGCAGGTTGGCCTGCTCCGGCGATGGCGGGGTAGCCAGGCGGATCGTCGTATCTAAGTTTATGCCGGCAGCTTTCATGAAGTGCTCGTCTACCCAAGGATAGGTGAAGACCTCATTGAATCCGCAGCGGAACGCGAGATATTCACGGACGCGGCGGTCGATGCTCTCCTTAGGCTGGTTGACCGCATGCTCAAAGTTTACCGGAAGCGGTTTTGCGGAGAAGCTTTCAAAGCTGTGCAGTCTTGCCATCTCGTCCAGGATGTCGTCCTTGATGGCGATGTCGCCGGTGGAGCGCCATGTCGGAGCGAGGCAGGTGTAGGTTGTTCCGTCAAAATCAACATCAAAGCCGAGGCGGCTCAATGTGTCTTTTACATCGTCTTCGCTGAATTCCTTACCGAGGCGCGTATCCATGAATGCCTTGGTAATCTTGACCTCTGCGCGCTCTGTCTTTACCGGATAGACATCTCCGTAAGCGGTGAATTTCACATCCGGGAAGATCTGTTTAAACAGCGTGATCGCCTCCGCCAGTCCCTGATCGACGCGCTCTGTATCCAGACCCTTTTCGTAGCGGATGGACGCGTCGGTCTTTTCATCGAAGCGCTTTCCGGTCTTGCGGATGGTCTGCGCAGTGAAGTTGGCGACTTCCAGCAAAACGCTCGTCGTGTCCGGAAGGATGGAGTCCTTGCGGCCGCCGCGGATGCCGGCGAGAGCCATTGGCTCTTCTGCGTCGCAGATAACCAGATCATAGGTGGTCAGGTCCAGCTGGTTGTGGTCCAGGAGCTCGAGCTTTTCACCCGGAGCGGCGTTTCTGACGATGATTTTGTCTGTGACGTGGGTGCGGTCAAACGCGTGTGTCGGCTGGCCGACATCGAGCATGACATAGTTGGTAATATCTACAATTGCGTTGATGGAACGCAGTCCTGCCTTCATCAGCGCGGTCTTCATCCAGAGCGGAGCCTCTTTCTGTGCGTCTACATTCTGGATTTCCAGAGCTGCATAACGCTGGCACTTGTCCGGAGCCTGAATTTCAATCGGGAAGTCAGCAAGTCCCTGTACATCCTCTGCTGTGTCTGCAAGCGGTTTCAGATCCAGCTTGTAGATTGCTGCGATTTCTCTGGCGATGCCGTAGTGACCCCAGAGATCCGGGCGGTTTGTCAGGGATTTATTATCAATTTCAATGACGATGTCGTTCATGCCGATGAAATCCGCGATGTTCTGTCCAGGTGTTCCCTGGCCATTCAGGTCGACGATGTACTCGTCGCTTTCCGGCGGATAGATATCCTCCAGGAAAACTTCCGCGGCGTTGCAGATCATGCCGTAGGAGTATTCTCCGCGCAGTTTCCCTTCTTTGATGACGACCGGTTCGCCTTCTCCGTGCCAGACGACCTCTGCGCCCGGGCGGCAGACAACGACGTGCTCTCCCTCATACAGGTTGCAGCCTCCGCAGACGATCTGCACCGGTTCTTCCTCGCCGATGTCCGTGATGCAGATGCGAAGCTTGTCTGCGTTTGGATGCGGTTTTACTTCCAGAATTTTTCCGACGATGATGTCATGGTATTTATCAGCAGGATTCTCATATCCTTCTACTTCAACCGTACGCATCGTCAAATCGTAGATCAGCTGGTCAACCGACAGATCCTTCGGCAGATCTACGTATTTTTTTACCCAGTTTAATGAAACGTACATGTTAACCTCCTACTTGAACTGCTTTAAGAATCTGAGATCCGCACTGTGGAAATAACGGACGTCATCGACTCCATAGCGCATCATGACCAGACGGTCCAGTCCGATATTGGTGTAGAACCCGGACCACTCGTCAGGATCCAGTCCCGCAGAGCGCAGAACGTTCGGATGAATAACTCCGCCCGGCATAACTTCGATCCAGCCTGTATTATGGCAGACACGGCATCCCTTTCCGCCGCAGACGAGGCATTCCATATCGATTTCGTAGCCTGGCTCTGTGAACGGGAAGAAGCCCTCGCGCATGCGGACATTGATCTTGCGGCCGAAAACCTTGCTCAGGATAGCCTCAATCATAACCTTTCCGGAGGAGAAGGACAGATCCTTGTCTACTACCAGAGCTTCGTACTGGAAGAAAGCGCGTTCATGGCGCGCATCGGTGGTTTCGTTTCTGTAAACACGGCCCGGATATACAAATCTTGCCGGCGCGCCGTGCTTCAGCAGGTACCGGACAGATGCTCCGGTCAGGTGCGGACGCAGGCAGAGACGCTCAGCGCCGGATTTGTTTTCTGTTCCTTCCAGCCAGTAGGTGTCCATGGTTTCTCTTGCCGGATGGTCTGCGGCAAAGTTCAAATTATCAAAAGCATACTTTTCACTTGTAATGTCATCTTCGCTGAAAACCTCAAATCCCATGGAAAGAAAGGCGTCATTCAGGTCATAGCACATCTGTGTGATCGGGTGCAGCGCGCCCTGCTGCGGCATGATTCCCGGCAGCGTCAGATCAATCGGCGCATCCAGAACAGATTCGGTGCTGAGAAGCTGGTCTTCTCTTTCCTTCAGTTTATCCGCAAAGAAATTTTTGATTTCATTTGCGGCTTTTCCAACAGCCGGGCGTTCCTCCGGGGTAAGAGAACCCAGGGATTTCAGTATCTGCGTCAACTGACCCTTTTTTCCCAGGAGATCCTGTCTGACTTCCTGGAGTGCATCGGAATCAGGAGCGTCTTTAATTCTGGACAGTCCGGCATTGCGGATTTCTTCCAAACGTTTCAGCATGATTTTGGTACTCCTTAATAGATTTATTGTATTAATTTTGTTAAATTAGCCTATTGTATAGACTAGATTACACTTTTTTACGGCGGGAGACAACCCACCAAAATAATATTATACCGGATCTTCTGCGGTTTTTCAGCATTCTTTGCGGATTTTAGGGATGGTTTTCCGATTTTTTAGAATGGACTCCTTGCGTGTGAATTTTGTCGGAAGAGAAGAATGCACGGAACGTTTGTCTGCAGAATGCGATATGATAAAATATTATTCCGCTGATACCGTTATTTTTAGCTAATGAACACATATTATGGAATAAAATATTATAAAATAGAAAACTAGGATAAATTCTGTTTTAGGGAAAGAGTGATAGTATGGCGAAGCAAGAAATAGAGAAACCATTGTATGACGGACGTCAGATCACGGATCTGAAGGACATGATTACGAGCAGTGTGGAGCTGTTTCATGACCACGCGGCATATCTGGTGAAGGATAAGAAGCAGGGGAAGTTTGTTCCGATTACATACGGAAAGGTCGGGGAGGACCGCATCGCGCTCGGAACCAAAATGCTGGATCTGGGGCTGAAGGGTGAGAAGGTTGCGGTGATCGGACCGACGAGCTACTACTGGCTGCTGACATATTTCACAGTTGTCACAGGTGTCGGCGTTATCGTGCCGATGGATAAGAATCTGCCGCAGGGTGAGCTGCTCGGTCTGCTCGAGCGGTCGGGAGCGACGGCGATTGTCTACGATGAGAAGTGCAGAAAGACGATTGAGCCGCTGATGAGCAGTGAGGATACCAATATCCGGTATTTCATCTCCATGGACAGTGAGGAAAGCACCGATCAGGTTCTGTCGATGAAGCAGATGATTTATGAGGGAAAGGTTCTCGCTTCTGACGGGAATCATGAATATCGCGACGCAGATGTGGATCCGGACCAGATGTCCACGCTGCTGTTTACGTCAGGAACGACGGGGCTGGCAAAAGGTGTGATGCTGTCGCACAGAAATATCACGTTCAACGTTTATGCGATGAGTAAGTATTTCTGTATTCCGGATCCGGGAATTGTCCTGTCCATCCTGCCGGTTCACCACGTCTATGAGATGACGTGCGACATCTGCACGACGTTTTATCAGGGCAAGACAATCGCAATTTGCGAGGGGCTTCGCTATATCCAGCGGGATATGCAGGAAGTGCACGCGAACGTCATGCTCGGCGTTCCGCTGGTCTTTGAGAAGATGTATAAGGGTATGTTCAAGCAGGCAAAACGCAGAGGAGAGGACGATAAGCTCCGCCGCGCGATTGATCTGTCAAAACGTCTGAAGCTGTACCGGAATAAGGCGCTGATGAAGAGAATGTTCAAGGCAATTCACCAGTCATTCGGAGGGGAAATGAAATTCTTCATCGAAGGAGGCGCGGCGGCGGATCCGTTCGTACAGGAAGAGTTCGAGGCGATGGGACTTCCGCTGATTCAGGGGTACGGAATGAGTGAGTGTTCCCCGATTCTCGCGCTGAACCCGATGGACAGAAGAAAGAACGGTGCGGCCGGACTGCCGCTTCCGGACACGCAGGTGCGTGTGATCAATCCGGACGAGGACGGCATCGGCGAGGTGATCGTCAAAAGTCCGAGCGTCATGATGGGATACTTCCAGAATGAAGAGGCAAACAAGGAGACTCTGCAGAACGGATGGCTCCATACCGGCGACCTCGGCTATTTTGATGACGACGGATATCTGTTCCTGACAGGAAGGAGCAAGACAGTTATCGTCACCAAGGGCGGAAAGAATATCTTCCCGGAAGAGGTTGAGAATGTCCTGATGCAGAATGAACTGATCAAGGAAGTTCTGGTCCACGGCGTCAAGGATGAACGTGTCGGAAATGTCATGGTGACAGCAGACATCTTCCCGAATTATGATCTGCTGAAGGAACAGCACGGAGAGATGACCAAGAGTGAAATCTATCATTTCTACCGCGATCTGGTGGATCAGATTAATGAGAGCATGCCGCCATATAAGCAGGTAAAGCGTGTCAATATCCGCGAAACGGAGTTTATCAAGACGACAACCGGCAAGATCAAACGTTACGGCAATACGCTGAGCCAGGAAGATCTGAAAGCTGCTTCTGAAGGCCGCGCGGACAGCCACGAACTGAAACTGATCGAAAAGCACGAGATGAAGGATTTCATCAAGGAAATCAAGGGCATGTCGGATCAGCACGTCGTCCATAAGGATCTGGAGCCGGTAACAGATATCAAAGCGCTGCTTCTGAACAGTCTGGAAAAGAATTCCGATGCTCCGGCGTTCTTACAGAAGCTGGGAGAGAACGGAACTTATGAGGAAATCTCCTATCAGCGCACCGTATCAGACATGGAAGGACTGGGAACGGCGCTGATCAACCGCAACCTGCAGGATGGCCGGATTGCTGTTGCAGGAAATAATACTTATCCGCTGCAGATCAGTCTGCTGACCGCTGCCTGCGGCCCAGGAGAGGCCGTTATGCTGAATAAGCAGCTGGATCCGGAGGAAATTATCCGTCAGTTGAATAAGGTGAATGCGGAAGTTCTGATCTTTGATGAGAAATATACGGAGCTGTTTGAGGAAATCGTCGACAGTGGAAAAACACCAGTGAAAACCATGATCCGCTATGGTGAGGAAGACGCGCAGCGCAGCGAACATACGGATACGTTCCTGTCCTGGAATGCGCTGGTCGCAGAAGGAAAGAAACAGGCCGCTCTCGGCGACCGCCAGTATCTGGATGCGCCGGTTCTGGGAAGCGATCCGGCAGCGATCTTCTTTACATCCGGCGCCGGCGGACATGCCAAAGCTGTGGAACTGACGCACCAGAATCTGGTCCGGAACGTGATCGCGCTTGCTTCTCTGGTCCGCTATAATCCGGAGGACCGGGTCATTTCCGTGATCGCGCCTAATAATGTCTATCAGGCAGCAGCCGGTGTCCTGCTTCCGCTGTACCGCGGCGCGGCTGTCGTCAACTGCGGAGGATCGGATTACCTGGAGAGTGACCTGCAGAATTCCGCTTCGACAGTGCTCCTGCTTGAACCAGTAATGATGAACGCGCTGTTTGATGAGATCTGGGATCACATCGAAGGAGGCGGCGGAGATCGGCGTCTCGATGCCATGAGAAAGGTCGGAAAGATTCTTCCGTTTACCAGAAGATACGTTCTGCGCCCGTATGAGTCCTACGTCCGCGAGAAGTTCGGCGGTCATCTGCGTATGATGATTTCCGGAGGAAGCCGGGCCAGAGTGGAAGTGGAAGAATTCTTCCGCGAAATGGGCATCAACGTTCTTCAGGCTTACGGAATGACCGAGTGCAGCTCAGTAGTTGCCGCAACTCCGGATTCCGCCGCTTCCGTGCCGGTTGAATCCGTCGGACATATTCTTCCGGGCGTCCGCGTCAAGATTGTCGGAAAGGGAAGCCGCGGCATCGGCGAACTGGCGGTAAAGGGCGCCAGCGTGGCAGACGGATATCTGGATGATCCGGAAGAGACAGAGGCGGCATTTACTGACGGATGGTTCCATACCGGAGATATGGGATATATTGATGACGATAATTTTGTCTACGTTGTAGGCAGAAAACAGCGTCTGGAGCAGCAGGCTGAAGCGGACCGAAAAGCCAGACAGAACGCCGAAGACGCTATCAAAGCTGCCCGCGGAACTGCAGAATAGAAGATGAGGAGGAACCATGCATAATCAGTATTATCCGCAGCTCAGGATTGATCTGAGTAAATTACGAGAGAATGCCGCGTATGCCGTTGATAAATGCGCACAGTGCGGAATTCAGGTCAGCGGAGTAATTAAGGGGATGCACGCGTACCTTCCGGGAGTCCGGCAGCTTCAGGCTGCCGGCGTCTCTTCTCTGGCCACATCCCGTCTGGACCAGGCCGCTGCAGTAAAGGAAGCCGGAATCGATCTTCCGGTCATGCTGATCCGCGTTCCGATGATCAGCGACGCCGCAGATGTTGTAAAATACTGCGATTACTCGCTGAACAGCGAACTTTCCGTTCTGGAGGCGCTGGATGAAGAGGCGGGGCGCCAGCATAAGATCCACAATGTCCTGCTCATGGCCGACGTCGGCGATCTGCGCGAGGGATGGTGGGACAAAGACGAAATGGCCAAGGCCGCGATTCAGGTGGAACGGGAAATGCCGAACCTGCATCTTGCAGGCACGGGCATCAATGTCGGCTGCTATGGTTCTGTTGTCGCTACGCCGCAGAAACTGCAGGAATTTGTTGCTCTTACAGAGCAGATTGAGAAACGACTTGGAAGAAAGCTGGAGATCCTCTCGGGAGGAGCGACCTCCAGCTTCATCCGTGTTCTGGAAGGAACGATCCCGGACCGCATTAACAACCTGCGGATTGGCGAGGGCGTTCTGAATGCGAGAGACCTTCCGGAGCTCTATCATGTAGATGTCGGCCCGATGCATAAAGACTGCTTTATCCTTCGCACAGAAATTCTGGAAGTCCGGGACAAGCCGTCGTATCCGGTCGGCGAGCTCGGCGTGGACGCATTTGGAAGGGTGCAGCAGTATGAAGACCGGGGAATCCGCAGACGCGCGCTGGCAGCTGTCGGAAAGGCGGACTTCGGCGGAGACTGCAGCGATCTGATCCCGCTGGAGGATGGAATTGAAGTGATCGGCGCATCCAGTGATCATGCGATCCTGGATGTGGAAGATTATCCGCGTGAACTTCACGCAGGAGATTTCATCGATTTCCGTCTGGATTACGCCAGCATGGTTTATCTGACGCACAGTAAGGATGTACGCCAGGTCTGTTTCAATGACCCGGACGGCATCACTGATGACGATTTCCGCCCGGCAGATTGTAAAGAGAAAGGCAGAACTGAAATGTTAGAACAGAAATATCCGTGTCTGAGAATTGATCTGCAGAAGCTGGAAAAGAACGTAGAATACGCAGTTTCTCAGTGCCGGAAACAGGGTGTGCAGGTGACCGGCGTCATTAAGGGAATGAATGCTCTGCTTCCATGTGTAAAAACTATGGCGGAGGCCGGTGTTTCTTCTCTGGCCACATCCCGTCTGGACCAGGCCGCTGCAGTAAAGGAAGCCGGAATCGATCTTCCGGTCATGCTGATCCGTATCCCGATGCTCAGCGATCTTGAGGATGTCGTAAGATACTGCGACTATTCGCTGAACAGCGATATTACCGTGCTGAAGGCGCTGGATGAAGAGGCAGGGCGTCAGAAGAAAATCCATAATGTCATTCTCATGGCCGACGTCGGCGACCTCCGTGAAGGCTGGTGGGACAAAGACGAAATGGCAAGAGCGGCAGTGCAGGTGGAAACGGAGATGCCGAACCTGCATCTTGCCGGAGCCGGGATCAATATCGGCTGCTACGGTTCCGTCATGGCAACCGTTCCTAAACTTCAGGAGTTTGTTGATGTCGCGGAAAAGCTTGAAACAGCGATCGGAAGAAAACTGGAGATCCTTTCCGGCGGAGCGACATCGAGCTTCGCGCGGATTCAGGACGGAACGATTCCGGAACGCATTAATAACCTGCGCATCGGCGAGGGGCTTTTGATTCCGCGTTCGCATGAAGACGGAGACACGGTTGACTTTGGGCCGATGCAGGATGACGCGTTTACTTTGCGTCTGGAAGTGCTGGAGGTGAAGGATAAGCCGTCGTATCCGGTCGGCGAGCTCGGCGTGGATGCGTTCGGAAGAGTGCAGCATTACACGGACCGCGGAATCCGGAAACGCGCGCTGGCAGCCTGTGGAAACGTCGATTACGGCAGCTTTGAGGACATCTTTCCGATGCAGAAGGGGATTGAAGTGATCGGCGCATCCAGCGACCACACGATTCTGGATGTGCAGGACGCAGAGCCGCTCAGGCCTGGTGATCTGCTGGATTTCAAGCTGGACTACGCGAGTCTTGTGTTCCTGTCGCACAGCACCGATGTGCAGATTGAGTATATTTAAACATGCGTTTCGGATGGCGGAGCCCTCAGGGCTGTCTGACTGGATGATCCTGCTGAAAGGTATTAAGATATCAGAACGCAGAGCGCAGAAACAGGCGGTTTCCTTGACGTTTACGTTTTGTCCGGATTGACAAAAATACGGCATAAAAGTATAATACTATGGCTTACGTGCCCCTCGATTTCAGCGGGCGCGCAGTCACAGATCTGAAAGGAGTATAAGTACATGGCGGATGAAGTGATTTTAACCCAAGAAGGTTTTGATAAACTGGAAGAAGAAAGAGATATGCTGGTGTCGGTTCGCCGTAAAGAGGTGTCTGAGCGTCTGAAAGAGGCGATTTCTTATGGAGACCTGTCGGAGAACGCTGAGTACGATGCCGCAAAGAATGAACAGGCTGAGTTGGAAGAGCGCATCGCCAAACTGGAGCAGATGATCCGCAATGCCAGAGTCATCAGTGATGATGAGGTCAGCGGAGATGTGGTCAATGTCGGCCTTACTGTAAAGATTAAGGATCAGGATACCGGTGACGTTGAGGAATATACGATTGTCGGATCCACAGAGGCGGATCCGTTTGCAGAACCGGCTAAGATTTCCAGTGATTCGGAAGTCGGCCGCAGCCTGCTTGGTAAAAAGGTAGGAGACAAGGTAGAGGTTTCAGTTCCGGATGGACTGCTGCACTACGTTGTTGAAGATATTGTCCGATAATATACAGAACAGAAGAGAGATGGAGTTGACAGAATGAGTACGGAACAGAACAGCAACACAGGTGTTACCCCTGAAACAGAAGAAGAAATGTATGCAGAAAATCTGACTGAGCAGAGACAGATCCGCCGTCAGAAGCTGCAGGACTTGAGAGATGCGGGAAGAGATCCGTATCGTCATGAGACTTGGAATGTCACAGCGCACAGCAAAGACATCAAAGATAATTTTGTCGCTATGGAGGATGAGGAAGTCTCCATTGCAGGCAGAATCATGAGCAAGCGTGTCATGGGAAAGGCTTCCTTCTTCGATATTCAGGATAAACAGGGCAGAATTCAGTGCTATGTTCGCCGCGATGACATCGGAACAGACGAGTATAAATGGTTCAAGACGTATGATATCGGTGACATTGTGGGCCTGACCGGAAAGGTCTTCAAGACCAAGACTGGAGAGGTTACGGTTCATACGGAAAGCCTGGTGCTGCTGTGTAAATCTCTGCAGGTTCTGCCAGATAAGTGGGACGGTCTGAAGGATAAGGATCTGCGCTACAGACAGAGATATGTCGACCTGATCATGAATGAGAATGTCCGTGATACATTTATTAAGCGTTCCAAGATCGAGCATGAGATTAAGCGTGTTCTGGAAGAGGATTACGGCTTCCTGGATGTCCGCACACCGATTCTCCAGACAATTGCAGGAGGAGCCGCTGCGCGTCCGTTTATTACACATCATAACACGCTGGATATTGACATGTACCTGCGTATTGCGACAGAGCTGTATCTGAAGAGATGCATTGTCGGCGGTCTGGATCGTGTGTATGAGCTGGGTGAGTGCTTCAGAAATGAAGGAATGGACCAGAGACATAATCCGGAGTATACATCCATGGAGTGCTATATGGCATATGGAAACCTGGATGATATGATGGAGCTGACCGAGCAGATCGTCTATAAGTGCCAGATGGCCATCAACGGAACCCCGATCCTGAAATACGGAGATAAGGAGTTTGATGTGACTCCGCCTTGGAGACGTCTGGACATGACGGACGCAGTTAAGGAAGTCACCGGAATCAACTTCCATAAGATCGAGGAAGATGAGGAGGCCAGAAAGGCAGCTATTGACTACGGCATGGATCCGGAAGAAGTCAAGGAGTGGACTCGCGGCAAGATCATCGCGGAGATGTTCGAGGATTACTGTGAGGACGCGCCGGGACTCATGGATGGACCGGTATTCCTGACCGGACATCCGGTAGAGATTTCTCCGCTGGCAAAGAGAGATCCGGAAGATCCGAGAATCACGCGTCGTTTTGAAGCTTATATTAACGGATGGGAAATCGGAAATGCATTCTCCGAGCTGAACGACCCGATCGACCAGTACGAGCGTTTCGCAGAGCAGCAGAGAGAGCGTGACGAGGGCATCGACGATGAGGCGCATCCGATGGATATGGACTTTGTCAATGCTCTGGAAGTCGGCATGCCGCCGACAGGAGGACTGGGCATCGGCATCGACAGACTGGTCATGCTGATCACTGGTGAGCCGTCCATCAGAGACGTCATCCTCTTCCCGACGATGAAGCCGATTGACTAGAGATATGATCAAATAGGAGGCGGATGCATTAAGCAAAAGAATTAGGCTTGGTGCATCGCCTTTTTTGTGTTGCTGCATTTTAGTTCGGGCGGAGAAGGGCCGTTGACAGCTGTGATACAATAATTTTGTATACAATGAATCTACAAGAGGAGAAGGGGCAGTGTAATATGGGAAATCAGGCGGATGCGGCCGTGCAAAACAGTCATAAAATCAACCGCGCCATATTCTATTTTGCGGGAATGACGATTTTGTCGATCGGAATCATTCTGAATACCAAATCCGGATATGGGGTGTCGCCGATCATTTCGGTCGCGTTCACCGCTTCACAGATCTGGCATATTCAGTTCGGGAATGCATCTTTGATTCTGTACTGTATTCTGGCGGGGCTGGAGTATGTTCTGGAATGGCACAGGAATTTCAAGCCGTATGATCTCCTGCAGGTTCCGCTTTCGATTATCCTGACGCGGCTGTTTAACTTGTTTGAGGCCGTGCTTCCGGATGTGAGTTCAGTCCCTGCCCGTGCGTTTTGTCTGGGACTGGGCATTACGCTGACCGGAATGGGCGCGGCGATGAATTTAAATGCCAGACTGGTCCCGAATCCGGGAGACGGGATTGTGCAGGCTGTTTCTGACTGCACAGGAAAGAGTATGGGGTTCTGCAAAAACTGTACAGATGTGGTCTGCGTTTCTTTAGCGGCAGTTATGAGCATGGTATTTACCGGACATCTGACCGGACTGGGTATCGGCACTGTGTTCGCGGTGATTGGTGTGGGGCGCGCCATGGCTCTGTACAACTGGTTCTTTCAGAAGAAGGAACTGCTGCTCTCCGGCCTGCTGCAGCCGACCAGCCTGACGGCGGCAGCTCAGAAGAGATAAGCGGCCCGGACCTGCAGCTGTTTTCCATAACACTACCCACTGTTCACCTGCTGTTCAAGAACAGTCGTAAAATGAACATATCTTTCTGGTATATTAATACTCGTCAAAGGGAAGTGCCGATCCCGATGACAAGTGAATTAAATCATAAACTCTCTTTTTCATGAAACATTGCAGGAGAAAACCCCGAGTCAGGAAAGACCTGAAGCGGGGTTTTCTCTTTATGTGATAAAAGGTTTGTTACAGCCTTCCGTGACGCTAATGAAGATTAACGCCTCAAAAGACAGAAACCTTCATTAGATTCTTGTGAACCCGGTTGAGCGGCGATATCACACGTTCTCATATTCCGCGGCTTCCTTTACAAAATCGCCGCTGTTCATGTCGTCCATTGCCTGAAAGATTTCTTCGGTGGTGTTCATCACGACCGGACCGTACCAGGCGACTGGCTCATCCAGACGCAGGGAGCTCATGAAGAGCAGTTCGACAGGCTCATCGAGCGCGGTAATGAGAAGATCTCCGTTTTCCGAGAGCTTCGCAGCTGTTTTCTCCTTGACCGGTGTTCCGGAAATTTCTGCGTCGCCAAGGAGTGTAAATACCATCGCGGAGCGGCCGTCCGGGACGTGCAGAACTGTACTGGCATGCGCATCCAGGTGGATGTCGTAGAAATCGAGCGGCAGGTATTTTCCCTGGATGCCGTGGTGCTCTGCGCCGGCGGAATCCGTGTAATTTCCGGCTACCAGACGCAGTTTTCCTCCGTCCAGAGGGAATTCTGCGATCTCCTCGCGGACAATTCCGTGATAGAACGGAGCAGCCTTCATTTTATCCTTTGCCGGCAGATTGAGCCAGAGCTGGACACCGAGCATGCGCTCAGACGGCTGCGGCATTTCTGAGTGATACGCACCGGATCCGGCGGTTAGCCACTGCGCTTCACCGTCGTGGATCGCCGCCCTGGTCCCCAGATGATCCTCATGCACCATGGTGCCGCGCGATAAGAACGTGACAGTTTCAATGCCGCGGTGCGGGTGCATCGGAAATCCCTTAATGTAGTCCGCCGGATCGGCAGAATCGAACGCATCGAGCATCAGGAACGGATCGTAACTGTCCGTAGTTGTATTTCCAAGGACGCGGACCAGTTTTACACCGGCGCCATCCTGCGTTCTGGTTCCCTGAACCTGTTTGATGACGTTTCTGTATTTCATTTTCCTTTCTCCTTATTTTTAACTTATCTAACTAGATGCTTTTGACAAAAGGATTCCTTTGCAAGGAGCTATTTGTCTGTATTTGCGTGCCGGTATTTTTTCAGCAGCCGGATCAGTTCTTTCTGCTCTTCTTCATTCCAGACACTGAATTTTTCCCTGAACATTTCTTCATTTACCGGATAAACCTTTTCAATCCGGTCCCGTCCTGCGTCCGTCAGCTGTACGATGCTTCTGCGCTTATCCTCCGGATCCTGCACGCGCCTGACCAGATTCTGCTTCTGCAGGTTGTTGATGATCACGGGGATGGTTCCGTTGCTGCTCAGAATGGCGTCCTTCAGTTCTCCCACCGTCAGGCTGCCTTTATGATACAGCGCTTCCAGGACAGAAAACTGTCCGAGTGTCAGATCGTATTCTCCGCAGATTCTCGACGTTTCACGGTCCAGGTCCGTAACGGCGCGGTGAAGACCGATAATGATATAGCTGTCTTTTCTGGCGTTCATAATATTATCATCCTTTCATTGTGTACATGATATATCTAGTTAGATATATTTGTCAAGAACTATTTTATCTCATGTCGTATGAATCTGCAGAAAGAAGAATGGATTCTGCTCTGCGCCACGCCGGGATGGTCAGTATCGGGATGGTTCTGTGGGTTCAGAGTAACCGTTTCTCCCCAGATCATTCACATGGCTTTCATACTTGTCCTTATGATTTACACATCTCTTTGGTATATTAATACTCGTCAAAGGGAAGTGCCGATCCCGATGACGAGTGAATTAAATCATAAACTCTCTTTTTCATGAAACATTGCAGGGAAGAGCCCCGTGTTCAGGATAGCCTGAGCCGGGGCTTTTCCTGTAGATACACAGGTGCGCAGATGCGAAACGGCGCCCGCGCAGACAGGGGTTACTCCCGTTTAAACGGGAGGTGAGGGATGATGCCTTCCACGAACGTGGATAACGGCATGGTCTGCAGCCAGACTTTTCCCGGGCCGGTTACAATCGTATTGAATAGGCCTTCGCCGCCGAGCACGACATTGCCGATGCCTTTTATGCGTTCGATGCGCATGGTGCAGCTCATATCCATAGCAGCCAGATACCCGCTGTCTATGACGATTTCTTCATTGGCCTGCAGTTCCTTCTGTACAAAACCGCCGTCGATTTCCAGGAATGCGTATCCGTTGCCGGAGAATCTCTGCATGATGAATCCTTCTCCGCCAAAGAATCCTGCGCTGATCTTTTCCTGCAGATAGATGTCCATGGATACGCCGGATTCACAAGCGAGAAATGCAGTTTTCTGCGCGATAATCGGCATGGTGCTTACATCGATCGGGACGATTTTTCCCGGGAAGTGTATGGAAAATGCAATCTCGCCGTCTGTTTCTGCCTGATACAGATTGGTGAACATGGCTTCTCCGGAAATTGCTTTTTTAAACAGTTTTCCGATTCCGCCGCCCTGTGTCTGCATCTTTATTCCGCGGCTCATCCAGGCCATAGCGCCTTTCTGACATTTCATCATTTCGCCTGCGCTCAGGCTGCACTCCAGAATAGAAAACGGAGCTTCCTTAATTTCGTACTTCATCGTTCTTCTCCTTTTTATGTTATTTCATGCTGCTGAAATGTTCCCATATTGTGAGCATGAGGCACCAGACGATCACTGTGTTTGGAACCATTAGAATCCGGATACCCGGTAGACCAGTACTTCAATGGTTTTATCGTCGTCTCGTTTTTGTGTCATGGTGACGAGCAGGCTGCCGTCGTCCATCAGCTGTCCGTCTGAGAGCCACGGGTACGAAACGCCGAACAGGTCGCTGGTCTTTGCGTTTCCGATCCACCTGCCGGACGCGTCCCACAGATCGATGCTGCGCAGATTGCCGTCCAGGCCGATGTACCGATTCTTCGCAAATGTGCTGAAGGTTATACTGCCGAGGCCGCTTCCATCACTGTCTTTCAATACGGTTTTCAGATTCCTGTTATAGTCGTAGACAAATACATATTGGTTAGAGTCTTTTGCGGAACTGCCGGAAACCAGAATGGAGGAATCAGTGATGTCAATGTATCGGATGGTTTTCACCTGCTTAAACGGGAAGTCCTGCTTGACCACGCGGTCTTTCTGGAAGGTGACGCGCTGGGCTTCCTGCGCATCGCTGAAGTAAGATATTCCCCATTTTCCTGATGGACTGATCACCATATAGTCGAGATCATCGTATTCAAATATCTGTTTCCCTTTGCGAAGTCCGACATACGGATCCATGAAATCACTCAGCCGGACGGTGCCGTCCCGGGATGCGTCCATATGGGTGTATTTGTGATCTCCAAATGAGCGTGTCTTCTGCAGTTTCAGCTGTCCATCCTGACAAGAATATTCCATCAATTTGCTGTCGGAAAGAATATATACCTTATTTCCGTGTGCAGCGATCTGGGTATTAAAGGTCGATGACACGGTCAGGGCCGGTTTGACAGGAATCTGAACAGCTTTCAGCTTAATCGAGCCGATCATTTTTGTATGTGTGCCGGTCAGAATCGCCTTGGATTTACTTTTTGTCTCCTTGCTGCTTTTACTCTTTGTCTGTGTGGATGAAGTTTTCTGTTTTTTGTCTTTGGAGGTATCGCCTGAAGACGTCTTTCCTCCGCACCCGCTCATGCTCAGCAGCAAAGCTGCAGCGAGAGCGATGATCAGTATTTTCTTACCCCTGTTCATAGTTCTTCTCCTTTTTCATTCTGCTGTCTGATCCACTGCCTGCCGGCGGGCAGTGAGTGTTTGCAGTTTATTTATAGCATGACAGCGTGTATGCTGAAAAGTACACCGGGGGTGCTTTTTTGAGGAGTGGGTGAAAGTGTTGAAATTTCAATGTGCAGAGGGGCGTGCTGAGAGCTGCGGAAGGCGCTTACCGGTAAAGATCGTCGATTTTTCCGCAGCGTTCAAAGAGATCGACGTAAAGCATAAGTTCATCGCGGGACCCGATTCCGAGTTTCCGGTAAATATTCTTGTTGTGTTTTTTGACGGTGTTCATGCTGATAAACGCCTTTTCTGGAATATCTGCAATCTCGTAACCGTTAATGTAGAGGTCGGCGATATTACGCTCGGCAGGCGTCAGTTTTGCGATTCCGGACAGGAAGTTATCCAGAGATTCCTGGAGTTCCGCCGGGAGGGCCTGTGTACCTTCGTCCTCCACCTGGCAGAACTGCCGGAGAAGTTCGCTGCTGTCTGCGTAAACAACACCGGTTTTTGTGTGTACATAGGGCAGTGAAATCAGCTGCAGGAACTGTTCAATAGACTGCATATCGTCCGGAATCCGGATCATCGACACCTGAACTGGAAAGAGAGCGTCATAATCCTGGTATTTCCATTCTTTTGTAAAACGTTCCTCGATCATGGCACACAGTTTTTCTGCAGAATATTTCCCGGAACGGATCATTTTCCTTGTGCGTGTTTTTTGTCTGCTGCTCTGATCTGGAACCAGAATCGTAAATATCCCGCGTTCGCAGTCGTAGAAATTGGTGTATCTGGAAATAGAGAGCAGCCAGTCTGCGACGGTCAGACGGAGGCCATGAAATACATCGCTTCCGATCGAAGAAATCCGCAGGTATTCAATCTGGGAAAGCTTGATGATGACGGCGCATACAGAAATCTGGTTCATGAAATACGGGGCCAGATCCCGGATCAGCGCATGGCGGTTCCGTGTGTGTGTCACCGGGTGATAGCATTCATCTACGTTCTCCACTGTAAGGATATATCCGTACAGTCCAAGCGACTGAAAGAACAGTTCGATCAGCTGGTGCTGCATGAACAGACTCTGGATCAGGATCGGTACGGCGGACAGAAAGAGAAGTGCAAGGGCGGCCCTTCTCTGCCTGAATGTAAGGCGTTCACGCTTCCGGGCAACCAGGAAGATGCAGAGGAACATGTATAAGACGCCGCCGATATACAGCGGAGGCATCAGCGGGCCATGACGGTACACGTTCTGCTGATCGTAGTAAAACGTACAGCGCAGGAACGGATTCAGCGCCAGAGGCAGCAGAATAAGCAGAATCTCCGGCAGAATCATAAGTGCCTTCTGCCATTTTTTTAAACTCTTCCACATGCCGAGCTGTGTAAGCAGGTAGCAGAGAAAGACGCATGCTTCACTCGTATGGATCGCAAGGAATGTGTAATTGGTAAAATCACGAAGCAGAAGACTGCAGGTCTGAGGATAAGAATTTACGTAAGAACTCCAGATATCAAGGACTTCGGAAATAAAATGCATAATGAGCATGACAAGCAGGACGCGGTTAGAGGCTCGCTGCAGATCTCGCCGGAACAGGATCGTATAGAGTGCGATCGCAGTGACTGCGGTCGCGCAGATATCAAAAGAAATATTGTACGTCATCGGCGTCCTCGCTTTTAGAATATGCTGAAGAGATGGTTTTAGTGTTATATTATTCAGTGTATTTCTGTTGTAATTACAAAATAAAATGTCTAGTAATAATATTAATTTTACCAAACCTGGATAACGGCGTCAATAAGCGGCCTGCCGTTCCAGCCATGAGAACCGTCCTAGCGGGCAAGGTGAAGAAATATGAAAATGAAGATAAACTTGTAGATCGGAGACAATAATAAGGCTTAGAAAGGCGAAATTGCCGTGTGTGGATACAAAATACCGGCTTTTCACTTGCAAATCTCCATTTGTCTCCATACAATACATTTTTGGTAAATACGCAGAAACAACAATAAACGGGGGTACGCAATGAAAGACAAACTGGTGAATTTTCTAATGCTGACGCTGGGTACATGGATCGCAGCGTCGGCCGTTTTCTTCTTTATGATGCCGAGTCATCTCGCAGTTGCGAGTGTTTCCGGTCTGGCGATCGTCCTGGTGAAACTGATCCCGGTCGGTCTGTCCGTCGGAACGTGGACGCTGGTGCTGAACCTGCTGTGCCTGGTACTGGCTTATTTCTTTGTCAGTAAAGAATTTGCGGCCAAAACCGTGTACACATCCATTCTTCTTTCGCTCGTCATTGAGTTCTATGAGAAGGTGCTGCCGAACTATAACGGAATCATGCACGAGAGTTTTCTCGATCTGATCTGTTATCTGTTTGTAGTCAGTTTCGGCCTTGCCATTCTTTTTGTCAGAAATTCATCATCCGGCGGTCTGGACGTCATTTCCATGATGCTGCATAAGTATTTCCGGGTACCGCTCGGAACAGGCATGGCCGTGGCCGGAGCGTGCGTGTCGATTTCATCGTTCTTTGTTTATGACGCAAAGACCGGAGTGCTGAGTCTCCTGGGAACGTACTTAAACGGCATCATCCTTGACCATATTATCTTTGGCATGAAAAACCGCAAGAAAGTCTGCATCGTATCTGAACATGTGGATGAAATCAAAGGCTTTGTATTGAATGAGATGCACAGCGGCGCGTCTATGTATCAGCAGATCGGCGCGTACAGCAACAGCGTGCATCCGGAACTCGAGGTCATCGTGGAGCGAGGAGAATACAATCAGCTGATCAACCACGTTATGAAGGTCGATCCGGACGCGTTTGTGACGATTTATAACGTCGGAGAGGTCTATTACAAGCCGAAAGTCATTGAAAGCGAGCCGCAGAGAATCTGCAGAAAAAAGCCGGAAATTGCGGAATGATTTTTCGTGACCGCCGTCAGCCGGACACTCATATTCAATATAAACCAAAGTGATAGAGCAGAACTCTCGGAAATGATGCGTAAACACGTGTCTGCCGGGAGTTTTTGCGTTCTGTAGACCCAGCGGAGAGGTTACCAGCGGAGCGGCAGGTGGTATAATATGATCATCAGAAGGGAGATAAAGTCATGATTGACAGCAGAGATATTAAACTGGCACAGATTCTGGTCGGCTATTCCACGAGAATCCAGCCGGGAGAGAAGGTCTGGGTCAGCTATACGGGGCAGGAATGCGTTCCGCTGGTCCGGCAGATCATCAAGGAAATCTATAAGGCGGGAGGACGCCCGTTTATCCATGCCAGCGATTCTACGGTAGAACGCGAGGTGATTCTCGGCTGCGATGAGGAACAGCTGAAGATTATGGATGACGCACAGCTGTATCTGATGAAACAGATGGACGCGTATATCGGCGTCCGCGCGCCGGAAAACACCGGAGAATTCACAGATGTGCCGGCAGAGAAGATGAATCTGTTTGAGAAGATGACGCTGCCGTCACTGAATGAACGCGTCGATCATACCAAGTGGGTCATTCTCCGCCATCCTTCACCGTCCATGGCGCAGAGCGCCAATATGAGTCAGGAAGCGTTCGAGGATTTCTTCTATCAGGTATGCACCATGGATTACTCTAAGATGAATAAGGCGATGGATGCGCTGCAGGATCTGATGAACCGGACGGACCGCGTGCGTCTGGTCGGACCGGGAACGGATCTGCAGTTCTCCATTAAAGATATTCCGGCCGTAAAATGCGCCGGAGATATGAATATTCCGGACGGAGAGGTATACACTGCACCGGTTAAGGATTCTATGAATGGGGTGATTCAGTATAATACACCGTCTGCGATCGGCGGATTCACATATGAAAAAGTGCGGTTTGAGGTGAAAGACGGAAAGATCATCAAGGCCACCTGCAACGATGACGAGAGAATCAACAAGTATCTGGATACCGATGAGGGTGCGCGTTACTTCGGTGAATTCTCCCTCGGCCTGAACCCATACGTTCTGAAACCGATGAAGAACATCCTGTTTGATGAGAAAATCAGCGGGAGCATTCATCTGACACCTGGAATGTGTTATGAGGATGCCCCGAACGGCAATAAATCTGCGGTTCACTGGGATCTTGTGCTGATTCAGCGTCCGGAGTACGGCGGCGGAGAGATCTGGTTCGATGATCGTCTGATTCGAAAAGACGGCAGGTTCGTTGTTCCGGAACTGGAGTGCCTGAATCCGGAGAATTTGAAGTAGAAAGAACTCTTTACAGGCAGATTGTGAAGACTATAATAATACTTAGAAGATGAAAAGGGGGAGCTCGCAGAAGCGGGCTGAGAGTAGGCGATGAGCCTTTACCCGGAACCTGATTTGGATAATGCCAACGTAGGAAATAAGGAAAGAAGCAACCCGCGTTCTGCAATTGGCATGGCGCGGTTTTCTTGTGCGCCGTCCGGCGCGGGAGGAGATCTGTTTTCTGCGTGCAGAGCAGAAAGGAAGGAAAAATGCTGAAGGATTGTCTGGATAATTTAAGAAGTAACGGTGCGCTTGTGCACAACATCACCAATTACGTCACCGTAAATGATGTTGCAAATGTGATTCTGGCGTGCGGCGCAAGCCCGATCATGTCGGATGACATTGATGACGTGGAAGATATTACCAGCATTTGCGGAGGTTTGAATATCAACATCGGTACGCTGAACGGACGCACGATTCCGTCCATGCTGGCTGCGGGAAAGAAGGCCAATGAACTGGGTCACAAAGTTCTCCTGGATCCGGTCGGTGCCGGTGCAAGCCGTCTGCGCACGGAGACCGCGCTGAAACTGATGAAAGAAGTAAAGTTCGATGTCATCCGCGGAAACATTTCTGAGATCAAGACCCTCGCCAACGGAAGCGGAACGACACAGGGTGTGGACGCAGATGTTGCGGACGCTGTAACGGAAGAAAATTTGGATGCTTCCATCGCATTTGTCAAGAAGCTGGCAGAGGCGACCGGCTCTATCGTTGCGGTTACCGGAGCAATCGATCTGGTTTCGGACGGAAAGAAGTGTTATGTCATCCGCAATGGCAGAAAAGAAATGGGAAAAATCACCGGAACCGGCTGCCAGCTGTCCGGCATGATGACGGCGTTCTTGACTGCCAATCCGGATAATACGCTGGAAGCAGCTGCTGCCGCAGTCTGCACGATGGGCCTTGCCGGAGAAATCGGCTGGACTTACATGCGCGAGGGCGATGGAAACGTCGCATTCCGCGGACATATCATCGATGCCATTTACAATATGACCGGAGACAAGCTGGAAGAAGGTGCCAAGTATGAAATCCGATAAGCGTGACCATTTTGACCGTCACAATCTGACGGAAGACGATCTTCTGCTGTATGCCGTCACTGACCAGCACTGGACCGGGAAACAGACCCTGCATGAACAGCTGGAAGACGCACTGAAGGGCGGCGCGACCTTTGTACAGATCCGTGAGAAGCACATGGGCGATGCAGAATTTCTGGAAGAAGCGAAAGATTTCAAGAAACTCTGCGCACAGTATCATGTTCCTTTTGTCGTCAATGACAATGTCCAGGTCGGCATCGACTGTGACGCGGACGGCGTGCACGTAGGCCAGTCTGACATGGAGGCAGACGATGTCCGCAAACTGATCGGTCCGGACAAGATCCTGGGCGTTTCAGCGGAAACCGTTGAAGAGGCCGTGCTGGCAGAGAAGCGCGGCGCGGATTATCTGGGCGTCGGCGCAGTCTTCCCGACATCGTCCAAGGATGATGCAGAGGATGTCAGCTACGACACCCTGAAGGCCATCTGCGAGGCTGTAAACATCCCGGTAATCGCGATCGGCGGCATCACCAGAGATAATGTTACCGAGCTTTCCGGCAGCGGCATCTGCGGAATCGCCGTCATCTCCGCGATCTTCGGACAAAAAGAAATTCTCAAGGGGACAGAGGATCTGAAGCGCCAGACGCTGAAGATGCTCGGACGGTAAGTTGCCTGCAGGGCGTAAAGGGCTGCGGACCAGGGGCGGTGAAGCCCGGGCCTGCGCTCTGAGAAGCCGCAGAAGCCCGCACTGCTTCAGGCAGACGTCGGATGTGCATTTGGATCATCAGCCAGCCTTGGGGAAATAATCGGATAAGAGTAAAAATAAAGCATGCGGAAAGAGACAGGAAAACCCTTGCCGCGTGCTTTTTGTCGTGGTATAAATACGGGATGGGATATAAAAAAGATTCTGAATATGTATGTACACGGAATCGTGCTATAATCGTCCTGTATGTGTAAAATATGCCGCTGCAGGGCGGAAGAAAGGAATGAAATGGTGAAATATATTGAGATTCCGGATGGAAGCCCGGCATTCCATCTGGCGTGTGAAGAAGTGATTTTTGAGCGTGAGCAGGAGGGTGATATTTTACTCCTCTGGAGGAACAGTCCGGTGATTGTCTGCGGCGCGCATCAGAATATCTATCAGGAAACGAGTGTTTACCGCGCACACAAGCGCGGCATTGAGATTTTGAGAAGGGTCAGCGGCGGCGGAACGGTTTATCATGATGAAGGAAATTTAAATTATTCAGTCATTATGGATGCGGATAAGTTTAAGACGTATGATGACCTGCTCCGCGGCATCCTGGCAGCGATGAACGGTGCGGGGATTCCGGCGGAAAAGGGTCGGATCTGCGATATCAATGTCGGCGGCGTGAAGGTGTCCGGAAGCGCGCAGCGCATCGCGCATGAGCGGATCTTGCAGCACGGGACGCTTCTGTATGATGCGGATCTGCACGTTCTGCGCGAGGTGTCCGGACGGGAAGGAAGAAAATATGTTTCCCGCGCGACTCTGTCGAATCCTGCGGAAGTCGGCAATATCAAACCATTCTGGAACGGAGGCGGTATTCTGGATTTTCGGGATGCGCTGCTGGAACATTATCCGGAAAATGTGAAACGTGTGTCGATGACAGAAGAGGAACTGGCGGAGGCACGCCGGCTGGAAACAGAAAAATACAGCGACTGGAAATGGAATTACGGAAGATCACCTAAATTTACCTGTGAAACAGATGGAATTGTGAATGGAAAATCGTGCCATCTATACTATAGTGCGAAGAAGGGGATCATTCAGGAGATGAAACTGGACGGAGATGGGGTTTCGGAGAATGCCGGCGCTGCTTTTGAAGGGCTGCGTCTGGGCGTTTCGGAGATCGTGAATGCTGCGGAAACTGTCACTGATTCGCCAGAAGATCTGGCGGACCTGATTCTGTGATTATGAGAAAAGTGCTGAAATGCTTGCGAAAGGAGTTATTCATTATGGAAAGGGAAATAAAGATGCCGAAGCTGCGTGATGAGATGAAGGACGGGGTCCTCTGTGCGTGGCTGAAAGAAGAGGGTGAATCGTTCAAGAAGGGAGAACCTCTCTATGAGATTGAGACGGATAAGGTGGTCAATCAGGTCGAAGCTGAAGAAGACGGAGTGATGAAAAAACAGATTGCGGAAGAGGGCGATGTCGTTGCCTGCGGAGAAACGATCGGTGAGGTGAGTGTCAATGACTAAACCGATGAAGAAGCCGGACTGGCTGAAGGTTCCGTATGATCCGAAGGCGGTTCAGGAAGTTGCTTCCCTGATGAAGGATCTGAAACTGAATACCGTCTGCAATGAAGCAAATTGTCCGAACCTCGGGGAATGTTTTATGAAGCACACCGCAACGTTCATGATTCTGGGCAGCCACTGCACCAGAAACTGCCGGTTCTGCAATGTCACACATGCGGCGCCGGAAGAGGTCGATCCGAATGAGCCGGAGAATCTGGCAAAGGCGGCAAAAAAGCTGGGCCTGCGCCATGTTGTCATTACACAGGTCACCAGGGATGATCTTCCGGATGGGGGAGCCGGCCAGTTCGCAGAGTGCCTGCATCAGCTGCATGAGCTGTGCCCGGGAACAACCGTGGAAGTGCTGACTTCCGACCTGAAGGGCAGTCATGACTGCCTGGACATCGTGCTGCAGGCCGGTCCGGATGTGTTCAACCATAACGTGGAGATGCCAAAGGAGCTGTATGCGCAGGTCCGTCCGGAAGCTCGCTATGAGCGCTCTTTGGACGTTCTGCGCTATGTCAAGGAGACTTATCCGAACGTGCTGACCAAAACCGGTTTCATGGTCGGCCTCGGTGAAACAGAAGAGCAGATTGATGCTCTGTTGGATGATCTGGTAGATACGGGATGTGACATTCTGACGATTGGACAGTACCTGCAGCCGAGCCCGCAGCACTATCCGCTTCAGCGCTATGTTACACCGGAAGAATTCGATCACTATAAGGAGATGGCGCTGGCCAAGGGTTTCCGTTTTGTGACGTCCACGCCGCTGGTGAGAAGTTCATACCGCGCGGCAGAAGCGGTTGAGGCTGTATCAGAAAGCAGGGCAGAATGATCTGGATTGAAACAGGAAGCACAGATGTATACTATAATTTTGGCTTGGAGTACTACTTTACCGTAGAAAAGAGAATGCCGGAGCCGGTATTTTTGTTCTGGCAGACGACGCCGACGCTCATGATCGGCAAATATCAAAATACAAGGGAAGAAATTGATCTCGACTACGCGAAAGATCACGAAATTCATGTGGTCCGCCGCCTTTCCGGAGGAGGAACAATCTATACGGATGAAGGCGGCTGGCAGTATTCCTTTATCACGCAGGGCGGAGAAGGAGAGATTGACTTTCAGAAATATCTGGAGCCGGTACTGAAGGCACTGCGCGATCTCGGCGTCCCGGCGGAGTTTAACGGCCGCAATGATCTGACCGCAGGGGGCAGAAAATTTTCCGGGACCGCACAGTACAAGCTGGACGGCGCAACCGTTCATCACGGTTCGCTGCTGTTCGACACCGATGTGGAAGCCATGGTGAAAGCAACGACAGTAGATGAATATAAGCTGGTGTCCAAGGGCATCCGTTCCATCCGGAGCCGAGTCTGCAATCTTTCTGAGTTTCTCCCCGATGGCATGACGCCGGATGAGTTTAAACAGCTGATGGTGTCTGCGATTCTGGGGAAACACGGTTCCGTCTATACTGTAACAGAAGCGGATGACCGCAGGATCCGAGAACTGGCGGACGAGAAATTCCGCAGCTGGGACGCTGTTTACGGACACGATCCAAAATTTCAGCTGGTGCAGAAAAAGCGTTTCCCGGGAGGACAGCTGCGCGCTGCGCTGAACGTGAAGAGAGGAAAAATTGATCAGATACAGTTCACTGGTGATTTTTTCAGTGCGGCTGATATTCAGGCTCTGGAGAATCGTCTTCAGGGAGTGCCGATGCGGCGTGAAGAACTCCTTCCGGTCGTGAAAGAACAGCTTCAGAACGGCGGAATTATGGGTATTACTCCAGAACAGATCGTGGATACGATCGTAGATTAATACAAATGATTATAGACGGAGCTGCTGCAAGGGAGAACGTGAACATTTCCCGGTGCAGAAGCTTCGTTTTTCATGTCTATACTGAATCTGCGGTGTTTGCGGGAAAGATATTCTCTTAGAGGTGTTTCTGGAATTCGATTGTGCGCAAGCGTATTTTGCGAATATCCGGGTATTATTTATGTACGTAAGATGCGGGACAGAAGGGAGATTCGGATGTTTGAGTTTTTGAAGAGAAAAACGATATACCGCACACACGATCCGGAAGAGTATCAGGAAGCGCTCCAGATGCTTCAGGATAATGGGTTTGCGGTCAAGACCTATGTGCTGGACAGTGATGTGCCGGCAGGCTGCGGCTGAGGCGGCTCGGTAGACGTGCGAGATTATAACCGCGCGAAGAATTGTCCCAAGATGACGGACCGGGTGTATTCGATTGCCGTTTATAAGAAAGAGCTGGAGCAGGCGGTGGCGTTTCTGCAGCAGGCTCTGGGACGGGAGCATCTGATGATGGGAAAGTAATGGCATGCGAGAGCTTTACGGTGCGGTGCATCTTTGGTTGAGAAAGTATATGGCGGCTGTGTTCCGAATGGGCTATAATGGGAACAGAATCATGTAAGAAAGGAAGACGATCATGAACAAAGAGGAACAGGCGGTATATTATAAAACACACGGGTGCAACTGCTGTCAGGCCATCCTGAAAACTTATAAGGATGAACTGAACCTTCCGGAGGAAACTCTGGACAAGATGGGATCCGGCTTTGGGCTCGGCATGGGCGGCATGGAGGCGACCTGTGGAGCGCTGTGCGGCGCCATAATGGTGGCCGGACTGAAAAACGACACCGGTATCCCGATGCGCAAAATCGCGAAAGAGATGGTGCAGGAATTTAAGTCCGAAACAGGTGCAGTCAGCTGCGAAGACCTGAAGGGTGTAAAAACCCATCGCATGCTGAGTTCCTGTGAAGACTGCGTGCGCTGTGCTGTGCGTGTGGTAGAGGAAGGCGTGCCGCAGATCGTGAAGACCATTATTGAAGAACAGGCAAAATAGAATGGGCGGGGGAAACCCGGTGCTCTCATGACCGCCGACTGGAATCCGGTACAATCTGGGCCAGCCGGCTTTTTTTATGGGCTCTGGAGTGACAGATGTTGGTTCGTATCTGCGGCACCGCTTTTACAAAGTGAACGTTTCCATTTCTGTTGTACGGGACGAGACGGTTTCCGTGCTTTCCCGATCTACCAGATGTGCAGGAAATTCCAGGTGCTGGAGAGATGGTTTATGATCGTCATCCGCTTCAATTGCGCGGATCGTCATCTCTGCCGCCTGTGTCCCGATTTCAAAACTCGGAAGTTCCATGGATGTCAGGGAAGTTTCCAGTGCGCCTCCGATCTGGTATCCGGTCATGCTCAGAACTTTTATTTCTTCTGGTACAGAAATATGCTGTTCTTTCAGCGCACGGAGCACGCCGATTCCCTGCGCATCTGTAGCCGCCAGGATAGCATCGACCGAGTCATTGTTTTCCAGAAGATCCAGCGTACATTCATATCCGTAATGAACATCGCGTGTCGAGAAACCTTCGCGTTCTGCTGTAATTTCTTCCAGATGATGTTCTTTGATTGCTTTTTTATATCCCTGGAAACGCTGCGCATACGGGGGGATTTCCATCGAACCGTTAATCAGTCCGATTTTTCTGCAGCCGCGTTCATAAAGATGCTGTACGGAGTGGTACCCGATAGCCTTGTAATCTGCGACAATGCTGCAGAGTGTCGGGTCCTGCTCGCGGATAATCTGCATGATCGTGATGCCGCTTGCCTGAATGTCCCGCAGAAGCCGCTTGTTTCCACCGGTTCCGACGATCAGTATACCATCGACTAATCCGTTCCTCAGACGATTCAGGCTTTCTTTTTCTATATTTTTGTCATCGTCTGTATTGCAGATCAGACTGGCATAGCCATGTTTTCGTGCAGTTTCTTCTGCCCCCGATGCTACATCTGCAAAAATCGAAAAGGTCAATTTCGGGATAACAATGCCAATCGTTTTTCTTTTCCCCTGTTTCAGCCCTTTTGCAAGCAGATTTGGCTGATAACTCAGCTCCTTGACGGCTGCCATGATGCGGGATTTGGTGTCTGGGTGGACGTAAGACGTATTGTTCAGTGCCCGCGATACTGTGCTGACATCAACATGCGCCAGTTTTGCTACATCTTTCAGTGTTGCCATGACTCTCATCCTTTCTGAATATCCGTGTATATATCTATAGTCAGTATATCAATGGATCCTCACATATGCAATCGTTTGTTTGGACAAAAGAAAATGGGCAAGAAAAGGAGGAGATGCTGATTTGCCGAGGCTGCATCAATACATGATGTTGCGAAAATGCATACAGAGATGATGAGACGTAGATAAACGTTGAAATTTCAGCGTGGTAGATTTTCCTGCAAATTCTTGCATTGCGTATGCAAAAAGTTGCAGAGCATGAAAATCGCATTGACGATTGAAAACGAGAATGATATAAATTAGACATAAGCTGATGCAAACGATTGCATATACAAACGTTTGCAAACGAAAGTCAATTAAAGCAAGAGCAAATTCATGCAGTTAAAATCAGTCAGTCTGCTGACTGAAACAACTCAAACTCAACTTCAAACTTAAACAACTTCAAACAACCAGTCATATTCAAACGCCCTATAGGGGTAAAGGAAAAGGAGAACAATAAAATGGCAAAGGTAAAGAATTTCAAAACAATTTTCCCGGCAGTTGCAGTTCCGATGAATGAAGACGGCACAATCAATGAGGCAGAATTCAGACCATACCTCCGCTGGATCAAGAGTTTTTATGATAAAGGAATCCAGGGCATCGTATGCAATGGTCATACAGGAGAAATCACCGGACTGACCAGAGAAGAACGCAAGAGAGTTACGCAGATCGTAGCGGAAGAGTGCGGAGACAAGATGACCATTGTTTCCGGTGTTAACTGTGAGAACACTGCAGGCGCAATTGAAGATGCCAAGGCTGCAAAAGAAGCCGGTGCAGACGCAATCCTGCTCATGCCGCCTCATATGTGGCTGCGTTTCGGAATGAACCCGGATGCTCCGTTTGAGTTCGTAAAGGATGTTGCTGAAGGCGCAGACATTGATATCGTTATCCACCTCTATCCGGCAACATCCAAGGCATTCTATCCGGTTGAGACACTGAAGAAGATGTGCAAGGAAATCGATCACGTTAAGTGCATCAAGATGGGAACTCGTGTTACCGCAATCTATGAGCATGACGTACGTGAGCTGAGAAAGGACTGCCCGGACATTTCCCTGATTACCTGCCATGACGAGACACTGTGTGTAACATGGTTCACCGGCATGGACGGTGCACTGATCGGTTTCGCAGGCTGCGTTCCGGAGCTGATCACAGGCGCATGGGATGTATTCTCTCACCCGGAGAATCATACACTGAAGGAAGCACAGGAGTGGTCCGATCGCATCTACCCGATCAGCCAGGCTATTTACGGCGGCGGTCAGCCATCTGGAGAGGCACACGCAAGACTGAAGGAAGCTCTGCATCAGAGAGGCATCTTCAGTAACGCTTACATGAGAAAGCCGGTTCTGCCTCTGGATCAGGGACAGAAGGACTGGGTCAATAAGGGTCTGGAGAAGAGCTACCCGGACGGATACAAGGTAGATATGTCCAAGTTCCAGAAATAGTGGACAGTAAACAATAGATCAAATAGACTGATCACAGATACTGCAGGGGATGTGCAGCGCAGGAATCCTGCCGCGCATCCCTTTTTCTGCAGAAACAGGAGAATAAAGAATGATTAATGAAAACATTGATATGAGCCGTCCGGCAAAGGAACGCCTCGGTTTTGATCCGGCAGATGTGCCAAAATTAAGTTTTCGGAATATTATGCGCAAGATCGGACCGGGAATCATCCTGACTGGAATCGTCATCGGCCCGGGAAATATCACAACATCTGCGATGATGGGAGCTAACGGGATTGTCAAGTTAAGTGTGTAAGTATTTTTAATTTATCTCGGATGGAATATTTTTCCACCCGAGATTTTTGGCTTTAATACTCCTCATATTTCA